>NZ_FOWR01000003.1 GCF_900115495.1 Enterovibrio norvegicus DSM 15893 | reverse complement strand
CCGATGCTTAATGGTGTTGGCTTGAAAGTCGTATTGCCATTTAGCTTTTGTCGCAATCAGACCGTTCCACCACATCAGTACCTCTGCCAGCAGCGCAATTAATAACAAGATGTTGAGGCGCTTGATACAACGGGTTCGGTTATGCCGAAGAGCCAGTCCATATGCGGGACTTTTTAAATCGCGGAACGCTTCCTCTATCTGCATTCTCTTTGCATATAAGCGTGTTATCTGAATCGCGTTTAGCGTGTCATTCGGGATATTAGTCACCAGTAGCCACGGCTCGTTTGCGCTTTTGGCAAAGAGACGAGACGCCGTATGCTTCTTACTGGTACGGGTATGACGTTGCACCTTACGTCCTTTCGAAGCCTGTTTCACAAGATGAGCATGGCAAGCCAGAGGAGAGCGGCGTGCCAGTTGGCAGGTGCCCAGGTAGGCGGGTTTAGCGTTTGCCTTAGGATAGAGTACTTTATTGCATTGCCAATCTTGGCGGTGAAGTTTGATAGCGACTTCACCACGAACACGCCCCAGCCAGAACCAGCCTTTTTCTTCTACTTGCCGGAACCAGGTGTTTCGAAAGCCTGCATCCGACACAATAATAGGTGTGGCGCCGAGAGGGAGAATGTCGTCAAGTTTATCGAGGAAACGTTGATGCGTTTTTGGTGAGTTATATTGTGCGTATTCAAACGCTTGCTCGTAAAGGGTGACAGCGCGACCATCGAGAGCGATAGAGGCGCGTAAAGTCATATAGCGAAGTTGTTCCCTCACATCAGACCAATCAACCAAAATCACAGGGCAAGGGTTAGCGCGGGCAATAAGGTTGGCATGCCATTTATAGATCTCATCTTTTTCACGGTGTAACTGTGCGTTGCCAAGCAGTCGGTCGACACGCTTGATAGCATGTTTAGCGGTCGTCCTAACGTCGAGTGAGCGACCAAGTTTTGTGAGTGTTAGATCAGCGCCATCGAGTGAGGATTGAGTCGCAAGTAGGAGAGAATGAAGCCGTTTTTTATGAATAGTGGGACACTGATTAGTTAATGTATCTTGTAGAATTTGAATATCGCGCATCGGTAATTCCTCTTGTTGGAATGTGGTTTTTGGCGAAATTCATTAGATCAAAAGGTACGGTGCGCGTCTTTCTCATTGTTTAAAAGAGGAATTTTGAGGGGATTCGCTAGATGCAGGCGTTAGCCATCAGTCGATATGGAGTCCGAAGCTTTGAAAGATTCTGAGTTTAAAAGTTTTTCGCATAAACTGCCTTTAGGTCATGAAATCTCGAGTAATGGTCAAAACATATCTGTAATAGGCAATTATCGACCAGACATCTCAATAAAGGATGCTAGTGGCACGATTCAAATTGTGCTTGAAAGTGAGACAAAGTCAGATAGAAAAGCGTTTATTGGCGCACTCACACATGCTTTCAAATATGCAGATGAGTCCAATGTGTCCTTTACCTTGGTATTTGTTATGAAAGAAACTGGTAATCAAACTACAGTTGAGCAAGTAGCAAATAATCTAAGACCGTATTATGTTTGGCTGCAAGGGGTGGTTACGACAAAATTAAAAGGTACATTTTTAGTTTCTGATGACGCTTACGTAAAGTCTCAGGAACGTGGTGAAAGAATACTGTCCACAGAATTTCAAGCTAGGTGTCATCGCCTTTAAAGATGGCTAACAAACGACTATGACATTAATGATTTTTCATCCCACATGCCGCTATCTCTGACCATAGAATTTAAGATAACAACCATCTTTCTCATACTGGCTATGATGGCAACTTTTTAGGGTTTTCCAGTGTGACCAAATGTTTGTAGGTTGCTTTGAAGGTAGGGTTACATTGCATCGCGCCCTAAGTCATCCAGGGCAATCCTCTCTTCCGAACCTATTGAGATAGTATTTTCCAAAAAAACGCTCATAATCTTGCTTCAAAACACTTAACGAAAAATTATCCATGACTGATTTTCAATATTACTTTCATCAAGCGCCTTGTTTTAACTGTAAAAATACCAAAGTAAGCACCGATCTTGGTTGGTTAACGGCAGCGATGAAAGAGGATGTCGTTGCACAAATGGCGGCGATTATTGCGCAAGGCAAGGTAGAGCAAGAGTTTTCGGTGAACGTGACGTGTACAAAAGAGGAAGCGCGCGATTACTTACTGCTTAATTTCTACGGTTACTCAGAAGAAGACCTTGCGAGCCAAGTGAAAGCGGAAGATGAGCAAGAAGTGGCGGATGAAATCGCAGAGCTTCTAGCAGAAGGTAACGACGCCGTTTTTGAACATGAAATGTCACTGCAACGTTGCAATGATTGCGACATTGACTAAGCGTTAAGCCACGCGAAAACATGTGCTTCGCACAAAACAAAAAGCGCCGTTTTTATACGGCGCTTTTTTCATACTCGCATCAATGAACGCTTAGCGAATCACTTCAATGTCGACTTTCTTACCGAGCGACATCGCAAGGTTGTTGTCGTAATACGCGGCTTCGTTGATGAAGTGCGGGTAGGCATCGTAATCGCCTTCCCAGCAGACTTCTGAGCCGTCAAACAGGGTGAAGATGGGGTCGCCGTTGCGCAGTACGGTAAAGTCAGCATCTTGCACATTCTTATGCACCATGCCTAGGCGCTCGCCGTCTTCACTTTCTGGCAACTTTAGCGTTTCTTCATAGCGGTAGGCAGAAACCGTCGCTGGCAGCTCAGGCACTTCGTTCTTATTGAACAGTTCCACAAAATCCAGAATGTGGGCGGTCATTTCGTCCATCCAATCCAGCACATCTTGGCGAACCACGGATTGTGGTTGCGGGCCAATTTCTACGATGATGCCTTGGTCTGCGATTGAGCAGAGGAAGTAATGCTCTTCCATCGAACAATGGTCTTCAAACAGAATAACGGCGTTTGCCATACGTGAAGACACATACGCAGCAAGCTGGGTGTTAAACGCATCGGCTTTCAGCAAGATGATGGTTGGGCCCATGTTGCTGGTGGTGTTGTGCAAGTCGATAACCAAATCAGTGCGGGCATTGCCTTTCGGGCCAAGCTGCGCGTTGATCACTTTGGCGCGGCTTTGCTCGTAATTGCTTAATTCCATGTTCGCGAGATCGGCAGGAAGGAACTGTCGGTTGAGGTCGACGTCGAGATAGCGTTTGTTATCGCGAAAGCCATTGGGGTTAGCAAAGAGTGTTTCCGTTTCAAAGCTCGAGCGGCTGATCAGTGCAGGGGAAGCCTGCCACTTTTTAAGAAGGTAAATTCCGCTGAATTCGTTGCCGTGGGTACCGCCGACAATGGCTACCCGATTGAATGTGCTCATCCTTGTCCTCTCCTGATAGACGAAAATTCAATATATCAGGGTGATGGGCATTCCCCAAGCACGATACACTCGAGGAATGCATAATCATGCAACTATGTTGGTTTTACTCGTTATGCCAACGGCCTTCGTATGCGCTGGAATAGTCTGGCACTTCGCTAACTTTGTTGTCAGATGTTGGTTCCAACGGCCCTGCAACGGTGCGAAACGGCAAAATACCCGCCCACACATCAATGTCCATGTCTGCCAAATCATCGTTCACACCGTGACGTCCAATTTTCACCGAGGTTTCATCCAGCGGCATCACCAGCATTTCTGTGGCGGTGAGTTCTTTTTCATTGCCGGGGCGCGCTTCTTTGCTTCGTCCCGGTGCGATTTGCTCTAGAAAAGCATCCAGCGCGACGGATATTTCTTCATTGTTTTCCACCACTGAAAAACGACCGAATGCCATGGCGCAGCGATAGTGCGCACTATGGTGAAAGGCCGAGCGTGCCAATACCCACGCATCGAGTATTGAGAAGGTCATGCTGCACGGCTCGCCATTTTTCAGGTGCCTTAACATTTGGCTGTTTTTCGCACCGTGGATGTAGATGTTGTTGCCGATACGCCAAGCAAGCATGGGGATGACAGTGGGGCCGCGTTTGTCACTAAACGCGACGTGCGCCAGCTTGGATTCATCAATGATGCTGTATAGCGCCTCTTGGTCTTTCACTGCCTTGTGTGCGCCTTTTCTTACGCGTGTTCTCTCGGTTGTTCCTACTGTCATCACATTCCCCTTTTTTGGCGCTATTTTGTTTTTGTTTGTCCGTTGACTTGCAATCTACGGGTAAACTGGCACCTTAAATAGAGCCAGTTTTAATAACTCAATAGATCCAATTTTGAGGCGGGATACCATGCAACCCATTGATATCGGTGATTTACGATTAGATGCGGGCAATACGTCTAAGCAAAGTGCTTTGTACCTTGCGATTCAAGACAAGATTTTGAATGGCCAGTGGCCGACAAACGGACGCTTACCCGCAACCCGCTTGTTGGCGGAAGAATTGCGCGTCAGTCGCAACACGGTCACAGCGGTGTATGAGCAATTGAAAGCCGAGGGCTACATTGAGAGCCGACGCGGGGCAGGGTATTTCATTCAATGGGCAACGCCGGATCACTATTTACACACGAACACGCAGGGCGATCTTCAAGGATCTGTGCCGCCTCCTTCTCTTTCAGACTTGCCCTTAGAAGGGAAGGAAACGGATCAACGTCCACCGTTTGATGCGCATGTTCGAAATCGACCTTTCGCGCCTGGGGTACCCGATCTTGTGCAGTTTCCCCACAAGAAGTGGGCACGATCGCTGCAATGCCACTTTCAACGCGCGCACCTTGGTGGGCAGAATGACATTCAGGGCAATCTTGCGCTTCGCCAAGCCCTGAGTGACTACTTGTCATTTAGCCGCTCAGTGGATGCGTCGCCGCAGCGCATCATCATTACTGTGGGCGCACAACAAGCGCTGTATATCGCCATTAACGCCATTCTTGAGGCGGGTGAGAAGGTGATGATGGAAAACCCCGGCTACGCGCAAATGCGTAAGGTGCTCGATCGTAGCCATATCAATGTGTCTTATTTGCCTGTGGACGCAAAAACGGGGGCAGACATTTCATTGCTCGATCAGTTTGATGGCAAAGCGGTGTACCTGACGCCGAGCAATCAATACCCCATGGGCACGAGCTTAAACACCAATGATCGTATGCGATGCATTGAGTGGGCGGCGCAGAAAACCGACGGCAAACAGGCAAGATGGATCATTGAAGATGACTACGACAGCGAGTTTCAATTCGCTAACCGCCCTTATCCTTCCTTGCAGGGGCTCGCGACCAAGTTTCATGGCGACGCCGCGAATGTCATTTATGTCGGCACCTTCAGTAAAACCCTGCTGCCTGCGATTCGTGTCGGTTACATGGTGGTGCCGGAATCTCTTGTCGAGAAATGCTTGAGCGTGAAAGATGCCATCGGCGGTGACTCTGCGATGCACATTGAAGAAGTCTTGGCGGAGTTCATCGCTGAAGGGGATTACCTGCGTCACATCCGAAAAATGCGCACCTTGTACCAAGAAAAGCAGCGGGTATTTGTTCAGGCATTGCATGAACATTTCGGCGATCGCATGGAGGTCATCAGCCAAGCTGCAGGGCTGCATGTCACGTTCCGATGGCAAGGCGGATTAACGGCGTTAGAGGCTAAAGCATTGCTAGAAGAAAAGGGTGTCACGATCCGTACACTGGCATTTTACTGCGATGCTGAGACAGTGGATGAGGTGCCAGATTGGATGCACCGCACGCTGGTGGCGGGTTTTGGCAACAGTTCTTTAGAAGATATTCGCCAAGGTGTGAAGAAATTGGCCGAATGCTTTGAAGCGCAATGCTGATTACGTCAGTTGATGATGCAATCTTTTGTTTTCGTTTTAAAAAAATAGGTGATTCGCATTTTTGACATTATATGCAAAAACGCGTCTAACGCCGTATGTGAAATAAAGATGTAACGCTAAGATATCGTTAAATTAATGGATTATGTCGAGAGGATGGATGGACCCCAAAATCAATGACGCGAGTCGTCGTCCGTTAGCGGTGCGACAGAGTGCTCTCACGCAACGCATCGCTGTGTGGATTAACAATCACGATATTACGCCGAATCAGATTTCGTTGATGAGCATTGTGTTTGCCGCATTGGGATTTGCGGCAATGCTTGGGTACCATTTTTTTGCATCCAGTGTGCTTTTACTGGTGACGGCACTGTGTATTCAAAGTCGCCTGCTGTGTAATTTGTTTGATGGCATGGTCGCCATTGAAGGCGGAAAAAGTACCGCATCCGGTGAGCTGTTCAACGATGTGCCTGATCGCATTGCCGATCCTTTATTTATCATTGGCGTAGGCTTTGCCACGCAACATGAAAGCGGGATGTATTTGGCGTGGGCCTGTGCGCTGGTCGCTGTTCTCACGGCGTATATCCGCGTGTTGGGTGTCAGCATGGGAACGAAAGCGGATTTTCGTGGCCCCATGGCGAAGCAACATCGCATGGCGTTGTTAACGGGCGCTCTCGTGGTGCTCTTTCTTCAGAATCTGACAGGCTTTTTTACAGATCTTCCTGTCAACATCATCGAATTGGCGCTTGTTGTGATGCTGCTAGGCAGCTTAGTGACATGTTGGCGACGTTTGGTGTTCATCTATCAGGACGTTGAAGGTACAGCGTTGAAAGATGGGGATAAACAATGACCTCTATTCTTCCTCATTCTCAGCATGTGATGGTCTCTGTTTTCGCCGCGCTTGTGGCGGGCACGGCAGTGTATCTTTGGAAATCGCGCACCACGCCCGATGGCGATTTTCTGGAATTAAAGCTCAGGATCCGCTCCTGGTGGTGGATGGTGGGCATTATCTTTGTCGCGCTTTTCTTGCCTCTTCAGTACACCATTGTTTTCTTCGGTTTTCTGAGTTTTATGGCGTTGAAAGAGTTTCTTTCTATTGTGCCAATACGCTTAGCTGACCGACGGGTCATTTTCTGGGCCTATCTTTCCATTCCGCTTCACTATTACTGGCTCTCCATTGAATGGTACGGGATGTTTATCATCTTCATTCCCGTCTACATGTTTCTTTATCTGCCGATGGTGGCGGTGTTAATTGGTGATACGAACGGATTTATTCGCTCAGCGGGGATGATTCACTGGTCAATGATGTTGACGGTATTTTGCCTCAGCCACATGGCGTATTTACTGGTGCTTCCAAGCAAAAACCCCGATGCGGGATCCCTCGGTATGCTGCTTTTCCTCCTGATATTTACTCAGCTAAACGACGTTAGCCAATATGTGTGCGGGAAGAGTTTTGGGAAGCGGAAAATCATCCCGAAAGTCAGCCCGAACAAAACGTGGGGAGGGTTTATCGGCGGCGGTATTACCATCGTCGTGCTTTCCTATTTTGCGGCACCGTATTTGACGCCGCTTACGCCGTTAGAAGGCATGGTCGCAGGGTTGATCATTTCGTTAAGCGGATTTATTGGGGACTTGGTCATTTCTTCAGTGAAGCGAGATTTGAAAATCAAAGACACGGGTCATCTCATCCCTGGGCATGGCGGTATTCTTGATCGCGTGGATAGCTTGATGTTTACAGCGCCATTGTTTTTTCATTATATCTATTACTTATATTATTGATTATGTTGCCGAAAGTACTAAAAGTGTTGTTTGTGCTGCTGATAGTAAAGCCATTGGTGTTCATTGCGCTTGGCCTCAATGTCATTAACAGAGACAAGCTCCCCGTGAGTGGTCCAGCAGTGCTTGCTGCCAACCACAATAGCCATCTTGATACGCTGGTGTTGCTCGCGTTGTTTCCGATTAGCCAAGTGCACAAAGTGCGTCCTGTTGCTGCCGCTGATTACTTTCTCTCGAACCGTTTTGTCTCTTGGCTATCGCTGAATGTGATTGGCATTATTCCCATTAAACGGATGCATTCTGGGGCGGATAAAGACAAATTGTTTGATGAGTGCCACCGTGCACTGCGTGATAACGATATTTTGTTGGTGTTTCCTGAAGGCAGCCGCGGTGAGCCAGAAGTGATGAGTGGGTTGAAAAAGGGCATTTATCATTTGGTCAGTGAGTATGACAAATGCCCGGTGCTTCCCGTGGTGATGCGCGGTCTTGGGCTATCCCTGCCCAAAGGCACGGCGATGTTTGTGCCTTTCAATTGTGATGTGGTTGTGGGGGAGCCACTGGACGCGTTTGAGAATTCCGATGCCTTTCTGACAGACATGCAGGCAGCCTATGAATCGCTAACGAAGCACTGTGTGACCCAAGTGCTTTAATTTTCCCTTCATCGTGTTTTTCTGCTCGTCGTTAGGACAAACCAGAAAAAGTGATGCTCTGATCCGTGTTGAACAGGAGTGTCATGAATTTTGTCGCTAATACCTTGTTTCTACATTGAATCTTGATGTTTCCAATCCATAGAACAAGCGAGATCTCGCCCAAGAGGCAGATCTGCACAGTGGACGAAAGACGGATAGTGATCAATATCACTAACTGAGTAGGGGCGAAATACACTAAAATGTTCGGCTATCATTTTAGCTTTGAGCCTTTTATCTTAATGACTACTGCAAAGACGCCAGCCAACTTTACTGAACTCGGCCTTATTTCTCCTCTGTTAGCACGTTTAACCGAGTTGGAATATCAGCAGCCAACGCCTATTCAAGCGCAAGCAATCCCAAGTGCATTAGCAGGGCGCGACCTCATTGCTGGGGCGAATACTGGTTCAGGTAAAACGGCCACCTTTGCACTGCCAATGCTGCAACACATTGTTGAACAGCAGGGCGGCACGTCAAAAGGCGGCAAAGGTAACTATGTCACTGGCTTGGTGTTGGTACCAACCCGCGAATTGGCAAAGCAAGTTGCAGACAGCATTAAATCTTACTCTGTGCATTTTAATGGCGCGGTAAAAACTGTAGCGGTATTTGGTGGCGTGTCTGCCAATACGCAAATGCTGGCATTGCGTGGCGGCACAGATGTGCTGGTGGCAACACCGGGCCGTTTGCTTGATCTGATTTCAAGCAATGCCATTAAACTTGATCGCGTGAAAACCCTGGTTCTTGATGAAGCTGACCGCATGCTAAGCCTTGGTTTTACCGAAGAGCTTTCTGCGCTGTTGGCCTTGTTACCAAAGCAAAAACAAACCCTATTGTTCTCAGCGACCTTCCCTGAAGAAGTGACATCGCTTGCTCACGCGTTGCTGAACAACCCTGTCGAACTTCAATTGCAAAGTGCTGATGCAAGCACACTGGTTCAACGTGTTTTCACCGTGAACCAAGGTGAAAAAACGGCCGTTCTTGCGCATTTAATTCAACAGAACGCGTGGCGACAAGCGCTGATTTTCGTGAATGCGAAAAAGCATTGTGAACACTTGGCAGAGAAACTGGCAAAACGCGGTATTAAGGCGGAAGTATTCCACGGTGATAAAGGCCAAGGTTCGCGTACACGTGTGCTGGATGGTTTTAAATCTGGTGAAATCGACGTGCTTATCGCGACAGACATCGCGGCGCGTGGTCTGGATATCGAAAAACTGCCTGTGGTGATCAACTTTGATTTGCCACGTAGCCCAGCAGATTACATGCACCGCATTGGTCGAAGTGGCCGTGCAGGTGAAGTCGGTTTGGCGCTTTCGCTTCTCGATCATGAGGACTACCACCATTTCAGCATCATCGAGAAGAAGAACAAACTTCGCCTTGAGCGCGAAGAAGTCGCAGGCTTTGAAGTCGATGCGTCTGTTGCAGAAGCCCTCGCGAATGTGGCTAAACCAATGGCAAAACCTGCGGGTAGCGGCAAGAAAAAGAACAAAAACAAAGATCGCAAACCATCAGCCGCAGAAATCTGGCTGAAAAGACTGTAAGCGAAGCGTTCTATACATCCAATCACGTTAGCGTGGCTATAGATTGAAAAAGGGTTGGCATTGCCAACCCTTTTTACCTTTATGATGCTCATCCCTTCAATTTGTCCGCGAGCTGCTCTAGCGTCACGGTGATTTCTTCCTCAGTGAGTGCTCCGTAGCCGAACCGTATATGCGCCCGCAGATTACCCGCGTCTTGTGTTTTATCCGTGCTAACGACCACATGGCCGTCAAACAAAGCAGAGAGGTTAGCATCTTTGAGTTCGAGGTGGTCGCGGTATTTTTTGCTCAGTAGTTGAGATATATCGATCCATAACGCTAATCCGCCAGCGGGTAAGGTGAACGTGATTGTGTCGCCGAAAATACGTGTTAACTCTGTTGCAGTGACATCACGCCGTGCTTGGTAAATCTTACGGACTTTTCGAATGTGCTTCTTCACATCTCCCGATTGCATTAAGTCTGCCACAGCCAGTTCAGTGACGGTGTTGCCCTGTCGGTCAATGAGGGTGATCTCTTGCGCGACACGGTCGATGAAGGCGTTACTGGCGACCATATAGCCCAACCTTAAACCGGGCGCGAACACTTTAGAAAGCGATCCCATATGAATCACGTTCTCGCTATGAGGTAGGCTTGCCAAGGGCGGTATGGGGCGGCTGTCATAGTGAAATTCATGATCGTAATCGTCTTCCATGATCACAAATTCGTATCGCTTCGACAGTTGAAGCAACTGGAGGCGACGATCCATCGATAAGCACACCGTTGTGGGGTATTGATGGTGCGGCGTGGTGTAAACGCCTGCCACTTTATGCTGTTTTAAGATTCTCTCTAAATCTTGAACATCGAGCCCGCGTTCATCTTGCTTGCATCGAATAATAGAAAAGCCGTTTGATTCAAAAGCCGCAATGGCGGGGGTGTAGGAAAGAGCTTCTACCACTAACACGCCATTTTCTGGGTTCAAAACGCGAGAAGACAAATAGATTGCCATTTGGCTGCCACGCACAACACATACCTGATTGGTTGAGACATTCATGAATCTGTCCATGTTTAGCATGTGTTGGAGCGATTGACGCAGTTCTAAGGTGCCTCGTGGATCGCCATACCCCATATAGGATTGACGACTTGTTTGTACGATGGCTCGACGGAATGCGCGGGAGAGCAGTTCGTAAGGAATAAGGCGCGTATCTGGAATGCCGTCATTTGCATTAGGCGCAATAACGGAGGAAGGCATGAGCATGTGTGAGCATGGCGCTGAGTTCACGGCCTCTTTTATTACGTCGCGTTCCTCATGGCTACACTCACCTTGCCCCAAATCTACAAGATGCTGATGTTCTCTCGATAGTGAAGATTCAGGCAGCATGTCAGCGACGTAGGTTCCCCGACGCGGCTTCGACACCAACCAACCTTGAGATTCCAACTCTTCGTAAACAGACTGAACCGTCTTTCGATTCACGCCGAGCTGTGTGGCGAGTGACCGTGTTCCTGGCATTAAGTGGCCAGACGCCAATCGGCCCAGACGTATATCGTCAGCAATTTGATTGCTTAACGTTGTATGAATAGATTCTCCGCGCTGTCGTGTTAACCAAATTTTTGTTTGCCAAGGGCGAAGCATGAACCCCTCCACCTGGACCAGTAAAGAAAGAAAAACTGGCTGTTATTTAGGGTCCAGAGAATGACTATTGTGGATTTTGTCGTCAATGGACGCAATGTCTACGGAGGAAATATCGTGAAAACTGACGCTTTTAGTAAGAACACGTTGATGGAAATGGCCAAATCCAATATGAAGGCGCAAATACCAGACCCTGCCTTAACAGATAGGGAAAAGCTGGCGTTAACGTGCCGCATATTGTTCACCAAAGGACACGATTCAGGGCTAGCGGGACAAATTACCTGTCGCTCAGATAAACCGAACACCTTTATTACACAACGATTTGGGTTGGGCTTTGATGAAATCACCGCAGAAAACCTTTTGGTGGTAGATCAAGATTTAGAGCCGATCGATCAGCAAGGTATGGCAAACCCCGCGAATCGCTTTCATACCTGGGTTTACAAAGAACACCCTGAGGTGAACTGCATTATTCATACCCACCCAACCTATGTGGCGGCCTTGTCGATGTTGAAAGTCCCGCTTACGGTTTCGCATATGGATACCTGTGGTTTGTACAATGATTGTGCGTTTCTGGCTGATTGGCCGGGTGTGCCTGTAGGCAATGAAGAAGGGATCCTTATTTCAAAGGCATTGGGTGACAAACGTGCGATTTTGTTGGCTCACCATGGCCAATTGGTCACGGGTAAAACCATTGAAGAGGCCTGTAATCTCGCCATTTTGATTGAGCGAGCTGCCAAGCTTCAACTGCTCGCGATGGCAGCGGGACAGATTCAGCAAATATTACCGGAACTGGCTAATGAAGCGCATGACTGGGTGTCGACGGATAAGCGAAATAAGGTCAATTTTGCTTACTACGCGAGACAAGTTTTGAAAACCCACCCCGATTGTATTTGAGTCAAACAGAGGAAAGCATTGTGAACCTATTTGGCATTATTTCTTACCCGATCACGCCTTTCAGTGCAGACGAGCGCAGCATTAATTTTGAGGTGCTTGGTGAAACGTTAGAACACCTTATCGACAATGGCAGTGATGCGATTGCCCCGTTAGGCAGCACTGGGGAAAGCGCTTACCTGAGCCTAGATGAGTGGCGACGAGTTGCTGACTTCACCATCCAAAAAGTCGGAGGCCGAGTGCCTGTTATTGTGGGTATTTCAGAGTTAACGACCTTACAGGCTATCAGCAAAGCAAGGTATGCCGAATCTATCGGTGCCGATGGGGTGATGATCATTCCAGTGTCCTACTGGAAGTTAACTGATCAAGAAATCTTCAACTATTACCAAGAAATATCAGACGCGATTTCATTGCCCATCATGGTTTACAACAACCCCGCGACAAGCGGCATTGATATGTCACCTGAATTGTTAGTGCGTATGTTCAATGAGATAGAAAACGTCACCATGGTGAAAGAAAGTACCGGTGATATTCAGCGCATGCATAGCCTGTTTACGCTGACCAACGGGGCGTTACCGTTTTTTAATGGGAGCAATCCACTTGCGCTTGAAGCCTTGTGTGCTGGTGCGTCAGGGTGGTGTACTGCTGCCCCTAATCTACTTGGAAAGCAGCCCAAAGCGCTTTATCAACGTGTGGTAGAGGGGAATTTGGATGAAGCAAGAGATATCTTCTATCAACAACTTCCTATGCTGCGTTTCATCGTTGCTGGTGGCATACCTAAAGCGATTAAAGCGGGGTTGGCATTGAATGGTATTGAGGCAGGTTTACCTCGTCGCCCGTTACGCGGTGCGACAGCCTCTGAAGCTGCACTGCTGAAGCATTTAATGAAAAGAAAATAAAGAGGTAAGAAGAGATAACGCGACTTTTGACGTTAATCGTTGAAAGAACATTAAAAAAGCCGGTCGTGTTGAGGCGACCAGCTTTCTCTTTAGGGTTTGCTATCAAAGGGAACCTAACGCTTAAACCGCGATTTCAACGCTGCTTCTTTTTCTTCCAGCCATTGATGAATACGCGGGCCGTTCATGGCAATCATGCCAATGCCACACATGACGAGCAGATACACCCATGCCATCCAACGCAGTGAATCGGGTGCATCAGGTGTCACAATAAGTGCGATAACGCCCACCGCAATCAGTAGGCTTAGAATACGAAAAAACATGGCAAAACGTTTCCTTGTTGGCCGAGTAACTAGCATACCGCACTGGAAAAATTTCCAAAGTGTATGTTGTCTTAAAGGCTCAACAAAGGGGGATAAAGGGCTAACACGTTAGCCCATTTAGCGTTGATGCGAGGCGTTAGGCAAGCATGCAGTCTAACAAGTTAGGTTCCAAATCATCGTGTTGTTGATCAGAGATAATCTCGATGCGGCTTTCCATCGCATCATCCAATTCCAACTCTTCCAACGCGTCTAGGGTGAGGTTATAGCCAAACACGCCGGTATTTGTAATAAACACCGCCTTCATTCTCACCGCACGAATGGTTAATAAAAATGCAGAGAGCTTTTGATAGTCGAAGACTTTACTCGCAGAAAAGCGCCAACCGATGCTTGAGTAACCTTCATCTCTATTTTCTGCTTTAAGAAAACCGCTTTCAGGCAGGGGAAGTTCAGATGCCAATGGCTTGTCTTGTTTGTGGTGATGATGATGGTGGTGGTGACCAGGTGGGTTCAGCAAGTGGTTCGCACTTGGGCCAGACAGAAGAGAAAACGGAATGTCGCCGTTTTGGGTTAAAACAATCTCGGTCTGCGGCGCAGCGTGCGTTCTGACATAGTTAGCCAACTTCGCTGTGTCGCCCTCACGGTATAAGTCGACTTTATTGCCGACGATTAAATCTGCCATCGCAATCTGCTGATTAAAGGTGGCGTGGTTGGTGTATCGTTCGTCGGAAAGGGTTCTTGCATCCACCAAGGTCAGCGTTTTTTGCAACGCGAGCACCTCTTGGTAATACTCGGATGTCAGCACTTCCAGTACTTCTTTAGGGTGGCCTAGCCCTGTTGGTTCGATCAACAGACGATCTGGCCTTGCTTCAGAAAGCAGTTGTGACAGCGCAATTTGCATAGGAAGCCCCGCCGCACAGCACATGCACCCACCAGGTACTTCACGGATAAACACACCTTGTTGTTTGGTGTGTGTGCCTTCAAACAAACTGCCATCGACGCCAATTTCACCAAACTCATTCACCAATACCGCCCAGCGTTCATTAGACGGTTTGTTTTTCAGTAAATGTAAAATCGCCGATGTTTTACCGACCCCCAAGAAGCCGGTAATGATGTTTGTGGGAACGGCGAGTATTGGGGCGGCATTAGAATTCATTCGCTAACCTTTTGTAGCCTTCAACTAAGGCATTGTTTGCTTCAACAACGGATTCTGAAAAACTGGAATATTCAGGCGGGACTTTTTCGATCGAATTGAGATCGAACCCAGGGCCAATGTTCGTCATTGGTGGGACATGGTAGGCGGGTGGAAGGTCGGTTCCATCCACCACGCAGTTATGACGAATAACGCATCCATCGCCAATCGTGGTGCGAAACATCACGCTGTTAAACCCGATAAAGACATCGTCTCCGATCGTACAAGGACCGTGAATAATTGAACGGTGAGCAATGGATGTCTGCTTACCGATAGACACTGCCGCGCCGCTTTTAGAGTGGATCACCACCCCATCTTGGATGTTGGAGTCGCGTTGAATGATGATAGGGAGCATGTTACCCGTGTCATCCACTTCATCCGCGCGGATCACCGCATAAGGCCCCACAAACACGTTATCTTCAATGATGACGTGACCACAGATAATGGCGGTAGGATCAATGAATGCCTTTTCAGACACGTTCGGGTAATGGCCTGATGGATTTTTTCTCAGCAAGTGATTCTCCCTAATTTTCTTTGGATGAAGCAAACCTTTCGCGACCTTGCACAAACAACTTTGTGGCGATATTGGTGACCATAAACAGCCCGGTGCAAACACACACAATGGTTGCGCCAGTAGGGGTGTCAAACACGTAGGAACTGCGAAGGCCGATGACACTGGCACATACCGCGATAAGCGCCGCCATTACCGCCATGACTTCGGGCGTTCGGCTTAAAGGGCGCGCCGTTGCGGCGGGCACAATCAACATGGCGGCGATAAGAAGTACACCGACGACTTTAATGGCAACGGCGACGACAATGGCAAGGGAGAGGGTAAGGATGAATTGCTCGCGTTTAGGATTAAAGCCGCTCGCAAGTGCAAGGTCGGGGTTTAATGTAGAGAGAAGTAGCCCAGACCAACGGGACACGATGAGTAATAATACTGACGCTGCGCCGCCCCAAATCAGCCAAAGATCCTTGGGGCCGACAGCAAGAATATCGCCGAAGAGATAAGACATCAGGTCAATCCTAACGCCAGAAAGAAAAGAAACGGCAACAAGACCTATCGCCAAAGAAGAGTGTGCCATCACACCGAGTAATGTATCCATGGCAAATCCTCGCCCACTCAGGCCTGAAACCGTCATTGCCATTAATAGAGATACAACCAACACACCCGCAAAAATCGGGGTCGATAACGTGAGTGAAAGTGCCACGCCCAGCACCGCGGCGTGTGCCGTTGCATCGCCGAAATACGCCATGCGTCGCCAAACAACAAAGCACCCTAACGGGGCAGCAGCCAGTGCGACACCGACACTGGCGAGCATTGCGCGGATTAAGAAATCATCAAACATTTAGCACGTTCCGGTAGCAGGTTGGCGGCGAGATTCGCGCAGATTCAATGCGGTATCGTCTTGTGCATCAAGACCAAACAAGGCGCGGTATTCGTGTGAGTCACTGATAACGTCAGGCTCACCTTGGCAGCATATATGCGCATTCAGGCAAATGACCCAATCTGTTTGTTTCATCACCACATGCAGTTCATGGCTGATCATGACAATCGCGCACCCGCGTGTTTCTCTGACTTTGGCGATTTGTCGGTAAAAGTCAGCGGTGCCACGATGGTCGAGCCCTTGTGTGGCTTCATCAAGCAACAGTAAATTGGGTTCACCAAGTAATGCACGAGCGAGCAAAACACGTTGGAATTGCCCGCCTGATAAGTCCATAACCTGTTGTTTGTCTAACCCCGCAACGCCTGCATCTGCGAGTGCTTGTGTCACTACCTCGCGTGAATGTGCGCGGGGTAAATTCATAAAGCGCGAGACGGTAATGGGCAGGGTGTCATCAATGTATAAACGCTGAGGAACATACCCGATGCGCAAATCAGAAGCTTTGTTTAATAGGCCAGCGCTAGGGGATAGGGCACCAATAAGGGTTTTGAAGAGTGTACTTTTGCCAGCACCGTTGGGGCCAACGAGGGTGATGATTTCACCTGCCTGTACTGACAAATTGATATTGCTGAGAATATTCCGTTTCCCTATGCGAACGGACATATTGTGACACTCAATCAACATCTTGGTATTTCCTTATACAACCTAAAAATCAAACAGCGCTAGATTCAGGGAGTGACGCCTGATATGTTTGTTATGTTATAACATAACAATTAAATTTACCACTCATCGATAAATGACCATATGGAAGGGAGAACTTCATGCGTCACTCAGTTTTTGCTTGCGCCGCTTTTGGCTTAAGCATGTCTTTTACTGCCCATTCAAACCCAAGCGTGGCGGTTGATATTGCGCCGCTTCACTCACTGGTTAGCCAAGTCATGGAAGGCGTTGGTGAACCCGATTTATTGATTCCTGCTGAAGCATCACCTCATGAATACACGCTGCGACCGTCTCAAGCGTCAGCATTGGCGAACGCGGATGTGGTGTTTTGGATCGGAGAAGGGCTGACACCTTGGCTAGAAAAAGCCTTAGACAATGTCGCGGGTTCAGCGCAGAAAGTCGAAATGCTCGCATTGGAAGAAACGCATACCCATGAATACCGTGAAGGGGCGACGTTTGAAGCCCACAGTGATCATGGCGATGAACACCATGATGATGAGCATCACGACGAAGACGAGCATCATGATGATGAAAAACATCATGACGAACATAAAGATCATGATGGTCATAAAGACCACGACGACCACGACGCGCACAAAGTTGAGGGCGGTCACCATGGACACGATCACCACGGTAATGACCCACACGCATGGCTTGACCCTGAAAACGCCAAAGCATGGGTAGCAGTGATTCAAGAAAAATTATCAGCCGTCGATCCTGATAATGCATCAACGTATAAAAACAATGCTGCTGAAGCGACCGCATCACTCAATGCACTTATTGCAGACACCAATGCCAACGTAAGCAAACTCGGAGACGTAAAGTTCATCGTTTTCCACGATGCCTACCAGTATTTTGAAAAGCGTTTTAACGTGATAGCAACAGGGGCAATCTCGTTAGGGGATGCTGAAGATCCAAGCCCGAAACGCATCAAAGAAATCAGAGAGACGGTTCAAAAACTCAATGTGAACTGCGTGTTTACCGAACCTCAATACAACCCAGGTTTGGTGAAGAATGTGTTTGAAGGCACCAGTATTACCACTATTGGTGTGATGGACCCGTTGGGCGCAAGTATTCCAGAGGGGAGCAAGCACTATCAAGCACTGATTGAAGCCATGGTAAACAGCCTAAGCCAGTGTAAATAGTTCTACATGGAGGCATCGCCTTTGCACGCTTAGGCATGCCAACATTTGCTCGCTAAAACAATTGCTGGCTAAAACACGTCTGGCTGGAGCAAGAGTCATCTCTTATTCCAGCCAGACTTTTTCGTGGTGAATTAGCTGGATTCTCTATCTAGGCGCTAAGTTGCGCTCGCTCAGACAGGATCCGAATCAGAGCAACGAAGACAGCCTACGCGAAGACAGATTACGCGACGACATACGCGCAAGCTGGACTTTTCTGTCTTTGTTCACGACGCAGAAGTTACCGCGCTTGGTACGACACTTCGAACATCTCTCGCATTCTACAGGGCTTCGATCGCCTTCTTTCCAGCGCTTCACAAGGTGTGGCTCAGAGAGCAAAGGGCGTGACAGGGCGAAGTATTCAATACCCGTGTTGTTCGCGATGGCTTCAATGGCATCAAAGTCAGTGAGGCCACCCACGGTGATCACTGGGATGTTCACATCTTGGCTGATTGCGTGGCCGTATTCATGAAAGTAGCCTTCTGCTTGAATCGTATAGCCATCGTGTGATTCGCCAATCATGGTGTCGGCTTTACCATGAATGTTGCCAGACATCACGATGCCATCAACGCCCACTTCTTCGAGCTTTTTACACACTAACCGGGTTTCATCGAAGGTTGCGCCGCCCTCAAAAAACTCTGAGGCGGTGAGCTTCACCAAGATAGGGAAATCGTCGCCGACTAGCTGGCGTGTTGCCGCGTAGATCTCTAGCAAGAATCGCATGCGATTTTCTAAGCTACCGCCATATTCGTCTTCACGTTGGTTGTAATAAGGGCTTAAGAACTGGTTGATCAAGTATGTGTGGGCAGCGTGAATTTCTACGCCATCGAAACCCGATTGCTGTGCTCTTAATGATGCTTTGGCAAACGCATCAACAATGTAATCAATTTCATCTTTGGTCATGGCTTTGCCAAGTGTTTGCGTCCCTTTTTCTGGTACTTCACTTGGTGCATAAATCACGCGTTCGCCAAGGTCATGCGTGGTTTTCGTGCCTCCATACGCCAATTGCATCACTATGTTAGCATCGTGGTTGTGAACCAGTTCAGTGAGCTTTTTGTATTCCTCGATAAACGAGTCGTTATACATGCCCATCATGTCCGCGTTAGGCTTTTCTTCTTCAACGATGTTAGCGTAACCGGTCACGATCAAGCCGATCTCACCTTGAGCGAGCTCTTCATAGATGGCGTAAAGCTTATCTGTCATATGGCCATCTTCTGTCGCCATATTTTCCCACGTCGCACTTCTCATGAAGCGGTTTTTAAGTGTCATGGTGCCGATGCGGGTTTCAGTAAACAAAGAACTCAAGTCTCATCCTCATTAAAATCGTTTTACGCGAGTGACCCATTGAGCATGGGCACTGATTCGAGCGGATAGTACAGAGAAGATGGCAGGCAAAACTTAATCTAGATTAAGTGAGCGACACTCTCGCATAAGAAAGAGACAAGAAATGAACGCGAAAGAGAGCAAAAAGACAGTAAATAGACAGAAAGTCTAGGGGGGAACAAGAACCCGTTCAGTCTCACTAAACGGCTTTTTCATGATGATTGGCTAAAACCAGATTGGCTAATACCAGATCGACAAAAACCAGAGCGACTAAAAAGAGATGGGCTGGAACAGAAATAACCTCTATTCCAGCCAGATCATTGAGTGGCAATGTCGCTAACTGCCGTTAACGACAGTTAACGATTTTCCGCGTTCACCAACACTTTCTGTGCCGTTATCCATTCGCTTGATTGCTTAAGCCCACCAAACGGAAAAAGATGTACGCCTTTTAAGGGAGAGTTGAGATGTGTTGCTTGATAATGAGCCAACGCATCAAACACCTCTGTGGGTGTCCATGGGCGCAACAACCTCGCCACACTGCTGTATTTCGTCAGCATTTTGGCTGATGTCGCCACCCCACATTGCGCGGCATAAGCAAGTAGGTTCTTCATTTTAGTCGGCCCCGCGAGACCCAAGAAAACAGGAACACCCAAGTCCATCACTTGGAATTCATCCAACCAACGCGTCAGCGCTGCGTTATCGAATGAAAACTGTGTCACCACCCAGCATGACAGCCCGTTTTGTTTTGCATAATCACATTTGAATTCGAGCGCCTGCTTCATGGTATGCGCATCCACCAAAGGATGTCCTTCTGGATGCGCCGCAAAGCCGAAGCCAGTAAATCCGTAATGCAATAGGTGATCGGATGCCAACAAAGACAGCGTGTCGGCATAAGGCCCTTGCGGTTCTTTTATGTCACCTGCAATCAACAACAGTTGCGTCACACCAATGTCCTGCAATCGCGCGAGCCATTGATGTAAAACCGCATCACTGGGAACCGCTCTTGCGGGGAGGTGGGGAATGGGTTGCATTCCCCATGCGAGCAATTGCTCGCAGGTAGAGAATGCATTTTCAAATTGTGCGTCAGGGAGAAAAGGGACATAAACACAGCTGCCCTTTATCAACCAATGAGGAGGCTGTCCGTTTTCACTCGACGCCACCAACGCGCTTATTTGCTTAGGTGTTGCTTCGAGAGAGGCATTCGTCAGCAAGTCCATTCCCGTTTGTGATGAATAAAGAGGTTCAGAAGTGCGGCTCATGTCGTTGACCTCGTGATCTATCATCGTCATTGGTTCGCCTTTTTGACGTCGCGTGAATTTGGATTTGCAGAAGGTCGAAAAGGCACATTAACAATGGTTGCATTCACACGTTCCCCACCATACTCAGCGGGCAAGGCTAGGCTCAATGCCGTACCGGTTTCCTTCATATGCCAAGGCACAAAACACAACGCAATATTGGTTTCTAATTCAGGGCTAAACCATGGAGAGGTCACATACCCAATAGCATCATTTCCGCCCTGACTTCCCTTACTCTCAACAGCCCCATCATAAATAAGCCAGAAGTCATTGGCGTAATCCGTCACCGGTTCACCGCCAAACACGATCCCCACCATACAAAGCGGGTAGGGCGAGTTGCCGGCCTCAATATCCTCTCGCGCTTTTTCTAACGCGGCCTTACCCACGTAGTCGCCTTCTTTGTCTCGTGGTACTTGATACGCCAAGTTACATTGAAAAGGCGAGACTTCCTGATCAATATCTTGTCCCCAAGACAAAATACCCGCCGCGATACGGCGGTGATTCGCAGGTGCAATCACCATCAAATCATGGGCTTTACCTGCCTCGAGCACGCCATACCACACGGTTTCTGCATTCAAGGTCGCGTCTTTACAATAGACTTCGTAGCCTTTCTCTCCTGACCATCCGGTTTGGGAAATGATGACGTCGACACCGTTTAGGTTCCCTTCCATCAGTCCATAAAAGGGAATGTCACTGACGGCAGGACCGAAGAGATCTGTCATCAAGGCTTCAGACTTAGGGCCTTGTATTTGAACGGGGGCAACATCAATTTCCGCGATGGTGACATCAAAGCCTTTGCCGACATTCACGCCGCGCAGCCAGAATTCGATGTCGCTGTCTGAAATCGAGAACCAAAATTCATCCTCGGCAACGCGAAGCAACACTGGATCATTGAGAATCCCGCCTTGTTCATTGCAGAGAATTACATATTTTGCGCGCATGGGTTTGATGAGGTTAGCGGCACGCGTTATCACGAAGTCGACGAACTTCTCTGCGTCTGGCCCTTTCACTTGGATCTGACGCTCGACTGCCACATTCCACATGGTGACATGATTCACCAAGGCATGGTATTCCGCCATCGCGCCACCGTCTTCAGGAAGCGCATAATTGCGAGGGTGATACATGCGGTTGTAGACCGTCGCGCGCCAGCAACCCGCTTCAACAGACAAATGCCAATATGGCGACTTACGAACGCGTGTCGAGATCAGTAACTCTATGGGTGTAGACCCGGATTGGCGCAAGTTTATCGGGACGTGACGTCCAGATTGATTCACCTCCGTGTTATGACGCGCTACAGCCGTCCGAGTCTGCATGCTATCTCTGTCTTCGTTCATCATCTCGCCAATCCTCCTTCCATGCCTGCGCCAATCGCGCTTAGGATTTCACACAAAATGCGCCCTTTCTTTGGAGGGAGTCATTCAACACGCGACACTGTAAAAAGCAAATACGCCAAATTTGTGTTGAATGCAGACCACCCGAATGGCATTGCATGGCAACCACTTTGCGTAATTTTTAGGAAAGGATAAAAGCTAATGCTAAAGTGTTGCTTACGTAACAAGCACATATACCCAAGCAACGAGTCAGTCATTGGGTTTCAAGGAGAAGTGATGAGCGATAACCAGTATACGCCGCCGAAAGTCTGGGCGAATGAAGCAAGCAGTGGTAACAAGTGGGCTAACATTAACAGCCCAGTATCAGGTGCCCGATTTGATCGTGATTTGCCTGTTGGCGAGCACGGTTTCCAGCTTTATTCGCTTGGCACGCCAAATGGCCAAAAAGTCACCATCATGTTCGAAGAACTGTTAGCGCTTGGTATTACCGAGGCAGAATATGATGCGTATTTGATCAACATCGGCGAATCTGATCAGTTCTCGTCTGGCTTTGTGGGTGTAAACCCGAACTCGAAAATCCCTGCGCTGTTGGACAAAACAGGGGCGGAGCCGGTTAACGTGTTTGAGTCAGCGTCTATTTTGATGCACTTGGCAGAGAAGTTCGGCAAATTCCTTCCAGCAAGCGGCCCTGCACGCACGCAAACCTTGAACTGGCTATTCTGGGCGCAAGGGTCTGCCCCTTTCCTTGGTGGCGGTTTTGGTCACTTCTATGCGTACGCTGATGTGAAGCAAGAATACCCGATTAATCGCTTCGCAATGGAAGCCAAACGTCAGCTAGATGTGCTTGATAAGCAACTTGCTAACAACACCTTTGTTGCGGGTGAAGAATACACCATCGCTGACATGGCGATTTGGCCATGGTACGGCAACTTGGTGCTCGGCAACGCGTATGACGCGGCAGAGTTTTTGAGTGTGCATACCTACACCCACGTTATGCGTTGGGCGAAACAGCTTGAAGAACGTGAAGGTGTGCAACGCGGTCGCGTGGTCAACCGCCCGTTTGGCGAAGAGTGGGAAAAAGTGCCTGAGCGCCATTCAGCTGAAGACATTGATAACGTGTTGAAACTGCGTCCGTAGTTTCTCATTGCACTAAAGATGAAAAGCGCACTTTAGGTGCGCTTTTTTTGTTTTTGTGTGGAAGGTTTCGAGCGGTGATAGGCGTAACGAACTTATCCGTTCGACACGTATCGAGGTTCTCTCGTACCCTTGAATTGCGAATAGCGAGATCGTCACCTGCATGACTTGCTGCTTTTTATCCATATCAACACCTGAAGAGAGCAAACCGACCGTCCGGTCTGTCATTTTTCGAGGTAGTGTAAATAGCGATAAGAGATCACAAGATCTTTGTATTTCGTAACGTTTGAAGAGAGTTAGAGTGTCTGTCTGTCTGGTTCTTTCTGAATTGTTCTTACATAGCAATGATAGGGCATAACGCTCGCGGCAGAATTGGAGGGAGTTTCAACGTGATTAAGCAAGATCAACAATTGTCTCGCTGGATAGAAGGCGTGGCTTAGCCGCTTGTGGCCTCAATATATTGAAATTTAAACGATGAGGTATGGAGTGGCGGGGCGCCGAGATAGCCCCCGCGTTGAGTATAAAGTTCTAACCACAAACCCCAAACGCACTGGCGGGGTCAAGATAAAACATCTTCTTCCAGCCTTGGGTTTCAGTGGTTGCCCGCCACGGATAGGGCGCTAGCGTCAGCACAGAGTAGTGCAGATGCGCGGGCTTATTTATGGCATTTCCTGTTCGCCCTACGGAGCCAATCTCGTCGCCTTGGGAAACCCAACGACCTAGTGTCGGGGAAATGTCTTTTAGATGGGCGTAGTAATGAATGCGCCACTTAGGCCCCAGAATCGCAATGACTTTTCCTCCTTTACTGATGTCCCCTGAATACGTCACCCATCCACTCGTCGCCGCAAGCAATGGCGTGCCTTCTTTGGCAAACACATCAATGCCTTTGTGAACCCCCGACGTTCCCCACGGCTCAAACCAAAACGTTTTGGCATTCCAATCATTACATTTGGCATTTTTAACAGGAATGATGGCATCAGAGGGCATGAATAGCCCGGTCACGAAGAGGATAAGAAGCAAGAGCAATAACCGTTTCATGTTGTTATTCCTTTAACGATCGTCTATCGATTTGCCGCAGAGGCACAATCAAAAAACTGCATGAAGAATAACAAGATAAACACAGACGCTAACGTGTATGTCAGCGTCTTGTTAAAGGCGAGAAGCAACGCGAAGAAAGACGTCGAAATCGTTACGATCTAGCTTGAAACAACGGGATAAGTAAAAAAGGCAAGGTGTGCAAAGTTAAACAGAAAATGAGCAAGTACGGCGCACCACAAACGACCCGTTACATGAAAAATAAAGCCGTACCCCAAGCCCGCCAGCGTCGCAAATACCACTAACAATATACCGCCAGAAAAATGAGCAATACCAAACAGAAGGCTCGCGATGATCAAAGCGATTCGCCAATCAAAACGGCGACTGAGTGATTGTTGAATCAGACCTCGAAACAGCGCTTCTTCGGCCACACACGTTAACAGCAGATTGTTCAATGCAAATAACCACCACCAAGGCGGTAGGTGCAGTTCAGGTTTCAGGGCGCCAAGATACGCAGCAATAGGGAGGAGAGAGAACAAGAATAGTAGTGCGATCAACACAAGGGAGAGTTGTGTCTTTCTCTTTGCCTCAGGGGCTTGCTGACCAAGCAACATAGGATACGCCAATAGCAGGGCGAAGAAGGCCAGTGGCTTATCGACATTCAAATACAGAGAAAAAGGCGCACTGTTTGGGCCCGCGATGACATTATCGAGCACTTGAAGGTTATTGAATCCCGGCACTAAGTGCAAAAAGAGCATCACAGACCAAACGATTAATATCCCCCAGCCGACAGCGAGCTGGAGAGTCCACCTGCTTGAGGTTGGTTGTAAGGGTAAATAATACGCGAGACCGAAAATGGAGAGCGTACTCAGTAATGCGAAAAGATCAATACGCTCAAATACAAATGCACCTACCAAGAAAAAACCAAGCATTGCGAAAGAGGTCGCTTTCTGACGCGCGAAGCTGGCTGTTATCGCAAGGAATAATGGAACCCATAACCACGCAATGGCTTGTAATGTCAAAGGATTCGCCTCTTATAGGTTGGGTTGGGTGATATAGCCATTTGTTACGTATCCAATGACCTTTACTGGTGTTTGAACTGATTTTACGGAGAGAGATGAATTTATCAGTTAACACCTAGCTTGATCCTCATTTTTCTGAGAATCAAGCATCTTCATTGAACAGGAGTATAAGAGGCATGAAGAACCCGCTTCGCCAAGTGGTTAGGCGCTTTCTTCAATTTTCCACGGTGGATTTAGCCGATTCTCCCCGGCCCAATATAACTTCATCATATTTCCTGAAGGGTCACTTAGAACTGCTTCTTTGGGCATTTCTCAGTCATCAAGGTGCGGGAAATGGGATAGGTTTTTCTTGCAGCTCTTTGGAAAATTGCGTTTAAAGTGACTGTCCGATGAGGTGCGCTAAGTGGTGAGATCCGTATTGACCGTAGATGCGCATCGCGATTTTTTGTCATCACTGGTCAAATGGTGACCGTAACTGGCGCGTTTTTTCATCACTTTGTTTTTACTGCAAATTGTCTTCTTATAGCTTTTGTCTTTTCTCCTTCCTTACCTCATTATGAGCGCAGTTTTCAGCTGGAATACACCGTGGAGTAGTCGTGATATCGGGCTTAGACATTCAGTTACGTGAAGCATTTGATTCGTTTTTTAATGCGTTAAAAACAACCCATGAAGCGTACTTTGAAACGTCAATCCGTCTTGTGTCATTACAAGAGTGGGCATACATTGGCGTTCGAATGGAAGCTGAAGCCTCACAGCGAACAAGCAAAGCGGGTTGGCGTACATTGCCTAACGACGATGAAACCGCGGATAAAAAGCGTTTTTATTGCAGAGCGACAGAGGCCGATGTTTGGGCAATTAACGCCGTCGGAAAAGGACGGAGAATCGCGTTTTTGCGCCGAGATACGCTGAATGATATGTCGATCTTGGATCAAGGTGCGTTTATTGAACACATCATTTGGGACGCGCCGTTAGGAGATTCTGGCCAAGGCGTTATACCAGTGAGCCGGATGGTGTTAGACATGGGAGGTGAAGAACGAGCCTTCCATATTTGCGGTATGCGCGATGAGAAAGGTAGCCTAGCGGTTCATGTAAACGGCCATGATAAACTGGAATCGACGGCCTCTCGCTACATCGACACAATCCTGCATCGTGTTAGTGAAGTCTGCCCGAAAACTAAAAGCAGCAAACAACCTCTTTCCGGCTCTCCGCTGAACAACTCTCCGTTCTTAACCCTTGTCGAATCGCAGCAAGACAATGATGTGCTTTTGGCGCAATTTCCTTTTCTCTCGCCGCTCACGTTTCAAAAGGTAAGAAATGAAATCGCCAAGTCTCGGCATCTTGTTCAAAAAGTGATGAGAGAAGCCGTATCTGCAAAACGTGTCATGCTGCTGGCGGTTCCAAGCGCGTTGGCCGTGTCTGTGTCGCTATTTTTCATGCTTAATCTGACAATAAGCAACGGAGCACCGGCAGGTTTTCTTTCTGCCATAGAGCCATTCATGACTGCCTTCATTGGCGTGAAGCAATTCATTCTGCAGCACTACTTCTCGCTGTGGGAGAACATGAAGTATGCCTTTATGGGCTTGGTCTTCATGGTTATGGCTGGCTATCAACTTGTCGATTACGGCGCCAAAAAGTGTAAGAAGCAGAGCATGTTATTCCCCGTCGTCGCGAAACTGACGTACTCCTGTTTTGTTGCCGTCTTTTTCATTGATTTGCTGTTATTCATCATGAGTGCAACGCACGCAAGCCTCATCATAGTGGCATTTGCTATGTATCTCTTGCCCGTCACGGTTTATATCAGCTTCCAGTTTTTGAAGAAGAAAGCCGAGAGCAAAGTGTTGGCACCCTTGAAGGTATTTACCTGGTTTTCTGTAGATAAACCTGTGCGATAGCAGACATGAAAAGCGCACCTTAAGTGCGCTTTTTTCAACGGCCAAAACCATGGAACTTAATCCAAACAAGTTACCTTCGGTATCCATGCACACACACAGACAAAGCCAAACTCACCGATCGACATTTTAGGTTTAATCACCTGACCGCCAGACGCTTCAATTCGAGATTCTTCGACAGCACAATCTTCAACGCCAAAGTAAACGATAGTGCCGCCAGTCACAGGGCTAGCGCCTTATTTTTTACCAATGCGCCGCCAGCGCCGTAGTGCTCTATGTCAGTTTTGAAGGCTTTCATCACAACGCTGCTGTTGCATCCAAACCCCGTCCTAATTCGTCTCACTTCCAGCTATCTCATCTCTTTACTCGCTGATAGCTGTCATTCTCGCGTCGGTTTTTACTCGCTTAATCCGCGACGCGCATCGATAGTCAAACGTAAGGAAACTAACATGCGACATCTCTTCATCTTATTCACGGTCGGTTTCAGCATTCTCACTGTTCAACCTGTATTGGCAAAACAGCATGAAGGTATCGAGTTTCTTAACTCCGGCGCTGTGCTTCCTAAGACACTTCCTTTTTCAGAGGCCGTAAGAGTGGGTAAAACCCTCTACCTGTCGGGGCAGATCGGTATTTTGCCGGGCACACTCACCTTAGCTCCGGGCGGAATAGAAGCGGAATCAAAGCAGACGATGGAAAACATCAAAACATCGCTCAGCGCAAATGGCTATGCCATGAGCGATCTGGTGAAGTGCACCG
Source organism: Enterovibrio norvegicus DSM 15893 (assembly GCF_900115495.1). Classification (GTDB taxonomy): domain Bacteria; phylum Pseudomonadota; class Gammaproteobacteria; order Enterobacterales; family Vibrionaceae; genus Enterovibrio; species Enterovibrio norvegicus. The sequence goes on along the minus strand of NZ_FOWR01000003.1, from coordinate 175,561 downwards.
TCTTACTCGCAGACATGTCTGAATGGCAGACGTTCAACGGCATCTACAAAAGGTATTTTTCTGACCGATACCCAGCGAGAAGTGCAATCGGTGCCACTGGGTTGGCATTGGGTGCAAAAGTAGAAGTGGAATGTATTGCAGCGGTTGATTGATAGGGAGAACGTTATCAAGTGACCGTCACGGGAATTTGCTAGGTGTTGCGCCCCCACGCAAAAGGTACGACACCTAGCATCGCGCCAGTAAACGCGCCCATCGGGTAGCTATTAAAGCAGTGATACTCCGAACTATCCCCATAGGTGTGATTAGCTCTCGTCAAATCGGATGCGTTGAATTTGACTATACGCGTCTTGTTTTTCTTGTTGGTGCAACGCACTTTTCAATGCACTCTCGTTGCTAAAACCGACACTTCTCCAACCCAGCCCATATTCTTTTCCATAGAACCCTGCGAGGTCTTTAAGCCAGTATTCTTTATTTTTTTCAATCAGTTGAATGATATTTCTAAGCATCATTTCGCCTCGTTTTAGTGGGAGTAACAACACTATAGCGAGATGAAAAAAGCAGATTGATACGATGACGGCAGGTACTGGTACTTTTGCCGCAACTTAGTTTTTCTCGTCTGAAAGACTGTTAAAATTGGCCAGCAGCAATAAGGCCGAGTGATCACCGTGAGACATAAGAAAACCGCATTAGAAAAGCCACCAAGACGTGAAGGCTTTTCATGGCGCTATAGAAAGATAAAGCAACAACAAAAGCCCACACTCTGGCACTGTCATGAAGAGTACGAGCTTGCTCTGCACCGACATTTTGTCGGAACAGCTGCGGTATCGCACCATGAAACGCCCGTTGGTCACAACCATCTTATGCTGATAGGCCCGAACCTGCCCCACGCCGTGACATCAAAAGACGTTGAAGGACAGCAATGTGAAACCCACGTGGTTTGGTTTCGCGAGTCGTGGATTAAACAGTTGATGGCAAGCTGTGAAGAACTGAGAAACCTCACCCCATTGCTTGAGCGCTCCAAGCTTTGCATTGAATTCTCGGAACGAACGGCAGAAGACGTCTTTCAGCTTTTAGATGATTGCCCCAACACCAGCCCAATCGACCAGCTAGCGACCTTTCTTCAAGTGCTTTCAGTATTGGCACAAGACAGCCAAAGTAAAACGCTGCTTCCGACCGCGTTGGGTCAAACCAACATCGATGATGCCGAACGCGCCAAGATAGAGAAAATCTGTGATTACTTGGCACGTAATATGGCAAAGCCCATCACTCTCGCCGATCTTGGCAAGGTATTTCACGCCAGCGACAGCAGCATTCAACGCCTCTTTGCCGATCACTTTGGCGAAAGCTTTTCATCGTATTTGAAAAAGCTTCGTTTAGGGCATGCGTGCAGTGAATTGCAAATGACGACTAAGCCCATCGGGTTAATCGCGGAAAGCGTTGGGTACAGAAATCTGTCGAACTTTAACCGCCAATTTAAGCAGTACAAGCACCTGACCCCGAGAGAGTATCGGGGTCAGTTTAAGCGAGGAGCGTCATAGCCAAAGAAAACAGAGGTTGAGGCATTTTTGAGTGCCTGCCTCCGCCACTCTTGTTAGCGCGTGGCTGAATTCTGCGCCTTCAGGGAGTGTGGGTATAGTCCTTTCGTTTTTTGTATTGCATCCATTTCCTGCCTCATCTCGTCTCATTCTTGTTTGACTGGTTCGGTGCTCATTCTGTGTGATTGCATTGGTCATCGAAAAGAAAATAGTTGGACCCATTTTGCCTGCTTATCTCAACAAAGACACAGTAGGGCGTTTGAACTTTTATTCATCATCCATCATTGTTTGATCACGAATAGTTCGTGTACGAATAATTATAGAGAGAGTGAGGTTGTGATGAAAAAAACAAAGTTAAGCATGATGTTGATGGGTCTGATTGCGTTCACCGCAGAGGCGGCTATTTCGCCACAGTTACCCGGAGAAATGATTGATGCCTTTGAAGGCAAATTTGGTGTTACCGAGGGAAAAAGAAGAAATCATACCAAAGGGTTTTGCTTCAAAGGGCAGCTAATTCCTAATGAGTCATTGATTGCTAACTACTCTGACAGTGCGATCTTTAAGGCACCTTCACGCGTCATCGGGCGGTTTTCTCATTCAGGGGGGAATAACAATGCGCCTGACGACAAGTATGGTGAGTTAGGGATTGGGCTATCCATTGTTGATCTTAACGGTGACAACACAAGAATGGCACTCAATACCTTGGATTTTTTCCCGGTATCAACACCAGACGCTTTTCTCGCGCTGAATCAAGCAAAAGTAAAAGGCAAAGATGCCGTGGCAAAAATGAAGCAAAGCCATCCAGAATTGGCGGCGTTTAGCAAACATATGGCGAAGCGCGATAAGAAAGTGAAGCCGTACGAAGACCACACATACAATGGCATTAATACCTTTTTCTTTGTGAATGCTCAAGGCGAGAAGACACCGTTTCGTTGGGTGTTCGAACCCACTATGGCGAACGGTGTTCGCGTTGAAACGCACTCTGATTTCTTCTTCGATAACATTCAAGCGAGTCTAGAAAATGGTGGTGTGTCTTGGGACATGACGGCGGTTTTGGCGAACCCTAGTGATGACATCAACAATGCAGCAGTGAAATGGACAGGCCCTCATAAAACCATCACGCCTGTCACCCTGATGATTGAAAAAGTCGCGACGGAGTCGGAAGGTCAATGCGACACCATTAACTTCGACCCCTTGGTGTTGGCCAAAGGTATTGAGCCATCGAGTGATCCCATACTTCTTGCAAGAAGCCCAGTCTACGCGGTGAGTTTCGGCAAAAGACTCACCGAGAAAGCCGCAAAATAAAAAAGCACATAAAGCGCACCCACAGGTGCGCTTTATGTATGTGTTGGTTAAACACAGAACACATTCTGTTTTTTTTCATTAGGACAAATAGGGACATATATGGACGCTCCCCGAGCGTCAAGTCAATACGCTCTTATCGTTTCGCGTAGCGAGACGATATTGAGGTTGTTTTTGCCACTGTGTTCAGTGTTGATGCTCAGGTTTTCATTCCCCTGGGTGACAAATAGGGACACACACTCTAAGAAAATCAGCATCTACTCAGTTTCAATGCGCTGTGTACCTGAGCTCAAAAGCGTAGAGAAAAGATGAACACTGGATGGTTGGACGATATGCTTTACGCATTGCTCAATGACTGACCACTTCAACTATGACAAAAGCACGCTCATCCCTTATTAGTGTCGATGCCACCCCTTACTATCACTGCGTTTCGCGTTGTGTGCGTCGTTCGTTTCTTTGTGGTTACGACGAACAGGCTCAGCAAAGTTACGAGCACCGCCGAACATGGATTGAACATCGATTGTTAGCACTGGCGGGGGCGTTTTGTATTGATGTTTGCGCTTATGCCATCATGAGTAACCATTATCATCTGGTGCTCCATATCAATGCAGACAAAGCTAAAAGCCTGACTCAGCGTGAAGTTGTTGAGCGATGGCTGGCATTTCATCAAGGGCCTTCACTTATCCATCGTTTTATTCAAGGCGATAGCCTCTCAGAGGCTCAATCAGAGCAATGTGGTGAGATAATAGAGGTCTGGCGAGAGCGGTTAATGTCAATCAGTTGGTTTATGCGGTTATTGAATCAACACATCGCGTCAGAAGCCAACCGAGAAGACAAATGCACCGGTCACTTTTGGGAAGGGCGGTTTAAAAGCCAAGCATTACTCGATGAAAAAGCCCTTGCTGCCGCCATGGCCTATGTGGATTTAAATCCTATCAGGGCTGCGATTGCAGCCACACCAGAAACGTCCGATTTCACGAGTGTCAAAGCGCGAATTAACGCCATTGAAAATGATAAAACCGCCACAGAAGGATTGTTCCCCTTTGTAGGAAACCCAAGAGAAAACATGCCAGAGGGTATTCCTTTTCGGCTGATGGATTATCTAGAACTTGTCGATTGGACAGGTCGCCAATGCCGAGAGGATAAGCGTGGTCAAATTGATAGCCGAACGCCTGAAATACTCAACCGCTTAGGGTTTGATTCCGCTGAATGGCTTGATGTCTACAAACATGCTGAAAAAGGAACTCTCATTGGCACAGAGTCATCCATTAAGGGGGCTTTATCCTTGCTCGGGAGAAAGCGACTTTGCGGATTTCGACTCCCTGCCAGCTAGAATTGCCAAAACCACTCCCGATTTTTGAATGACCACCGTACCGGTGGTTTTCGCCTACCTGCAATACACGCATTCCCCCGTAAATTCAGCGAGTTCTTCTACTTTCCTGCCTAAAATCTAGGGGAGAGGTGTTATTTGGGCTCCATGGTAGACAGACAAGTGATGCGGTTTTCTGCCATTTAAGGATGTGTGTCCTGTTAGTTTTCTAAGATATCCCATTAACCTTTGCCTTCTTCGTTGGAAGTTTAAAATCGCTTCTGGCGAGTTAAGCTTATCTTTTGGAGCTTTTGGTTGATTCATTTTTGAGTGCCTGTCCCAGCTATAGTCCAGCTATAGTCACTCGGGAGAAAGCGACTTTGCGGGTTTCGACTCCCAGCCTCCTAGAATCACCAAAACCACTTCCGATTTTTGAATGACCACCTTATTGGTGGTTTTCGCCTACCTGCAAAACACCTCTTCTCGGTAATTTCAGCGAGTTCTTCTACTTTCCTGCCTAAAATCTAGGGGAGAGGTGTTATTTGGGCACACTGCTAGAAAGACAAGTGATGTGGTTTTCTGCGATTTTAAAGATGTGTGTTCCGTTAGTTCGCTACGGAGAGCGATGTTTAATATTTGATTCTGAGAAGTTTTAGATAGACACGGCTCAGAATTGGTGCTCTAAGCCGTGTGGGTTAGATAAGTTGAACTCAGGAAAAAACCTATCTATTGTTAGTGAAATGTTCATATAGATCATTAAACCCAAGAATATTGACAGGAACTATTATTTTCTCACTATTGCTTTTTAACTCAACAATCATTTCTTCCTCTTTAAAACCGTTCAAGCTCTCAGAAGCATCTACGATAGTTACTTTTGATATATCTTTTATATCAAATTTAGTAATAACTCCGTTGCTTCTGGTATTTTTAACTTTTCCTTTATCAATAAACAAAGAATGCGTTAAAACTCTCTCCCTAATAATTCTTGGTATTGTAATTAGGCTAAGTAAAGCCCATATGTATATTACTACCCATGGTTCTTCAAGGATTGGTGAAATGCCGAGCTTTATAGCAGAGAGAGTAAAAGGAACTGCTCCCGCAACTAATATGACGGTTAAATGTCTGAGCCTCCAAATTAGGCTGTAGCTATACTTTTTCAAGTTTTCTTGCTTCCTTGATCACAAATATAATTAATTTTCATACTAGCAAAAAAATAATATGGCACAGGTGCGGATAATTGACATGCTCCGCATAACAAAATAATCGCTAGTTCGGGGGAGAATCCATATATTCCCCGCTATTTCTCATGCATTTTAAGTGTGTGTGTCCCGTTAGTTCTGTGCGTTAGTTCTTGGAAAACGTTGGGTACAGAAACCTGTCGAATTTTAATCGCCAATTTAAGCAGTACAAGCAACTGACACCGAGAGAATATAGGGCGCAGTTTAAGCGGGGAGCGTCATAGCTAAAGAAAACAGAGGTTGAAAGCGAAGCTCAAGGTCTGCATCTGCTTTACTTACTCAAAAGAAACTTCCGCAGTTCACGCTCTTCACGCATGACATACAAGATAAATACAGTATCAGCTTCTTGTTTATAGAATACTCTGCAGGGGCTGACGACCACTTCGCGATAATTCAAATGTGGCAGTTCATGGGGGACTCGACCCGATTCAGGGAAAGTTTCTAGTCGCTCTACTTTGTCAAAGACTGACTGAACAACTAGCTTTGCAGCAGGAAGGTTGTCGAGCGCGATGTATTCAGCAATATCGTTAAGATCGGAAAGCGTTGAATCAGTCCAGACTACTTGAGCCATTTTGACATTTTATTCTTGGCTTCCGAATGTGCGGTTACTTTTCCTTCAGTAACGGCTCTTTCGCCACGTGCGATACCTTCCAGTAGCGCAAGGCGATTCTGCATGAACTCGTAATCTTCAACATCCACGAGATAGGCAGATGGTTTACCGTGCTCAGTGATGAGCACTGGCTCTTTGCTTTCGTGCAGATCAGACAATATTTTGGTCGCTTGGCGTTTCAACGACGTTACCAGTTCTACTTTCATCTGTGTTATCTCAAAGACATACTCAAAGTGATACTATTCTATCACTTTGAGTATGGCAAGGTTGTGGGTATTTTTGAATGCCTGTCCCCGCTATACTTCTGACGGAAAGCGCAGAGTCTGGTGAAAGTTGCATTTGGCGGTGGATATCAGTACTCACGACCACTAAATCAACATTACTAGCCAACTTTCAACCACCTCTATTTATTACTTAGAATCAATGGAAGCAATATAAATATGAGAAAAAGTAAGTCAAATCTTGCTTGGTTTGATTAATGTGTTTGTCTGACGAAACAAGAAAAGGGGCAGAAATGAGCCAACTCGATGTGGGACTAACTCCTCACAACGTGCTCATCACAAAGTTACCCACTTAACTAACCCCAACCTTATCCCCAATTTCTGTGCATAACTCCCACGAAATCGATGGCTTCAATGGCTTAGGGATTGCAAGTGATTGTGTGACTTTTGTTCAACTTTTTTCTGTGAGCGTCAGGCACAAAAAAAGGGCAGGATTCTCATCCTGCCCTTGGGTATTTATTCGCCTTGCTTAAAAGGCGATTTGCATGCGGTGCTTACACGTCGTATGTGGTAGACGAGATGTTGCCGCCTGTGCCAGTCCAGTTCGTGTGGAAGAACTCGCCACGTGCTTTGTCAGTGCGCTCGTAAGTGTGCGCGCCGAAGTAGTCACGTTGTGCCTGAATCATGTTCGCTGGAAGGCGAGCGGTGGTGTAACCGTTCAGGAAGGTCAGTGCAGACGACATACATGGCATTGGTAGGCCGCTTTCGAACGACTTAGCCACCACTTTACGCCATGCTGGCAGGCTGCCTTGTAGGATGTTTTTGAAGTACGCATCTGTGCCGAGGAACGGCAGTTCTGGGTTTGCTTCAAACGCATCACGGATGTTGCCAAGGAATGCGCTACGAATGATACAACCGCCACGCCACATGAGCGCCACATTGCCGTAGTTCAGTTCCCAGTTGTTCGCTTCAGACGCTTCGCGGATCAGCATGAAGCCTTGCGCGTAAGAGATGATTTTAGATGCAAGCAACGCTTGGCGTAGGGCTTCTAGCCACTCTGACTTGTCGCCTTCAACCGGCTGAATTGGGTTGTCGAATAGCTGTGCCGCTTCAACACGTTGGTCTTTCATTGAAGACAATACGCGTGCGAACACTGACTCGGTGATCAGGGTCAATGGAATGCCTAGATCAAGTGCGTTGATACCTGTCCATTTGCCGGTGCCTTTTTGGCCCGCTGCATCCATGATTTTCTCAACCAGTGGTTCACCGTCTTCGTCGCGGTAACCCAAAATGTCAGCAGAGATTTCGATCAGGTAGCTGTTTAGCTCAGTGTTGTTCCACTCAGCGAAGGTCGCTTGCATTTCGTCATGCGACATACCTAGGCCTTCTTTCATGAAGTGGTAGGCTTCGCTGATCAGCTGCATGTCGCCGTATTCGATACCGTTGTGAACCATTTTCACGAAGTGGCCAGCGCCTTCACGGCCAACCCAGTCACAACAGGCTTCGCCGTCGTCGGTTTTCGCTGCGATTGCTTGGAAGATAGGCTTCACGAACGGCCATGCTTCTGGGCTGCCGCCCGGCATGATAGAAGGCCCGAAACGTGCGCCTTCTTCACCACCAGAAACGCCAGTACCCACAAAGTGGATGCCTTTTTCGCGTAGTTCTGCCACGCGGCGGTTGGTGTCTGGGTAGTTGGTGTTACCACCATCAATGATGATGTCGCCTTCGTCTAGCAGTGGGACTAGTGCGTTGATGAACTGATCAACCACGTCGCCTGCGCGAACCATTAGCATCACTTTACGTGGCGTTTCTAGCTTGCTCACCATGTCTTCTAGCGATGTTGCACCGACGATGTTGGTGCCTTTCGCTGGGCCTTCAAGAAACTCGTCGACTTTGGCGACGGTACGGTTAAAGGCAACAACCTTGAAGCCGTTGTCGTTCATGTTGAGGATCAGGTTTTGACCCATTACGGCTAATCCGATTACGGCAATATCAGCTTTCATTTATCCATTTCTCCTTAGGCCAGCTCTTTCGCTGCGTCTGAATCTAAATACCACTCGGTGGTGCCCGCTGTTGAGCGAACGTGTGCAGCAGGGTAGGCCTCTGCCGCTGGCGCGTTGTCAGCAATCTCTTTTAGGACGGCTGCTTTGCTTGCGCCTAACACCAAGTAGGTGATGCGTTTTGCGTTTTCCAAAAGATGCGCGGTTTTTGACACACGGAGCTGGTGGCTCTCAGGGTGTGACGCAATGGTCGCGATCTCTGTGGTTTTGTAATCTGTTTTGCCCGGGAACAATGAGGCGGTATGGCCGTCTGTGCCCATGCCCAGCATGATCCAATCGAAAGCAGGCACGCCTTCTTGATCCACGGCGCCTTCTGCGTTCGGAATGGTGTCGAGCATTTCTTCCGTAAAGCGGATGACTTCGGCTGCTGCGAAATCTTCACCACGAATGCGGTGAATGTTTTCGGCTGGGATTTGAATGTGGTCAAACAATAGGCCTTTGGCTTGGCCGTAGTTGCTTTGCTCATCTTCTGGCGCGACGCATCGTTCGTCGCCCCACCAGAAGTGCAGGTTTTGCCACTGAATACGAGTCGCGTAATCAGAGTTCGCCAAGTAGCTGAAAAGCTGTGATGGCGTGCTGCCGCCAGACAGGGAAATGTGCACAGGGCGAGCCATTTCGCTGTATTCCAGCAGGCTATTTGCTAATGCTTCAACGACCTGTTGGCTGTCGTCAAACACGCGGTAATTCATATTACTCATAGTTCGCAATAATCCGTGCTTGCTAGGTTCTTACAAGGGAAGCGCCATGAACGATCTTCTTCATCAAGCAGTTCGTCGGCTTCTTTCGGCCCCCATGTCCCTGCGGCGTAGCCGTATAGGTGCTCTGGGTTTTCCTTGTATTCCAAAATGGGTTGTACGAATTCCCAACATGCTCTTACTGCATCTGTACGGGCAAACAATGTGGCATCGCCTTTCATTGAATCGAGCAACAAGCGCTCGTAAGCCGTTAGCATTTGCGTTTCTTCAAGCGTGTCGTAATGGAAATCCATCGAAACTTCTTTGGCTTTAAAGCCTGCGCCTGGTTCTTTCAAACCAAAGCTCATTTGAATGCCTTCGTCAGGTTGAATACGAATGATCAACTTGTTCTCAGGGGCATTCGCGCCAAACACTGGGTGCGGTGTTTTCTGGAAGTGAATCACCACTTCGGTCACGCGGGTTGGCAAACGCTTACCGGTGCGCACGTAAAACGGCACGCCGTTCCAACGCCAGTTGTCGATAAACATCTTCAAACCGACGTAAGTTTCGGTACGCGAATCGTCTGCCACGCCGTTCTCTTGGCGGTAGCCTTTTAGGTGCTCGCCACGAACGTCAGATTCTGTGTATTGTCCCAATACCAGATTCTTCTGCAACTTTTCTTCGGTCAGCGGTTGTAGGCTGTTCAGCACTTTCACCACTTCGTTACGCATAGAATCTGCATTGATAACCGCTGGCGGTTCCATGCCAACCATGGCAAGCACTTGCAATAGGTGGTTTTGGAACATGTCACGCACTGCACCCGCGCCGTCGTAATAACCCCCTCGTTCTTCTACACCGAGGAATTCGGCCGCAGTGATTTCAACGTAATCAATAAAGTTGCGGTTCCAAAGCGGTTCAAACATGCCGTTAGCAAAACGGAAAACCAGCAGGTTCTGGACGGTCTCTTTACCAAGGTAGTGGTCAATGCGGTAGATCTGGTGTTCTAGGAAGCAATCGTGGAGGTTTTTATCGAGCTCTTCAGCAGTGGCAAGATCATAACCGAAAGGCTTTTCTACAATCAGTCGTTTCCAACCGTTGTCTTCGGTGTTCAAACCGTGCGCAGCAAGGCTGCTTGGAATGATGCTGTATAGACTTGGCGGTGTTGCCAAGTAAAACGTGGTGTTGCCACCGGTTTTGTATTGTACTTCTATATCGGCCAAACGCGTTTTCAGCGTGGCGTAGTCATCGACGTTTGAGGTATCTATCGCTTGGTAATGTACGCGTTCCAAGAAGGCGTTCAATACGTCTTGATCGACTTTCTCGTTCGCGGTGAGCGATTCTTTAAGCTTTTGTTGGAAGTCCGCATCGGAGTAGTGCGTGCGGCTAACGCCTAAAATGGCAAACTCTTCTGAGAGTAATCCATTGGCATAAAGATGATAGAAGGCGGGAATCAATTTGCGGTGAGTCAAATCGCCCGAGGCCCCAAAGATGACGATACAATTATTTTCAGGCTTAACCATAATGCTATCCCACTTGTCTGAGTCCGTCAGACAAGTCATTCATTTTTTAGTGCTAAAACTATAAACACTAAGGAAAAAAGTGATAGTCGGTTTTACCTATCAAACTGATAGGCAGAACCCCGTTCTAATTGTGATGACACAACCCTTACATAGAACTATACCCAAACGACCTGAAGATACTCGCTTTCAACGTGAATGCTATTTCATCAATTTGCCTTTTTCCTGCACAAACACTGCAAGCATAGTGTGCGCACAAGGCAATCGGTGCATGACGTTCGATACGAAAGCAAGAGGGTATGAATACGCGCTGAAAGCGTTTTCATCACGTCGCCGCGGGGATTTTATATGAAGTTGCTTCGAAAATCTGTCGTTTTCCAAAGACAAATTTTAGGAAACCGACACGTATAGGAGACTGAAAGTAAGGGGGTGTTGCAGTAAAACAGGTATTCGAGCTGGCTTGGGCTGAAACTTGAGCTTGAGAGAGGAATGAAAAAAGACGCTAGATGCGCCTTTTTGACGATCAGGATGTTGATCGTTTTGGTCGTGAACCATTAGCCATAGCTGAACATGAAATCATCTTCAGTAAGATCTGAAAGCTGGGTATTGTTGAACGTCACTGTGTTTGTTTGTGATAGTTCCAACACCACGGTTGCCCCGACTTGCATGAGGCTGAGGTCTTCAAACTCATCACCTGTGTATAGCAGCACGATGGTGTCTTCACCTTGTGTGTAATCCACTACGCGATCATGGCTCGATTCGGACGGTATTTGTTCGTAGAAAACAAAGAAGTCATTTCCTTCACCGCCAATGTAGAAGTCGTTGCCAGTGGTGCCGACGAGAATGTCATCGCCGTCGTTACCGAAGAGGCGATCATTGCCGATACCGCCGATAACAATGTCGTCACCTGTGCCGCCGAGCATGTCGTTGTTGCCCGCCACACCAATCATGATGTCATTGCCGGATCCGCCACCGAGGTAATCATCACCGCCACCGCCGTAAATCACATCGTTACCTGCACCACCGATGACGCGATCGTCGCCGTCACCTTCAAATAGTGAGAGCGGAAATTGGATATCGCCATACAAAAAGTCGTGAATATTGGGGGCGTATTCTTCAAGCGATGCAACGTTTGAAGTTTGCCATGCGGTGTATAAGATGGCGAGATAGTCTTCTGCTTCGTCGCCGGGTGCGAAGATTTCCTGATCGGATAAGTACTCATTCAATCGAAAATCATCGCCCAGCAGCAAATCATTGCCGCCGAAACCCATCACAGTGTCGTTGCCGTTGTCGCCATTAAGTAAATCGCTACCTTGCAGACTGGAGATTTGGTCATCTCCTGTTGTTCCGACCTCGATATAATCAAACTCAATATCGTTCACCGTCGTCATGTTTCTCTCCTTGTAACCCGTGCCAACTAAACGTCCTATTATTTGATGTTACCGATTTAATTTATGGTACTTGGGCACTTTTGTTGTGTCGTTTAGTTGAGATATCACCATAAATAAATCGACGAGACGTGTGTGTTGACGTTGAACGTGAGCCTTGTAATAGAAGGTGTTAAAGGTGAGCAGTTATTCACATTTTGGCGGGTGAAGGTGTGATAAGGAAGCAATACGCCGCGCGTTAAAAGGTGACGCATTGGCGCATTGCATTCTGGTTATAGCGCCTTGCGTTAAGGTACTAGGTCAAACTTTTCTAGCTGCTTGCATTCTGGGGTTTCAAAATCTTCCGTCAACTGGTTGCAAGAAAGCGTATTGACACTTCGCATGCAGGCGATGGCCGCTTTCTGAATGGCAGGATCATCTGGAATATCGCGCATTTCAATTTTTGTTTGCTCACAGGCTTGATCCGCAATGCCATTCACCATGGCTTTCATTTGCTCGTTTTGCGCTTGCTCACCGAACATCTCTGATACACAGACTTTCATTTTTCCGCACATATTGTCTAACTCGGTCATGAGCGCGGGAGAGATGGTGGCGTGTGAAACGGCCGGCACAAAAAGCACAGCTAGGGTTAAGCAGCGAAGGGTGTAAAACAAACGCGCTGATAAACGATGATGAGTTCGCATAAAAAATCTCGGTAGTGTGTAGAGAAAAAAGGCAAAGAAAATACGCGTTGCGCATGTGTGGAAGCGTAACACTGTTTGGTTCTTTTTCTCTGTTGCAGCAAAGAGATCCTCAAGAAAGAACTGGCAAGGTTGTTGGCTTACTTATTGGGTTTCTATTCAATTAAAGATAAGGCTTAATGACCTTGATACAGCGGTCGACTGTTTCTTCTTTTTCGCCAACGGGGGCGACGTAATCGACCACACGTTTTGCGTGTTCTAGACCGGCTAATTTAGCAATAACCCACGCCGCGAGATAGTGAGAAGACAAACATCCCCCGGCTGAAGCGAGGTTACCTTGGGCATAAAACGCTTGATCGAGCACGGTTGCCCCTGACGCTATGAGCAAGGGCTTGGTGGTGGCGTCAGTACAGGCAGGGGAATGCTGAAAGAGCCCTAGCGAAGACAGAATTAAAGCGCCTGAACACTGACTGCCAATGCATTGCTTGTCGGGGTTAAACATCATGCGGCGCAACACATCGCCGTTGCTGGCGATATCTCGTGATGATTTTCCACTGCCAACCAAAACAGCATCTGCACTGTTCGCAAATTCGAGTGACTGTTGAGTTCTTACTGTGACACCGTTCATTGAGGTGACAGGATCACTTGGGCTGCAAAGGTGAACACGCCAGCCAAATGATTTCATGCGATTAAGCATACTGAGCGCGACGAAGGCGTCCATTTCATTGAAACCTTCAAATGTGAGAATGGCAATGTTCATGATGCTGCCCTCGTGCGCTGTCTCGTGTGCGGTTTGTGGTCGCTTAACTTTCTGGGTTCACCGCGTTGCGTTAGTCGACCAATTCAATCCCTAAACTTTCCAACAAGTTTAACGCTTCGTAGCGAGAGAATTTTGCACCCGTCACACGATTTTCCAATACATTCAAAAACACATTGGTGGATTCGGTGAAATCCACGTTTTGTAGATTTGTGCGCATGAACTGAGCGCGGTCAAAATCGCAGTAGGTCAGGGTAGATTCGGTAAAATCGCCATCACGGAAATCGACGTCATGCAGTTTGCACTCAGACAGTGTGAGTGAATGCAGGGTGAGGCCAAAAAAGGAGGCGTCGGTCAGAATACATTGCGTGAATTTCAGCTCGGCATCAACGCGATACGTTGGCCATTCTGCCCTTGTCCAATCAATGCCCACCATTTTACAGGCGTTAAACACCACCTCGTTAAACTTAGAAAAAGGGATTTTTAATAAGCTTAAGTTGCAGCGGGTGAAGGTACAGTTGATGAACTTGCTACTGCGAAACTCGGTGGATGAAAAGTGGCAGTCAATGAACTCACATTCTTCAAATTCACACTGCGTGAGGGTTTCATCGTTGAGTTCAAGCTTGTTGAACGTTTCGTTGTAATACTCGTTATTGCTTTCGATGGTTTGCACGGTTTCCTCAGAAGATATCCGCAAACAAGAGGGGTATTTAAAACGCAAGATAACGGTGTGTCTAGGGATTTATGGGAGGTGATTAGCAGGCTGCAACGACACACTCTTTTTTGGGGAAAAATGCGCGAGAATGTTGAATCGCGCCTTTTTCTCTGACCAACGTAGAAGCAAAAAAAACGGCCATGATGACCGTTTAATGTACGTTTCTGCGTTAGGAGATGCCGTTACGATTCTTTTGACCAAGTGCGGATCTTGATAATTTCTTTTTCGTCGATGTTTAGCGATTCAAGAAACTCTTGGTGCGCATCGGGCACCATCTTTTCGAATTGCTTGTGCCAGTTCATCATGTCTTCTTCGCGCATGCCTGCTGCGACCATAATGTCGACCCAGCGTTCTTTGGTTACCATGTTTTGCTCCAGTAATCTTGGTTGCTCTAACAAGATGACAATGGCTTTTTGCTGCTGACGTAACCGTTGGATTTCGTTTTCCAAGGCGTTGAATTGGTCTCGCATCTTCATGTTTCTTCGTCATAAAGAGGGGGGCTCTTGTTTTAATTTTTTCCATATGAAAGTGTAATTTTTTATTGGTTGCGCGATTAATATCCAAATTTGATTTTAAAATACACTGTACCTATAATGGCGGCCGTGGCGAAAGAGCCATTCATCACAAAGCAAAGATATTGCAGCCATGCGGTTGTTTGGATATACCTTTCAGGGAAAAGGGATTGTTAGCTTAATGTATCCGTTCTTTTATACGCTCATTGGATTGTTTTTTATCAGCTTGTACTTTGAGTCTGCCCGTTCGGCACTGCCAGCAACAGCTTTTCAGGTTGCGTTGCCTATCGCCCCCTCTTTTACGCCGACGACAAGTTTTGATGGAACATGGGAAGGAAAGCATGTCGATGAAAATAGCCAGCGCAAGTGCCCACCCTCAGAGGTTTTAGGCACGATTCGTAACGGGTTCGTTTCTTTCCACATTTCACATGACAATTCGACCCTTAAAGGCTGGATTTCGGAATCCGGAGAACTGGAAATCTACAGCGACAGCATGCAGTGGGGCTATCACTTTTCAGGGAGTGCGAGCCATGATGCGTTAACGGGAGAGTGGGGTGTGAGCAATGCCGCGTGCAATGGACATTGGTCAATGTCTCGTGTATCTGTCTGATAATTTTTAATTTTTTTGCAATTTCGAGACTTGGTACGAATGCTTCGTGTCGACTGTCGCGAATGAGTAACATATCGTTTACATTGCCTTTATCTACACAATTTAATAACGGTCTACACCATTTGAATAAGGTCTGATCGACGTGTCTATCACTGCGCGTTTGGATCTTGATGTTTCGCTTTTTAGAGGCTGATATGGTCAATGTTTTCTATTCTTTCCGTGGTGAACACCCTGAAATGCAGCACGTTGAAGTGCAAACATCGCATTATCATGATGCGATAGATCTGATTGATAAGTATCCGTGGCGTGAAGAAGTCGCGTTGTTTGAAGAGCACGGAGAAGGGGGTGGGTTGTTTTTCACTGTCGGGGATGAAGACGACAAGTACGCGTGTTTTCAATTGGTGCCAACAGAGCCAGATAAAGGCTTGTTGTGTTTCTGGTTGGTGTTAGATAAGGGCTTTCTTGGTATTTTTGGAAAGAAAACGATCAATACTCCCTTTGAAGAAGTGTCGATTTCGGAAGCGAAATCGAAAATTAAACCGCTTTTTAATTACTCCATTGAACAGCTCTACGAATGCCATAAAAAGTCTTAACGTCACACGTTAGAATTTGACACATCGCTTTTGTTCTTGTGTTGTCTATCATTAACGCTGAAAGTTCCAATGACTTAGGTGGTACACATGTCGACAATCTACTTCTATGAGCCTGACGACCCGTTTGGTTTCCTTTCAAATTTTTATCTCGCACCCTTGCTTATTGATGGTCAAACGTGGCTGTGCTCTGAGCATTATTACCATGCGCAGAAATTCGAATGCCAAGATATTCGCAACGTGATTCAGCAAGCCCCCACCCCCGACGATGCTTTCCGTTTGAGCCGCCAATATGCCGATGCGGTGTGCGACGAATGGATGGACATTCGTGTGGATGTGATGCGCCTGGTCGTGATGAAAAAATTTGAGCAACACGATGACTTAAAGCAACAACTTTTGGCAACGAAGGAGCGTTTTCTCGCGGAATGTTCTCCCTGTGATGCATTTTGGGGCATCGATCGTGACGGTGTCGGTGAGAATAAACTTGGGCAAATTTTGATGGACGTTCGTGAGAAGTTGGCAACAACGCAAAGCGTTTTATCATTGTAATATCTGGGGTTTATGTAGAGTAATACGTACGTCGTGTTGGAAATGTTATGCGATATGTATGGGTTTTTGACTTTTAGAAACGGAGAATGTGCCTACAAAATAAGAATTCAGTGTTATTCCCTTCTGTTGATCATCCTTCAAGTCTCTCCACTGCTATTGTGAACCATAAATGTAATGCTGGAAAACGCTAGGCATGTGCTGAGTGCAACTCTCCAATCGTTATGATTTTCCACGCTTTCGACTTCGACGACATGATTGCCCGTCATGTTGTCAATCAACTCGGCTTCTATAAGTAGTGCTGCCAAGTAATGTAGAGACGGTTGCGTTAGCAATAGAGTTATCGTTTCCATTATTGCTAAATGGTAAACCGTCAGTAGGTAAGAAAAGCCAGTGCAATGGCTGGTGGGACAAGCAAGATTTTGAGGTTCTAACTGGATGATATGAAGCAGTAAACGCCAAAAACTTGCCTGTTTATTTTGTTCACTTGTGACTTCAACATCTTGATAGAGGTCGAAACAGGGCAAACGGCTCAATGCGAAGGGCTTTGACGTTTTGGCTTGTACTGCGCGTTGCGGGTATGTTTGTACGTGGCGCGAATGATTACTATCGAGATTGCACGCTAAATAAGGCATCTAACACGAACGCATGGATTTGTGTTGACTTCGATTCCTAAGGGCAATGATTTGCCCTTGCGCAGTAGGCCTTGAGCGGTTTCAACACAGGTGTTAAAGCCCATTAAGGGGGATACATGGTTGATACTATTAGAAGCGATGCATCATCACTTCAACAAACATTACTCATTATTGAGGACGATCCAGAGAACTTACGGCGTCTGGGAAGATTACTTGAAGACATGGGAACGGTGGTTACATCGAGCCGTTTTGATGCCATTTCGGCACTTAGACATCATCAACCGCATGTGATTGTGATGGGCGATTTGGTCATGGCTGACCTTACGCTTATTAGTGATATTCTCGCGCTGGATAAGAAAAATAAGATTCTCGCTTTAGTGGGTAATGAAAATACACAAACGGTGCAACCGGCTTTCGAGTTGGGTGCATTTGATGTAGTGGGGCGCGAGCTGAACGATCCTTTACTTAAGCTGGTAGTGAAGCGTGCTGCGCATGTTGCCAAAGTTGAAAAGGATCTTGCTCGACTCAGTAAACAGGAAAAACGTGAAGATCAGTTTGTTGGCAATAGCTCGCAAGTGTTGCAGCTAATGCGCATGGTCGATCGTGTTGCATTGACTGACGTTAATACGCTCATTGTGGGCGAAAGCGGAACAGGCAAGGGACTTCTGGCACGGGCTACGCATGACAAAGGTCCGCGAAGAGAGGCACCTTTCATTGCGATTAATTGTGCTTCAGTGCCTGATCATCTGTTAGAAGCTGAGTTGTTTGGTACAGAAAGTGGTTCTGCGTCTGAAGGCTACCGTGTCACGGTAGGTAAGATTGAAGCGGCAGAAGGGGGAACGTTATTTCTTGATGAAATCGGAGATATGCCTCTAGCACTCCAATCTAAATTACTTCGTTTCATGCAAGAAAGGATGGTGAACCGCATTGGCGGTCAGCAACCGATCCCTGTGGATGTGAAGATAGTGAGTGCGACCTATCAAGACATGGGCAGCCGTGTTGCGGAGAAGCGCTTTAGAGAAGATCTGTTCTATCGTATTGGTGAAGTGACAATTCATATTCCTGCATTGCGGGAGCGACCGGATGACATCATGCTCCTCGCAAAGACTTTTCTGAATGAATTTAGTCACAGCATGAACAGAAACATTCTTGGCTTTACAGAAGATGCGATTGAAGCCTTGCTCGAACACCCTTGGCCGGGGAACGTCAGAGAACTTCAAAACAAGGTGAAATCTGCAGTGATTTTGGCCGATGGTAATAAGATTGCGACGGCCGATCTTATGCTGACCAAGGAACAGAAGAAAGACAGCGGTTTGCCGTTGAACTTACGTCAAGTGCGTGAAGAGGCAGAGCGTCATGCTGTTTCCCGTGCATTGTTACGTGCTGAGGGGAACATGTCTCAAACCGCCAACTTGCTTGGTGTGTCTCGTCCTACTCTCTACACCTTGATCGATAAGTACTCTCTTCAACGTTAACACATGATTTTATGTGTAATTTTCCATCGTTCGCGTTTTGTTTGCAAGCGATGGAAAATCCGTTGAAGTGTCTCACGTCTTACCTCTGCGACGATTGTGAAAGTAACCCTAAATTTCACAAGGAAAATCCCTCACAGGTTATACAGTTAATGATGTATACCCAAGAAAAATGAAGCTGCTCGCTGAATTCGGAATCCTCAGGTTAATTGGGTATAACGCGATGGAATGCGAGTGATTTGTGAAGGATAGGTTTAACTCAGCAAAGTGGTGGGGTGTTGATATGAGAATGTCCGAGTTTGTGGATAACAATCTAGTGCTAAAAGCAGACGTTGATGTGTGCTTGGCAGACAATTTTACTTTAGATGCATGTTCCTATGAATCGGGTGACCAAATGGTGTTGTTCAGTCCAATGACGGGCGACGTGTTAGTGTGCGATAGCGCAACCAGTGTGTTTCTCTCCCTTCTTGAAAAAAATCTCCCTCTCGGCGCGGCCTTATCTGCGCTTTCTGTATGCCACCCTGATTATGCGCAAAAGTTGTTACGTGAACTCGAACGTATGGAAATCATCCGATTAGCAGGCGTGAACTGGAGCTGATTTGTCACGTCATCTTCCTCGCACTGTTTCGGTCAGCATTGATGACACGCTCTTCTAACCGTTTTTATGATGTATTGGTGTCTTGATGATGCAGTCATGTTCGGTTGAATGGCTGGTCGATTAACTGTCTGATTTCTGACGAGACGAAAGCTGTTTTCTTTTGTTTGCTGAGGTATGCTTTACGCATGACTTTTTATGGTTCAGTGCGCATGCTGGACGACTGAGCAGGCTTGCTTTGCAGTACATCAAAATCAAAGACACCATTGTTGAACAAATCCAAAGTGGCCTTCTGGCGGCGGGCACGAAACTGCCTTCTGAACGAAAGCTCGCGGAATCTTTCAAAACCACGCGTGTCACGCTGCGTGAGGCGCTTTCTTTATTGGAAGCTGAAGGGGTGATTTTCCGTGAAGATCGCCGAGGATGGTTTATTGCTGAGCGTCCGATACAGCTTGATTTGATGTCTGCTTATCACATTCATACAGTGGCTCAGGCGCAAGGGAAATCAGCATCAACGGACGTGGTCGTCTCAAAGACCGTGATGGCCAATAAAGAAGCGGCAGAGAAGATGGCGCTGCCACCGTTTTCTGAGATTCACCATATCGAACGAACGCATTTGGTTGATGGCCGTCCTGTGATGTACGCCATCCACTATGTCCGTGCTGACAGCACGCCCTCTTTACTGGATCATGACCTCTCTCAAGATCTCTCCGTGATTTTCGCTAATACCTTCCACCTGCGTTTTGCGCAGTGTACGTATGGCGTTGCTTCAACGTCTTTCGACAAGGAAATTGCTCAGGCATTGCGTGCAACGGCGGGTGCTCCCGCTTTGTTAATTGCGCGAACACATGCGGACATTGATGGTGTGGTGCAAGAAGTGGTGTTAGAGCATTGGCGACACAACGCGGTCGCGCTGAATGTGTCGGCGGGTTTTTAGCTCTATACCCAAACGCATCACGCGTCGCGATTGGACTTTATTGATAGTCTTTCTTGGTTGTATCGTCGCGCTTCCTTCCCGAGTTGATCCCCATACGCCAACACATAAAGCGCTTCACAACGTTGTTGGTGAATTTTCTCATCATGGTGCTGTTGAATGTGCAAACGGGCTAAGCGGCCTAGCTGCATGCGCTGGGCGACATTGTTAAACAGCTGAAGTAAACGATCGTGGGTGTATTTTCCTTGTGTGGCACTCGAGGAGAGAACAGGACTTGTTGTGCCTTGGTACTGAGGGTAAGCGTCTTGGTTAGCGAGTAAAATCGGCAGCCCCATCGACATGGCTTCTAAGGTTTTCGAGGGAAACACGTATTTGCGGTGCAAGCTGGCATAGCAATCAACGTGCATGTTGAATTGGTAGCTATCAGTGAGCAGCCCGCAGAAGCGAATGGCGTTTTCAGGCAGTGCTAACCGGTCAATACATTGACGATAGGCGGGTAAGTGCGGGCTGTTTCCTGACACCAGCAACATGGCCTGATCGGCGAAGTCATCGTCGCGTTGTCGCGCTTTCGCATAGGCTTCGAAAAAGTGTTCAACGTCCTGTGGCTCGGCATCGCATATGGATGTGCCAATGACAAATTTGTCGCTCGGTACGGGCGCTGTGCCAATCATGTGTTCTTTTGTGTTGACCTCGAGCTGTCTCAACGGTGGGCACAGGCGTTGGCTATCTATGCCGAAGCGGATCAGCTTTACCTTGTTTTCTTCTACTTGAGTATGTTGAAGAAGCCATTGCTCGCTTTCATCAGAGGTCGTCACTATAAAATGCGTTGGAGGGGCCAGTAAGCGGTAACGCCATTGTTCGATGAGGTGGGCTAACCCTGCCGATGTGCTTGGGCTGGTAAATTGTGTATGCAAGCGCAGTGGTGTGGCGTGTTGATAAGCAAACCATTGGATTGCCATGGTGTTGTCACCATAAGTATGGCAAATGTCCGGTCGCAGCAGCGATATTACACGGCGACACTCTTTTAACCCACCGAAATTCAATACGCCTTTTGGGGTGAGTTCAATGCAGCTGGTGTTAGGGGGGAAACGTACGTTGAGTCCCGGCTGTTTTTTTAGCACCACCAAGGTGTGTTCATACGCATCACTGCTGAATTGACCGATGACATTAAACACCTGACGGTTCTGCTCAGCGTCGGCGAGATTATCGACGAAATGACAGATATGTAAGGGGCCCGTTCGGTTTATCATCTTCTGCTCAACACTCTCTAGGAACGTATGCGTATACTCGCATAGCTGAGGAGTGAGAAGTTTCTGATTTAAGAGACAAGTCGACAAAATTAAGGCGGGTAGTAGGCAGTAATGACGGTCAAAGAGGGCGTGTCATTTTCAGGGGGAAGGGTGTCGTTAGTCCGACCTTTTTTTTGGAAATACCGACATGCGTTATCTCGATAAAATGTGGCGGTTTGAAGTAGATGTTTAAAACGAAAAAGCGACGAAGCTCGTCGCTTTTATTGATGTGTAATGAGAGAAACTCAGCTTAAGATTCGAACGCTTCTGAAGGAAGGGGGGCTAAATCGAGCTCTTTCACTTCTGCGCGGTTGCGACCTGCGCGCTTGGCTTTATAGAGGCGTTGGTCCGCGGTTTCTAGCAGTTGATTCGGTTGGGTTTCACCATCTGGGGTGCAGATAACACCGCCAATACTGACCGTGATGATTCCACTGTTTTTACTGCCTTGGTGCGAAATGCTTAAATCGCGCACTGACTGACAAAGTTGCCACGCCACTTTCTTTGATTGCTCTAGGTCTGCATCCCGAAGAAGAAAGGCGAACTCTTCGCCGCCAAATCGCGCAATCGTGGCGTTGCTTGCTGTTGCTACCTGGTTCATTGCTCGCGCCACATACGTTAACACTCGATCGCCCTGAAGGTGTCCATAAATGTCGTTGTAGGCTTTAAAATGGTCAATATCGATCATCATGATGGTGATAGACGCTTTTTCATCGACCGCATCATATAAGGCGGTGTTCATGATTCGACGGAAAGGGCGACGATTCAAAAGGCGTGTTAATTCGTCAGTTTCCGCTTCAACACGCAATCTTTCGTTGGCGAGAATGAGCTCTTCTTGAAGCTCGGTCATGGCAACATGGTCACGTTCACGAATCGTTAGCTCACTCAGCATGGTAGCGAAACGTTTTAACAGCAGGTCTTTGTTTTCATTCCAACGCAGTGAACAATGATTGTTGGTTGCCACGAGCAAGCCGAAACTCTTACGTCCATCGGTGAGGGGGAACATGGCCAAACTGTGAATGCCAACCCTTTCAAGGAACTGACGCTCGGTCACGGCATGATCTGACATGTTGTTGGTGTCAATGATCGCGGTGTCACGCACGTCCATTAACCAACGTTTGAGCTTATACATGTCGGTGAAATCGATGTCTGGCTCATCACTAAATTCTGGGTATGAGGCACGATACTGCACGTTGTTGTAGTCAAAGGCCAACCAAAAGATGTGGTCAGTTTCGAGCAAGGATGCCATGCGTGACATGCTTGCTCGTACATCGTTTTCAACATCGGTTTTATGGCCTTTGAGCAGGCGTAGCGATAGGTCAGCCAACAGTTTGTTCGCTTTGTTCTGCCAATCTAGTTCTAATGTCCTTGCATTCACTTCTTCTGCCAGCAAGGTTTTGTGCTGTCTCAGTGTGCGCTCTTCCAGCTTTTTCTCGATGAAGTCGGCACGAACACGTTGATACAGTGCTTGCACGGAATTAGAGACTTGGCCGATCTCATCTTCACATTTGATCAGTGCGTCAGGCAGAACAAGTTTACCAACTTTGGTGAGGTCTATTTTATCGACGTGTTCTGCCAGCGTTTTCATTCGGCTGGTGAAGGTGCGCTGAACAATAAACAGCAGTAGCAGTGCGATCACGAAGGCTTCAAGCAGATAAACCATGGCCACTGAGCTTGCACTTGTGATGGCAGAAGACTCTATGGCATTCAGATCTAAATAGACTTCGATAAAGCCCGCGTTTCTTGTGCCATCACTGATGCTATAACGTGAGAAATAGGCTTCAGCAAGCGGTGCATCTTCTGGGTAAGCCCAACGCTGTGTGCCAGTGTTGCTGACCAAAAGTGCATTTTTCACATACGGCATGCTCGCTAGGCTTATTAGCTGTTGGTTTAAGAGTTCGTTGTCTTGTTTACTGATGGCATAGTTGAGCACTGAAATGGTGCTACCTACGCGTTTTCCTAGCGAAGATTTTGTCCAATCGACCGTGTGTGAGTAGTTGATGCCTACTTGAACGCTCATTGAAAGCACCGCAAAAATGAGGCTCAGGCCTAACACGAGAACTGTCAGTTGTGTTTGTATGCTTCTACGCAACTTGAATAACTTTTTCAGCATGCAAGGCTCTTAACGTATTGAGCAGTGGCAGCTTGGTGCTTTGTAAGCATCGCCACTCCTTTTTTCGAGTTCTGTTGGTGGTCATACTGAGGCTGGCGTCGCGTTGCTTTCGCAAAAACTGGCGCAAGAGTTACTGCGTGATCCATGACACGGGTGAGTCGTCCACGAACGCTGAAAGAGTTGAGTGTTAACCCTAAGGTGTGTTCGGATAAAAAAGAGGGGCGTTGAGACGCGCCGTTGAGATCACTCTCATTCACATCAAGTTTTGCGCGATGACGATCAGATAGACATTGATAGTTTCGCTGATGTAATCCGGGTTGCATTGCGCTTTGCCAATGCCAGAAGTCAAATTCAAACGGTTTACCGCCTGTACGACTCATTCCCCAGGGAAATGGTTTAGCCATCTTTCACTCCAAAGTACTGACAACTCTTTCAGTAATTTACAGTCAGTCTTTAAAGTCTACCGCATTT
This sequence comes from Enterovibrio norvegicus DSM 15893, assembly GCF_900115495.1. GTDB lineage: Bacteria > Pseudomonadota > Gammaproteobacteria > Enterobacterales > Vibrionaceae > Enterovibrio > Enterovibrio norvegicus. The sequence continues at coordinate 151,791 of NZ_FOWR01000003.1, read as the reverse complement.
TTAAGGCAGATCTTGTCTATAAAGTCATTTAAAGCGTGTCATGTGTATCGTTTGAACAAATAAAACGCATTTACGACGAAAATGTTATTCCTATGTTGGCATATGTTTGGCTTGGACTTTCACGACTGTTTCGAGTTTGGATTAGTCGTGATCAGTGGAGATGCATATTTGATGACTGCCTATGCCTTTGTCTCCACCCATATCAAGGCAGGAATCTGGTTCGGTAAATTTTTGAAACTCGATGCCGAGTACAAATGCACCGATCACGAGTACAACAACGATAATCCATCGGAATATCTTTAGTTTCATGTAGAATGCCGCTTCCCTGTCAATCCGACCCGAAATAGAGGGTCGTGTTAATGTGCACGCTGATGTCGTGTCGCTGTGATGACTCTGCCTTTTTGTTTGTAACTTCAATGTTTTAAGGCATTAAAATGAAAGCCTCACGCGTGCGAGAAAAGTGTTAGACCAGAGTCGTATCAATCTGTTTAGTATATCTGACCAGCAACATACCGCGCTTTTAATTTGTCAGTGTATCAATTGGACAAGCTTACGCATCATTTTTGGTTCTTATTCCCAATTTTAATAATTGGTCGAAGGTTATCGCCGTCGAATTCACTCGACGGATAGACCCAAATTCATGGAATTGGAAATATTGATGCGCATAAAAACAAGACGTTATTTTAAGTGTGTTTCATGGCGAGCTTTGAATCTGTCTCTATACTCAGATCGTGTGTGCATCCAGTTTCTGTTGGAAAAGAGATACCAGTTTGAAAATCAATAAACGAATCCGAAAATTGTTTCCGTTGGATTTTTATGGTGAGGATAGAGGGTGGCGTTTTGTTATTCGGGCATACAACACTGCCGAAGTGTTTGATGCGTTGATGTGGCGTTCTTTCCTTTCTGTTCGCCGACAAGAGTTAAACCTTCTTCACCTTGCGATTGAAACCTTCCCTTATCAGAGTGACTACTCTGAAGGACGAGTCGCGGAAATATCAGGCTCTCATGGCGCATTAATGCGCGTGAAAATGTTGGGGCCAGTTGTGGAGGTAAGTGCGCTGAACAAGGCCTATCACGATAAAGTGACGTCTGAAGCATTGCTTTCCACGCCTAATATCAGCCTCCGCCCTGCGATAAACTGAAAGGTTTAGAGATAAATAAAAAGGCACAGAGACAAACGAAAAAGAGGTTGGACATTGTCCAACCTCTTTATTTTTCGATGAAAAAAACGGTTCACGATAGAGAGATCAAGAGATGCGCGTTTCTACTTCAATTTGACGGGGTAGCCAATAGGAAACCACGCTAGCCGTTGTAAGCATCGCGCTAGAAATCCACAGACACGCTTCAAGACCATAGGCTTGGTAAACCCAACCCGACAACAAGGTGCCAAACAATCTACCCAAGGCATTCGCCATGTAATAGAAGCCAACATCAAGAGATGCACCATCGCTGCGTGCATAACTCACGATGAGATAACTGTGCAGTGACGAGTTGATCGCGAAGACACCTCCAAATACCAATAAACCCACCACAATGGATATTTCAGGTGCGAGAGATTGGCTGAGCGCTAGCGCAATCAGCGCGGGAATAATGGCAAGACCTGCCGCCCAATACATTGCTGACCGACCGTCCGGTGTTTTCCCTTGCGCTTTGCCCGTGATTTTTGGCGCGAAGCCTTGAACGATGCCATACGCCATCACCCAAGCAGCAAGAAACCCGCCGACATACCAGTGATCCCAACCCAGCTGAGTGGTTAAGAACACGGGAAGTGCGACAACGAACCACACATCACGTGCACCGAACAGAAACATTCTCGCCGCAGACAAGACGTTGATGGGTACGCTTTTCGAGAAAATTTGCGTGAACTTTGGCTTGCTCTTAGACGTGCCGAGTTTGGCTTTCAATGACAGTAAGCTGCCTATCCATACCAGCAACAGCATGGCTGCCATTACTGCAACCGCCCCTTGAAAGCCAAGCACCGAGAGCAATGCGCCGCCAAGGAAGAAACCTGCACCTTTCAGCGCGTTCTTGGATCCTGTCAGCGCGGCAACCCACTTGTACAGTGTGCCTTCTGCATTCTCAGGCACCAGGGTTTTGACTGCGCTTTTCGCGCTCATCTTATTGAGATCTTTTGCGATACCCGATAAGGCTTGCGCCGCCATTACCCAAGCGACCGTCAACATGCCAGCAGGCACCAGTAACATGCCGAGTGCCACGATTTGTAAACCGAGGCCAATGTTCATGGTGCGATTTAGGCCGATATGCGCGCCAAGCCAACCACCAACGAGGTTAGTGACGACACCAAAGAACTCATAAAACAAAAACAGCATGGCGATTTCTAACGGGCTGTAGCCCAGCGCGTTGAAATGCAGCACCACCAACATACGCAGTGCGCCGTCGGTGAGCGTGAATGCCCAGTAGTTGCCCGTAACAATGAGATACTGCTTTATCTCAGTGGAGAGTGAAGCGAATGGCATGGTGAAATGTCTTCCCGTATTCGGTTATTGTGCTTTGTCTTGACGGCCGACCATCAGTGCAAGCTCGGCAGTACGGTTTGCATAACCCCACTCATTGTCATACCACACGTACAGTTTTACCTGTGTGCCGTTAATGACCATGGTGGACAGTGCATCAATGGTGCCGGAGCGTGGGTCCGTTTTGTAATCAACAGACACCAGCGGGCGCTCTTCATAGCCAAGAATGCCTTTCAGTTCGCTGTTCGCGGCGTCTTTCAGCAGTGCGTTCACCTCTTCTTCCGTGGTGGCACGGCTGACTTCGAAAACACAATCGGTTAATGATGCGTTGGTCAAAGGAATGCGAACAGCGTGTCCGTTTAATCGCCCTTTTAGCTCTGGGAAAATGTGCGTAATAGCCGTCGCTGAGCCTGTTGTCGTTGGGATCAAAGAAGAACCACATGCACGTGCGCGGCGCAAATCCTTGTGCGGCGCATCGATGATGGTTTGCGTGTTGGTGATGTCATGAATGGTCGTCATGGAGCCATGGACGATACCGAGTTTTTCGTGGATGACTTTAACCACAGGCGCAAGACAGTTGGTGGTGCATGATGCTGCTGTCACGATAGGGTGGTTTTCGGCATCGTATTCATGGTGGTTAACACCCATTACAACGTTGAGTACGCCATCTTCTTTTACAGGAGCAGTAACCACCACGCGCTTCACACCTTGCTCAAGGTAAGCATTGAGCAGTGCTTTGGTTTTCATCTTGCCTGAGGCTTCAATCACGATATCGCAATCAGACCAATCAGTATCACCAATGGCTGTATTCTGTGTGCATTGAAGGGTGTTCTCACCAATGATCATGTTTTGTCCATCGGCAACGGCTTCATGCTCCCAACGGCCATGAACGGAATCGAAATTGATCAGGTGGGCGAGGGTCGCTGCGTCGCCTTCGGGATCATTGATGCGAATAAACTCCACATCTGCTTGATTGAATGCTGCTCTGAAAGTGAGGCGACCCATGCGGCCGAATCCATTGATACCGATCTTAATTGTCATTGCGTTTTCCTTTTTCGCTGAATGCGCAGTCTTTAAAGTTGAAAATTCACATATGAAAAATCATATATTCGTTTTTCCATATGTAAAGTGAAGTTTTAACGACAACGTTAAAAATGTCTGATTGGTGTTTCATCTTGGCATGTGCTGTCAGAAATTACGTATGACATGTCGGTTTAATCAGGCATTTCGAGCAACCCTACCACCTTAAAGTAAAGGTAAATGCCGCCATTACTTATCTGTTGCTGACGATTTCTTTGCATTCGTCGCATAAAAGTCCATCACAATCGTAACAAAAGATTTCCACTTGTAATAAATAAACAATTTGTTAACGCATTCTCTACACATAAAACCTCAATAAATAAGGCAGTTATGGTTCTGTAACCGTCTGATTTTGTATAATTGTGTTACGCAAATGTAAAAAACACCCCCTTCGCAGTCAGAACAGAAATATGTAAAAATACGCTTCAGGTGAGCAAAGTTTGCTCAATGTTTTATTTAACTCTCATTTTGGAGTAGAAATGGCCTTTTTCTTGGTTGTTTTTCTGTCTGTTGTTGGCGGCATCCTCGCGGGTGAGCATGTCCATTCCTATATGGTTGGATTTTCTCTCGCTACAGTAGCTGTTGGGTGTTGTTATTGGCTGAGCTTCCGCCATACAAATTATCCACAATTGGCGCTGCTGCTTCTGATTTCAGGATTTGCGGTCAAAATGGGTATCACTGTATTCGGCGTGATGTGGAGCCTTGAGCGCGAATTGATCGCATCACCTTTCGTTTTCGCACTGTCGTACCTGTTCTTCTCTTTGGTTGCGACCTATGGCTACTTTAAGTACCGTGAATTTGTGCAAACACGAATGGCGGCAGTGAAAGCGCGTTTGCAAACAACGTAATCACTAACAATCGTTAACATGCGCGTTTTGTTAACGTTCGCCTATAGTTAGAAGGGTGGCTTTATAGCCACCTTTTTTGTGCCTAGTTTTTGACTTAAAAGGAATTAAATGGGGAAGGAGCTTCATACTGAGCGTCTGGTGTTACGACGTTTTCAGGAAAAAGACACAGAGCCTTTTGCTGCGATGAACGCAGACCCGTTTGTCATGCGTTACTTTCCTGCCACGCTTTCTCGTACCCAAAGCGAAGACACCTTATCGCGCATTGCCAGTAAATGGGATGAAACGGGGGTTTCTTATTGGGCGGTCACGTTGAAATCGACCGGAGAGCTCATTGGCACCGTCGGCATCAATTTCACCGATTATCAGGTAATGGGCGAATATGTGTATGAGATTGGTTGGCGAATTGCCTCGGCGTTTCATCGCCAAGGCTATGCCACAGAAGCGGCCAACGAAGTGTTACGCGTTGGGTTTGAGGTAAGCCAACTTCAGCGTGTTGTATCATTTACAGTGCTAGAGAACATGCCTTCACAAGCCGTGATGAAAAAACTGGGTATGCGAGATACACAATTCCAGTTTTTTCATCCGAGCATTGCGGCAAGTCACCCGCTTGCTGAGCACTGCCTTTACGAAATGACCTCACAGATGTGGTACAAGTTGCACCATCCACCCGACGAGATGAATGAGTGACTATGCCTTTCTATAAGGCAGGTGTTGAAATGCATCGTCATAGTACTGCTGGATCATGTCATGTTCGCGCGTTAGATACTCTGCAATGCCATCATGGAAACCCTGGTGTGCTAGGTAGTGTCCAGAATAAGTAATCACAGGTTCAAACCCCCGTATTAACTTGTGTTCACCTTGAGCACCCGCGTCAAAAGTGGTGATTCCGTGTTCAATGCAGTACTCAATACCTTGGTAGTAACACAATTCAAAATGCAGGTTTTCGAAATCTGACAAACTTCCCCAATATCGGCCGAAAAGCGTGTCATTCGATTTGATGTAAAGTGCCCCCGCTACATAGTCGCCATAGGCTTCAGCAAACACCAAGACGACCTTGTCTAACATGGTTTCACCGAGGTGATGGAAAAATTCACTGTTTAAATAGCCGGTGTGCCCTGAGCGTTTGAGGTAAGTCATTTGATAAAAGTGGGTAAACACATCCCAATGTGCGCTGGTGATCGCTTCACCTTCTAGCACATGGACGGTTGCGCCTTGATCGCCGATGCTTTGACGTTCTTTTCGAATGGTACGACGTTTGCGTGAGGTGAGCTTTGCCATGAAATCATCAAAGCAGGTATATCCACGATTCAGCCAATGGAACTGGACGTCGCGGCGTTCCAAAAAACCACTTTCCTTTAAGGTGTCGCACAATGCTTGCGTTGGGAATAAGACGTGAACACCGGAACACTTTCGCTGTTTGGCGAGCGTTTGCATGGCGCTCAGTAGGTGTTGGCAAATCTCGGTGCTGTCTTCATTTGCGGACACAAGTAGACGAGGGCCGGAGGACGGCGTAAACGGTACTGCGCAGACGAGCTTGGGATAATACTCCATGCCTGCATCTTCATAAGCTTCTGCCCATGACCAATCAAACACATACTCACCATAAGGATGTGCTTTGATAAAACAAGGGGCGACACCGACGAGCGTTTGATGGCGGTATACGCCGATATATTGTGGGAACCAGCCAGCTTTGGCGCTTACAGCTTGGCTCTTTTCAAGTGAATAGAAAAATTCATACTGAATAAACGGATAATCACTAGGTAGCAACGCGTTCCACGCGTCTTTACCAAACTCCTCGATTGTCGAGATTACCTTACATTCCATGGTCATCAGTTTTTGAATTACTCCGTTGTTGATTTTATTGTTAATAGTGAAATTCAGCATTGATAGTGAACGAGATATCAGACAGAAATACAACCAATAGAAACTAAAGGTTTCGGGAAAAGCACAGAGGTTCTTTAATACTCTCAACCATGGTACAAAACACTATGTTTAACCTAGATGGAATCATGATGTTCCATTTCATGTGATTGACCAAATTATAAACTGGAATATGTGCATATAATTGGGTTTAAGTGTTGTTAATGTGTTATCTGCTGGCTTAATATAAATGTTAACAACCCATTAACAGGCTGGGTTTTGTTTTGTCGTCAAAAGGAATGAGATATGCAAAACACCTTTTTAATTGAAGCATTTCAGACACCTTCAGAAGTTGCTGATACATTAACGCCTTATTTTTCCTCGCTAAAACGCGACCCTTACGTGGACAGTGATGTTCGTTTTAGGAGCTATGCGCGTTTTACACTTTCATCCTCTGGCTGTATCTCTCGGTTAGCCCACGCTCCGTTTATGCAATCTTCTGAAGTGAACCGTGTGGTGGGTGATGTGCTAAGGGAATTTGCACCTATGTCAGACGATATGATTCAAACACCTGCATTTCAACACTTGTTGAAATCCTTCGCGAGTGCAACTGGCATCGAGAAAGAAGGTGCACAAGTGGATGTTCACCAAATTCGTGTAACCTGCTCGGTGAATGATACGTCTGCCCCTGCACCTGAGGGTATTCACCAAGATGGTTTTCGTTTTGTGGGTATTTTCTGTGTTCAACGTAAAAATATTGCAGGCGGGTTCACGCAGATATTTACGTCGCCCGTTGATCAACATCCTCACCTGAATACGGTACTTGAACCCAACCAGTTCATCATTCTTGATGATGCACGTTACTACCACCACATCTCTGAAACGTTATCTAGCCAATCTGGCGAAGAGGGGATCCGCGATGTCTTTGTCTTTACCGCTTAATGCTACAAACATTGAACAACTGCGCCGTCAGTTTCCTGCGTTACAGCGAGAGATTGATGGCTCTCATCCCGTCTATCTTGATGGCCCGGGTGGCACCCAATTCCCTGAACGCGTGATTGACGCTATCAGCGATTATTTGCGTGCAGGTAACTCAAACCTTGGTGGAAAATTTACCGTTAGCCGTGAAACCGTGGATGTGGTGGCAAAGGCGAGGGAATATGCAGCGACGCTGGTGGGCGCGGCATCGCCAGATAATGTTTTCTTTGGTGCAAACATGACGTCTGTGACATTCAGTTTCAGCCGTGCGTTGAGCCAAGAATGGCAAGCGGGAGATGACGTAATCGTCACCGAAGCCGATCATGGTGCGAACCGATCAAGTTGGGTCATGGCAGCTCGTGACAGAGACGTGAATGTGCATCATTTGCCGATCAAAGATCGCACGGGTGCGTTAGATCTTGATGCGCTGGATGCGTTGTTGAATGAAAAAACACGATTGGTGGCATTAACAGCGGCCAGCAATATCACGGGTACAATCACGGATTTGAAAGCTGCCATTGATAAATGTCACCGTGTTGGGGCGAAAGTGTTCGTGGATGCTGTGCATTTACTGCCGCATCAACTGGTGAACGTTGTGGCGTTGGACGTCGATTTTCTTGTAGGCTCTGCGTACAAATTCTACGGACCACATCTTGGTTTCTTGTATGGAAAACATGAATGGCTGTCGAGCGTTGCGCCATACAAAGTAGAACCTGCACCGATCACGCCACCACATTGCTGGGAAACAGGCACACTCAATTTCGAAGTGCTCAGCGGGTTCATTGCGGCGATTGAATACATTGCCTCTCTGGGCGAAGGCGATACGTTACGTGATAAATTGGAAACCGCATATGACCATATCCACGTTTACGAATCAGCGCTTGCCACGTATTTCCTTGAGCAACTGGCATCCCTTGATGGTGTGACTTTGTATGGGGTTGACGGCGTTGAAGGCAGAACCGCGACGTTTGCGTTACGCTTTGGCGATATTGATCCAGCATATGTGGCTGAAGCGCTGGGCAAGCAGCAAATTTATGTGTGGAGCGGGCATTTGTACGCCGACAAACTGACGGATGCATTTGGCGTGACAGAGAAAGGCGGAATACTGCGAGCGGGTGTGATGCATTACAACACGCATCAGGAAATTGATCGCTTTTTCGATGCATTAAGCGCTGTGCTCAAGCGTTAATTTTAATTGGTATACGTGAGACAAAAAGGCCGACGCGGCATTAAGCCTGCGTCGGCTTTTTTTATTCTTCGTTTTCTGTGTTTTCTTCGCTTACTAGGGCGTAGCTGATCACGTAGAACACATCATCGTTAGGGTAGATTTCGCGGATGAGAGGTTTTAACTCATCAAGCGGCAAAAATTCTTGGGCTGCGTGCTCTTCACCGATGTCATCAAACGTGATTTCATTGACGGCTTCAATGTCGATTTTGCAGACATATTCGTCAGTTTCTAACGTGTGCACATCCACGCGAGTGCCTGGCACGTAATGGCTTTCTGATTTATCACGGATAGTGATGGTCTTCTTTCCGCTAACAATCAGCGGCGTTAGCCAGCCAAAAAAGGTAATTTTCGTCGGTGCTTGATTCACAGTTCGAGCCTGTATTCGCCAAATTCAAAGTGGCGCATTAAAACACATTGAATAGTGAAGTGCGTCAATAAATTTCACCTTGATGCCTTTTCATTAAAATGGGTCAGTATTGTCAGGGAGTTAGGCGCTTTTCGCTATATGTTTGCAACAAGTCACGAGATCTCGTTGTGTTGCTCCTATGAAAAACAGACAACAGAGAGGGAGATAGACTGAATGGCAATGGCAACATCGATTGGAAAAAGCCGTCAGCTTGAAGGGCTGAGTAAAGAAATCGTCGCTAGACATCGAAACTGTGTGGGGAAACGCACGCCGCTTTGTTAGAATGCCGCCCCTTGTTTGGGCACAACCCGCTATAGATATAGAAGAGAAGATCACTTTGAAAGAATCGACCGTCATCATTGGATTAAGTAACCCTAAAAGCCCAGAAAACGTGGGTGCTGTTATGCGTGCTGCAGGCTGTTACCAGGCAAATGAAGTGCGATACACGGGCCAACGTTATGACAGGGCGGTCAAGTTCTACACCGACACGAAAAGTGCCGCAGACACCATTCCATTGACTGCCGTGGAATCGTTTCTTGATGATTTACCTGCAGACATGAAAATCGTGTGTGTTGAATTGGCACTCGGTGCTCAACCCCTTCCACACTTTGTGCACCCAGAAAACGCGATTTACATTTTCGGGCCCGAAGACGGTTCTATTGCACAAGATGTGGCAGACAGAGCTGATCATGTTGTTTACGTGCCGACGGTAGGTTGCATGAACCTTGCCGCGTCGGTGAATGTACTTCTTTACGACCGTTTGGCAAAAGCGGAGAACATTGAACTTGGCGATGATTTAATTCTTTCTAGCCGTGATAACCGCAATACGCTGAGCGTGAAAAAGCCGTAACGCCGAGCCATTGCCACTGTGACCGCCGACGCAATGACAGGGAGTCTGCAAGGTATGATCAAGCACGTTTCTATTCGTTCATACACGCGCCAAGCACATGGCCATGCACACAGCTACCATCAGTTGGTGTTGCCGTTGCATGGCTCTATCGACATTCGTGTTGGTGAGTATGCGGGGTTGGTCAGTGCTGGCGATTGCGTGATTGTTCGCGCTGAACATCACCATGAGTTCAAAGCAGATGAAGCTGCGCGTTTTATTGTGGTGGATCTCGATACTCTGCCAACCAACCTCGATAATGCTGAACGTGCCAAGTTCGCCATTAGCCCTACCTTGTTCGCCTTCCTTCAATTCCTTGAAAAGCAACTTGCGTTCGAAGTGAGCGCGACATTGGAAAGCCATTGTTTTGTGCTGCTTGAGCAGTTGTTATCAACTCAGCAATGCGCATTGAAAATGGATCATCGCATCGAGCGTGCCATCGCACTGATCCAACAAGATCTCAGCCAATCCCATTCTTTGGAGAAGCTTGCTAAAAATGCCTATCTAAGCGTGACGCAATTTAAAAAGGTGTTTAAGCAAAGCACAGGCATGACGACGCAAAAGTATCTGTTAACGTTGAGGATGGAAAAAGCCAAAGCGTTGCTCAGCCACACCGACTTGCCCGTGCGCCTTGTCGCGCTCGATGTTGGCTATCAAGATCTCTCTGCGTTCAGTCGTCGTTTCTCGGCCTATTTTGGCCAATCCCCAAGTGCATGGATGAAGCGTCGTGTTTTGTAACGCGCCATATCCGGTTCAATCCTATTGTTTGGGTATAATGACAATCCGTAATAACATCGTGAGGTAACAACGAGCATGCGTAAAACAGACAAGAAAATGGACAATGAACTGCGCATCGCGCTCACGAACGTTTGTGAAACGGCGCTGACAGACATAGACGGGTTTCAATGGCTCACGCATACCGTCAACTATTCGTCTTTCCCACAGAGCTTAAAAATCACCTGTGTGTTTGATACCAATGCGCAACTGGCGGCGTTTTCTGAGAGCAATGAGCAGGACAAGCTCGTGTCGTTGATTCAATCGACACTGAACAATCTCGGGATTCCGGTTAAAAACATGGCTCGTCATGTCTTTTTCGACTCGGAAGAAAGCTGCATGAACGTCCATGATGGAAACTGGGCGAAGCGTTTGGCGTAACGTCTGCCATTAATCACGTCACCGAACCCCTTGTGTCGCGCATGCATCGCGTCTAGACCCTATTTCTATCTTTCCAGCCAAACAGAGCGTCTTTCCTGCACAATTCTTCTTGCTATTCGCTGTTACGCTTTTCCTATCGATTCGGCCATTAATGGCAAACAAGGAAAAGGGTTAACAACATGGCTTCAGTAATGGGTATCAGCGCAATCATTCTTTGGGGTGTTCTGGCGCTGTTGGGCACGATGACGTCGAGTATTCCGGCATTTCAGCTTCTTGCGTTGTGTTTTTCTCTCTCAGCATGTTTGATGGTGGCGAAACGCGTTGTGATGAAACAACCTCTGTTGACCTTGCCCACGCTCACTGCGCGCCAGTGGCTTTTCGGCATAGCAGGGTTGTTCGGCTTCCATTTTTGTTACTTCATGGCGATCAAGTTTGCCCCCGCCATTGAAGTCAGCTTGATTGTGTATTTATGGCCTTTGTTATTAAGCGTGTTTGTCGCGTCGAGAAATCAGCTGGTTCAAGCGTTATTGGGCGGGACGCTGGGCTTTGTCGGCATCGCGTTTATCATTGTGGGAGACGGTGAGTTAGCGCTGAACGGCAGTTATATGAAGGGCTATGCCTTGTCGATGTGTTGTGCGCTTATTTGGTCTTCTTTCTCATGGTATTTATCGACGTCTAACAATCACGTTGATGACATTGGTTGGCTATCTGCGGCGGTTGCTCTGCTCTCATTCGCGGCGCACTTCTCGTTAGAGCAAGGTCACTGGGATTTCTCATGGCTTGAAGTGGTGGGTGTGGTTTTATTGGGCTTGGGGCCGGTTGGTGGCGCATTTTACTTGTGGGACGTGGGAATGAAGCGAGGCAATCGACAATTGTTGGCCTCTCTGAGTTTTAGCACGCCGCTGTTATCGTCGTTTGCATTGTCTCTCGCAGGGCTGGTGGATTGGTCTGTGAATTTGGTAGTGGCGGTGGTCTTAGTGACGCTGGGCGCGATGGTGTCGAACTACAAAAGTAAAACGGAGCGCACAGACGTGGTGGAAGAGCTGAGCCAGTGACAGTGTGCTGAGAGACGAGAGACGAGAGACGAGAGACGAGAGACGAGAGACGAGAGACGAGAGACGAGCATAGGCTCGCCTCTTTTGTGTTAGGCGATCACGGCGGAAGGGTCTTCAACTATTGGCCGAGTTGTGCCCGGATGAAATTGGGAAGACAAGAGATCACTGCCCGTAAGGCTGCACAGAAGAATACCGTTAAGTATGGTGCAACCCTTTTCGGATTTATCGCCATTCACGTCCCAAACTCGGTTTTGTCCCGCAGCTTGCCATCCACCCGTTTCGCCAACAAAGTTGGAAAGCAAAACAGGGAAGTGGTGCGTTCGAGCAATATCTGCAAGCAATCGGCCGTCACCTTCGTAGCCATTGTGGGAAATGAGTGCGGAGACAAGGTAAATATCAGCACCATTCTCTTGAGCATCTTTTGCGTGTTGCGGCTCACTGAAATCTGCACAAATCGCCAGCGCAAGTTTGTTGCCTTTGACGGATAACATCACGTTGTCATGCCCTGGAGCACAAAAAGCGGTTTCCCCTTCGTGAAGGTACTGCTTTTTATAGAAACTCACCGTTCGCGAAGGCTGACAGATTGCAGCAGCGATATAAGGCTTAGCTTGGGCGTCATCTGCGCTGCTTTCGTTTTTTAATGGCAGGCCGCAAATAATGGTCATGTTGTGATAGGTCGCTAGGCGAGATAAGGCCAACACACTCTCGTCGGTTGGCGTAAAAGCAAGCTCTGCAAGCAACTCGGGTTCGTAGCCAGTTAACGATAACTCTGGAAAGACAATCACATTGGCGTGCTGCTCTGCTGCAAGCTCGATGAGTTCAATATGCTGTTGTAGGTTCGCGCGGATGTTGCCTTTGGTCACGTTGAGTTGTGCCAACGCAATGCGGAAATTCTTCTTCATTCTTATGTCCTTCGATTCGCGCGATTAGCCGCGATAAACCACATGAAATCGCTCTAATACGAGCATGGTATCTTCGCGCATTTCAATGCCGAGCTCTGCGCATTCCTTGCTGAAAAATGCCCAATGGGCGTCTCGCCACCAAGCGTAGGTTTTGTCACCTTCTCCTTCTAAGGCGGCAAATTCCTCTGTCACTTGATTGAAAGGGCAAGATTCAACAGATTGGATTTCAATAATGCACTTAGGTTCTCCAGACCAGTCGGTAACGACCTGAAGATGTCCAATTTGTGGGCGAGGTTCATTTTTGTGCGAATACCAGTGTTCCAAGCTGCACGATGCGCGTTTTTCTCCGCGTTGGATGAGGTCGGCGCAAAGGTTGGCGTTGAGGGCGTCTGCGCAAAAGTAATCAGAAGAAAAGGAAGTATGATTGGCGCGCTCTATGTCAGAAAGCGTCCTCAAATATTGGTTTAGAAAATGCTGACTTCTGTCGTCCATGGTGTGAAGTATTACTCGTGTTGGGAAAAATAGGAGAATAAATAGCGTTTGTTATCCTACCGGAAGCGATATTTCGCGTCTGCGTAATAACCTTCGTTGTTGCCAAGCAAAATGTAAGATGATGTTAAATGTTGAGTAGTAAATGCAATAAAAGGAAGAGAGGTTGTTACCCGGTTTAGAAGGGGCTTTCGCGGTTTAATTCATTGCAGATTTCGACAATGGCAAGTGACAGACCCGAGGCAATCATTTGCTGCTGGCGTTTGAGTTGAAGCTGATAAAACATGACGTCAACATCATCATCTGGTTCTTGTATATCAAGTCGAACCATGCCCATTTTATTGACTAAGTGAAGGTTCTTGATGGCATTGAGAATGAAAGGGTCAGTGAAGCTGTACTCTTCCATGTCGTTGTTGAGCTCATTTCTTAGCTTGATCACATCGTTGATGTCTTCAAACAATTCGCTAGGCAGCACGCCTAAGCCAAACAATAGCTTTAATCGAACGGAAAGATCACCTAACGGACCGGAATCTTCGAGCAATGGCCCGACAACAGATTTCACGGCAAAATCGTCTTTACGAAAAATACGTTGTACTAACGCATCAATAGCCTCGCTGAAGACATCTACCGCCGTGATGAAAAAGCCACGAACAGACGGTGCTGCGTTGAGCCTTTCTAAAATGTCTGCTTCGTCAATGGGTGCTGGCATTTTGTCCTTAAACATCATGTTTAGGTAGGGGAGCTTACGCTCCCTCTCTGTTTTTTCATCCGCTTTGCGAATGCGTTTAAAGCTGGTGGTAGATTGACTCAATGCTCTCCGCCTCTTTGCCGTTTTCATCTAATCCGGAAAAGTGCGCAAGCGTTTTAACCACACCGTTTTTCTCTAGGAATGATTGAAGTTCAATGGCTTGCGGATCCGTGTCGTTTGGAATGTCGGTCAATTCCACCTACCATGTCGTTTTTAACCATAGTTATGTGAAAACGTCACTGTTCAACTTCTTTTGGGTGAATGTGTGTTAAGAAATGCTTTGATTATCAACAGTGAAATGGTTTTTCGGATTAGTTTTGAGTCCTCTCGTGTATGGTCACAACGGTTGCGCATTTGCTCTGCTATGCTGGCAGCACACGAAATGTTGGAGGCTCAGGATGAAAAAAATTAAGCACGAAGCTCAACTGCTAAAAAAAGCCTTACAGATTGGCCAGCAATATGCGGAAAAACGAGGTTTTGCGCATTTTGATGAAGGGACGTCTAACAAGATAAAGATTGAGTGTATTTATCGTCTGTTGGTGGAAGATAAAGTACTGACGCCGCTGGCGACGGATAAAGAAGATGGGCCGAACATGAAACATAAATTGGTGCTTTGGATTCAGAAGCAACTTCCTGACAATCATCCACTATTGAGTGACTAAGTGACCACAGGTAAGCTCTTATACTTACGTTAATTTGAGCAGCACCAATGCGTGCAGCATAATAGCTGTGTGAGATCGTCAAACGTTGTAGGAGAAAACGTTAACGCTATTGAGGTCTCAACGATAAAGGATTCAATGAATGAAAAAGACAGCGTTTATTTATGGCGTGATGGGGTTGATTCCTTTTCTTGCTTTTGGGGTTCTGCTACCGGTTTGGCCGTTAGATTGGCAAGGAAAACTCGCTTATACCTTCCTGACCTATAGCGCCATCATCTTGGCATTTTTGTCAGGCGCGGTATGGGGGATTACCATCAGTGATGCGAAGAATGCTGCGAAGGAAGAAAAATCAACGAAGGGTTTAACGGTCGGCATCGTGTTTTCGTTGGTGGCTGTTGGTGCACTCTTAATGCCTTACCCTATGTCACTCTATTTGCTTACCGCTTCTTTTGTGATTTTGTTTTTACTTGAAGTGGGTTTGATGTTTAAAGGCGTTTACCCGCTTTGGTACACCTTCTTACGTTTGGCGTTAACGTGTGTGGTTGTGGTTTGTCACGGCTTCCTTTGGTATTGGGTATATGATTTGGGCTCGGGTGTTTTACCGCAAATCATGTAACGGTTCATCCCAGCCGAAATGTTACACAGAAAACAAAAAAAAGCGCCGATAGGCGCTTTTTTTGTTTTAGCTATTATAGACGCAAGTAGGTCGACTTAGTCTTCCAAATCTTGTTGCCAAGGCATTTCAGGCAGCATATCGAGGTGCTGTTCGTAGCGCTTAAGGTTAAATTCACCGTCACCCCTTGCCACATCATAGATCTCAACCATCAGCGCACAAGCAATGAATTCGATCGCTTCTTCTTGCGTGCTTCCCGTCATACGCAGGCGCATGAGGGTTTCTTTTACTTTTTTAGGGTTGTTATCTGTTAGCTGATTTTCAACGATTTCAATAAGGTTTTCGCTGGTTAGGATATCGTCATCATTCATGATTTTTTGCCTTGCACTCACTTGATAAGTCTTATTGGGGCGTATGGTACGGGAAAAGCGGTAGAGATCCTAACAGGCTGATTGTTTCTAAGGATAAAAGGGAAAATGAACACGGGTCTGCATAAAAGCCAGAAGCGTTGACCATTGTAATCAGTGGTTGTGTGAATGAATCGCAAGCAAGAACATTCGCTGGTAAGAACATTTGCAGGCAAGAACATAAGGAGGTGTGATTGAAAAGGCGCAGTGACGTCTTCGGCTGCGCCTCGCGAGTATTAACTTTCTTTTTCCATGGCAATGGCATTGATGCAGTAACGCAAGCGCGTTGGCGGTGGGCCATCAGGAAATACGTGGCCGAGGTGTGCATCGCACACATTGCATGTTACTTCTACGCGTGTCATGCCCAACGTAATGTCCATGGTGTACGCCACTGCATTTTCTTCAAGCGGTGCAGTGAATGAAGGCCACCCTGTGCCTGAGTCAAACTTCTCTTGTGCATCAAACAAGCGTGTGTCGCAACACACACATTGATAGATGCCCGGAGCAAAAAGTCCACACATATCTGAACTGAACGGCCTTTCCGTCCCGTGTTTTCTCGTGACGTAAAACTGCTCAGGTGTCAGTTTGGCTTCCCATTCGGCCTCGCTCATCTCAACGCGGCGTGGCGCTGGAGGATTGCCATTCTTCGCAGTGGATAATACAGATTCCCAATTAAGCATGTCGTCACCTTCTAGGGCCAATAGACCCTCAATGTGGATGGATATATCGAAGCGAGTTGCTGATCTCCGTTGGATCGTTATCAAAGAGAAGATTCAAGGGAAAGGCAGCCATTGCATTTATTTCGCCGGTGTAGTTGACCGCAGTACTGGGTCGTTTCTTTCATGCTGGATAGCTGAGCCATAAAAGGTCTAGGTTCTTGATACGTTATAAGTACCTTCCTGTATCACCTCTTCGAACTTTTAGAGATGTAGAGTCGGGAAGTCCTTTTGATGGGGTACTTTTCTTTTTCGTGTACTACGTTTCTTTAATGCATCAATTTCTGTGTGTGTGTTATCGCCGCCTTATAAAACGGCCTTTCTATCGAGGGAGGTGCTTGGCGACTGCCGCCTCTACCAAAGCCTTGTCGTTACGGGCCTTGTTTTTAGGGGCCTTAGTGGCTCTGCTCATGCTGAGTGGTTGCAGTTCTGGGTCTTCTTCGACTTCGTCTTTGGCTGTGTTAAACCTCGATAATGATGACGTGTTGGTGATGGGGAAAGTGTCACGTATACCGTCTTATCTTGCGGCTGACTTAAAACACGAAACGCACACCGATATGCCGCCGCATTCAGACAAAGTGACCCTATGGTTTAAGGACTACCATCGCGACCGCAATGTCGTTGCGCGTTCCAAGGAAACAGCGAGTCTGACCACTTCATGGGACACGCCTTTTGAATTTGTTACCCCAAAAAAAGCCCTCATTTTGAACAGAATTGAGGTGTATTCGATGTCTCATGGTGAACCCACATCACAGCACTTCACCTTGCCTGAAACGTATACCTATTTAGTCCGGGTGGATGATCAGGCTCTGTATGTGGGGAACCTTCGGCTTTATACCAATGAGTTTGATGAGGTCACTGCTGTCGAGTTGGTTGATGAATCTTTGGCAACACCAGGTCGCATGGCGGCGTTAACCCATCATGCAGTGCGATTTCGTGTTTCGTTGCTCAAGCCACAATAGGGCGGGCAGTGATTGTTTCATCCCTATATTGTTTTGTACTGACGCATAAAACACATATTTTTCGTGGTGTTACCCTTAAACCCCTGACATGATTAAGGTGTGTGTTTAACAGCAATGAGAGTGGAATATGATGAAAGACTTGGTGGTGTTTGATCTAGACGAGACGTTGCTGAATGGTGATTCGATGACGTTATGGCATCAGTTTCTCGTGGATAAAGGGCTCGCAACAGCCCCTGACTTTTTGGCGTTGGATACGCAATTCATGGCGGCGTACGCTGATGGCAGTTTAGATCTCGATGCTTACCTTGCTTTTAGCCTGTCCCCGTTAAAACACATGCTCGCGGAAGACATCAATGCGTTAGCAGCGCGTTTCGCGAAGGACGCGTTGATGCCGTTAATTTTTCCTGAAGCTATCGTCACGTTAGCGCAATACAAGGATGAAGGGGTGGCGCTGGCAATTGTCTCTGCTTCTCCAAGCTTTCTTGTTAAACCTGTGGCAAAGGCGTTAGGCGTTGAGACTGCCATGGGTATCGACTTGGTGTTAAACAATGGGAAATACCAACCTCAGCCTGAAGGCGTGCCTTCATTTCGTGAGGGAAAAGTGTTGCGTCTTACTCAATGGATTGGCGGCCTTGACCACGATTTTGAGCGAATCAGTTTTTACACTGACTCTATTAATGATCTTCCCATGTGTTTATTTGCGGATGATGTACACATCATCAACCCGTGCAGTAAATTGTTTAAAAAAGCAGGGGAGTATCAATGGCCTGTTCACAAGTGGGGCGATGCGCAAAGCCTCACGCTGTCACCTCAGCAACCAACTTGAGTTTCTCATTCGTTGCAGCGTACAAAACCGTTCCAGCGTAAAAACCTGCTATAGCGCGCGATTCTTTTTCTCATCATCAAGGTTTTCTAAGCCTTGCACGCGTCGATGGTTATCTGATGAGAAATGGTTGCTGCGCAAATCGGCAATGGCTTGCAGGCGCTCATCTTCGCTGTAGCTATTGTCATTAAGTAAGGTTTCGCGTTCTTTCAAGTAGGCCTGAACCGAGGCATCAAACGCATTCTCTTCTTGCTCCAAGGCGTGAATGCGGTTTGCGGCGTCTTCCCCAACAAGATCAGTGAGACGGTAGGATTTTTCATCACTGTCCAGCGAAGCGAGGTTGTTGATGTTCCCCAGTAATTCAGCGTTTTGATAGCTTTCTTTCATGTCAGGCGGAAGCGTGTTTAAGGCTTGTTGCCAAAGGTCTTGGTACGTTTCGTCATCTACGCCCAGTGCTTGTAATTCGGCTTTTTTGATGGTCATTTCACGCGCTAAGTTCTCTTGGTAAAAAAGTGAGTTTTGTTCCCGTGAACTGAATGCGTCTGCTTGAAGTTGCTGCATCTTTTCATGGATGAATTTTAGATACTCTATACCAGTAAGACCGTCTGGCGGTGGCACAGATACAATGGATTCTTTATACCGCAGGTACTTTTGAAACAGCACTTCTTGTTTTTCGCCATAGCTGACGGTATCGGCGAATTTCTGATAAGAACCCTGAATCTCAGCCAGTTCTTTTTCACCTAATGTAGAGAGAAAATATTCAAACGTGTCTCTGTCAGAAGATATATCAATGTCTGTCCCAATTTGAGAAGAGACTGGCGTATCGGTAGCTTTTTCTTGTTGGGCGGTACTTGTCATGTAAATCGCGACAAATACTATCAATAATCCTCCAAAAGCTATCCCTAATGAGCGAGAAGCAAGATACATGTGATGTCCTCCGGCGTCCGTGAAACATTTTCCAATAAAGGTATAGATCGAGTCTTGGGTAAAAGAATTCAACGCGCGATGGAGCTATACGCCTGACACGCGTTGAATTTGACCATTGCCGTTATAAACCTTGCTGCTTAAGTCGATTTGCGTGCTGACGATAAACTGTCACAGGATCGGTTTCGAACAAGTGATGTAAGCCAAAGAAGCCATTCACTTCATCAAGGTGGTTCATGCGGTAGTTATCACGGATAACACGGCCGAGGTGCGTGCTACAGCGACCCACGAGACCGTCGTTGGCTTCACGAAAGAAAAGTCCTGTGGTGAATAGCACTGGGTCACTTAAATCAAGAATATTTGTCACCTGGCTTGTGCCTGACCACGAATAATAATAAACACCATTGGAAGCGCGACTGTCGCCGTTACCACATCGAGAACGTGGAACACCTTCAGGGTATTTACGATTAAATTTAAGCGAGCCTTTAGTCGACAAGGAGTCTAATGAGGCTAAAGGGTCTTGCGGAAGTCTGCCTGATCCAGATAGTACGCTGATTAGGCGAGCAAATACTTTTGTCGCTGCAACGACACTCGCCTCGCCGGCAGAGCCAGGTCTGAGTGCCTTACGCATTACATCGGCAAATTCAGAGCCTTTGTTAACACCGCCAACACTGGTGACGGATGCAACATACTGCGGCGCGACAGATGCCACATAGCGCGAAGTTGGGCTCCCGTGACTGTGTCCGATAAGATTCACTTTTGGGGCGCCCGTTATAGCGAGTACACGGCGTACTTGTCTCAGCAGTTGTTCTCCACGCTTTTCTGAGCTGTTAACGGCTGACACTTGTGCGATATAGACTTTCGCCCCGCTGCGCGTGAGCGCTTGTGGGATGGCATGGAAGTAGTCAAAACCGGCGATGTTATCAAAACCGAATAGACCGTGAACAAGTACGATGGGGTACTTGGTTTGTGTGTAGCCTGTGTTAGCGCTTGGAACGGTAGAGCCTGCAAATACAGATAGCGACGTTGCTGCAAACAACAGTGATATAAAGATCCCTTTCATAGCATTATCCTCTGGTCAGTCCTCTGATGTCGTTGAAAGCTTAGCGACACAATTGCAACCTGTTGAGGCTTAGAAATGAGACAAGCGTGAATTGTTAATATTGTGTAACAATTATTTTTCAGGGTGAGATTTAGATCAAAAAAAAAGAGCGCAATAGCGCTCTTTTCATACAGTACGAAGTGTTTATTACGCGGTGCCGATACCAAATTTGATTTCGTTGTTCGCGTCATCGACGACTTCATCTAAGTAGTTTTCTACTTGCTGCTCAACCATACGGTCTGGTTCTTCAAAGTAGGCGATATGGAAAATCGCATCACCTTCATTCACCAATGGCAGTGTTTGCTGACCAATGATAATGCCACCTTGCGGTGCATAGGTCTGGATCTCTTCGCTACCAATAGGGCTGCTGATAGATGCCAGAGATTGGCCTTTGCTGACGCGTTGTCCAAGAGACACGTGTGAGCGCAAGATACCGTCGGCTTCTGCGCGAACCCAACGTGTAGCGCGTGCGATGACCGGTTCGACCGTTGATGTTTTGCGGTTGCTCCTGCGGATCATGCCAAGGTGGCGCATAACGCGTTTCACACCTTTAACGCCTGCAGTAATCGCATACGGTTCAAAGCGCAGTGCTTCACCTGCTTCGTATGTAATGACAGGAATACCGATGTTTTCCGCTTCTGAACGCAATGACCCATCACGCAGAGCTGCATCAATAACCACCGGCGTACCAAACGCCAGCGCCATTTCATTTGTCGCTTCATTCGCCAAGTTAGCGCGAATTTGAGGCAGGTTGGTACGGTAAATCGCCGCTGTGTGCAAATCGATAATATGGGTACAACGACGAACAATTTGTTCGAAGATTTGGTACGCCATGCGACCTGCAATTGATCCGCGCTCAGAGCCCGGGAAGCAGCGATTGAGATCGCGACGATCTGGCAGGTAACGAGATTTATGAATAAAGCCGAATACGTTAACCACAGGGATCGCGATGATCGTGCCTTTTAGTGTGGCAGGGTTGATGCGTTCAAGTACTTGACGCACCACTTCCACACCATTGAGTTCATCACCATGAATGGCCGCGTTGATCATCAACACTGGGCCAGGTTTCTTACCATGAAGTACTTCCGCTGTTACTGACAGCGGAGAGTGTGTGTAAAGCTTAGCGACTTCAAACTCAACGCTCGCACGTTGACCCGCAGGGATGGTTACCCCGCCAATTTCGAAGGCAGTATTTTTAATTGCTTTTGACACGTGTCCTTGTCCTCGGAGATGAGACTATTTTCTCTATATGGTCAATGATGAGACCAGCGACGTCTTTGCCCGTTGCGGTCTCAATCCCTTCAAGACCTGGCGACGAATTTACTTCCATCACCAATGGTCCGCGCTCAGAGCGCAGTAAGTCAACGCCTGCTACGTGAAGCCCCATGGCCTTCGCCGCTGCAACCGCAGTTTTACGTTCATCAGGCGTGATGCGAATCAGTGATGCACTACCACCGCGGTGTAAGTTCGAACGGAACTCACCCGGCAATGCTTGACGCTTCATGGCAGCAATCACTTTGTCGCCGATAACGAAACAGCGAATATCTGCGCCACCCGCTTCTTTGATGTATTCCTGCACCATGATGTTGGCTTTCAAGCCCATGAAGGCTTCGATCACGCTTTCTGCTGCTTTGCGTGTTTCAGCAAGAACAACACCGATACCTTGGGTGCCTTCAAGCAATTTGATAACAACAGGTGTGCCACCAACCATGCTTAGCAGGTCTTTAATATCGCCCGGTTTGCTCGCAAAACCTGTGACCGGCATACCAATGTTCTTACGTGAAAGCAGTTGCAGTGAGCGCAACTTGTCACGTGAACGTGAAATTGCGACGGAGTCGTTCACTGTGTAAACACCCATCATTTCGAATTGGCGTAAAACGGCACAGCCGTAAAACGTCACAGACGCGCCAATACGTGGGATGACTGCATCAAAACCCACCAAATCTTCACCCTTCAGGTGAATAGAAGGTTGGGTAGAATTGATGTTCATGTAGCAACGTAGTGCGTCGATGATTTTATATTCGTGGCCTCGTTTCTCACACGCTTCAATCAGGCGGCGTGTAGAGTAGAGATTTTCACTGCGCGATAAAATTCCAATTTTCATAACTTAACCTTGTGGCGCCTGAAGAATAAAAGATGCTTCTGGTTGGACGATTAAACGACCTTCCATCGCGATACGACCTAACAACATACGAAACGTCATGTTGTCACGAGCAGTCAGTGTCATCTCTATTGGATATTGGAGATCACCAATAATCAATTGCGTTTCGATGACATAACGGTACGTCTCGTGACCACCAGAATCACGCACTGTGCGCATATCAAATACTTTCGCGTGGCACTCTTGTTCGGTATGCACGTCGTCTTGGATTGGATGAACCATGAACTTCACCCATTTCTCGCCATCTTTTTGGTATTCTTCGATGCCGAAAGTGTGCAGACAAGATGTTCTTGCGCCTGTATCCACTTTTGCTTTGATTGCTTGGATGTTTAACCCTGGTAAGCCGACCCATTCACGCCAGCCAACGACAGTTCGTGCGTTTGCTTGAACAATATTAAAGTCTTCGCCATCAGCTGTGCGAGATGTGTTGTTGTCAGTCATTGCTGCAATGCCCCAGATAGTATATTTCGAACGGATGGAGTGAGCGCATCAGTCTTTGACACTTACTCAAGTAAACGATAGTTGCTCAGAGGCGTAGGCCTGCTCACATTTATAAGAACCGATTGAATAATCAACACTATCGTTTACGTTCTCCGCGGCGACCTTATCTGTTCCAAATTCTCAGCACCGCATGAAAGAGCGCGAAAGTTACAGCTTTGCGCCAGTCGCGACAAATCAATCTTTTGGTCGTCACGATAAAAAATATTAATCGTAGCTCGGGTAAATTTTTGAGATCTACATCAATGTTTTACAAGCCCCGAATTTACTGGAGTGAAGCGCGTAAAGTATGGATTAAAAAGAGAGAACTCTCATGGTTGATAACGTGAGAAAGGGGGAAATTATTTTCACTTTTTTCACAGATACGGGGTAAGGGGGGCGGGTTGTATAACTCGCCGGGAGATGATGTGTAAACGGCGATTGAAAATGTGGGGGCAGACACTTATCTAGCCACCCATTCGTGAATGCTCTGCAAGCGCCTTCGGATGCCATTCGCACAACACATCGATCATACCTTCATCGCACGTGATTGTTTTGGTTTCGCATTCAATGAACCCTTGCTTCTGCCAAAACTCCCTCGCTTGTTGATTAATTTCAACGGTATACAGCATAAGGCCATTGTTCGCTGATTCTTTGGCGAGTTCAACAAGGCAGCTTCCAATGCCTTGCCGCTGTGCATCTGGTGCAACGTAAAGCTGAGTGATTGATTCGCCATCTGTCGCTATCATCCCGAGCACCTGTCCAGACTGCTTTTCTATGGCGAGATAAATGTCATTGCATGCGGCGAGCACGCGATTGAGGTAGTAGCGATGAGAAGCAAGGCTCTGTGATTCAGCCTTACCCAGTGCGAATGCTTTACTCTCGCGCCACATTCGAAGGGTGTCTTCGGTGTAGCGCGGGTGGTAATCAACAATGTCGATGTAATGCTTCATATCAAACAACATGGATGCATGGCTGTTTTGTGCGTCCGCTTGTCAACGTCTTCATTTAGAGAGCAGGGCTAAATAATTGAAGTGCGCGTGAATAAAAGACACTGTTTGGATCTTCGACGTAGTCGCCAAACGGTGAACACGCATCAAAGCCGAAACGCTGGTATAGCTTTCTTGCTGCCTCAAACTCGGGTTCAGCACCTGTTTCCAGACTTAGGCGCGAATACTTGCGACGACGAGCTTCTTGAAGAATGTGTGCAAGCAAGTTTGCTGCTACACCGCGACGGAGGAAATTTTCTGAGGTTCGCATTGATTTGATTTCGCCATGGCCTGGGCCAATTTGCTTCAGCGCACCACAACCCGCTATTTCTCCATCAATCCATACACTCCAAACCGTGACATTTGGGTGTTGAAGGGCGGTAATGTCTAATGCGTGAACACTTTCAGGTGGGCTAATGTCATACATGCTTGCGAGGTGTTGATGGAGAAGATCTTGGATTTCCTTTCCTGATAAATCATCGACGCGTATTTCCATTGATTCTTTCTCCCATCGTTATTGACCCTTTGCAATTTGCCCTGTGTTTAGGCGCTGTTCAAGTTTCCCGATCCAAAGAGTTTAAGGTGTTATATGCAACTGAGTTGGCATGTCTGTCCAAGTATTGAGTTGATATCGAGATGATGTGCGAACACTGTAGGTTTGGGCAGGATAAACGCGTAATTATTGAATTGACGAAATGTGGGCAGCGTATCGTTGAAACTAAGAGCTTCCTCACGAAAGACAATGTGACGGTCGCGAAGTTGTCTTTCTTATATGATAAGTGAGAGTTTATTTAGACAATAAATACGCCCGAAGAGTGGGGTGATAATGGGCAATACGCGTTCATAAATTAAAGAAAGGACAAGCAACGAGAGAAGCCTTTCTGCTTCTCCCTCTATATCTATGACATGTCGGCTTACCCAAGGCTTGCTTTTTGTGCTGCTATCTTTGCTAATCTTCGCTTACTTCGACCCATCAAAAGCAGACTTAACAATACCAATCCTATGCCTATCCACTGAAGTGGACCCAAGCTTTCACCCACCAACAATATGCCTAAGGTGACTGCTGCGACAGGGTTTAGCATACTGATCATCGCCATCGCATCCGGGCCGATCCGTTTAATTGAACGGGAAAACGCCCAGTACGCAAACGCACTGTTTAATACACTGACCCAGACAATGCCGGGTAAAGCATCAAGCGTGATGGGCTTTGGTGCGCCTTCCACTAAAAACGCAATCGGAGCGAGCATCAGCCCCCCCAATGTTAACTGCCAAGCGGTGAGTCTGAAAATATCCGTGACTGGCCAGTTTTTTAGCCACAGTGTTGCACGAGCAACTAACGCTGTGGCGGCTAGCGCGGCGGCTGCGCCAATCGGATCGATGTCGGCGGTGGGGTTCAAAATGAGAACGACCCCTGAAAGCCCCAACAATGCAAGCGACAGCATTTTCAGTTCGGGTTTCTTACCTTCCACCAACCATTGCATGAACATCAATTGAAGTGGAAGTGTTGCGCCAAGCGTACCCGCAACAGATCCAGGTAAGCGATAAGCTGCAATAAACAGTAATGGAAAGAACGCCACGATATTAAAGGTGGTTAGCAGTGTGAGTTTGCCAAACGGTAGCGGCGGTTTTCCCGGTTTCAGTAACATCAGGAGCAAACCGGCTGGTAGCGCCCGCCAAACAGCCACCCAAAATGGAGACATATCGTGCAAAAACAGACTTACTGCTGCATAAGTGCTGCCCCAGAGTATGGGAACGGTGGCGGCAAGTAAGTAGTTAATCACGGTGTTTCCTCTATACAGTCAGCCAAAAATGGCTTAGTAATCTTTCTAAAAAGTATCTTTCCTGAAAGATAAATTATTCGCTTTGTCTCTTTAGATCAAGTATCTTTTTGGAAAGATAAAATATGGAGGTGTTATGAAGCAGGATCATGTTGATACCATCCTTGCTCAGTGGCAGGTTCAACGCCCTGATTTAGATTGCTCGCCTATGGGTGTGATTGGCCGAATGGACAGAGCTAACCATTTAATGAAGCTGAGCCTGGAAGAGGTGTTCAAACAGTTTGGGTTGATGAGCAGCGAGTTTGATATTTTGGCGACGTTACGTCGTGCTGGCGAACCTGTTACACCCACCGAGATGTATCAAACCTTGATGTTTTCATCGGGGGCCATGAGCACCCGAGTTGATGGGCTAGTTAAACGTGGTCTTGTGGTACGTCAAGCCAGTGAAACTGACAGAAGAAGTTGTTTGGTGATGTTGACTGACGAAGGGCGAACCTTGATTGACGCTGTCGTTACGGCACACGTGGAAAATGAACATCAAATGTTGAATGTGTTGACGGAAAAAGAGCAAGCAACGTTGGCTTCTTTATTACGGAAATGGCTGGCTTCAAAGGAATAAAACGGTTTTTCTCCTCATGCATTTTTCAACCCCTAGGGTATCGTAAATCACGCTCGCCCCGTTTTTGATTTGGCTAAGCTAAACAAATGGTCATGTCTAGTGGTGATATAAAGGGGAAGAGTGATGCAAGTTATGCCAATTAGTGACATCGTAAAACTCGACCTGCATTGGGTGCGCGGAGAAGATGCTCGCTTCGCCGCCATCATGAAAAGTTTGAAGAGAGGTGAGGCCATCAATGAAGCGATAAAGCTTATTCAATGCGCCTGTGGGAAAACCTATATCCTCCAAGATGGCGGGCATCGCATTACTGCTGCGCATAAACTCTTCTTAAAAACGGGCAAGGATACGCTTATTCCCGTCGATATCTTCCAATCTGATATTCCCTAGCCCCTCAATCACGAATGCTCCCAAGATGCGACTCTTTGTCTCTTTTTTGCGACTACATTGTTTAGATAGAGCAATTGTGCGAACAAGATTGCCGTATAACGCCGTGATGCTTTGGGGGAGTAATGATAAGACTGATATATGCCAGTTCTGCGACGACAGCGTTTAATGAAAACGATCTCATGCAGTTATTAGGTAAATGCAGAGCAAACAACGAAAAACGGGATGTCAGTGGATTGCTGCTTTACGCCAAGGAAAACTTTTTTCAAATTTTAGAAGGTGATGAAGGTGCCGTAGAAAAGCTCTATGCCGATATCGCCTCGGATACTCGCCACAACGGCGCGATCGTGATCGATCGCAGTGAGATTGAGCAGCGTTCTTTCCCTAATTGGTCAATGGGCTTCAAGAATCTTGAAACCTTTGATAGGCGAAAACTGCGTGGTTATAACGATCTGCTTAATCACAAGCTCTCTAAAGAAGAGTTTGGCAATCTAGGGCAAGAAATTATCTATTTGATCGAGCTGTTTAAAGAATTCTAATCACGTTTTAAGGGAACATTTCGGGTCTATATCTATGTAAGAATGTATACCCATGGAGGAATGTATCCCAATGCAGGAATGCCTCCGGTGTTTCTTTTACTTTTCTTGACGCCTCTCGTTGAGCTTGTAAAAAACCGCCATCTCTCCTTCCTGCCTTGTCCATTTCCTCGTGACTACTCTCTTAACGTCTCTTCCGCTTTGCTAAACCCACGTTGTGCAGACCCCGTGCTGTACAAAAACCAATATTGAAAAAACATCAATATTGAACAAACACCAATGTCGTACAACCAGCAATCTGTCTGCGCGTGAAAAATTACTTCCTTTTAATTCAATTATTAATAAGAAACATTTTGCGTATCTCGTGATTGAGGCAATAAGCCCTACGATGTCAACGTTATAGTTCATCACAACGTACACACTCAATACTGATGGCTTTTATTGTCACCTGACAGATGAGTATGAAACGTTAACGCTTTAATAAATATAAAAATAATCACACAGAGTTGGTGGCTTGATCAGGATGTTCGTTATTGCGTTGCTATGAGGCAACTCAAGCCGGCAGAGGGAGTCGATCATGCTTTATGTAGACGGGCTGATAACAGCGTTGCCAGCAGTGAATCAAGAAACCTACCGACGATTGTTGCAAGACGTCGTGCCGCTTATTCGTGCTTATGGTGCAATCAATATTGTCCAATGCGGCGATCAAGAATCCTCTTCCTATTTAGATCTCATCGACGTTCACTGTGCCAACAAGGTAGTGATGTTTTCGTGGATTGTTTGGCCTTCAAAAGCAATGAGAGATAGAGGCATGCAAAGTATGCTTGCAGACCCTCGTTTTGAGAATGTGTTGAACCCTGTCATGTTGGGAGGAGAACGCATCGAATTGGATACCGAGTTATCACTGAATCGTCATTGATGGTTTTACGTCCACATTTTACCTTAGATAAACTAGCCGCTTGACCTACCGCGCACTTTTCTGTGTACACAACCTCTACTTACTACATGCCTTTACGTGGCATTTTTGTTCATGTTAAAAACAAGGAGTCACTTCACACCAACAGGGACGTGGGCATGAGCAAATCGATCATATCGAAAGTCGAGATTGAACAAATGGAAGGCACCTGCAAAACACATTTCTTAAATTCAAAGGCTATTCGCACCAACAAATCTCTTGGGGATGTGGTTGGGCTAACGGGTTTTGGGTTTCATATTGTTGAGATAGAACCTGGCTATGAATCGACGGAATACCATGTGCATTACTTTGAAGATGAATGTGTATACGTGCTTGAAGGCAATGCAGAGGTCACGATAGGTGAAGACACTTTCGGTGTTGGAGAAGGCTATTTTATTGGCTATCCCGCGAATGGTTTACCACACACCATGATAAATACCGGGTCCGAGACCTTACGCTGTATTGTTGTTGGTCAGCGACTCGCGCACGATGAGGCTGATTACCCTCGCCTAAACAAGCGGATATTTCGCAACCAAGATCGACCTTGGCAGGTGATAGACATTGAAAATATCGATTTTCCTGGCGGAAATAGAGGAAAGAAATGAGGGTGAAAGACAGCGTAAAAGGCATCGCACTGGTGACAGGTGCGAGTCGTGGAATAGGGGCCGCAACCGCCATGCGTTTAGGTGCTGATGGTTATAAGGTCTGTGTTAACTATGTATCCAATGCGGCAGCGGCGGAATCTGTAGCCCACAGCATTATTGGTGCTGGTGGAGAGGCATTCTGTGTGCAGGCTGATGTATCGAAAGAAGCGGATGTAGTGGTCCTTTTTGGTGCTATTGATAGCATGGCATATCCGCTGAAGGTGCTTGTGAACAATGCGGGTGTGTTGTTTACCCAAAGTAAGTTGGTAGATATGACGGCAGACCGAATAGAGAAAGTGCTCGCCGCAAATGTGACAGGCAGTCTGCTGTGTGCTCGTGAAGCGGTAAAGCGCATGTCGACAGAATATAACGGGCTCGGTGGCGTCATTGTTAATGTATCATCGGGGGCGTCTCGAACCGGCTCTCCCAATGAATACATTGATTATGCGGCAAGCAAAGGGGCGGTGGATGCATTTACGGTTGGCCTGTCAAAAGAAGTCGCGGCTGAGGGTATTCGCGTAAATGGTGTGCGTCCCGGCCTGATTTATACCGAGATTCATGCTGACGGTGGAGAACCTAATCGTGTCGACCGTTTGGCGTCTCGTATTCCTATGCAACGTGGTGGCACCCGTGACGAAGTCGCCGCTGCTATTTGTTTTTTGCTTTCTGATGAGGCCTCGTTTATTACAGGATCTATCATCGATGTCACGGGCGGCCTCTGATCTTTTCTTATTCCATCCGCGTGCAGCAAGTTGGCTTAAGGTCGACGAGGCGAAGCTGGAGAGTAAAGCGCTGGTGATTTACCCCAAAGGGACCAGCGCTGAATGTTATAGGTTGGCTATGGCTATTTAGGTTAGCCTTCTTGGTCGGTTTTCGTTTGTAGTTCGAGCAACAAATCATCGTCCGCAATTTCAACGGATCTTTGATTCAAAATTCGTTCGCAGAACAATGTCATGAAGTCTTCTCGAATAAGCTGTTCAAGTTCTGTCGCACGTTCTGTTGGGCAGAAAAGTCGAACATGTACTTGTTGGTCACCCAGGCTGGTTGTTGTCACGTGAATGTGTGGATCTGCGCCTGGTAGATCCACACCCGCATGACGCTCAATTACATGGTTATAGCGTGTGGCAACTTCATAAAAATCTTCACAGTGATCATCAATGCGCGCCAGCAAGCTGGGTATCAGTGGGAAGAGGTTAGCCGTTTCTTTAATCGTTATGCTGAACTCATGGTAAACATAACGTTTCATGAAGTTGAGGTTTTTTACGGGCGTCGTAAAGAACAAACTGTTGGGGAAAGTGACCGTTTTCCCTGTGTAGTTATACGTTCCGTGGTGAAGGTCAATCTCTTGGATTTTTGTCGCCATTAAATTGTGCTCAATGACTTCACCACATTGCGAACCGACCTCTATCCATTCCCCAATTTGAAATGAACGTGAACTTGCGCGTTGTATCGAGCCCGTAAAACAAAGAATGATTTCTTTTGACGCCACAACCACAGCAACCGCGATTGCTGTTAAGGAAAGGGCGAACTCGTTGATTTCTGACCGCCATAAAATAAACATCACGATCAGTAAGGTGGTGAACGTGCCATTTTTTGTTCGTGAGATCCATTTGCGTTGATCTTCGCTGAGGAAGTTTGTTTCGCCCCAGATGAAGCGGATCAAAATGCGTCTAATTATCCAAATTACGGTAATGACGATGAGCGTGAAGAGAAATTTATGCTCGGTAAAAAAGGCGATGGCTTGTCCTAGGTATTCCACAACTAATTCCCAATGTTGAAGACGTTACAATGAGTATACCCAAACAACCTCAAGTTGAACGAAATGAGAGGCTCTGAATCCTATTTCTTGAGGTTATTTGGGAATATAGCGTCTCACAGTAAAGGGAATGGTTGGCCTTATCAAGGCTCGCTCGGCGCTGTTTTAAACTTGGGGTTTAAAATCGTAACCCTTATCAATATATACACGGTGTCATGTTCACCTCGGCGATGGTTCTCATTGTCGAATGCCGTGGTTTTCTCTTTTTTCATCTTCTCGGCGATATTTTCTTCAACGGATCTTCCTCAACGTCTCTTTTTAGTGTGTGAAGATCGCGTCATCAAACTCGATAAGTTGCCAATATTTTGTACGTATTTTAGTGATTTTTGACCTGAAAAATAGTCAATAGATGAATGTGTTAAGCAAGGCTTACATAAACCCCTTTGCAATAAGTCCCGAATTATTTTGTGTGAATTCTTAATAATATATTGAAAAACATAAAGATTAAGAAAACGTTAAATATTGATAAAAAGCAGTGTCTCTTTTGTGGGTCATTTGAATTAAAAAAGAACCATTTCTGCTCGATCAACCACCCTCGTTAGACCATTATTAATTGATATTGATTCATGTGGTTCATAAGTGGGAAAGTGGCTGTGATGAAAAGGAAGTGGAAAATCATTTCGGGTCTTATCCCCACCGTTTTACTCTCGACAGCGGCGAGTGGCGCCACTGTTGAGTCGGTAAGCGATGTGAGTGTGTTGTCTGGAGAGGTGCCAGTCGCTGCTGCCCGCTTTAGCAGCCAGCAAAGCCTAACGGGGATTTATCCTAAAGAAACAATCACGTTACCTAATGGGAAGGTAAAAGTTCGTCACCAGCAATACTATCAAGGCATTCCCGTCAGAAAGGGACGTGTAGTAACGACGAATGAGAGCGGCAGCCACAAACAAGCGCGAGGCAATCGAGTGGTTGGTTTAAGCGCAGAATTGCCTTCTGTCACACCTTCTATGAGTCATCAACGCGCGCTTCAGCAACTAAAAAACCAATATCTTCTCGGTGTGCCTGCAGCCACCATTGTTGTGCCGGAAAATGAAGAGAGTGAGCTTTTTGTTTGGCTTGATGATGGCGTTCCACGCTTAGTGTATGAAGTCAGTTTCTTCATTCCTTCAAGCAAGCCTTCTCGCCCCCATGCTTATATTGATGCGAAATCCGGTGAGATTTTAAAAATGTGGGAAGGTCTCGCACATGCCGAAGCGACAGGGCGAGGCCCTGGCGGCAACGAGAAGACGGGCCGATACGACTTTGGTACTGACTACGATGGATTTGCTATCACCAAATTGGGCACGACATGCACCCTGGAAAACAGCAATGTTAAAACCGTTAACTTGAACCATGGCAGCTCCGGATCAGCGGCATTCTCTTACAACTGTAATGACGGCAATAACACCAACACCGTGAAATCAATCAATGGTGCCTATTCTCCGATGAATGACGCGCATTACTTTGGCGGGCTGGTGTTCGAGATGTTTAATGATTGGCTGGGATTATCGCCCTTAACAGGCCAATTAGTGATGCGAGTTCACTATGGCAACAACTACGAGAACGCATTTTGGAATGGCTCGTCCATGACATTTGGGGATGGTCATTCACGCTTTTACCCGCTCGTTGATATCAATGTGTCTGCACATGAAGTTAGCCACGGATTTACCGATCAAAACTCTGATCTTATCTACAGCAACATGTCTGGGGGCATTAACGAAGCTTTTTCCGATATCGCGGGTGAAGCTGCTGAATACTATTGGAAAGGTTCTGTTGATTGGAAAGTTGGTGCTGTTATTTATAAGGGCTTCGGAGCATTGCGTTACTTTGAAACACCGTCAGATGACGGACGTTCAATAAACCATGCGAATCAGTATTACGATGGCATGGACGTGCACTATTCGAGCGGCGTGTTTAACCGTGCTTTCTATTTGCTGGCAAACACCGACGGGTGGGACATAAAAACGGCCTTTACGGCATTCGCGATGGCAAACAAAATCTATTGGGAAGCGGATTCGACCTTTGATGAAGGTGCGTGTGGTGTCGTGAATGCTGCCAATGATCTGGACTACAACACCACGGATGTCGTCAATGCCTTCAATGCGGTTGGTGTGTTCGCGTGTTTAGCGACCACGTCGCTTGAAGACGAGGTGCCAGTATCAAATCTGAGCGGTGGTGCGGGCGAGGAAAGTTACTTTACGTTTTCTTTGCCACTGAATACGGAATCGACCAATGTCACTTTGAGTGGTGGTACGGGTAATGCAGACCTTTACGTGAAATATAACGCCTTACCGACGGAATCAGACTACGATTGCGTGTCAAAGACGTCAGACAACAACGAATACTGTGACGTTTCTTTCCAAGGTAGCGGTGAATACAACGTCCTTGTCGTCGGACAAACCGCCTACAGTGGCGCGAGTATCGTCATGGACACGACAGAATTGCCCCCTCAGGAGTTAGTGATCGGTTCTTCAGTAACGAACTTATCAGGTGCGAGAAGCGATACCCTTTTCTATCGTTTCGTGATTCCAGAGGACGGCAGCAATCTACGGGTCAGAATTTCAGGGGGGTCAGGGGATGCTGACTTATACCTCAACAAAGGAAGTTCGCCATCGCAATCTGATTATGACTGCCGCCCTTACTATTACGGCAACAATGAATCTTGTACGGCATCGGGTGTGGCGGGTGATGAGTTCTATGTCATGCTGCACGGTTATTCTGCTTACTCAGGTGTGACACTGTCACTATCTCTGGATACACCTACCCAGCCACCCGAAGAGCGTGCTGATCCGATTGATCCGTCGTTACCTGTCTCGAATATCGAAGGGCAGGAAGGTGATGCCATTTACTATTCCTTCACAGTAGGTTCTGCGGGCATTCTTTCTGCGAACGCTGGTGCTGGTTCTAAAAATGCGCCGAGCGCATCAACGTATTCTGGCGGTGGGGTCACCATTACCATGTCAGGAGGATTGGGTGATGCAAACCTCTACGTGCGAGGTGGTTCGGCCCCGACGACTTCTGCATATGATTGCCGCTCGACATCAACGTCTAACCAAGAAAGCTGCTCCTTGACCAACATGTCTTCAGGTACCTATTACGTGATGATTTATGGGGCGACGGCGTTTGAAGGTGCAACACTCTCTATGGCTGAAAGCTCGTCATCGTCAGCGTCGTCAGATGGGGGCGGCGGCGGTGGACATGCCCTATGGTTGTTGACCTTTATGCTGTTTGGTGGGGTTTTACGAACGTATCAGAGAAGTTACAACGCGCACTGAATGTGACCTACGCACGCTGAATTTACACCGTAAATCTGTTCACAAATCGATTGATAAGACGAGAAAGCACAGTGAGGATACTCGCTGTGCTTTTTCTTTTATGGCTATTAACGTGCAAGATTCTCACGAGACAATTGCGCACCGTTATAAACGTCTTGCTCTTTGAGATAGACCAACAGGTTCTTGGCGGCTTGTTCGGCAGACGCAAAGGTTGTGTCGAGCTCTATGTCATAAGTGAGGTGCTGGTGGACGAGGTGGAATTCGCTCTCTGCAAGGCCGATGGCGCGGTCGCCGCGTTGTCTTTCCCGTTCTGATGTTTCACGCAAATCGCACTTAACGCCGACCAAGCAAACATTGAACCCCGAAAGTGCATTCAACATGTTGAGTTTTTCAGCAGGGAGTGTCCACGCGTTATCGAGGATAAGGAAGCAACCCGCTTTTGCCAGCCCAGAGGCGGCTTGGTGATAACCTTCTATCAGGGTTGAGTAATTGTAGCCTTCTCGAGTGATGGCTTTACCCTCCATCATTTTCTGCAGATCACTGGGTGGAAGCGCGTAAAGCACGCTATCGATACTGAAATTTAAGTATTGGAGAGGGAGCATCTCAATGAGAGACTTTGCAATGCTGGTTTTACCTGCACTGCCCGTACCATTCAGAACAATCACATTTGGAAACATATACTTCCTCTCCCACCTAACATTAACCCCTATTAGAATGGGCTTATTGTTTGCTGTATATGCCTTATGTTGCATAATTAAGGTCAGCTCTCATCAACCATGTACGAATGGTGCAAAAATTTGATGTTGGGGTGAGAATACTGGCGGTTGTGGTAATCGGCTTTTAAGGGAAAAAAAGCCCCGCACATGCAGGGCTTTGTATCGAACTGAAACACTCGGAACGCGATTTAGCGTTTGAAAGTCACAGCTTCTGTTTTATCGAGGTGCAAAGACGTGGCTGCGGGTTGGGTTTCTGCGATTACTTTACCGTTGCGGATAGAGTAACGAACGGGCACTTGGCGGCGCAGTGCGTCGAAATCGTTCTCCGCGGGTAGAATGAGCAAGTTACCTGCTTTGCCTACTTCCACACCGTAGCTATCAGTGATGTTAAGTGTGCGCGCTGATTTATGGCTGATCAAATCAAGGGATTGGTTAAGTTGGTCGTAACCCATGATCTGACAAACATGTAGGCCCATGTGCAGCACTTGCAGCATGTTTGCCGTGCCTAGTGGATACCAAGGGTCGAACACATCATCATGACCAAAACAGACGTTGATGTCTGACGCCAGCATCTCTTTCACGCGCGTGATACCACGACGTTTTGGGTAGTCATCGAAGCGGCCTTGAAGGTGGATGTTTACCAGTGGATTGGCGACAAAGCTGATGCCTGACATACGCAGCAATCTGAACAAGCGGGACGCATACGCGCCATTGTATGAGTGCATTGCGGTGGTGTGGCTAGCCGTGACTTTATGTCCCATGTCGAACTTGTGTGCAAGGGCGGCAACGGTTTCGACAAAGCGTGATTGCTCATCATCAATTTCATCACAATGCACATCGATCAGGCGGTCGTATTTACACGCCAGTTCGAAGGCGAAATGCAGTGACTCTACACCGTACTCGCGGGTGAATTCGAAGTGTGGAATCGCTCCGACAACATCTGCACCAAGCTTCACCGCTTCTTCCAGCAACTCTTTACCGTTAGGGTAAGACAGAATGCCTTCTTGCGGGAATGCAACGATTTGGATGTCTACCCATTCCTTCATCTCTTCTTTCACTTCAAGCATGGCCTTCAGTGCGATGAGGGTAGGGTCTGAAACATCAACATGCGTGCGAACATGTTGAATGCCGTTTGCTATTTGCCATTTCAGGGTTTGTTTCGCGCGCGTTTTCACATCGTCAATTGACAGCAGTGCCTTACGTTCAGCCCAGCGCTCAATGCCTTCAAACAAGGTGCCTGAAATGTTCCAGCTTGGCTCGCCCGCCGTTTGGGTCGTATCGAGGTGGATGTGGGGTTCACAAAATGGCGGTAGCGCCATGCCGCCTTCTGCATCAAGCACAGGGGCATTGGTTTGCAGTGTGGCTTCATTGGGTTCGATAGCACGGATCACACCGTCTTCAATCAAAATTTGCGACAGACTATTCTGCCCGCGAATGACAACGTTTTTAATTAGCATAGTTGCTGACATGGTTTAACCCTCTTACACGCGAGCTGAAGTGTTTTGTTTGTTCGCGTTTAGCATATCTAAAATCAAGAAACTGATTGCGCCGCCAAGTACTGCATTTAAAGGTACAACACCTGGGAGCAAGTGGCCTGCTGCAATACCAATGGCGACACCGGCAATGGCTGCCCAATTGACGGTTTGAAACTCTGCATTGGCAAAGTCTTTGTAGCGTTCACGGTTCTTGATGAAATCGGCGATGATGATACCACCAATTGGCGGTATCGCAGCTGAAAGGAAGGTCAGCCAGCCGACAAAGTTGTTGTACAGCCACAGCGCACAGAGCGTGCCGATAATGCCATTCGCGACTGAAAGGTATTTGCTTGGCAGACCGGTGATGTTGGAAAAGCCAAGACCAGATGCATACAGGGCATTGTCGTTTGTCGTCCAAATGTTTAACCCCAGCACGATAACCGCAGGAATCAACAACCCTTGCATCATCATCACTTCCGAAATATCGGCTTGGCCCGTTGCGGCGCCGCCTGCGGCACCAAAGATAAACATCAAGCTGTTACCAATGAAGAAGGCAACCATTGTGACGATCACAGCAGTACGTGGGCTTTTGCCGAAACGAACAAAATCTGCGGTGAGTGTGCCTGCGGAAATGAACGAGCCGACAACAAGCGCGAGTGCCGTGGAGAAGTCGATTGAGTTTTCAGGGGAGAGGGATTGGAGTTGTTCAATACCGCCTACGCTGTCGATGGCTTCGAGAACAGAGTAACCACCGAGAAGGGCGATGGCTGGAACAGCGATGGCAGACAAAATCATGAGGGCGGCAATGCCGAAGTAGACCGTGGCAGTCATGGCCAGTCCCGCCACAGCGATAAGGATGTTGGTATCAATCCCTGTTGCTTTTTGAACGGGGAGGGCAAACATTGCGACGCCAACACCGAACCAGCCGACTTGCGTACCGCCAAGAATGAGAGAAGGAAGCCAAGAGCCTTTGGCGCCGAAGGAGAAACGTGCGAGAAGGTGAGTAGAAAGACCAGATGAAGCGCCGATGTAGCCAAGAACAGAAGTGTAAATACCGAGGAGAAGGTTTCCGAGAAGCACTGCGAGGAAGAAATCATTGAATGAGAGGCCGGTGCCTAACGTTCCTCCTGTCCACATACTCGCTGAAAAGAAGGTTAAACCTAACATAACCATTGTCAGCGAAAGCACACCCTTGCGTGCTGCCATTGGAACTGGCCCTAAACTGTAGTCATTATCCGTCGCCATTTTCACACCTATATAACAAAATCAAAATCGCACGTGGATCACGATGTGTGGGTAAACGGCGCGGTATCTTATAGTGCAAAATGACGAAGTCAATCTAACTTGTGGGTAAAGTTGAGGAATTTTAATTTTACATTTTTAAGTGCCTGTAATTTATATGTTTAAATTTTTTTTGGATCGCGCACTTGTGATTTCTTACCGGATGTAAACCGTTGCTTTCATAGGATGAATGTTAATTTTCTCATGTATGACACTCATTGATGTGGAGTGTGTATTCTAAGACAGTTTTCCATCCAGCCTTCACCCTAAAAGGGGTGCTTCGTGGCATTTTTGCGCGCGGTGCTTTTTTTGCTGGTTAATATTCCACCTCAGACTTAGGTAAAAGGCGAGTTTCGCATAACTTCGCCTCGTACTGCGTAAAAGTGATCATTAATGTTGTGGTCATTAGCGTTAGACGTTAGGCGTCAGGTTTTGGTGGGTATTGCTCAAACATGTCGACGATTTGTTCTTGAATAAAAGTGCGTCTGCTCTCCGGCGTCATCGATTCCGTGAGTTTTCTTTTAGACGAGGCTTTCCAAACCACTTCATCGGTTTTCGTGTTGATCATTTCAACGACCAACTGCCCATAAGATCTTTCTTCAAAGCGAACCGGTGTGCTTGCCGCGACGCCCACGTTTCTGAATCCATAACCAAAGCTAAACGAAGAACCATACGCCACGTTTTCTGTTTTCGGCACGATGGCATATTGCACCGTCACATCCGCATTTTCTGGATCGGTTGAAGGGGTTAACCCTTTTGCAACGAGCTCTGTAGAGAGGGCTTTTTGAATGCGGTTGTCGTCTAACGAAATCGTGGATGTTGATGACTGACGAATAATATCAAACGAAGAAATGGCATCGAAATTAAACTGCGAACTGTAGTCGGTATATACACTGCTTGCGCACCCTGTTAGCGCGACTGAGAACAACAAAAGAGTAAGCTTAGACAACATGAGAGACTCCTTTTGGGCCAAGGGTATGCCCGAGATGAAATGAATGAGACCCAAATGCCATGGCGACTCATGCGGAACGTTTGGGTACGCGCTTGTGGATTAATGATGCAACAATAAACTGCGTAGATATAGACCACAGAGTTATAGACCACAGAGATATAGACCACTGAAGTATGCGCAAAGTTGCTAAGAACTGAAAAATGACATTGAGATAAATGAAGGGTCAGTGAGCAATATGCTGCGTGATACGCAACGCTTCTACCGTCATCGGGTGTGTTGGGGCAAGTTGAAACATTTCCTTTGCCCATTTGGAGGCATCTGCGGTGTTGTTCAATGCTAAGGCTGCTTGTACTGCACCAAAGTGAATCCATGCGCGTGGCGCAAAGGGATAATATTGAAAGTTTTCTGAAGACATGATGTCTTTAAGCAAGGCATATCCACGGGAAGATTGATGAAAGTAATCGGGCATATTGATGAACGTCATCGCGGCCAACGACTGAATGTAAAAACCTTCATTTAATCCGTAGTAAGGTGTGGAATAGCTTCTTTCCGAGAGTTGTGACAATGCCTTATTGAGGCTATCAATCCCTTGTTGCGTGAAATCGGTTCGATACCAGGGAATCCATGTGTCTCTTGCTTTTATCGCCAATGCACTGCCGTAGTATGCGGTAAGTAGTGGGTCATCTGGGTATTGCTGTAATAAGCTTTCAACAGCTTTAAGTACTTGCTCACTCGCTTTTCGATTACCGTCTACAGCCACCATGTAAGTGTCTTGCAGGGACTCAGCGAGCGGGTCAGCGTTTACTTTGGTGAATTGCAACGAATAGCCAATGATGCCAATAATTAAAACGCTGGCGAGCAATGAGTAGAGTGATCGAGAAGCGTAAATCATAGGATTTCCCTCTTTTAACCTCATTGGTGAATTCAATGGTGCTACTCTACTGTGCTTTGCGAATTTGGGTAGGTCGGTGCGATAAAAAGAGAATAATCGAGATAAAGAATCAGACACATTGAGTGAATTGTTTATTGGCGTCGATGAGGCTGATTCTTATGTTACATTTGCTTAAACAAGCTTTGCGCATTTCGGCTGACAGGGAGCCGTGTTGAACCAGAAGTGGTTTCAACAAACATTTTACCGGTGATGTCTCTTGATACTCGGGCAATGGTAGCAACACGCACTATGGCAGAGCGATGGATTTGCCAGAAAGTGTCATGACACAAACGTTGGTATAGAACACGGAGCGGCGTACGGATAAGGTATTCTGCATCTGCTGTCACCACCGTGACGTATTTATCTTCTGCTTTGAACAACTGAACATCGTCAACGTGAATCAAGTGTATGTCGTCACCTTTCGCCGCCTTCAACCATAGAAAGGGGGGCGCTTTATTGTCATTGGTGCTTTCTAACAGTTTGAGCAGTTCGTCTCGTTGATCATGATCTTTATGCTGATTGACTAATCGCTCGCAGGTTTTCTGGAGCCGCCCCTCATCAATGGGTTTGACGAGGTAGTCAATGGCGCCTTTCTCAAAGGCTTCAATGGCGTAGTTATCGTAGGCCGTAACAAAGACGACGTGGGGAAACGTCCCCAACTCTTTCATTGCGCCTGCAACGGCCAAACCATCGAGACCCGGCATACGAATATCTAGAAATACTACATCAGGCTGTAGCTCTTTGATTTTCTCCACAGCCTGAAGGCCATCGCTAACGCTTGCAACGACTTCGATATCACTCGTGACTTCACCGAGGAGTTTACTGAGATGATGACGAAGTAGGGGTTCATCATCTGCTATTAAAGCGCGCATACCAAAGATATCCTTGTTGTAAAACCGCCATCTTTGTGCGGAATGAGTTCAAGCTTTCCGTTTTGTCCGTAGAGCGCAGCGAGTCGTTCTCGAACGTTCTTCATGCTGAGGCCGTGGCCTTTTGAGGCGTCGTTAAATCCAAGACCGTTATCTGTCACTTCAATGATGAGTTGTGGGCCTTCCTGTTTAAAGTGCAACCGAATAAAGCCGCCTTTGACGGAAGGCTCTATGCCATGTACCACTGCATTTTCCACGGCGGGTTGGATTAGAAACGGCGGGAATTTCGTTTGAGCAGCAATATTTTTATCAATCACGATTTCGTATGACATGCGTTCGGATAGACGTATTTGCTGAATGGATAAATAGCTATCCAATAATTTAACTTCATCTCCGATAAAAATGGCATCTTGTCGTTGTTGTTTGAGACTGGCTCGTAATAAATCGGTGATCTTCTC
Organism: Enterovibrio norvegicus DSM 15893; assembly: GCF_900115495.1. GTDB lineage: Bacteria > Pseudomonadota > Gammaproteobacteria > Enterobacterales > Vibrionaceae > Enterovibrio > Enterovibrio norvegicus. The sequence continues at coordinate 111,184 of NZ_FOWR01000003.1, read as the reverse complement.
AAGGAGCTTTTTCGCTTTGCTCGCATCACTGTCAATGAGTACTTGTATATTTGCGAGGGTATTAAATAAAAAATGGGGCTCCATTTGGCCTTGCAGGTTTCTGAGTTGGCTATTAATTAATGCCTTTTCTTGCTCAGCTTGTCGAAGTTGGATGTCTTTTAGCTCAGATTCTGCGCGCCCAGCTCGCTCTCTGGCAAAGAAGAAAAATAGCATGAAGAGCGCAATACACGCCGTGGCAAGCAAAACAGGAAACAAGAGATCCCACTTCCATACTCCCCGTCGAATATATATCCAAACCAACATGTTGGCAGCGCCAAAGACTAAGCCAAAAGCGATAGTCGCCCCTATCTTTTTATTGTCTGACCAGTGAGGGAATGCATTCGAAAAAGAGGTGCTAAAGAAGACAAAGGTTGCGCCATATCCAAACGAAATAGTGAGGTGAAAAAACAAGGCACCTTCAAAGATGTATTGCGTGCATAAAGCAATAATAATGCAGACAATAGACGTTAGAATAAGCTGTGATTGATCGAAGTATCTACGGAAATTTAACATGTTAAGCTACCTGAAAACGTAGCAGTGATAATAGATTTTATTTCTGCTAACTGAAATACCAATCTGGTTAAACTTGATGTGATAACCGTCGAGATTTAACACTATTGGTCATGGTTTTTTATTATTTTCACGTCATTACGCCGCAGCGTTAAACCATTCATATTTTAAATGTATAAATACCACAAAAAAAAGAGGCGATAAGTATGCGTTTATCGCCTTTGATAAGGGTATTGGATGCATGTTGGGTGTATTTCTTCTATGGAAAAGGGGTGGAAATAATCGCCAACGGGAGGGGACTTTATCTCAAATTTTTCATACGGCTAGAGCGCTGAGATAAACGGAGTGTTATACGGATAAATGGTGAGTATTTGGGTTAAGCGAGAACCAATTTCTCGCGCCTAACCCATTATTGTGACCTGTTACTCAGAAGTGTTGGGTGCGATATCGGTGCTTATTAAGGCTGATCGGGTGACGTTTCCACCATATTTTTGAGCTTCCTCGCACATCGCTTTACTGAGTGACAGCATAGAGTCTGGGAAAACATTCTGTTCATTGCCTTCCATGGACGAAACACCAATGCTGATCGTCATCATGCCTGTCTGAGATTGATCAAATGGAAGCGCCTCTTTCTTTAATTGGTCATGCAGCTTTTCGCAAACGATGAGCGCATTATCGCATGTCGTATGCGGGAGGATAATGGCAAAACTCCCTTTACCACGATAAGCCAACAAATCTGATGAACGCTGGCAACTTGTCGCAATCATCTTCCCCATTTTGGCAAGTTGCTTCTCAGCGTTGCTTTCGCCATACACACCAACAAAATCGCTATAGTCATCGAAGGTCAACAAGAGCAAGGTCAAGGATGTTTTATAGCGTGTGGCGCGCTTCAATTCTTTGTCGAGCATATTGTTGAAATGCTTATCGTTACTTAACCCTGTTAGGGGATCAACAGTGGTCACCTCTTCCAATTGGTGTTCAACGATGTCTAGCGTTTCTTTATTTACATCAAGAGCATGATTTAATTCGGAGTTTTCATCGCTGATATGGTGAATGGTGTCATTTTGCCGACGGGTAAGTAGGAAGAACCCCAGCACTGCAGAGATCAGTGCAAACACAACAATGAGTGTCACCAGTACTTCGGTTTTATAAACCTGCCAAATGGGCGTTGGTGGATTAATGATTCTCGCCCCGTTGGGTAATGACGCGGTTGAGATGCCGTGTTTCGCCGTCATTTCTGCATCAAAAAATAGTGCGGCTGGCGCTGGTTTGAATGGATAGTCTTCGGTTGATATTGATCCCGTTAAAAACTGGTTTTCAAGTAAGGACACAGCGAGTTGTGCAGCGGCTTTCCCTTGGCTAAACCCGGTTGCGAATTGACCGCCAATAATGCCGTGACCTAAATGCGCATGCCAGTAGCTGTAGACGGGCAGGTTCGTCATGGAAGACACGATGCGTGCAGTTTCCGCAGGGCTGTATGTTGCGCTGTTTAGCCCGTCAAGTTCAGCATTTATTAAAAACGTGTCACTCAATAAGAAAACCAAGGTATTCGACGGTTGCGCATCTAGCGTTGATTGCAATGAGGATAGGGGCTCATCGACGAGTGTTTTGACGGCGTAATCGCTGAGTCGAGGAATAACGTCAACTTGAATGGTGTCAAGCAAACGTTGGTTGTGTTGCGCTTTTTTCGAACCCACAAAAACAATGGATTGGGTGTTCGGGTGCAGTGAAAGTGCCAGATCAATGGGGGCTTTGTAATCAGCGAGTGCTGAAATACCGGTAATGGATGAGTCTGATGTTTTTTCTATGCTCGGATAGTCTCCTATCGACGTGGCGACGATAGGTTTACGTGAGAAAAGATAGGTTTGATTGTCCAAGGCAAATTCAATCGCAGGCGCATCAGAGACCACGATGAGATCGATCAATTTTTCATTTTGTTTCAGTGCAACCATGTCTGCCGTCAATGTGGTTAGCGCTTCTTGGGTATAGCGTTGGGAGTCCAAGTAAATGGTTGATACTTCGATGGTGCCACGCGTCGCCGCGAACGTGTCACGCAATCCTTTCTCGATGTCATCACTCCATGCATAACCTTGATGATATGAATTGATGTAAAGCACGTGCTTGTTATCTGAAGGTGATGGCGTATTCGCGTATGCATTGAAAGGGGAAAGCGCAACGATGGAAAGTAATAACCCACGTGCGTTACAAGCGCGGAAGAAGTAAGGAGTGCGCGCCACCCACTTTTTAAACAATGTTTTCATAAACAACCTAGCTACTTTTTGTCTCTAAATGGAAGGGAGTGTTTAGTTATTGAAACAAACCATTGCCTAAGTGTAGTTACAGTGTGGGTATTTAAGTTATGGAAAATGAGGCGTTTTCGTTCGAATTGTGGCAGGTAGCGTAATTTTAGATATGCATCAAAAAGAAAAGCTGTGGGTAAATCAAGGTGCTTAGTTATCGGGACAGTGTGTCTATCTGTCATCAGGTATCTTCACGTCAATATGGGGCGTGCGTTAAGCTTTTAAGAGCAGGGATGAAGTGAAGGGCAATGTGATGGCAATTCTGGGTTCTCGACGTAGCGTAAATCTAACGTATTCAATGCGATGGTTTTGCTATGTGCTGGTTTGCGCTTTCATGTTCATATCGACCGCTTTGTTTGCGACGCAATCTTTCTCTATCGATTACTCAACGTTCTCTGAGTGGGAGCGGAAATCTTTTAAAGGCCACACTGCCTATGCACTGTTTCAGCAAGAGGCAGCTAGCGGCATTCCGTATTACCTGTTGAATGCAAAAAGCGAAAAGTCGGCATCCGCTGTGATGATGGAGCAAGACATTGATATTGGCGTCATGCCTTGGATGTCTTGGCATTGGAAGGTGGCGCAATTTCCGCAGGTAGTAAACGAAAAATCTAAGCAGGGTGATGATTTCGCGATCCGTATTTCTGTCGTTATCCAACCTGGGTTTACTGTGATGAGCAGTCAAACCATTGTGTATGTGTGGTCTCAGCAATCGCCTGTAGGGGCTAGTTGGCCTAATCCCTATTCCCCTGACCATTTTATGATGTTGGCAGCCAGCAGCGGCACAGAGCGAGATACATGGCAATTTGCACAACGCAATGTGCAGGAAGATTTTGCCCGCATTTATGGGGAAACCTATAACACGGTCAATGCTGTCGCGATAATGTCAGACAGTGATGATTCGTTAAGCCAAACCCGTGCAACCTTGTCACCCATCGTATTCTCTACCAAACGCCAAGAAAAACCAGAATCAGAAGACATGCCTTAACAAAAGGCCGTGTTCGCTTTCTTGATGCGATTGGAATGTCTCGTACACACTGACTCGCTTCTCGCTTCTCGCTTCTCGCTTCTCGCTTCTCGCTTCTCGCTTCTCGCTTCTCGCTTCTCGCTTCTCGCTTCTCGCTTTTAATCGATATTGTACGAAAAAACACCGCCATGCGGCAGAAACAGGCGCTTGTGATACCTCGCTCTTTTCCGCGTTAGCACGGTGATAAAAAAGATATCGTGAACTCGATCCCGCGTTTGCTTGAAGTAAGAGGGGGAACTCTGTACTCTTTCGGCGATTTTTACTCACTGTTCAGGATAATCGCATTGATTAGTACAGCTAACATTACTCAGCAATTTGGCGCAAAACCTCTTTTCGAAAACATCTCGGTGAAGTTCGGTGAAGGAAACCGTTATGGTTTGATTGGCGCAAATGGTTGCGGCAAATCAACATTTATGAAGATCCTGAGCGGTGAACTTGAGCCTTCTGCAGGTAACGTTAGCGTTGATCCTAACGAGCGCGTCGCTAAGCTAAACCAGAACCAGTTTGCTTACGAAGAATTCACTGTTATTGATACCGTTATCATGGGTCATGCAGAGCTTTGGGAAGTTAAACAAGAACGTGACCGTATCTACTCGCTGCCTGAAATGACAGAAGAAGACGGCATGCGCGTTGCTGACCTTGAAGTAGAATTCGCAGAGATGGACGGCTACACCGCAGAATCTCGTGCGGGTGAATTGCTGTTGTCGGTAGGTATTCCGCTAGAGCAACACTTTGGCTTGATGAGCAGTGTTGCTCCAGGTTGGAAACTACGTGTGCTATTGGCGCAGGTGCTGTTTGCAGACCCAGACATCATGCTTCTTGACGAACCAACGAACAACTTGGATATCGATACCATCCGTTGGTTGGAGCAGACGCTGAACGAGCGTAACTGCACCATGATTATCATCTCGCACGACCGTCACTTCCTAAACTCTGTGTGTACACACATGGCTGACTTGGATTACGGTGAACTTCGCGTTTACTTCGGTAACTACGACGAATACATGTCTGCAGCGTCTCAAGCGCGTGAGCGTCTGCTGTCTGACAACGCGAAGAAAAAAGCACAGATTGCTGAACTGCAAACCTTTGTAGCGCGTTTCTCTGCAAACGCCTCTAAAGCGAAGCAAGCGACGTCTCGCGCGAAGCAAATGGACAAAATCAAGCTTGATGAAGTGAAAGCATCGAGCCGTCAAAACCCATTCATCCGCTTCGAGCAATCAAAAGAATTGTTCCGTAACGCGTTGGAAGTTGAAAACCTCTCTCAAGGCTTCGATGACATGTTGTTCTCTGGTCTGAACGGTATTTTCGAAGTGGGTGAGCGTGTTGCCATCATCGGTCAGAATGGTGTGGGTAAAACAACGCTACTTAACACGCTTGCTGGTCGCTTAGCGCCGAAATCGGGTGAATTTAAGTGGTCTGAAAATTCAAACATTGGTTACTACGCGCAAGATCACGCTGAAGATTTCGCGGAAGACATGAACCTGTTTGATTGGATGTCTCAGTGGAAAAACGAAGGTGATGATGAGCAAGTGGTGCGTGGTTATCTCGGCCGTCTATTGTTCTCACAAGATGACATTAAGAAGTCTGTTAAAGTGATTTCTGGTGGTGAACAAGGCCGCATGTTGCTTGGTAAGCTAATGATGCACAAGCCAAACATGTTGCTAATGGATGAACCAACCAACCACATGGACATGGAATCGATTGAATCGTTGAACACTGCGCTTGAGCAGTACAAAGGTACTTTGTTCTTCGTTTCGCATGACCGAGTGTTTGTTGACTCAATCGCAACACGCATCATCGAGATCCGTGACGGTAAAATCACCGACTTCAAGGGCACTTACCAAGAGTTCCTGAGTTCTCGCGGCGTGATTGAATAAGCTTCGCTTCACCCGCTGAGAAAAAAACACCCGCATTCGCGGGTGTTTTTGTTTGTGGCATTTTATGTCTCGTTAGTGTTGTCGGGTGGCTAATACCGCTTCGAATGCAGCAATACGTTTCTCTGCAATCGCGATGCTTTCCAGCCAAAATGCGCTGTCTTGTATGTCTACGCCCAAATGTTTTTTCGCCACGTCTTCGGCGGTCATTCTGCCCGTATCTTTTAAAAGTGCTTTGTAATCCTCGTAGAACGCACTCCCTTTGGCTTCACGGCGCGCGTAAACGCCTGTGCTGAACAGATAGCCAAAAAGGTAGGGGTAGTTATAGAAACTGATTTCCGCGATGCTGAAGTGCAGTTTGGTGGCCCAGAAGAGGTCGTTCGGTTCTGACATGGCATCCCCGTACCAGTCTTTCCACGTATCGGCCATTAATGTGCGCAGTTGTGAAGGCGTCAATTCACCCTGTTGACGTTTTTCGTAAAATGCCCGTTCGAATTCAAAACGAACGGGGATGTTAAGCAGCAACGCCACGGCAGTTTGCGCTTCTTCCCAAAGCATCAGTAGCGTGTCTTGTTCACTTTTGGCTTCTTCAAGCAACGCATCTCTTACTACATTTTCGGCAAAGATTGACGCGGTTTCAGCCAATGTCATTGGGTATTGGGTTTCAACGAAAGGCATGTCTTTCATTACCCAATTGTGGAAGGCGTGGCCGAGTTCATGCGCCAGCGTTAGCACGTCTGACATGCTGTTTCCCCATGTCATGAACACGAGTGGCGTGCGGGTTTTTGGGATCTTGGTGCAGTATGCGCCCATGCTCTTGTTAGGCTGCGCGGCGGCATCAATCAAGTTCTCCCGCACCATCATGTCCACGAAGTCTGCCATTTCTGGGTTCACAGCCGAAAAAGCGCGTCGAATAATGACAATGGCTTCTTCAAAGCTGTATGTCGCAGAAGGGGTATTCTCTTCGCCATTGTTGAGTGCTGGCATGGCGGCCAATTCATCCCAAGGCGTTAGCGTTGATGTGCCAAAGAGGGTGGCCATGGCTTTTGCTGCGCGTCTGCCGAGTGCTTGGCTTTGTTTCGCCACGCCCATCATGGTATCGAGTGTCTTCTGCTCAATACGGCTGCTTTCAAGTGCTGGAGCAAGAAAGTGCAATGGGCGGGTGTGACTACGTTTTTCATATTCGGTGAGGCGGTTGCTCGCAATGGCATTCAGGATCGCTGCGAAGGTGATGTCCTGTTGTTCCATTGCGTGACGAATTGCGCGCCATGCTGGTTCCCGTCGTTCACTGTCATTGCCATATAACAGGCTAGCGGCTTGCGACAGTCCCATGATTTCTTCTTTGCCACTTTCCATCACCAAGGTCACTTTCAACGTGCCAGTGATGTCGTCATATAGCCGGCCCCATGCATTTTTGCCATCAACTTGCATGGCGGAGAGCAATTGCTCTTCAGGGACAGATAGGCGGTATGTTTGCTGGTGGCGAAGACGTGAGAGGCGAAATGCATGGCGTTGATAAGAGCCAGATTCATCTGAGCCAGCAAGCACGGAGTCAAAGAAAGCTTCATCGCTGGCTGCGAGTAAACTTTCGAACGGGCTAAAGGCTTGGCTTAATGATGAAAACAAAACGTCGCATTTTATCACCAATGCTTTCGCTTGATCGTCAGCGGCATCAACGCTTGAAAGGCATGAAGCGTAGTTAGCTACGGAGAGAAGTAAATTCGTGATCTGGTCAAACAGCGACAGGGCGTGCTGACAGTCTTCAACTGAAGAGGCTGGGTGATTTTTTAAGGTATTGAGGAGGTCTTGGCTTTGAGTGAGATCCGCGGTGATCGCGCGGTCTGAAAGACCTTGATAGACAAATGAGAAGTCCCAACTTGGCGCAGTCATTTCCGTTCCCTTCTTCTAGACCCAAACAGCCTCTCCATGCGCAATCTAAGTTGATGCCAACATTTTGAGGGTGTTTGAGTATCAGTGCGTTTGTTTAACGCAGTGTAGCGGAATTCAAAGGGCAGGTCGTTACGAATGCGCCGTATTGGCAGTCGTTTTTAAAAAACGTTTTATATCAGATAAGTAGTTGGCGATTAGGCATTTTTTTCTACTTCTGCTACAGAAGCTGATACCGCGTCTAGGCCTTGCTCAGCTTCCAATGCCATTTTTTCACGATCAGCTTTTGAAATGTACTTAGGCTTGTTGCTTGTTTTTAGCTTCGCACTTTTCTTTTTCGCGCGGCTTTTTAGGATCTGATTTACTTTTTTCTTTCTGTTCATTGGGTCATTACCTCTTCGAAGGGAGGGGGATTCTAAGGAGAACACGTGAGGAACTCAAGTAAGACAGTATTACTGTTATCGAATGCGTCAAAAACAGCCAATTTTCTTTTCTTCATCGTGTTTCAAATTTGGCGAGGAAATGTAAATAACATGCGTTAATGAATACTTGGTAGCGATTGTTATATAAAGGGCTTTTTAACAGCACGCTAACAACGTTGAAAATACGCCCATTTAGGTTTGTTAATGCGCTGTTTGTTTTGCGGGATGTCTATTTTTATTGGCCTCTTCCATACAAAATTTTTGTCTGTATACTTCGCGAACTTTTCTACTAATGTTGTATTAAATCATGAAAAAATTCGCGATTAAAGCTGTGGCTACAGCGATGTTAACTGTTTCTCTAACAGGTTGTATCGGTCAGATGGCAACATCAGGCATGGTGATGAAATTGAACCTTACCGCTGTGGACAACCGCTATGCACGTGCAGGCCTGTATCTTTTGATGAGCCCAGTTTACGGTATTGCTGCAACGGCTGACTTGTTCATCTTCAACTCAATTGAATTTTGGACAGGTACTAACCCTATTTCTGGTAAATCTCCAGCGGTTGCAGACATGCCTGCAAATGCGATTTTCCGCATCAACCAGAAACTTGATAAAGACCTAACCACTGCACCTATCAAAATCTCTTCTGCTGATGTTCAACAGATCGATGATAAAACGCTAGAGATGGCAGTAAGCTACGCTGACGGTACTCAGCAGACACTGCGCGGGGAGAAAGAAGACGACATGGTAAACTTCTACCTAGACGGTGAGTTTATCTCTGCGGTTTCTGTTGAAGAGCTAAACAACTACGCTGCAAATCGCGTATAATTTAGCACGAGAAACATGATACCCCTGCAGCGTTAGCTTGCTTGGGTTGAAGGCCCTGCCATCATTGGTGGGGCTTTGTTGTTTTTGCTGTTCTAAGGCGCGTATACCGTAACGTTCTGACATGACGTATCTATTTATTGAAAGAGTTGTATTGAGAGAGGCGTGATGATTGAGCGTGGGTGTAAGGGCAAGCGTGAAAATTTGAAAGGATGCACGAAACTTCTTGTCGAGAGGAAGAGGTTCTGATGATCAAATTAATGACAACATTGCCACCCTACGTTTCTTTGTCGGTGGCGATTCTTTTCGAAATCATTGCGACATCCATGATGCCGAAAACCAACTCATTCACTCAACCAGTGGTCACTGCCGTCGTGTTGGTGTGCTATGGCATTTCATTTTATTTACTGTCGTTGACTGTAAAAGTGATGCCGTTGGGCATTGCCTATGCGATTTGGAGTGCTGCGGGGATTGTTCTTGTATCGATGGTTGCATGGCTATGGCATGGTCAGCAGCTTGACTTACCTGCGATGCTAGGCATGTCAATGATCATTGCAGGCGTGGTGATTATTAATCTTTTTTCTTCAGTTGTTCACTGAGTCTGCTGTTTTTTCTATAAGCCTATAGCTTGTTCTTCGAAGCCTATTGTTTATTGAGCCTATTGTTTATTGAACCTATAGTTTGTTTTGGCGGCGTGGTGCCGATGTGGCATCACCACGCTTATTTTGACGCTAATACCTCTGAACGCGCCGCGTTGAGCAGGGTGTCGAGGTCATAATGTCCTTGGTCATCTACCCAAGATAATCCCACGCTGTACTCTACGTGATAGTTGAGGTTTCTCTCCTTGCCAGAGCGTTCCACGCGCTCTTTAAAACGTCGTAAGGTATCATGCGTGCTTTCCAGTGACGTATTGGCCATTAACACCACAAATTTATCGCTAGCGAGCCTACCAAGCACATCAGAATTTCTAAATCCGAATCGCAATAACTCCCCAAAAAACGCCAGTGCGCGATCACCTTCTTTATTGCCATGCTTTTGATTGATTCTGGCAATGTCTTTTAAATCGAAATAGGCCAAGCTCACAGGCAGTTCCATACGGTCGCACATGTTGAGGCTGTTCTGCGCCAATACGGTAAACCCTGCTTCATTGAGAAGTCCGGTGAGATAATCTTGCGTAGACATTTCCATTGCTGCTAATTCGTGTTCAACAAGATCGGCGATATCTTTCAAACTGGTGATGTCTTCTGCGGGGAAATCGCGAGGCGCACTGTCCCAAATACTGAGGCTGCCGATGACGGTGCCATTGCTGTGTCTAAGCGGCACAGCCGCGTAGAAACGTACATGCTGTTCGCCTACTACCCAGGGATTATTGGCAAAACGAGGGTCTTGGCTTGCATCATTAACGATCAGTGGGTCATTGGACAAGATTGCATGGGCACAGAATGACAATTCACGAGGTATCTCTTTGGGGAATTGTCCTACTTGAGATTTTACCCATTGGCGTTTTGAGTCAATGAAGCTGATGATTGCCTCATCTGAGGCATAGAGTTGTTGGGCAAGGCGCGTTAATCGATCAAAGCGCTCTTCTGCACCAGTATCCAAAACATTGAGATGATGCAGTGCCTGAATGCGTTGCATTTCATTTGAAGGAAGGGTGGGCTTTTTCATGAGTCATCCAAAGTGTTCCATGCCTTCTAAAACTATAGAACACAATGAGATAACCCATGTTTAACCCCTCAAAAAAAAAAAGGATAAGTATTGTTAAGCGCGTTAGCTCGCAGTGTTAGGCGCTAAGCCGTCGGGAGCTGCTGTTGGTTCCGACGCCGTTTCTTCATCACCTTCTGACTTGGCTGATATCGATGTGATCTGCTGGCCAGAACTGTGAGTGAATCGGCGCACGAGAAGGTTGAGTTCTGCGGCGAGTAACTCAATCGTATTCGCCGATTGGTTTGATTTTTTCGCAGCTTTCGACGTAGCAGCAGCCAAATCAGCAATAGCAACAATGTTTCTATCAACGCTCTCCGTCACCACCGTTTGTTCTTCCGATGCGGTTGCGATTTGTAAGTTCTGCCCCGCGATATCTTCGATTTGATCCACCATGACGCTCATGACATTTGCGCCGTCTTTTGCTTGTTTTACACTAACGTTCGCCATGTCACTACTTTGATTCATGACATCGGCACTGTGTCGAATACCTTGTTGGAGCTGTTCAATGATCTTGGTGATTTCGTCGGTAGATTCGTGAGTTTTCATTGCAAGCTCACGCACTTGGTCTGCGACGACAGCAAAGCCTCGACCTTGGTCGCCAGCGCGTGCCGCTTCAATGGCCGCATTCAGTGCCAAGAGGTTGGTTTGTTCGGTGATCGCGCGGATAACGTTGATCACAGAGCCTATATCTTCACTATCACTATTGAGTTGCTGCATGTTTTCGCTGGCGCTTCGCATGCTCTCTGACAGTTCATTGGTCTTGCGCGATGTTTGGCTGTTCACGTTGCGTCCCGTTTTTGCCGACGCTTGAAGGTCGGTAGCCACAGAGGCGGCGCGAGCAACACTTTGCGCAATGTCTTTGCTGGTGGCTGTCATTTCGTTCATTGCTGTTGCCACTGTTTCTGATTCCTCTCGCTGACGTTCAGCGTTAGTGGCCGTTTTCCCCGCAAGTATCAGACTTTGATTGGCATTGGATGAGAGTTGATAAGAAATACTGGCGATTTTCTCCATGGTGTATTGGAGTTTTGAAATGAACCGATTGAAGTGGTTCGCCAACTGAGACAGTTCATCATTGCCTGGCATTTGCATACGTACATCCAGTGAACTGTTACCTTCTGATATCTTCTTCATCAAGTGGTTGGCTTTTAACACTTTTATCGTGACATGTCGGGTGACCATGGTGAGTGCAAAACACACCAATACAGCCAAGAGGCCGCCTACCGTGGTGATACGTGTTGTGACGGAACTTTCCCTTTCTTTAATCGCGGACACCAGATCTTCACTGAGCCCTTCCATCTGCTTTTCCGTTTTCTGAACAGAAGCACGTAAGCTGCCGTGAAGGCCCTGTTGAGGAGAAAGGCCGATTTGCGCCATACCTAATGCAAGCTCATTAAACGTGTCTTGGTACTTACGCAGTGACGTTTCCATGATCAAACGCTGGCTGGCAGGCATATCACCGGTCGAAATCTGCGATTGAATGTTTGAGTACAAATCGTTGAATTTATTTACATAGCTGGCATCAAGTCGAAGCAGAAAATCTTTCTCAAAACGCCTTAACATCAGAAGCTGGTTGTAGAGGGCATTATCCGCAATATCTTGAATTTCTTTTTCCAATTGATGGGAAGCGCTGCGGGCTAATCCCTGTAATCCACTTTGATGGTCGACACCGACGGTGATGCGTTGATTCACTAACGCCTCAAAGTCGAGTTGGTAAGTTCTTAGTGTTAACAACATCTTGGAGATAGCTTGCGACCCAGACATGTCTAAACTGTTCACTTTCGCTCGCGCGTTTGTGAGGGTGTCGCGTAAGTACTGATATTCCGCATCAAATCGATCTTTGTACTTTAGGTCATTGCGTGCCATGAAGTCTTTTTCGTGGCGACGAAGCATCAGCACCGACGTTTGGCTTTTTAATATGTCGACAGAGGCGTTGTCCAACACACTCAGTTGCTTAAAAGAGAGGAAAAAGGTGAGTGCGAAGACGCCAACAGAGACCACTATCATCGCGACAATCCCATGAAGTTGGGCTTTTATTGTGTTTGGCAGTGCATTGAACATGTCGTCTCCTGTTTCGACGTTTGCACCTCGGAACGGCTGGGTGTGTCAGTCTTTTTATATGCAATGTCTTAAATGTAGGACAGGAGAGCGTAGTGCTACGTGTTTTATGAAAAAAATATGTCATTCGAAACCGACTTCATGATCTGTGTCTGTTCTTTACTCGCGTGAGACGAAGGAACTAGTAGGCTGATGCTTGAAGGTTATCTCTATCTGTCATACTGATTTCATTCATATTCTTTGAATGAATCGAACAAACATCTTGTATGGAAGTTCATGCTGTTCACTTCTATCTTTAAGGCAAAGACGAGCACATAGTTGACGTGTTGCTTGCTTTGAAATGGAGAGTCAATAATGAGAAAAATCATCGTTGCAGTGGGATTACTGGCAGCATCATCTTCAGTATTTGCAGGAACAATGGGAAATGATCTCGACTTGCGTGTCGTGACGGTAACGTCGGGTTCGTGGGTTCAAGTGCTTCAAAATGGTGAGCCATTTGAGGGAGCGACGGTATCGCTATCGGGCACACAGACCGAGCATGTTACGTCAGAGAATGGTCGCGTGTTTGTCATGGCGGAGCAGCCTTACACACGGTCAGGGACTTTTTCAGCCGTAACGACAGACGGAAGAGAAATCAGCAAACGCGTGGTGCTTCCGCGTGACCGCAACGACTAAGGCGGTCGCCAAATAGAAACCTGCCTGACGGCAGGTTTTTTTATGTGTATCGCGGCGCGCCTATTAAAAGTCATTAATAAGACGAACAAAGCTCGCGTTTATCTGGTCTGATTAAGCAGGGATTTGATATATGCGCCGTGCATCGCTGGTGGCATCATTATAAGAAAGCGGAAAAGGGCATTACGTGAGAAAAAGGCTAAAAGTATCGCTCGGTCTATTATTTGTTGGGCTCGTGGGGCTGAGTACAGTGTCATTGACGGCAACGAACGCGACAGTATCCGCGCTGCAAGCGTTGAAAACTGATGAGGTGTCATTCCTCGAAGCGGGGAATGTAGACGCACCCCAACGCATCATTTTTATTCACGGCTCGCCAGGCAGCAAAGAAGGCTATGAAGATTACTTGAATGATGCTGCATTGCAGTCTTATCACTTGATCGCGGTGGATCGACCTGGCTTTGGTGCTTCACCTAAGCCGGTTCAAACGTCTCTCAAAGCACAAGCTGAATCGCTCATGCCCATTTTGGTGCGCAGTGATAAACCTACCTTTTTGGTGGGGCACTCATTGGGTGGTCCTATCGCACTGCAAGCGGCATTGTTGTACCCAGATGAAATTGATGGGGCGTTGTTGGTCGCGCCTGCGTTAGACCCTGCGTTGGAATCCCCAAAGTGGTACAACTATTTGGCTGATACCATTTTGGCACACTGGATCTTGCCCAACGATATGCTGTTGTCGAACATTGAAATGATGGAGCTTGAAAGTGAGCTGGAAAAGCTGGCAGAGCAAGATTGGGGGGCTTTATCGATTCCCGTCGTCTTGGTTCATGGAGAGGAAGATAACATTGCTGATCCTGGTAATTCGCTGTTTGGTCAACGTAAACTGCCCAGTTCGACGTTAAAGATGATCGAAGATGAAGGACATTTTGTATTGTGGCAGAATGTGCCTTTGTTGGTTGATGAAATTAAAGCGTTGCTGGCTGTGCCTTTGCTTCATGAGGGCAGCAATGAGGCCTGATAATGTAAATATCTGTAAAGCACCCTTGAAAAATGAGTGAGGGAAGTGCATTTTAGTGATTCAGCGCATGTTGTCTGTTAAAACGAGAGAGCATGAAAGGAAGCCAACACGATTTTAATCCACGGGGAATCAACATGAAACAAATCCTGATTAGTGTGATTACGCTTATTCTAGGCTTCTTTACATTGGTGTTTGCTGCAGTACTTGGACTTTTTGTCTCTGTCAGCGCACTGATTGCGAAACCTTTCATTATGAGAAAGTTGCGCAAAGTTCAAGCGCAACAAGCTGAGCAATTTCAGCAGCAATTTGAGCAACCACATGAGCGTGGTTTTGGCCCTCAGCCTCCGCATCGTGGTCAAGTGATTGATGGTGATTATCAAGACGTGACAGAAACACGTTAATAGCACCTTCGTTAAGCGTACCTAACGTGATAAGAAACGCCACGCAAATGCGTGGCGTTTCTTTTGCGTTGAATTCATCGCAGGCTATTTATCGCTATTTACCTCAAACGGGAAGAATTCCCATTCATACTGTTTAAATAGTGCGGCAATTTGGCCGTTGTATAGCAGCAGCTCAAAGCGCTGATCGTAAATGTCCCGCAGCGCTTTCCCGCGCTCGCTGTCTGAAAACCCAGGATAAAGCTTGAGATTTGTCAGGACGGACACGGCAAAATCACGGCGGTCGACTTTATTGTTTTCTTGAAATGCTTCTTCAATTTCAGAGTACGCGTCGATCAACATATCAATACGCTCTGAATCTACCAGTGATAAGCCCTGACGGCGATTTTTCACCTCTTGAATCGCAAAATCGGTCCGCACAAGATATTCGTCATAACCATACCCTTTTACCCATCCGACGGTGCGCCCTTGAAGGCTTTCTTGGCCTTGCCAATCCTTTATCACTGAAGGTTTGTAGGCGGCTGCAACGTGCTCTGCATCGAAATGCCAGCGCGGATAAAGAATGTCTTCTTGCTCATCAATATACGATCCAAGAAAGATATCCATCTTTTGGGTTTGAACAAGGTAGACGCTGCGAGAATAGTTCGTGGTGAAGTTGATGACGTTATAGCCAAGGGGCTCATAGATTTGGCGCATGATATCCCAATACAAACCTGTGCCATCTTTTTCTGTCGCATCGGCCCATGATTCGCTGACGATAATGATCTCTTCGTTTTTTCGGTCCTCGGCGTACAACCCAGTTGCCGAAAGAAAAAACAAAAACACACCCATCATAACGCGCTTTATTGTCGTAATGACCAATGCAGGATTGCCATTATCTCTGTGATTGGTATTTGAGAAACACCAACATACAGTCTCTCGCATCGTTCCATGCGTCATCTATTGTGTCCCTAGGCCTTGTGGTTGCGCAGTATTCTTAATATGGTCAGGGATGCCCATCCCCGCTGCGTATAGTGGCTGTATTATTGACGAAGTGAGATGGTGACACTGACGATAGCGTGGTCGCTGCTGTAAGTGTCATGATCGAATTTTGGGTTAATTAGGTGCTTATCTTCGCAATGAAAATCCCCAACTTCAGCAATGCTGGCAGGGTCGCTACTGTTGAATTCGTTAGAAAGCAAAATGTAATCGAGCACAGAACCTTTAGCATGGAAGTAGTGTGTGCTTGGGCGGTCCAAACTTGAGTCTTCGATGTTTTTTACATAAAGATCCCAGCTGTCATGCATTTGATAGTGTGAGAGTGGCAGATCAGCCATGTCTTCCGTGATTGAGCGTAGGCCTGACATGTGAAAAGCGCTTAATACTTCGCTGTCGATATCATCGTTAAAGTCACCCATCACAATGGCGGGATTATTGGTGTGTGAGCGCCTTGTAAGGATTGACGCCATCAAGTGACAGGCTTCAGATCCTCGTTGAATGGAAGATGCCCATGAACCACTGATTTCCGCACAAATTGAATCATGAAGGGTACGTTCCACGCCCTCTTTTTTTTCTTCCATCATTGGCCGTTTAGATTTCAAATGCACGACGTACACATCTGTTTGCCCCAATGAGGGCAGTTCTAACGTTGCGAATAATGGAAGACGGCTGTATTCAAAGTCTTCATTCATTCCCAACTTTAGAGAGAGCTCTGGGTCTGCGCGAAGTGGCAAGGCGCTAAGAATGGGGTAGCGAGAAGCCAAGGTCACCACAGGGCTTCGGTACACATACTCATCGATAGGTTCTGGCTCATCAACCACAGAAAAGAAGCGATAGCCAAGCGGCTCTAGCAGCGCCTTCAAAGCGCTGGCACTGAACACTTCTTGAAATGCGATGATATCTGGTTGGTAGCTACCGATGTAACGGTTCAGCCAAGCACGTTTCTGATGCCATTGTTCCTCGGTATAGATATTGCTAAATTCGTAAAAGGCACCCGGCGGCTCGATAAAGTTAAATAAATTTATCGTGGCGAGTTTTAAGCCAAAGGCACTGTGTGCAAAGGAACTTCTGCTATTGGTTGCGAACACGGTTTTGTCTCGCGATTGAAAAGCGTGTTTACATTATAGCGAATTCTGCCCAATCAACCTGTCAGCAGGTCGAAAAGTCTGTGTGAAGATCGAGATGTGCGAGTGGGGCGAAGGTCGATGTGTGAGAGATGTAACACGTTGAGTTAAAAGGAGCGCTTCTTGAGGGGGAGTCAAGAAGCGCTGTATTGTTACGCGGAGGCTTTTACATCACCGTCTTTTGGCGTGTCTTGACCGGTTGTATCATCTTCTACTGCCGCAGAGGATTGGTCACTAAGCACTTCTGCCAAATTAGCACGAGAAAGCTCACCTTGAATTTCACCGTCTCCATCTAAAACAGGTAACGGCAATTCATGTTCAAGCGTATCAGGAATAACGGCTTCCAACAGCGCATCAGACTGAATACCGGGTACTGCTTCCAATACGGAGTCATCAATCGCTTCGCCGTGTTGCGACGAATCGACCGATTCAAGGTGATCACGACGCAATGCACCTTGATAGCCATCATCATTCACGTAGTAAGCGTGTTCGGCTTTCGCTTGGCGCATCTGCATGATGGCTTCCCCAATGGTGTCAGCGCTAATGCGGCAACTCTGAGGTTTCATCACGGTATCTACGGTCAATGCGCGAGCGCGGTTAACGTCTTTCACGAAGGCTTCCACGTAGTCATCGGCTGGGTTAAGCAGAATCTCGACAGGGCGGCCTTGTTGAATGAGTTTACCGTCACGCAAGATAGCAATGCGGTCGCCTAGGCGAAGCGCTTCATCTAAATCGTGGGTGATAAAGATGATGGTTTTGTGCAGCTTCTCTTGCAGATCGATAAGCTGATCTTGCATTTCGCTTCGAATCAATGGATCGAGTGCTGAGAAGGCCTCATCCATCAAAAGGATTTCGGCATCAGTACATAGCGCACGAGCGAGACCCACACGTTGTTGCTGACCACCCGAAAGCTGAGAGGGGTATTGCTGCTCGTAACCACCAAGCCCCACGGTTTCCAGCCAATCAGCGGCTTTCTTATCGCGGTCTGGTTTAGAGACACCTTGGACCTGTAAACCGTAAGCGACGTTTTGAATCACTGTGCGGTGCGGCATGAGACCAAAGCGTTGGAATACCATGGACATTTTGTGACGACGGAAGTCTTGAAGCTCTTTTTCATTGAGCTTCATGACATCTTCGCCTTCAACGATGATTTGGCCTTCGGTAGGTTCGATCAAACGGTTGAAGTGACGAATCAGCGTCGATTTACCTGAGCCTGACAAGCCCATGATCACGAAGATTTCACCGCGCTGGATGTCTAGGTCGATTTGTTGAAGACCCACGGTGTGGCCAGTATCAGCCAATATGTCGTCTTTTGATTTCCCCGCCATTACATCCGGCATCACCTTTTGCGGTGTTTTGCCGAAGATCTTGTAGAGGCCTTTAATCTGAATCAATGGTTTCTCGGTACTACTCATGGTGGCCTCCGCTTAGGTGCTGCTGCGAACGTTTTGCATAACTTTGTGATACGCGGTCGAAGATAATCGCCAGCGCCACAATAGCGAGACCGTTAATCAGTCCAAGCGTAAAGTACTGGTTGGTGATGGATTTCAATACCGGTTGACCAAGGCCTTTCACACCGATCATTGATGCAATAACCACCATGGCAAGTGCCATCATGATTGTTTGGTTGATGCCCGCCATAATGGTTGGCATTGCAAGCGGAAGCTGAACACCGAACAAGCGCTGTGAGGGGCTTGCACCGTATGCCGTTGCGGCTTCTAACACTTCTTTATCAACCAATCGAATACCAAGGTTTGTTAGTCGTATCACGGGTGGGATCGCATAGATAACCACGGCGATAACCCCTGGGATTTTACCAATACCCAACAACATAACGACGGGAATGAGGTAAACGAATGCTGGCATGGTTTGCATCACGTCGAGTAACGGCGTGACGATAGATTGAATGCGGTTTGAGCGCGCCATCGCAATACCGATGGGGATGCCGAGTCCAATAGCGACCATGGTACACACGAGAATAATGCTCATGGTCCGCATGGTGTCTTCCCACATGCCGAAATAGCCAATGGCGGAGAACACAACGATGACACTCACGGCAAGTTTCCATGAGCGGCTCGCTAAGTATGAAATGAGAGCAAGAACGCCAATCATGATGAACCATGGCGTGCCAAGAAGCAGTTTTTCAAACCAAATGAGAAACGCGAGAAGGGGATCGAAGAATGATTCGATGGTTTCGCCGTAGTTTCGTGAGAATTCACGATAAGCGCCATCGAGGGTTTTACGGATAGCGAGAAGGTCTGAGCGCTCCATCTCTGGAAATTCCGTTAACCAATTATTGTCTGCCATAACAGTACAACGTCCTCTGTTTTTATAGTAATTGAAAGTACAAGAATAACTGTGTTGGTGCTGCAATAGCGCAGATACAAAAGTAGGCTGACTTACGTCAGCCTACTTTTTAGCAAGAAAGATTAAAGCGCGCTTTTCACTTTCTTCGCGACTTCAGGAGACACCCACTGAGACCAAATGTCAGCGTGGTTGTTCAAGAAGTATTCGCCTGCAATTTCACCATCTGCTTGGTTTTCTTCCATCCAAGCAAGCAGACTGTTCAAATCCGCTGTCGTGAAAGAACGGTTAGCGAGGTAGCTAACAGCTTCAGGAGCACGTTTAGCAAAGCTCTCTGTAATAACGGTATCTACCGCTGAAGGCGGATACATGGTTGGTTTAGGGTCAAGACATTCTGCGTCAGTCGTACAGGTTTTAAAGTGCTCTTCGTCAATCCCTGAACCAAAGTCTACTTTCACCATTTCGTACTTACCCAGTACAGCAGTGGGTGCCCAGTAGTAACCAAACCAGCCTTCGCCACGTTCGTAGGCTTTCGCAATCGAGCCAGAGAGACCTGCACCTGAACCTGGATCAATCAGCTCAAAGCCTTCTTCTTCTAGGTTAAGTGCGTTGAAAAGGTTGCCTGAGGAGATTTGACAGTTCCAACCAGCAGGACAGCCGTAGAATGCAGATTTTGACGGGTCTTCTGGGTGCTTGAAGAGGTTTGCGTTTTTCTTAACGCCTTTAATGGTTGCGATGCTTGGGTCTTTATCGACCAAGAATTTTGGCACCCAGAAACCTTCGACGCCACCTTCAGAAAGTGTCTTACCTGCGTAGCGCAAGCGACCTTCTGCCACACCTTTATCCAACGCAGCCTTGAGTGAGTTACTCCAGAATTCAGGTGCGATGTCAGGTTCGCCTTTTTCAATCATGGATGTGCCGGTTGGCATGGTATCGCCAGGCACAAGCTCTGCATCACATTCGTAACCGTTCGCTAGAATGAAGCGGTCGATGTTTGCGATAACGGTTGCGGAGTTCCAGTTCATGTCTGCGATGGTGACTTTGCCACACTCAGATGCATAGCTGGCCATTGGCATCGCTGCAAGCAATAGGGCTGACGTGGTCAATAGTTTTTTCATGGAGATCCCTCTCATTAGTGTCCCTTTGCCAAAGGGATTAAATACAACTCTAATCATTTGGCTTGGTGAGTTTGCACTATGTATTTATCAACATTCTGGTTTAACGTGCTGATAAATATATAGGCAACAGACGTAATCATAACAAAGTAGACCGACTCTTTCTGCACGCTTGTTACATTTTGAATAAAAAATGTTTCGTGTACTAAGTGATATTGGTGAAAATCTTGGTGCTTAAGATGTAAGTAACTTAATGAATCTGTTGAAAAATATTGAAGGTATGACGACATTGTCGCTTTTCTTTTGAGACTGGCTGCTCGAATGTGAGATTTGAAAGTTTAACTGTAAATACACTGACACAGGATGAAATTATTCGGCATAACTTCGGTTTATTGGTGGGATATCAATCGAAATTTGGATGAAAATGATGGGCCAAACCGTACTTGTTTTGGAAGATGACGCAGACATTGCACAGTTACTTTGCTTGCATTTGAAAGTGCTAGGACATGACGTTCATCGAGGCTCATCACTTAAAGAGGGCTATCGGATTCTGAAAGAACAGTCGATCGACGCGGTGGTAATTGATCGTGGTTTGAAAGATGGTGACGGTATTTCTCTTTGCCACGAATTGCGCCGTCAGCAGAGAGGAATTCCCATTATGATGCTAACCGCCATGGATTCTGAATCTGACATGGTCGAAGGGTTTGAATCGGGCGCAGATGATTACATGGCGAAACCTTTTAGTGTGATTGAGTTTCAAGCCAGAACGCGTGCACTATTGCGTCGTGTTGTTCACCAAGAATGGGATGAATCAGAGCGACAGAAAAAGCAAACCGCCGATGAAATCAGTGATAGCAAGCCGCAATCTAACGGCACCTCCTACGATATCACTCCTCAGCTCATGTTTGAGCACCTTGAAATCTGTCCTGATACACACATCGTGAGATTGGACGGTCAGCAAATCGACCTAACCCCCACCGAGTTTTCTCTTCTCTGTTGTCTCGCCAAACGTCCTGAACGCGTGTTTAGCAAAGATGAATTGCTGAGCCGCGTATGGAATACCGATTATGACGGCTATCGCCATACCGTTTGTTGCGCCGTTAATCGTCTGCGCGGCAAATTAGAACGAGACCCTGACATGCCTAAGTACATTCATACCGTGTGGGGTGTCGGGTATAAATTCAGAGAAGCGATGACACACGCCAGTTAGTGTTTGTGTCGGGCGTTTGTATTAGGTGTACAAAGGAGAGGTTTGTTGACGTTTAAGAACCGTTTATTGTTTTTCACATTGATTTGGTTTGTTGGCAGTGCAGCCGTGCTCACTAAATTGAGTGTGGATGTTTGGGAAGGAAACGAGCTTAAAACGCAACAATCCTTACACCGAGATCTCGCACGCCACATGCGGGATGACAATCCCCTGATGGTGGGTGATGACTACAGTCCTGCAGCTTTGTCTTCTATCTTTCACACCTTGATGTTGCTCGGGCCTGATTTTGAAATCTATTTTCTCGACCCAGAAGGAAACATTACCACCTCTGGCCCGCCTCTGGACGACGTTCAGCGACAACATGTGTCAGTTGAACCAATCAAAGCTTTTCTGGCAGAAGAGCCGTTGCCAATATTGGGACAAGATCCCATGACTGAAGATCGGGATATGGTTTTTTCTGCCGCTCAAATTACAGATAACGGCATTGTTGCAGGTTATCTCTACGTTGTAATTGGCAGTCAGCAGCGGAATGCGGTCACGCATCCCGACAATTTTCTTCAATATGCCCCCATTGTGCTTGCGGCGCTTGTGGCTATTTCTCTTTTTGCGGTGGGCGTTTATCGCATGGTCTTTAAACGCATCATTATTCCTGGAAGGAACATGGTGCGTCAGATTGAAGATGCCGCAACGTCTGAATTTCGCATCACGCCTCCGTTAGCGTTAACATCTTACGAATTGCAAGAGCTTGCCGAACAATGTCGCCGCATGATGGGGGTGATTCAGCAGCAGTTCATTCAGTTACGAATACAAGAAGCACAGCGACGTGAATATTTGCTGCAACTTAGCCACGATCTTAAAACCCCACTTGCCAATATTTTAGGGTACATCGAAACCTGGCGTCTTCAGCATAAAGAGGGCCGTGGAATGATTGATACGGCTTATCACAATGCTCAACGTTTGGATCGCTACTTGAAAGATCAACTGGCAGCTGCACGTTCACCGACGGCTAAAATTGTGTTGGCTTATAGAGAGTTAGACGTAGAAACGTTGCTTGAAGAAGTGAAAGCGCGGTTCGAGCTGCCGTTGAAGAAAAAGAAGGTAGATCTGGTTATTAGCAGCGCACCGGATCTGTTTGTGGTTGCCGATGAGCAATTGATCAATCGCGTGTTTGATAACCTGATTGAGAATGCCATTCGCCATAGCCCACATCGTTCGAGCATTCTTCTGGATGTGAGTAAGACGAGTGCGTGTAAAGTCGAGTTTACTTTCATCAATACGGTTGCGAAGAACGGGGATTCAGGATCCTTGGGAATGGGCACCAAGATTGTGGAGGCCATTTTGAGTCTTCACCAAACCCACCTTGAGATCTGTGACGGGAAAGCAAAAGAGGGAAGTGATGGTGGCGAGGAACGCTATTGCGTGAACTTTGCACTTTCGTCGATTGCACCGCCGTCTGCTCGGCCTCCGCTTTTGTTGCCAGAAATGATTGAAGAGATCGATGAAGCCCCCGTCATTGTATCTGACTACCCAACAATGTCGGCTGTGGGGAAAGGGGACATCACAAAAGAGACAGAAGACCAAGAACATGTTGCGTTTTCTTCTCTTTTAGCGACGTCGACTAATCCCGATTCTAAAGATGCATTGGAGCAAGCGCTGGAAGATTTGCCCCCCATGTCTGCCTCAGTAACAGGCGGTGACGTGCTGAACGAGAGTTTGGACGTGGATGCTGAACGCGCGACAAAAGGCAGAGCGCCAGACCCTGACGCGCCTTAACGACAGCAAATCATGGTGCGGGCACAGAAATCACAAAACGTAACTCAGTTTGCTCCACGTCCACATCCATAGGTCGAGCAAGGTTTCGCCTATGGGTGTTCTATCAGGGTAAAAGCCAACGGTTGCTTGGCTGCCATACCGCAAACCTGTCCCTGTTGGTAAATCAAAAAAGCGAATATTGACGGGGTAACGTTGTACTTGTTGTAAGGCGCCCGACGCGTTACTGCGTTCGTTGTTGAGAGTTACGCTATCCTCTTTGTCGTTTCCCCAACCGATCGACGTCACCTCGCCGTGAAATACTTTTCCTGGATAAACATCAAAGACAATCTTTGCGATCGTGCCCTTTTTCAAATAGGTGAGTGAGTTCTCCTGCACCATCGCCGTCAGCCAGAAATGGCGGGTATCAATGTATGTCATCACAGGTTGCCCTGCGGCAACATAATCGCCAGCGGTCATGCGCATGTTGGTGATCACACCCGTATCTGGCGCAATGATGTCGGTATAGGAAAGGGTAAGCAGCGCATGATCCAAGGTATTCAATGCAGCCTTCAATTGTGGTGAGCTTTGTGCTTTGGTATTGAGCATGTTTTCTGCAACGCTAAGCGCTTCGGTTGTATCGTTTAACGCGAGCTTTGCTTCTCGGCGAGCTTGAAGGCTCTCTTGCAATGTGGCTTGGCTAACGACACCACGCCTTGCCAGTGTCATGTTTCTTTGAACATAACGCTTTGCTTGAGCCAACTTGACCCGTGCATTCACTTCCTCAATCTTGGCATTTAACAGCGCGACAGTGTCTCCACCCAATGACTGAACAATCTGCTGGAGTGCAAGCTGTGCCGCTTCTACCTCTAGCCGAAAAGGCGCTTTTTCGATCGTAAAAAGGGGAGCGTTGCGTTTCACCGACACATTGTCGATGACGGCAATGCTGGCAATCGGCCCGGACACTTGAGGCGCGATGCGGATAACCTGTCCGTTTACGCTACCGTGTTGCGTAATCGGGGTGACGCGTGTTGCCCAGAGCGTATATAGCCAAATGCCAAAAGCAACGAGTATTGCGCATAGAACATAACGACGAGAGCGACTCGCTGTACTGTGGGTATTCACTGTGTCAGTTTGCATCTCTTGTTTGGGCGCATCATGAATACGGCTTTGGCTCATGCTTGGGTCCTTGAATCCGTTAAATTGAGTTCGTCAGAGACAACTGTTCACACGCTCACCATGGGGTGACACTAGGCGTGTGATTGCACATGGAGGTTAGTTTACGAGTCACGGCTGGTGCGTGTTGTCCAACTTTAGACACTTTGCCGTTAACAGTTGTCACACCTTGTTTGCCCTTTGAGAATCTCGCCTAACGCTGATGAGTGCCACTGAGGTTTGGTTAGAATAAGAAAAAGCAGTAATGCAAAGAAAAGCCCTTTAGACACAAATGAATGCATCAAAGGGCTCTATGTAGAATGGGTGAAGCAAAAAGTAGAATGGGGTGAAGCAAAAAGGTGTTGTGTCTATCGGGATCAATGCCCTGTGAATTGAGGGGCGCGCTTTTCTATGAAGGCATGCATGCCCTCTTTTTGATCTTCCGTGGCAAAGAGGCCATGGAACATGCGACGTTCAGATCGCACGCTGTCTTCAATGGTGAAGCGCTCTGCGTTGAGAACACATTCTTTTGCCAGAACGACAGCCGGTTTACTGTAACTGGCGATGGTTCTGGCAGCATGCATGGCTTCATCCATCAGTTGATGGTCAGGTACCACTCTAGACACCAACCCCGCCCGTTCTGCTTCGGTTGAATCCATCATGCGACCAGTGAGAATCATATCGATGGCCTTAGATTTCCCGACCAATTTTGTTAGACGTTGTGAGCCTCCCATCCCGGGGATAACGCCAATAGTCAGCTCTGGTTGTCCAAACAGCGCAGATTCTGTTGCGAAAATGGTGTCACACATCATGGCGAGTTCGCAGCCCCCACCGAGTGCATAGCCAGGCACTGCGGCGATGATCGGTGTGCGAACACGGCCCACTGCTTCCCACCCTGCAAAGTAATCCGTGGCGGCCATTTCTTGATACGTCATGTCAGCCATTTCGCTAATGTCAGCGCCCGCAGCAAAAATCTGGTTGCTTCCTGTGATCACAAAACATCCCACTTCAGGCTTCTCATCAAAGTGAGCAAGCGCGCTCGTTAACTCTCGCATTACCGCATTGTTGAGGGCGTTTCGTTTTTCGGGGCGATTGATCGTGATGGTCACGACACCGCGTTCAAACTCGGTATTGATAAACATGGTTACATCCTTATTCATCGGGTAGTTAGCGGGTATGTGTGCTGGGATTTAAGAATCCCAAATAGCACCAAACGCAGGAACGCCACGGCTTTCCATGCCATACACCACTTGTTGAGTCAGTTTTTGATTAGAAATACAGATCACCGCTTCCGCATCGAATTTTTCGTAGGCGGAATAGGCCAGTTTTACCATGTCAGGCTTACCGTCTTTGTCGGTATCCCAAATGATGGCATCGGGTTGGGCTTCTAAAATTTGGTCGACCAAGGCATCGCCATAGGTTTTGCGCGGATCGCGTGTTGACCATACCAATAACATCGGCAGTTTTTGCGCAAACAAGTGAGGCAAGCAAGGCCCAATACCACTGCCCGTTGCGATGTAAACCACACGCTTAAATAAGACTTCGATGTTTGCTACGCCTGCCGTCGGGATGCCTTTCACCCATAGGTGTGTTGGCTTGTCATCGATCAGTTTTCCTGTCCAATCACCTGCGCGAGAAACGGTGAGTCGGTAGCCTGATTCCGTTGGCGAAGGCACATTGGCAAAGTGATGCCATTCCATTAGCGGTGAACGGCTGATTGCCATCGACGAGCCAGCAAAGGGCGTCACACCATAATCAAACTTGAGTAACGCAACATGGTTAGACGGTGTCGAGATATCAACGGGTACGCGCCTGAGTCGCATCCACGGCAACGCCACGCTGAATGTCATGACGGACAATGCCCAAATTGAAGGTGTGTTAAGTACGATGTCTGCCATGCTCATCGTCGGGTGTTGGCTTTGGGTCAAAGTGACGGTTTGTGCCCAAAACAGAAGTAACAAAGACCAACCTGCAAAGCGGTGAGAGGCTTCAAACGCATTGTGATGTTTCTTTCGAATGTTCGGTGTTGCCATGGTGATCATGAAGACAAGTGCAGTGATAATCACAAGGGTGATGATCATGCTCGCTGCTGAAACACCGCCTAGCTGTTGGCTGAAGTGGTACAACAGGCTGCCCGCATAGACAGCAAACCAAAGGCTGCCGTTGATGGCGCAACCAGTGTGTAAGCCACCGTGGTGATACACCTTGCCTAAATGCCATCTCACAGAAAGTGGCCAAGTAGTGGGTGCGCGGGTCGCGAGCCAAAACAGCAGATTTATCACATATTGTTGGCGAATGATCACTGCAATGAAGAAGTTAGCAATCACCATATTACTGATTTGTTGAAGCTGAATACCATCTGCGGTAAACCAACTCCCCGTCGTTATGCCATAGATCAGAGCGATGACATTGAGTATTGAGACGGTCGCAACAAGACGCATGTAATGTTCAAGCTTTGGGTTTTTCCACATTCGCTTGAGCCTGCTTTGCTGCGCTGGAAGCTCTGTTTGTGAATACGGTGCCATCATGAGTGTTGCTCTCCTTCGACTTCATCAGAGCGGGGTGTTGATGGTTGTGTTTGAGCCGTTGGCGCTTTCTCTCGCAGTGAGGCTTCATAAAGATCCTGCAATTTGCGTTTATCGACTTTTCCACGAGACGTCATCGGCAGCTCTTCGAACGCCATGATTTTTGTTGGCACGCAGTAATACGGCAAGTTTGCTGAGACATGCTCTTTTGCGTGGGCTTCATTTACGTCTTCGGG
Source organism: Enterovibrio norvegicus DSM 15893 (assembly GCF_900115495.1). Taxonomy (GTDB): domain Bacteria; phylum Pseudomonadota; class Gammaproteobacteria; order Enterobacterales; family Vibrionaceae; genus Enterovibrio; species Enterovibrio norvegicus. The sequence continues at coordinate 84,062 of NZ_FOWR01000003.1, read as the reverse complement.
GGCGACAAAGGTGGCGACATGTTCATCTGATACTTTCAAGGTCACTGCTTGGCGGCAGCTTGGTAGACGTTCGATCATGGTTGAAATGGCATCGAGTTCGACGCGAAATCCTTTGATTTTGACTTGATCGTCGGTTCGACCGTGATGTTCGAGTTCGCCGTTTTCCGTCCAGCGGCCTAAATCACGGGTACGGAACATGACATGACCGTCACCTAAATATGGGTCGGTACGGTAGCGCTGTTGGCTGAGGGTGACGTTTGCGAGATACCCTTTGGTGACACAAATTCCACCTGCCCACATTTCGCCAACGTCACCAATGGTGCAAGGCGCGAGATTTTCATCAAGGATGTACACCGTGTTGTTGGGGGTTGGCGTGCCAATGGTTAAGGGCGAGCCGGGTGCATAGCGTTTCATCGTGTTGACAATGGTGGTTTCCGTGGGGCCGCAACAGTTGTAGAAATCACAAAACGCGGCCCATGTTTCTGCAAGAGGTTGCGGGCAGGGCTCACCGGCTACAGCGACAACTTTGGCATCTTGGCAGACGCTGGTATCAATACTGGCAAGCACAGAAGGGGTCGCGATAATCACATCTGCATTGCTGGCAGTATGCTCAATGATCTTGTCTCGAATCAGTAAGGTTGCACCGTTACAGAGTGCGCCATAGATTTCCCATGCAGACATGTCGAATGAAATACTTAAAAGTTGAGCGACACGTGACCCCGGTTTAATTCCCAGGTTTCCTGGGGCGGTAAGTACAATATTACACACGTTTTTGTGGGTGACTTGTACGCCGTTGGGTGTGCCCGTCGTCCCTGATGTGAACAAAATAAAGCACGTATCATTGGTGTTTGCGGGGCGTCGCCCTGACGTGGATAGCGCGCGAAACTCGAAAGATTTCATCAGTTCGTCTAACGCGATCAGTTGTACATTGGGCAGTTCTGGCATATCAGAAAGATGCGCTGACAGTGTGAGTACCACCTTCATTCTGGTTAAGCTAGCGATATGTTCGAGCTGTGTTTTGGGTACAACTCCCGCGTGTTGCGGTACGTAGTTTGCGCCAATTTTCAAACAGGCAAACATGCCAACAAGCATAGGAATTGAGCGGGTGAGGAATACCCCAATGGAATCGCCTGACTTTACGCCTGCTTGCAGCAACACTGTGGCCAATTTTTCTGCTTTCTCATTCAAGTCGCTATAAGAAATAGAACGACCACCATGCATGGCTGCAACCGCATGTGGCCGCGTGGTTGCATGGTATTCAAACGCACGATGCAGCGTAGTGAAAGCGGGTGTGTTTTGTGGGCCTCGACCAAACAATACGAATTTTCGACGATCTTCTGCGCTGAGGTTTGACAGTGGCGTCAGATTAAAAAGTCGTTCGTTTCCCAAATGTCGAGAATTGGGTGCTGTTGGAAATAGCACTGAGTTCAATGTGCCAGTCACTGGGGTGTCTCCTATTCATCAATAACGATGACCTTTTGCTGTCTAGTGGGTGTCATCGTTTTTTCCGTTTGGTGCTATCGGAAAATGTATAGGGCAACTCTCACAAAATTATCACAAAGAATTCTCAATATATTAGAAAGCAATGAAATAGCATTTGATTACAAAGATTATTGAATATGAATCAATACAAATGTAATAAAAATCAGTGCATATCACGCTGAATGTCGGGCACAAAAAAACCACTGCGAACAGTGGTTTTTAATGCACGACAATCGTCAAATAAACGAGGGTTTGTACGTACTGTTAGAGGTCTCTTTCAACGCTTGCCTCTCTCGGTTTCCCTTCTTCCGTGCGCCAGATTGTCCATCCCATCACTCCAAATATGATGGTAACGATAGGTGATAGCCAACAGAAAAAATTGAACGGAAGGTAAGCCAATGTTGCAACACCCAGTGTGGCAGCTTGATATGCCCCTCCCGAGTTCCAAGGAACAAGGTTAGCGGTGACCGTTGCAGAGTCTTCCACTGCACGAGAAAGGTTTTCAGGTGCAAGCCCTCGCTCTCGATAGGCTTCGGCATAACTGCGCGCACTCATTACGATAGCCATGTATTGGTCACAGAGTATAACGTTGGCACCAATACCCGTCAGTACAGTTGAAATCACCAGTGAGCCTGTGGATTTCGCCGCGGCGAGCACTTTATCTGCGATAACACGAAGCTGATTGGTTCGCTCCATCACGCCACCAAACATCATGGCCACAATGATCAAACTGATGGTGTACATCATTGAATCCATGCCGCCACGAGATAGCAGCGAATCGACATCTTCAATGCCAGTCGCTGACGCATAACCGCCGAAAGCAACATTTGCGATGGCGTTGTAATCTGCACCTTGCAAGCCGGCTGCGCAAATAGCACCTGCGATTACGCCTAATGCGATGCCGGGAATGGCGGGCATTTTCTTGTAAGACACAAACAAAACCAGCAACAAAGGCAGGAATAAAACGGGGTTGATGAAGAAGTTGCTATCCAGCGTTGTCAAAATGGTATTGATACGATCGATATTACTGCCCGTTGCGCTGTATTGCAGGCCGAGAACGGTTTCAATGATCAGGGTAATCGTGATGCTCACCCCGGTGGTGTAAGACATGTGTTTGATGTGAGTAAACAGATCAGTCCCCGCCATTGCAGGCGCGAGGTTAGTGGTATCTGACAGCGGTGACATTTTGTCGCCAAAATACGCCCCTGACAAAACAGCACCTGCGACGAGCGGCAATGGAAAACCTAAGCCCCCGCCAACACCCATCAGCGCGACACCGATTGTCCCTGTTGTTCCCCAACTTGTGCCTGTGGCGAGCGACGTCACCGCACAGATGATCACACATGCGGGCAAGAATACCTCTGGTGCGAGGATTTGTAGCCCGTAGTAAATCAAGGTTGGAACGACACCCGCCAATATCCAAACACCAATCAGCGAGCCAACAATCATCAAGATGATCATCGCGGGCAAGGCGTTATAAATGCCGTTCACCATGCCGCCTTGAATGTCTTTCCAAGAGAAGCCACAGCGAAGGGCAATGACACTGGCGACAACCACGCCGAGCATCATGGGGATTTGAGGATCTAGCCCATACATGACGATGGAGATACTGATCCCCAAAACCAATGAGAGCAGTGAAATAATGGCTTCCCAGAAATGGGGAGCACGAGCACCTTCAGGTATATCAGTCTTCATGTTACCTCCGATTTGTGTACATCTATGACTGAATGAATAAATAACGTTGTTGTGCTCAACCTGTTTTCCTCTGGCATCACGAATGGCGTGAAGAACCAAGTGGATTTGCGACGCGATCAGGCACGGCAAAGGGCTGAGCGATGTACTTGGGCAAAGCTATGGCACGGTGTCTTCGGAGGGTTCTACATCGTTTTATCGATGCACTGTCCAAGGTTGTGTTGAGGTAACCAAGGTAGGGGAGAACTAACCAAGCGAAACTGTTTCGGCGGGATCGTATCCATGACGAGCAACAGCACTTTTCACACATGCTTTTATGATTTTTATAAGAGCGGTTGTTCTCAATGAACAGGGAAACCAATGAAAAACGCGTAGGCATTGTTGTCAGTGGTTTCACTTGAGGGTAACGGCTAGGTGTCAGAAAAAGTGTTGAAGATACGAGACAGGATATGGATTAATTGTGCTTTTCCGGCGCTGTCGGGAAAAAACGTAAGTAAAACAGAGGAAGTGGAGAAAATTCAAACGCTTGATTGAAACTAAAGCATTGTTTTTACCTTGATAGCTGAATCGATTTTTCACAATGTTGCAGGGTTTTTATGCATGTTGATAATGAGAGCTTCCGAGTGAGAACATCTGAGGTGCAAGGTGCAAGGTGCAAGGTGCAAGAAAAGAGAAAAGAGAAAAGAGAAAAAAAGCAGGCTTTTGCCTGCTTTCAGATTGAGGGCGTTCTCAAACGTCAGTGTAGCGTTTGATGGTTCACAAAGCAGATGCTCTCGCAGATGCGTTGTGCATCTTCAAAACGGGTTTCTTCATCAAGGTATATCCCTAGCTGAATATAGTTAGAGTGAGAGAACGCGAAGCAATATAGGGAGGCGACGCGGTAATCATTGGTTTCTTCGAGCAATCGATAATGATAAAGCAACAATCCGTTTTGATCTTTTTTAGCAACATCAAAGGCGTCTTCGGCTTGTTCTTCTTCCACCCATGCGAGTGCTTCCTCACGGGTTTCCTCTGGCTCGATACCCCAAACTGAACACCAAATTGTCATGTCTTGCTGCCAAAGCACCAAGTCTTCGTCTTCAATTCGACATTTGAATTCAGAAGGTAATTCAACAGACCATTCTTCCGTTAACTTGTAGTAACCCGATCGTTCAGGGTATTGATCCATAGTCTGTATGCTTATTTTTATGGGTGATCTGACGACTCGCGCCAGAAATTAATGCGGTGAGGGTAGCATTAATTTCGATAGGAGATAATGACTTACCGATTTTTATGTATGGAGGGGGTTGAAAGGTGTGTAAAAAAGCAGATGCTCTCAGGGTTCAACGTCATGAGAGCATCAGGTGTTATTTGCGTTGTTTAGCGCGTTTTGTTTGAGTGCTCCACGGCCCAGCAGGGAGTGTCTGCAAAACGGGCCGCGTAGTAATCAATGAAAGCACGTACCTTGGGTGCGAGCTGGCGTGAGCTTGGGTACAGCGCCCAAATAGCCGTGTCAGATACCAGCGAGTAATCACTGAGGATTTCTACCAACTCTCCTTTCTGGAGGTGTTCAAATACACTCCATGTGGAGTTAATCGCAATGCCAATGCCATCAATGCAGGCATCGCGCACCACATCACCGCTGTCGGTTCTCAGAACGCTCTGTGTTTTAACACTCTCTCTTCCATCTGGCCCATCAAATATCCATAGGTCCAATTGAGAGAGGTGAATGCAAAGGTGATCTTTCAATTCTTTTGGCGATGTAGGTTTGCCGTATTTTTCTAAGTACGCGGGAGAGGCGCAGATAACACGACGGTCGGTCGCCAGTTTTCTTGCGATTAACGAAGAGTCTTTCAGTTCTGCATTTCGGATAGCGATATCAAAACCCCCTTCGATCAAATCGACGATGGAATCAGAAAAGCGGAAGTCCAATTTCACATCGGGGTATTCAGTAAGAAAGCCCTTTAACGCGGGCATCAAGTGCATGCGTCCGAACGAGGCCGGCGCGGTAACCCTTAAAATGCCACGCGGCGCATTGGCTCCAACGCCAACAGACGAATAGGCCGCTTCAACGCTGGCTAACACATCTTCTGCATAAGGAAGGAAGGCATCGCCTTCTTCTGTCAGTGAGACTTTTCGCGTGGTTCTATGCACCAAACGAACACCCAAGCAAGCTTCAAGTTTACTGATGTAGGCACTGGAAACGGCAGGGGAAAGCGCTAACTCACGCCCAGCGACACTGATGTTGTTTGTGGATGCCAAGCGTACGAAAAGTTTTAAATGATCAATGTTCATGCTCTGCGGTTCCATCGCGACGATTTTGTATGATGATTATCAATGAATTCTATAAAGTGAATCTTTTATTAGGGGGATTATCAATTTATAAATATTTAATATTATGTATCGCATAAACGTGGATGATGCAAATGGTTACGCTTGTGTTGCCGTTAAGGGTTTACATTGAACCGTGTGGCTAACGACGTTCTTTTGGACGTTGCCTCTCAAGCTTAAATTAAGGGAAGAAAAACATGACGAAGAACATTCTCATTACAGGTGCGACTGACGGAATTGGCTTGGAAACAGCGAAAACGCTGGCTGCACAGGGGCACAATTTGCTTATTCATGGCCGTAATGCTGCCAAACTGAATGACGTGGAAAAAACGCTATCAGCCATTAGTAACAGTGGGAACGTTGATAGCTTTGTTGCTGACCTTACCAATCTAAATGATGTGGCAGAAATGGCGAATGCAGTGAAGAGCCGCTTCAGCAAGATTGATGTATTGCTTAACAACGCGGGTGTATTCCGCATGGCGGATCCGATCACTAAAGACGATATGGACGCGCGCTTTGTTGTGAATACCATTTCCCCTTACCTGCTGACGCAAGCGTTATTGCCGATCATGGAAGCAAGCAGCCGTATTGTGAACTTGTCTTCTGCTGCACAAGCGCCCGTCAACCTTGATGCCATTGTCGGTAAAGTAAAACTGAACGATGAATTTGAAGCCTATGCGCAAAGTAAACTGGCTATAACAATGTGGACACGCGCACTTGCGAAGCAATGGGGTGATAACGGCCCCATGATTGTCGCGGTTAACCCGGGCTCAATGCTTGCCAGTAAAATGGTGAAAGAAGGCTTTGGCGTGGCGGGCAACGATTTGAGCATTGGTGTGGATATTTTGGTGCGTGCTGCGTTAAGCGAAGAGTTTGCAGATGCGTCTGGAAAGTACTTTGATAATGACGCACGTCGATTTGCATCACCTCATCCAGAAGGGCTCAATGACCAAAAATCGCTCGAGGTCATCAAAGCCGTTGAATCCGTTATCGGTGCATAACTGCAAGCAAGGTTTTCGCTTTTGCGTGAATCACAGATAAAAACAGGCTAGGTGGAAACCTAGCCTGTTTTGTTTGCGCGGGAATGTAATGCATGAGGTACTAGCGGATTGCCTGCCCCTTGGTAAAGACATATTGCCCCATCACCAGTACTTCGATATCCGTCGTGAGGAAGGTCATTACCGCGTCGTTTAAGCTCGACACGATAGGTTTCCCCATCACGTTCAAGCTGGTGTTGATGATCACGGGCACCCCCGTGATTCTTTCAAACGCTTCAATCAGGTGATAAACGTGCGCATTACGTTCTTTGGTGACGGATTGTAAACGCCCTGTGTTGTCGGCATGGCATACCGCTGAAACGGCTTCGCGAATGAGGGGTTTGAAGGTTGCGACCTTCTCCATATAAGGCGTGTCATGGTAGTTTTCGAAATATTCATCCCCTTTGTCTGCTAGGATCATCGGTGCGAAAGGGCGGAAAGGTTCACGAAACTTCACCGCAGCGTTAATTTTGGTTTTCATTTCGATCGAGCGTGAATCTGCAAGGATAGAACGATGACCTAATGCGCGGGGGCCAAATTCTGCACGACCTTGCACCCATGCGACGACTTTTCCTTCTGCCATCATGTGCGCGACGTTTTGATAAAGATCCTGCCAATCGTGTTTGTGGACATTGCCAAAGCCACTTTTTTCGATGAAGTTTTCGACTTCCTCTTCCAAAATTTCGTCGCCTAAATACGGCGTTTGAAGACGGTTTTGAATCACTTTATCCGGGAAGTCTTGTTTTACGGCGAGCAAGGCAGCGCCCACAGAGTTGCCATCATCCCCTGGAGCACAAGGTACAAACAGATCACTGAATGGGGTGTTTTCGATAACGCGACCGTTGAACGATGAGTTTAGGGCGCATCCTCCAGTGATGACGATATTGTCCATGCCTGTTACGGCGTGGACATGGGTGAGGATTTCCGCCATCAGTTCGTTGAAATGGTATTGAGCGGTGTAGGCCAGATCTGCCGCTTCTTTCGGGAATTGCCCGTACGGGCGAGTGTGAGGACGAAGTGCTGCAAGCGCCGCTGTTGAACCTTCAGGCAGGGTGAGGTAGCCATCTTTCACTGCAATGTGTTTCCGAAGAAGCGCAAGTACGGGCTCATTGAGCTCTCCGTATGGCGCTAAGCCCATTACCTTCCATTCTTCCCCTGAGTCCATTGCAAACCCACAGAGACGACACACGGTGACACCATAGTAGACACCAAGGCTTGCCGATAATTGGTTTAGCTCGCCGAGGTAGGCAGGCTTGGGGAGTTTTTCAAGTTTGTTGTCTTTGTAGACAAAGATGGATTGTGCAGAATCTTCCCCATAACCGTCCATGACAAGACATGCGGCTTCATCAAAAGGACTCGAGTAGCAGGCAAAGGCGGCGTGGCTGGAGTGGTGATCAAATTGACGTGTGTCTGTGGTGAGGTTTAGCGCCATCGCGGCGCGTTTTGCTCCGCCACCGCCCATTTGAATGTTTGGTAGGAAAACATCATTCATGTTGTGTGTCTGCACGCCTTTAAAAATGCCTGCAACTTCTCTCACTATGCCGTCGTAATCGGCCATGGCGATGTTATTAATCTCGCTTCCCATTTTTTGCGGCGTATCTTCAGGCCACGATTTGCAGATAGTCAGATGCGTGGCATTTGGCGCATATTGCTTGATCAATTTTGCCAGCTTATAAGGTTGATCTGGGCATACGCTGAAACCGTGTTTTGTCTGTGTTTCCCGTTCGACCGCTTGTGCATAGAGAACCTTGCCATCGCTATTCACTAGCGCGATGGAATTATCATGTCCGGTGCAAGATATGCCTAAATACATAAATCCCTCTTATTCCTTCCCCCATCCTGTGGGGGTTATCGTCATCATTGGTGTATGACTCGAATATACCGCCCAGATAGTTGGACAAGCACGCGATGGGTTTTAGCTCAATCGCAAATAGAAGAAATAAACGTGCACGTTTTGACAGTAGTGGGATTTGACTAGAAAAATGCATGTAAGCGAGGAAGGAAAACGCGCAAAAGAAAAAGCCAGAGCGGTGGCTCTGGCTTAAGAATAATGAACAGATCTAAATGAAACGGTCAGCGAGAATTAACGACGCTTTGGCTTCTTGAACACACGACCTGCAGCGGCGTATGTGTCGCGATCTGTGATTTCGAATTGGGTATAGAAGAACCATGCAACGAATACCATGACATCTTCGCCCACGTTCATCACGTGCTCGACGAACTCTTCTTCTTCACCGCTATCGTTTTGCTCAGTGAATACATGGTAAACACGGTTTTCACCTTCTACTTCTGCCAATGCAAATTGACCCGTCATAGCACTTGCTGCAGCAGCGACTTCTTCGTCTTCACACGCTTTAAGCACCTCGAGTGCTTCTGGCAAGCTGGTTTTTTCACTCAGGGCTTTTACCAGTGTTTCGAATTCTTGCTGTTCCATAATGGAATCCTGTTGGTAAGGATATAAACGGAAAATGCCCGGCTGAGCCGGGCATTTCCAAACGCAGAAGGAAGATTAATCTTCGATTTCAGCGTTGTGGTAAACGTTTTGTACGTCGTCACAATCGTTCAGCATGTCGATAAACTTGTCGAACGTTGCAATGTCGTCGCCAGTTACCGCAGTCATGGTTTGTGGAACGAAGGTGATTTCTTCAACGTCTAGTGTCACTTCTGGCATAGATTCGGCCAGTGCGTTTTTCACTTTGAAGAACTCAGTGTGAGGGGCAAACACGGTGATCACGCCGTCTTCACACTCGATGTCAGTCACATCGACATCAGCCATCATTAGTGCTTCAAGTACTGCTTCTTCGTCGTCACCAGCAAATTGGAACACAGCTTGGTGATCAAACATATGAGCAACAGTACCTGGGCCGCCAATCTTAGCGTGGGTTTTCACGAAGCATTGGCGCACTTCCATGTAGGTACGGTTGTTGTTGTCTGTTAGGCAGTCAACGATCACTGAACAGTTACCTGGGCCAAAACCTTCGTAGCGTGCTACTTCATAGTTCTCACCACCACCACCGGCTGCTTTCTCGATCGCTTTCTCAATCACGTGCGCTGGCACCTGATCTTTCTTCGCTTTTTCGATCATGCGTTTCAGAGACAGGTTGGTGTCTGGGTCACCGCCGCCGTTCTTCGCGATAACGTAGATTTCTTTACCGTACTTTGAGTACAGCTTAACTTTGGCGCCTTGGGTTTTCGCCATTGAATTTTTGCGAACTTCGAAACTGCGTCCCATGGGGGGTCACTCTCTTTACTTGCTGTGATAATGCGAGCGATTTTATCAATCCCTGCTTTGGTTTTTCCAGCTTTAAACGCAAGGTTCTGTGAACAAATGCCAAATAAACCCGTTTGAATATACTTTTTTCATGTATCTGAATGCGATTTGTTCAATAGAAGGTGAGGTGTTGTTGCGTTCTTTTACCTATCACACTCAGTTTATTAACCCTATTCGACATCTTGTTACGCAATCAACCCCAACTCGTTTGCAACGCAATGTAACAACGCTGCCTGAATCACGGGAAATCCCCAATAATTGGCGCTATTTGCCTCAATGTTGGCCAGTGAAACAGGGCGATCGTTTGATCTCATTTTACGAATGAATCAAAAATGAGGCAGGTTAGTGTGAATACATGAACTAGGCCTAATAAGGCTTGAATTCATTCATCTAGCGTCGTCATGGTTAACGGTTTGCGAGTATCTAGACAGTGAACGCCGAGAAACCTGACAATGTAGGCGTTATTTCTATCTTTATGATAAATAACAAATAAAACGCAATTTCTTTTTCCTGCACTACACTTCAGTATGCATATGTGTCTCATAAGTAATAATGCATGATGAATGGCAAGAAATAGTTGTGATCAATGTTACATAAACGTGAATATTCGGTTGTTGCCGCCTAGTACATTTACCTAACATCAATCAAAAGAAAGCGCTTTCTTTAGTGTGTTTTTCTGTTTCAAACGTTGGCGATGAACGTGGTATTTCGACGAGAAGCGGTGAGAGAGCGATAAGAAGTGTGGGGCGAAGCCGAAAAGAATCGGGTCGCGTCTCTCTGACTAATGGAAAATTAAGGACGATTACATGCTAAACAAAACCATTCTGGCATCGTGCATTTTTAGTGCCTTCATCGTGTCTGGCGTACAAGCTGCAGACGTAAAACAAGGTGGCACATTAACCGTCCCTGTTATCAACACTGGATTTGTTGAGAACTTCAATCCGTATACCACCAAAGATCTCGTCAACGGTGTGATTTTCGAACCGTTGGTTGTGTTTAACAACATGACCGGCGAAACACATTATCGCCTTGCTGAATCTGCAGAATATTCAGACGACCTCAGCACATTGACTGTGAAAATGCGTGATGGCATGACATGGTCTGACGGCCAACCGTTAACGGCTGAAGATGTGGTGTTTAGCTTTGAACTGACCAAAACCAATCCTGCATTTGATTTGAAAGGCATTTGGTCGGGTGGTGTGATCAAGTCTGTCGAAGCGACTGAGGACAACGCCGTTGTCTTTACGCTAAACAAACCTGATTCCACCTTCATTTGGAACTTAGAGGCTTACCACATCTTGCCGAAGCATGTGTGGTCGACGGTGGAAAACGCTACCACCTTTACCAATCCAAACCCTGTGGGCAGCGGCCCAATGACGACGGTAAAATTCCTCAAGCCTCAGCAGATGGAACTGTGTCGTAACCCGAATTACTACCTCGAAGGCAAACCGCATTTGGATTGTGTGAACTTCCGTTCGTACAACGATAACTCTCAGATTCAACCTGCACTGATCAAAGGTGAAATTGATTGGGGTTCAAACTTCATTGCGGATGTGGAATCCACGTTTGTTAAGCGTGATAAAGACAACCACTTTTATTGGTACCCAGCGAACGATGCTATTCACCTTTACATGAACACCAAAGAAGCACCGTTTGACAATTTGCAGGTGCGCCAAGCCCTGTCAATGGCGCTTGATCGCGAAGCCATTGTTGATATTGCAGCCTACGGCTACCCAACCGCGAACTTTAATCCGGGCGGCATTGGTGATTTGTACGCCAATCACATCAGCGACGATGTGTCTGCGAAATACGGTTACCTCACCGAGTTTAATCAAGATAAAGCCAATGAACTGTTAGACGCTGCGGGTTTGAAAGATCAAGACGGCGATGGTTTCCGTGACCTGCCAAATGGCGACCCGTTTGAATTCAATATTCAGGTGGTTAACGGCTGGACGGATTGGATCCAAGTGGTTCAGATGGTCGGTGAGTACTACGAAGAAGTGGGCGTGAAAGCGAAAGTGAAAACGGTTGATTGGTCGGTGTATGACAAATCGTTGAAGCAGAGCAATTACAAAATGGCGATCAACTGGTCGCTGGTGGCGACAAACCCAATTCTGACTTATCAAGAGTACTTTGATACAGCGCGAATCGGCACAAGCTGGCATGCAGGTCACGGTGTGAACTCTCCAGAGATTGATGCTTTGATCAAAGCATTTGGTCAGGCTGGTGATGAGGCTGAGCAGAAAGAGATTCTCGATAAGTTGCAAGCATTCACGGCTGAGAATTTGCCGTTTATTCCTTTGTTCTCAAACCCAACGTGGTTCCAGTACAGCACCAAACGCATTGAAGGTTGGCCAACGGAGCAAGACCCGTACATTCAACCGGTGTGGTACGACGGTGGTAAGCGCGTGATCATCTTGAATAATCTGCACCTGAAATAGCACGAACAGCAGACGTATTCTGGATAGGTACCTAGGTGCGCTTTTAAACGCGCACCAGTGAGGAGCAAAGCGATGTCATTTTTATTTCGGCGGTTCATGTTTTATTTCACCGCCTTCTTCATTGCTATTACGTTCAACTTTATGTTGCCGCGTTTAATGCCTGGCGATCCGGTTGAAGCGTTGTTTGCTGCTGCACAAGGCCGAATGGATCCAGCTCAAATGGATGCTGTGCGTGAAATGTACGGCTTCCTTGATGGCAACATCTTCATGCAGTACTTGGCGTACATCAAAAGCGTGTTCACCTTGGATTTAGGTCCATCCGTATTGATGTTCCCCGTGAGTGTGTCGGAAGTGATTTCAAATGCGTTGCCGTGGACTTTGTTTCTCGCGTTGGGTTCGCTGATTGTTGCATTGACCATTGGTGTGAGTATTGGCGCGTATGCATCGTACCGTCGTACGAGCTTATTTGGTCAAATCGCGCCACCGCTACTGGCGTTTATCAGTAACTTTCCGTACGTGGTGACTGCGCTATTTTTGTTTTACTTTTTCGCGCTGCAACTGGAATGGTTACCGCTGGCGTATACCTACGACCCGTCATTGGATCCGGGGTTTACGCTTGAATTCATCGGCAGCGTGTTGAAACACGCGATATTGCCTGTGGGCTCAATGGTGATAGTGGGTATTGCGACATGGGTATTTAACATGCGTAACGCCATGATCAATGTGCTCGGTGAGGATTACGTCACGATGGCAGAAGCCAAAGGGTTGAGCAGCGTGCGTGTGATGAGTCGCTATGCAGGTCGTAATGCGATTTTGCCTGTTGCCACAGCCATTGCGATGGCCATCGGTTTTTCGTTCGCGGGATCGATAATGACCGAAGTGGTGTTCAACTACCAAGGGCTTGGCAATGTGCTGCTAAAAGGCATTGTTGCGCGTGATTATCCGTTGATTCAGGCGATTCTCCTGATTCTGGTTACGGCGGTGCTGACCGCGAATTTCATCGCCGACATCTTGTATGTTTGGCTTGACCCACGCATTTCAAATTAAGGGGATCAGCATGGATAAAGTCGCCACAGATACCCAAGATTTAAACACGCCGAATCCTTCGCAGGGGCCGGGTATGCAGGCACAGAAACCTGTGTCGGGGATGAAAAAGTTCAAGCGCATGCTTGGTGCTATCTATGCCTTTTTCTACGGCAATCCGCCGGCCATTATCGGCGGCTTGTTGCTGGCGATTGTTTTCTCAGGCGCGCTGTTTGCTTCTGCTATTGCACCGTACAAAGCGGAAAAGCGTGTGGCGCGTCCACACCAGCCGCCAAGTGCTGAACACATTATGGGCACCACGCGCAGTGGGCGAGATGTGTTTAGCCAAGTGTTGGTCGGTGCAAGAAAAACACTGTCTGTCTCAATTGCTGCTGGCCTTATCGCCATGACCATCGCCGTGCTTGTGGGTGTGTCTGCGGGCTACTTCGGTGGGCGCATTGATGAACGACTCAATTTTATGACCAATGTGTTTTTGGTATTCCCTCAACTCCCGTTGTTGATTGTTCTGGCCGCCTTTCTTGGGCAAGTGGGGTCAGTCGTCATCACGATATTGCTAGGCATTACGTCCTGGCCTTGGGGAGCAAGGGTTATTCGCGCACAAACCATGGCAATCCGTAACAAGGAATTCATCCTTTCTGCGGAAGTGATGGGCGAATCGAAAATACGCATTATTTTGGTCGAGATTTTGCCCAACCTTGTTTCCATCGTATTTGGCGGTTTCTTGGGTACTGTCATTTATGCAATGGGCTCAGAGGCAGGGTTGGGCTTTTTAGGACTGGGTGACGCGACAGAAGTCAGTTGGGGTTCCATGTTGTATTGGGCTCAAACGTCGTCGGCACTCTACACAGGCGCGTGGTGGGAAATGTTAGTGCCAGCCATGGCATTGGCCATCACGGGCGGGGCATTCGCCATGATTAACATGTCGATAGACCAAGTCAGTAATCCGAAGCTGAAAACAGGGCCGCACATTAAGCTCTGGAACAAGCTGAAGAAAGAAGTCGATAAGAAGAGGGGCTTGTGATGTCAGACATCATCGAAATGGCATCAAACGCCAAGCCGCCTTTGCTTGAGATTAATAACCTTTGTGTGGACTACGTTTCGCCAAACGGCATTGCCCGTGCGGTGAATAACGTTAGCGTGAGCATAGCGGAAGGGGAAACCCTCGGCCTTGCAGGTGAATCCGGTTGTGGAAAGAGCACACTCGCGTTTGCAATTTCGCGTCTTCACAAAGCACCGGCACTGATTTCAGAAGGGGAGATCCTCTACAAGGGTCAAGACATTCTGAAAATGAACGACAAGGCATTGCGCGCATTCCGTTGGAACGAAGCGTCTGTCGTGTTTCAAAGTGCCATGAACTCGCTCAACCCTGTTATTACGATCGGTGAGCAGATCACTGACGTGATTCAAGCGCACAAAAAGGTGTCACTGAAAGAAGCGCTCGAAAAAGGGGCTGAGCTTTTGCAGATTGTGGGTATTCACCCTGACCGTTTGACCGCGTTTCCGCACCAGTTAAGTGGTGGTATGCGTCAACGTGTTGTGATTGCCATAGCGCTCGCGCTTGAGCCGAAACTGATCATCATGGATGAGCCAACCACGGCGCTTGATGTGGTGGTAGAACGCGAGATTTTGAACGAGCTGTATGAGCTGAAAGCCAAGTTTGGCTTCTCGATTTTGTTCATCAGCCATGATTTGAGTTTGATGGGCGAGATTGCTGATCGCATCGGTGTGATGTACGCCGGCAACATCATTGAAATTGGCGATGCGGAAACCGTGTTCGATTCACCTCAGCATCCGTATACGCAGGGGCTGCTTTCTTCGTTCCCGACCATTCATGGGCCAAAAGAGCGCTTGTATGGGATCCCGGGTAACCCTGTGAACCTGTTGAACATGCCGCAGGGATGTAACTTTCAGGAGCGTTGTACCAAATGCTTCGAACCATGCACCCAGAATGAACCGTCGCTGAAAGCCATTGGGCCTCAGCATCACGTTTCCTGTCATTTAACATAAGCGACGAGAAGAACAGCGATGGACGATAGCGCAGCGATGAACAAGAAAGAAACGATTCTTTCGATTAAAAATCTGGTGATGGATTTCGCTATTGGTCATTCCTCAAAAGGGAATGTGATGCGCGCTGTGAATGATGTTTCCTTTGATTTAAACAAAGGGGAAGCCCTCGCCATCGTGGGTGAGTCAGGGTCAGGAAAAAGCACCGGTGCGCGCATTTTGACGCGCATTTATAAAGAAACAGCAGGCAAGATTTCGTTCAAGGGAAAACCGTTGGCGGATTATGTATCCGAAAATGGGGCGCTTGAATATGCACGCCAAGTTCAGATGATTTTCCAAGACCCGTTTGGGTCGCTGAACCCCGTGCATACCATTCATCACCATGTGGCCAGGCCATTGCTGATCCACAAACGTGCGACCAAGCGTGATGTGTCGCAAAAGGTGTATGAATTGCTCGAGCTGGTGGGTTTATCGCCCGCGGTTGAAACGGCTCAGAAGTATCCGCATGAATTAAGTGGCGGCCAGCGTCAGCGTGTTGCGATTGCACGCGCCATTGCTGTCGACCCTGAAGTTATTTTGGCGGATGAACCGATTTCAATGCTGGATGTCTCCGTACGTCTTGGCATTTTAAACCTGATGGCCGATCTGAAAGACAAACATGGGATCGCCTTCATGTATATCACCCATGACATCGCTACCGCTCGCTATTTTGCTGAGAAGACCGCAGTAATGTATGTCGGTCATATGGTTGAATGGGGTCATAGCGACAGTGTTACGCAAAACCCGCAGCACCCGTATTCTAAGCTTCTGCTATCAGCAGTGCCGGAAGTGGGTCGTCGAGGAAAGCGCGAACTCTCTGTCAAAAAGGGTGATATACCGCTATGGAAACCGAGCAGCGTAGGGTGCCCTTACGCGTCGCGTTGTCCAGTCGCAACAGAGGTGTGTACACAAGAAATGCCAGAGGCCACGGAAGTGCAGGCTGGTCATTTTGCAAGGTGTCATCACCTCTAAATTTTTTAGCGTTAAAGAAAGCGCTTTCTTTTTAGGAACCGAGAAAAATGGAACAGAATGTTCAAATGGCTAACGCTCCTGTTAGCGGGCAATTTGTAGATTTTCAGGGCGATCGTTTTTATCGCATTGAAAATGTTGATCACATGCAGCCTTTTTTTATGAGCATCGTATCGGCGAATGATCATTGGTTGTTCGTTTCTTCCACAGGTAGCTTGTCAGCAGGACGGAGTAAACCAGAGAATGCTCTGTTTCCTTACCGTTCTGTGGATATGATCCACGAGAGCGCAGACAACACTGGGCCGAGAACCTTTATCCGTGTCGATCACCAAGGAACACGTGTGACATGGGAACCGTTCAACGTCCAACAAGATGGCCGTTTTGACCTGAATCGCCATCTTTACAAAAACATTACCGGCGACAAATTGGTGTTTGAGGAAGTTAACCATACCTTGGGGCTTTCCTTCCAATACAGCTGGGAAACCGGCAACACTTTCGGCTTTGTACGCCGCTGTGAAATCGCTAACCTCACGGGCGAGTCACGCAGTGTTGAGGTGCTTGATGGCCTTCAAAACATCCTGCCTTGTGACGCGCCAATGGCCGCATTGCAAACCCGCAGTGCCTTGGTAGACGCGTACAAATGGAATGAGCGAGTGGGTGAAACCGCATTGGCGCTATACACCATGTACGCCAAGTTGAGCGACCGTGCAGACCCTGCAGAATCACTGCAAGCGAACACCGTTTTCTGTGTGGATTCAGACCAATCCACCTTGCTTTTGAGCAGCCAACAACTTCCTGCATTCCGTCGCGGCCTTGCGTTAGAGCCAGAAACGCTCACGCGTGGCGTACGTGGCGCTTACATGATCCACAAAACCATCACGCTCGATGCGAACAGCAGCAACGATTGGTTGTTCGTGTTAGACAGCGATAAGAACCACACGGATGTGGCCGTGCTGAGATCGAAACTCGCACGCGGTCGTATTCTGCTTGATCTGATCGAAGATGACATTCAAGCCAACCGTAAAGAATTGGTCGCGCTGATCGGCGCAGTAGACGGCTGGCAGTACTCTGCAAGTGAAACCACCAGTAACCACCATTACGCCAACGTGTTGTTTAACAGCATGCGCGGTGGTGTGTTTGAGAACGGTTATGCGTTGCGCCGTGATGACGTGCTTCGAACTGCTCGTGCAACCAACGGCAAAGTCGTGCTGCGTAACCAATCTTTCTACGATGCACTGCCTGAGCAATTTACTCATGCAGAGTTAGTGAAACGCGCGGAGCAATCTGACGATATTCAGTTGGTGCGTTTGTGTCTTGAGTATTTGCCGCTGACTTTTGGTCGTCGTCATGGTGACCCTAGCCGTCCGTGGAACCATTACGAAATCAAAGTGAAGGACAAGCAAGACCAGCCTTTACTGTCTTACCAAGGTAACTGGCGCGACATATTCCAAAACTGGGAAGCGTTGGCATTGAGCTACCCGGGCTACATTCGCGCGTTCATCACCAAGTTTGTGAATGCCTCGACCTTAGACGGCTATAACCCTTACCGCATCACGAAAGACGGTGTGGACTGGGAAGTACTTGAAGCGGATGACCCGTGGAGCAACATCGGTTACTGGGGCGATCATCAGATCATTTATTTACTCAAGTTCCTTGAATGGTCAAAGCGTTTCGACCCTGAGCAATTGTCAGAAGATCTGACCCGCGAAATCTTTAGCTACGCCAATGTCCCGTACCGCATTGGTGATGCGAACACCCTGTTCAACACACCAAAAGACACGGTGACGTTTGATCAAGCCCTTCACGACAGAACGGTATTGCTGAGCGAGCAATTGGGCAGTGACGGCCGTTTGATGTTGGATTCAGACAAAGAAGTGTATCTGGTTAACTTGTCAGAGAAGCTGCTTGTGCCGTTGCTTGCGAAATTGAGCAACTGGGTTGTCGATGGTGGTATTTGGTTGAACACCCAACGTCCTGAGTGGAATGATGCGAACAACGCCATTGTTGGTAACGGGTTGTCTGTAGTGACGTTGTGTTATATGCGTCGTTACGTTGAGTTCTTGCAAGGGCTATTCGCCAATGCTCCGGATACCATTCGTCTATCAACGGAAGTGGCACAATGGCTTTCTGATACGGCAGATATCCTGCACAAAGCGTCGACGGAAGTGAAAAACAAGACGGTCACACGTCAAACTAAGCGTGTCTTGCTGAATGACTTGGTTGAAGCGGCATGTCGTTACCGTCGTCTGGTTTACCGTGACAACGGCTTCTCTGGAAAAACGACCGTCAGCAAATCAGACATTAACGCGCTGTTAGATTCAAGCATGCGTCTTCTAGATCGCAGTGCATTGAACAATGAGCGTGAAGACGGCCTGTACAATGCGTACAACGTCGTTCAGTACTCTTCTGAGAGTCTGGCATCACTTGACCTCTATCCGATGCTAGAAGGGCAGGTAGCGGCGCTGAGCTCGGGTGCACTAAGCAGTTCACAAGCTGTTTCATTGCTCGATAGCCTGTTCAAGAGCGAAATGTACCGCGCGGATCAGAAATCGTTCATGCTCTATCCAGATCGTGAACTGAGCACCTTCATGGATAAAAACTTGATCCCTGCAGAGAAGGTTCAAGGGAATCCATTGTTGTCTGAAATGTACACAGTGGGTGACACGCGCTTAATCAATGTTGATAACCGTAGCCATTTTCACTTCAATGCAAGTTTTGAAAACGACGGTGTGTTGAAGCGTGCGATTGAAACCGTACGTCCAGATTATCCTCACATCACTGACGCTTTGTTCAACAACGTGTTGGATATCTATGAAGAGGTATTTAACCACCGTGAGTTTACGGGCCGTTCAGGAACCATGTTTGGTTATGAAGGGTTAGGTTGTATCTATTGGCACATGGTGTCGAAGCTTTTGCTGGCTGTTCAAGAAGTGTACTTCACGAGCTTGCAAGAAAATCCACACAGCCAAGATACGAGGAAACTGGCGGCTTACTACTACCGTGTGCGTGATGGCATTGGCTTTAACAAAGCCCCGCAAGAGTATGGTGCATTCCCTGTTGACCCTTATTCACACACGCCAAAAAATGCAGGCGCACAGCAGCCAGGCATGACAGGTCAGGTGAAGGAAGAAATTCTGACGCGTTTCGGTGAGCTGGGTATTATGGTGAGCGGTGGCGCGATTGAAATTGCACCGACATTGCTACTGAAAAACGAGTTCAGTGAAGGGCCTGTTGGCTTTACGTATGTTGGGCTTGATAGCAACCTTGTTGACCTTGAACTTAACAAAGGTGAACTTGCATTTACCTACTGTCAGGTACCTTTTGTATATCGCATGTCTGATGCAGAAGAAATAAGCATTGAGCTTGTGCTGTCGACAGGCGATGTGATCATCATTCAAGGCAACATGTTGTCTGCATCGATCAGTAAGCAAATCTTCGACCGCACTGGCGAGTTCGATCGCATTGTGGTGAATGTGCCTGAAAGCATGCTGTATCAACCAGATTAATTTCCGCTGATACAAAATCCGCAAATAAAAACAGCCGCTAAATAGCGGCTGTTTTTTTGTGTCCATTAAGCGTGTGAGGCGTTATTCGGTGAAGCTCGCTTTTTTCACAATTTGACCAACGCTTGCAATATTTTTCACTGATTTTCGCTCAATCAGGTTTGGTGAAAGACGGTTCTCAACCCCCGTGCTTTTCTTGCCATTCAAAATATTAAGCACACCTTTTGCCGCTTCTTTCGCCATTTCTTTGATTGGGAAGTTAACGGTAGACAGGCTTGGTGTCATGTATTGGCTGTATGTGTGGTTATCGAAACCCACAATTGACATGTCTTCACCCACGCGGTAACCAAATTCATGACAAACGCCATAAGCGGCAAGCGCGATACTGTCGTTCAAACAGAATATTGCCGTCATGCTTTTGTCTCGGTCGAGTAATCGACGTACAGCGGTGTCATTGCCACCGTGGTCAAAACGGCCTTCTACGACCAAATTCGGATCGTATTCCACGCCGTATTCTTTCAATGCATTTCGGTAGCCTTGCAAACGTTCCCGGCTATCAATTTTGCTTAACTGGCCAGTGACACAACCAATGCGGCGGTGACCATTCAGCAGCAAATGCTCTGTGGCGAGGAAGCCGCCAAGTTCGTTATCGATGCAAATACATTGGTCTGCGATTTCGGGAATATAGCGGTTCATCAGCATGGTGGCTGGCGTAATTTCAATGATATCAAGGATATCGCCATCGCTGAGCATGTCTGAGGTCAGTACGAGGCCATCGATTTTCTTCGCGTTTAAGAAGCGGATGGACTCTTGCTCTTCTTGGTACTGCTCGTGACCACTGGTGATAATGAGGTGGTAGTTCTGTTGACGTACGACCTTTTCGACATAGTGCATCAAAGGACCAAAGTAAGGACCATCAAACGTACCAACCAGCATACCGATACTGTGAGAGCGATTCGAAGCAAGTGCCTGCGCAAATGCATTGGGTTGATAACCAAGCTTTTCGATGGCATCAAACACCTTAATGCGGTTTTTCTCCTTCACGGTTTCGTGACCATTTAAGGCACGAGATACCGTCGATTGGGAGACTTTCGCGAGCTCCGCAACTTCTTTAATGGTGATCAATGTGTTTTCCTTCATCTTTAGTCTAAACAACCCTGGGATTCACGCTATTTTCATCTGAAAGCGCTTTCATTGCGCTCTCTTCCCTTACGCTGACGGGCTGTTTGATTGTCCTTCGATTTCATAAGAAACATGGCAACGTTACTGTTTAACGTACGGTTACAAACAAAGGCAAAACCCTTGCCAAGTTTCTTTATGTTCTCGTGTTTGTAGCATAACCATGAATGGAAGGTACAAACGCGAGATTTTAATCGTCGCCTAATGATGGCGTGACTTACTGCAAATAGAAAGCATTTAGGGTCAGCCAAGTCGTGAAACGTGAGGCGCTTTGCCTATATTGCCTCTAAATAACCGTTTCAATATGCATATAGTTTCTAACCTATCTGAGCGAAATGTGTCGTCCCAGAAAGGCGACTTTCTGAAATAAGCAGATTCTGAACATAAAGGTGAAGGGTTTTGATTCAAAAATGGTACAGACTGTCGGGCTTTTTGAATGGGAGTAGCTAATGCTTTTGGCACTAGCTATGTGATGTAACAAGCTAGCTATTCACGAATTCGATGATGTTTTCTAACTCGAATTGACTAAATACAGCAATGCCGTGTTGCCTTAGCAATGCTGTTGTTACACCGTGTCCTGCGACTTTCTTACCATCAAATTCACCGTTGTAAATTTTACTGCTACCGCAAGAAGGGCTTGAATCCGTTAACACTGCAGCGCGAATGTTGTTTCTTTTGCACAAATCCAGTGCGTTCTGTGCACCAAGGATAAATGCATCGGTAACATCTTCGCCAGTCTGAGTGATGACCTGGATGCGCTGTTCAATAACATCCAATCCAACGCCCTGAATGATTTCTGCGGGTGTTCGGGGCGTTGGGAGTCCGCCGGACACTTCTGGGCAAATGGCAACGAATTCGACCAGTTCGGACAATCGTTGAAATGAAAGAGAATCTAAACCGAGGTTGTTTCCGTCATAGCGAACATTTTGTCCAAGCAGACAAGCACTGATTAACACTTTTTCCATGAATAAGGTGTTTTAAGGCAGATTGGGGTGGGGGAATACTACCATCACCGCTTATTTTCGTCAGACTAAAATATCTTATTAATGATAATTTAGTTGAGACAAAGATGAGGAAAATCAAGGCCTACAGCGGTTTGTTTACCGTTGGGGACGCAATTGGAGCGCATTTTTAGGAATTTTTTTGCCTCAGAAAGTTGAGAAAACGTGAATACGGTCAAATAATTTAAGACTCACCCGGAGGGAACCAGTCTATGTCTCAAATGCTAGAGCAGTATCCAGTTATCAATGGCCGTGAAATTCATGTGAGAGCATGGAATCCCGAAGGTGGGGAAACCGTTATCTGTTGGCATGGTTTGGCGCGCAACGGTATTGATTTCATGGCGTTGGGCGAAGACTTGGCAGCCAAAGGCTATCGCGTATTGGTGCCGGATACGCTAGGACGGGGCCTTTCTGAGTGGGCGCAAGATCCTGCTAAAGAGTACAACTACGCGAATTACGTGGATTTGGCCGTGAAGCTGATGGATTTTTACTGCTGTGACCGAGCGCACTGGGTGGGCACGAGCATGGGCGGCATCATCGGTATGCTACTTGCCTCAAACCCGACGCACGAATCGCGTATCAGCTCTTTGATATTGAATGATGTGGGCCCCGAAGTGCCTGCTGATGCCTTGAAACGCATCGTAAACTACGTGAAAACGCCCATGACGTTTAGGCGTTACAGCGAGATCTACCAATATCTGCAAACCCTTTATCACCCTTTTGGGTCTCACACTACAGAGCAATGGCAAACTATGATCGGCGCGTCTGTCCGTCGGTTAGACAATGGTGCATATACAACACATTACGATCCGAGAATATTGGATGCGTATTCAGAGACGTCGCCGCCGATGAACTTGTGGCGTCAATTCGGAAAGCTCAAGCAACCGCTGATGCTCATGCACGGATTGCACTCTGATGTGCTCACAAAAGACATTGTTAAACATATGAGAGAAGCTCAGCCCACCATGTCTGTCAATTACTACTTGGGGTGCGGGCATGCGCCGAACTTGTTCTTCAAATCGTACCGCCATGATGTGACGCATTTTATTGATTTACATCCCATCATCGGTATGCAGGAAGAGCAGCGAGACGCGGGCTAACCGACGTTTCTTTCATTAACTCAGTGTTGGCTTGAGGCCCAAAGGTGCAACAGTTCAGTAGCAATCGTTGCGCCTGCGAGCGCAGTGATTTCTGAGTTGTCAAACGGCGGGCTGACTTCCACCACATCCATCCCCACCAGGTTAATGCCTAATAACCCTCTCAAGATACGCAGCGCTTTGTCTGACGTAATGCCGCCCACCACCGGTGTACCCGTTCCTGGGGCATGTGCTGGGTCGAGGCAATCAATGTCAAACGTGATATAAACTGGCATGTCTCCCACGATCGCTTTGATGTGGATGGCAATGTCATCAGGGGTCATATCATTGGCGGCTTCTGCACAAATTACGTTGAAACCGTGACCGTCTTTTTCATAGTCTGTACGAATACCAATTTGGACTGATTTGTTTGCATCGATCAGCCCTTCTTTGGGGGCATGGTAGAACATGGTGCCGTGGTCATATCTGCTGCCTTGGCTGTAAGTATCGGTATGCGCATCGAAATGAATCAACGCCATCACTCCGTGTTTATCATGATGCGCTCGAAGCAGTGGGAGAGTAATGAAATGGTCTCCGCCGAGTGAAAGTAACGTCTTGCCAGATGCCAATATTTTAGAGGCAGCGCTTGCTGCTGTATTGCAAAAATCCTCGCTATCCCCACAGGCAAAAATCAGGTCGCCAGCATCGACGATGTTGCAGCGTTCACGTAAATCAAACGGCCACGGATACCGATGACCCTCCCATGCCAAATTGACGGAGGCACGACGGACAGCATCAGGACCTAAACGCGCGCCAGAACGCCCCGTTGTGGCCATGTCGTAGGGCATGCCCAGCACTACAACATCCGCGTTTACTTTTGTCGGATCTTGCACCATGGGTAAGCGAAGAAAGGAGTAAGCATTCGAATAAAGGGAATCATCTTTTCGATCGAATATATTTTCCATAGCCATGACTCTCGCGTGTTGTCATTTCATTGATCGTGAATCAAAGATTTTAGCTGAGATTTTTATCAATGATTTTTTCGAGAATAAGATCTTTACGCAAACACTCTCAAGAACCTGCGTTGAAGGGAGCGTT
Source organism: Enterovibrio norvegicus DSM 15893 (assembly GCF_900115495.1). Classification (GTDB taxonomy): domain Bacteria; phylum Pseudomonadota; class Gammaproteobacteria; order Enterobacterales; family Vibrionaceae; genus Enterovibrio; species Enterovibrio norvegicus. The sequence continues at coordinate 59,916 of NZ_FOWR01000003.1, read as the reverse complement.
ACTTATCGGGCGTTAACCGATGAATAGATGGATTGAGGATGAAGGGCATTTCTATGCAGCAGAACAGCATCACATGTAAGAGAGACGTGAATTTTGCAATGTCTAAACCTTAGATGTGATAGGTGTTGGCTTGTTTTGATGTGACCGAATAAATTAACAGTAATGCCTTAATTTTTGGCCTATACAGGAAAGGTTATCTATTCCGACTATCGACAATTGAGGGTGTAAATATGGCAAGGTCTCGAACAAAGAAGAAGCCAAAGGTATGTTTAGTGTTGCAAGGCGGGGGCGCGTTGGGTGCGTATCATATCGGCGCATATAAAGCGTTAGAGGAAGCCGGGTACACACCTGATTGGTTTGCAGGCATTTCCATTGGTGCGTTGAATGCAGCGGTGTTAGCGGGCAATGCGCCAGAGCAACGTCTGGAGAAACTGGAGGCCTTTTGGCAGCGAATTTCCCGACCCGGCACCGATGCGCTGCTTTTACCTTCAATGGCTGCAAGCTTCAATATGGTGAGTGTTTCTCAAGCACTTACTTTCGGTCAGCCTGATTTTTTCGTCCCACGTGCTATTAGCCCTTGGGTAGCAGCGCCGGGTGAGGCAGCCACAAGTTTCTACGACACAACACCGTTGTTTTCCACGCTCAATGAGTTGGTGGATTTTGATCTGATCAATGAAAATAAAAATAGCAATAGCAATAGCAATAGCAATAGTAGTGGTGTCCGGCTTACGGTTGGCGCAACGCGTGTGACGGACGGCGAATTGGTTTTCTTTGACAGCGAATCCGACACGATCACCGCCGCACACCCTGTTGCCAGTGGCTCTTTACCGCCAGGTTTTCCTGCAACACAAATTGGAGAAGACCATTACTGGGATGGCGGAGTGGTATCAAATACCCCTTTAAATGGCATTTTGGATTTGGCGAAAGACGATGATCTATTGATATTCATGGTCGATCTTTGGAACGCCAAGGGTGAATTGCCTAAGACCATGAGCGAAGTGCTGTGGCGAGAAAAAGAAATCCAGTACGCGAGCCGAACCTGCGCGCACATTGAAGCCTTAATTGCCCAGAAGAACTTGGACCAATTGCTTGCTCGCACGCCAGAAGTTGTGGACAGTAAGCAGGTGCCAGACATTACCAGTTTAAAAGACGGCCCTAAAATCGATATTGTGCACATCACATTTGAACCACTTGCGGGCCATAACCCGATGAGTGATACCGAGTTTTCACGCCGTTCGATTCGTTTACGCAGTGATGCAGGTTACGAGGACATGAAACAGGCGTTAGGAGCCTCTCCTTGGACGCAAGAAAACGAAGGTCTCCCCGCGAATTTCCACCGTCGTGCTAAAGATGGAAGTTGGTTAAAAGCGAGCAAGAGTAAGTTGAAGAAAGTGTCGTAGCTAGCCCGTTGAGAAAATGCCAAAAGCCCCGTATGGGGCTTTTTTTGTCGATACTGTTACGTCTAAAGTCAGATAAACGTGAGTATTGCCTGAGGGGGCTCATCGATGAGAGGAATCAGTCAATATTGAATCGAAACACATGGTATCGCGCAACCCTTTATGTAATGAACACCATGCTGCGACACATAAGAGACATAACTTCGCTTACAACAAAAAAGCCCCATGAAGGGGCTATTTTGTTGTGAGGTTTCGTTTTAAATCGTTTGTGAAATCTTAAATCGACTCACAGATTGGTTGAATTTACGGACGAGTCCATTTACCTCTCGCGCAGACCCTTGCACGTCAGATGCGGAGCGGTGGTTATTTGATGCCATGTCTGCGATATGTTGGATACGATTGGCAAGCTCGCGGTTTGCGCTAGATTGTTCATGCAAAGCACCAGAAACATCGTCGATGATGTGAATAAGATCCTGCGACATTTGGTGCATCTCGCGAACGCGTTGTTCTGCTTCATGGGTTTGTGACATGTTGCTGTTCACCACGGTCACGCTTTCTTCAATATGACCGACGGTGGTTTCGATGCCCGTTCGAAGTTCCTGAATCGTCGAGGCTATTTGTTTTGTAGAATCTGACGTTCTTACTGCGAGATTTCTTACCTCATCCGCCACGACAGCAAATCCTCGCCCTTGGTCGCCCGCGCGAGCGGCCTCAATGGCTGCGTTTAGCGCCAGCAGGTTGGTTTGCTCTGCGACATCGTTAATCACGCTGATTATGCCTTCAATCTCTTTAGAGTGATGATCAAGTTCAGACACGGCAGAACTCGAACGCTGAGACTTTTCTGACATCTGATCCATATTAGAAATGGTTGCGCGCATGGTGGAGGCACCTTGCTTCGCTTGCACACCACTTTCGTTAGACAGCGATTTCATCTTATCTGCATCGTGAGAAATGACGTTGATGCTCTCAGCAAACTGTTCAACCAAGGCAGCAATGCTACCTGTATCTTGCGATTGTTGAGTGGAAGCGCCAACAATGTGATTAGAAAGGTTTTCGAGCTTAGAAACCTCCTGATTAAGCTGATTCGCACCTTGTGATATGCCACGTAACGTTTCTTCAAATGCGTTCATGAGATTGTTAAACGCACGGCCCAAATCAGTAATTTCATTATTTCCGTTTAGACGAGAACGAACCGTCAAATCAAGGTTTACCTCTGCGGTTTGTAACAGCGTTTTTAAACGGTTTAACGGCGAAGTGATACTGCGGGCAATGGTAATCGATAGACCGATGAGCATCAGTGCGATCAGGGCAACCAGAAGCAGCAAACGTTGTACGTCTTGATAAAATGTCGCGTCCAAGTCATCGACATATAACCCTGTGTTTAGTACCCAGCCCCACGGAGTAAAAGGAAGTGAATACGCGATTTTAGGGTAGGGCGTTTCATCTGATCCTGTCTTTTTCCAGTGGTAGGTGACAAAGCCGCCACCGTTTTTAGCCATATCGACTTGTTCACGAATGATGTAAACACCATTGACGTCCTGAAGAGATGTGAGGTCTCTACCGATAAGGCTGGCAGTGATCGGATGATGAACCATGATTGAGTTCATGTCATAAATCATGAAATAGCCGTTATCACCGTAGCGCATGGCATCTAAAGCACTAATGGCGCGCTGTTTGGCTTCTTCCATAGAGATGTCACCCGCTAGTGCTTGTTGGTGGAGTTTGGTAACCAGCGTTTCGGCGGTTTCAACAAGCACTTGAATTTGGTTTTTTCTCTCATCCAACATGTTCTCGTGTTTGAGCATGAGAGATACTATGGTGACTGAAATTAACGACAGTACTGATATCACAATGATCAGAGATAACCGTTGCCGTATTGAAAGGGCTCTCATGGATTTCGTCCTCTATCTTCGTTTAAATGGTTCAAATAGTGAATAAATACAGTATTGAGTCTAGCAATGAAGAGCCACTTCGCTCGTTTTTTATACATATAGTTTGATAACGAGACATGACAGTTGAATGAAATGCTTTTTGTTGGCAAAAATAGACAAAATGATTAGCGTGCTTACACCGACTTTTACTTTTACTTTTACTTTTACATTGCTACAGGAACGAAGAATGATGAATGACAAAATGACGGGCTTTCTTGCGATGTCTTTTAGTGCCTTGTTGGTTGGGTGTAGCACGACAGAAGATAGCGCATCCACAACGCCATCACTGAACATGGCTAACCCTGCCTCAGTGTATTGCGACAGTGTTGGCGGAACATCAAAAACGCTAACAGATGAAGAGGGCAATGCGATGAGTATGTGTCATCTGCCTGATGGTACGGTCGTTGAGGAATGGGCTTTGTACAGAGAAAATCACGGTGACAAAGCCAAATAGACTTGGTGAATGGATGTGAATTTATCGTAAGTTGTGTTGCCGTTTTCAGTGTTGCTGGTTGCGTGATGGGGCCGGTTTGGTTAATGGGTGATAGTGATAGAAGCGTTTCCACTTAAAAAGTGTGCCTATATCACATTTGGCTATATGCGAGTGTGAGCCTTTGGTTTAGACTAGCGCGTCTTTACCCATTCCAACCGAGGTAATAAAACATGTCTTTACCAAATTGCCCACAGTGTAACTCAGAATACACTTATGAAGATGGCGCGTTATACGTATGCCCAGAGTGTGGTCACGAGTGGTCTCAAGATGCATCTGCAGATGCTGACGACGTAAAAATCATCAAAGATTCGAACGGTAACGTTCTTCAAGATGGCGACACTGTAACGGTTATCAAAGACCTGAAAGTGAAAGGTTCTTCACTGGTTGTAAAAGTGGGTACCAAAGTAAAAAACATCCGCCTTGTGGATGGCGACCACGACATCGATTGTAAAATCGACGGCGTTGGTGCGATGAAACTGAAATCGGAATTCGTGAAGAAGGTATAATTCACCTGTCTCACATCATGTTGTCGCTTTGACGATATGAAAAAAACCGCGCCGTTGAGCGCGGTTTTTTTACGGGCAACATTCTTAGATCGTGTGTTAGCTCATCACCATGTTGGCTGCCATGGCCAACAATAATATGGCAAAGACTTTTTTGATCGTCGGAACGGGCAGGTGATGTGTCGCCTTGGCTCCCAAAGGGGCAGTAAACCAAGACGTACAAACAATGCCGAATAAAGCCGGAAGATAGACAAACCCCAAAAAACCATCTGCTAAAGCAAAATGCGCACTTCCTGAACTGATGTAACCTACCGAGCCAAATAACGCGATAACAATGCCGCATGCCGAGGCGCACCCAATGGCCTTTTTCATATCAAGTGAGAAAAACGTCAGTAGAGGAACCAAAAGCGCACCGCCACCGATACCGATCATGGCAGACAATCCACCCGTGATAGTCGTAAGTAGGGTTAACACGCCTTTATTGGGCAATTGACGATTTGTCTCGGCATCATTCTTACGGCTGCTGTAAAACATTTTCAATGCGATAAGCACAACGCTCACGGCAAATACTGAGCGCACCACATCCTCTGGCAGGAGTGCAGCCATAAACCCGCTGATCAGCGCACCAAGGGCGACACCCGTCATTATCCAGGGGGCTAAATCCCATGGCACATTACCATTCTTGTGGTGTGCGATGGCGGAAGATGTAGATGTGAATAATATCGACGCCAAAGACGTCGCGATCGCAACGATAACCACGTGCTGAGAAGGCAAACTCCCGAAAGAGAGTAAAATGCTGGTGAGAACAGGGACAATAACGAGGCCTCCACCAATACCTAAGAGCCCAGCTAAAAAACCAACACCACTGCCCAGTAGCGCGCAGTATAAAAACAACAATAGTAATTCACTCATTCAGTTCACTTTTTGATATGTGTGGAAAATTAAAAATAAATACCGTGCATCCGTATTTGGGTGGAGAATATAACCGACCGTTGGTAAGATTTACAAATGAAATAGAACATGAATATTTCTCATGATGATGGTGAAGTAATACCATTGTTAATCTGATTTTTAACCACGTATAAATTAAATTGTGCTTCGGATTTAGATAAATATAACCACCTTAAACGATGGGTTATGAGGGTTTTTATGCTGAACTCCCAGCAAAATTTTTCATTCCGAGCGCTAATGACGTAAAGAGCAGTGCTCTCGGAAGCAAGCAAATTTAGGCTGTTGGTTAAAGAAAGGGTGTCAGATTACAATGAAAAAAGAATTTACATTTACGATTAAGAGCATTTGTCTCGATGAGAACTACCATCCTTCGGATAACACCCGAATTACAACCAATTTTGCTAACTTAGCAAGAGGGGATAGTCGTCAAGAGAACCTGCGTAACGCATTGAAGATGATAAACAATAGCTTTAATGCCTTGGCGCACTGGGACAACGCCAAAGGTGATCGCTACTCGGTAGAGCTTGAAATCATTTCCGTTGATATGGACATTGAAAGCCGCGGTCAAGCCTTTCCATCAATAGAAATATTGAAGACAAATATTGTCGACCATAAAACCAATGAGCGTATTGAAGGCATTGTTGGAAATAATTTTTCCTCTTACGTACGAGATTACGATTTCAGCGTGCTTTTGTTGGAACATAATAAAAACAAAAAATCATTCAGCATTCCTGACAATTTTGGCGAGTTACATGGAAAGCTTTTTAAGTACTTTTTGAATTCTAATGTGTACAAACAGAATTTCAGTAAAGCACCGGTTATATGCCTCAGTGTGTCTGATAACAAAACGTACCAGTGTACTGAAAATCAACACCCTGTTTTGGGTTTTGAATATCAACCTAATGGTTCTTCTTTGACTGAGCAATATTTCAAAAAAATGGGGTTGCAGGTGCGCTATTTCATGCCGCCTAACAGCGTCGCGCCTTTGGCATTTTATTTTGTGGGAGATTTACTCAATGATTACACCAATCTTGAGCTAATCAGCACCATCAGCACGATGGGAACATTCCAGAAAATTTACCGACCTGAGATCTACAATGCCAATGCTGTCGCAGGGAAGTGCTACCAACCCAATTTGAAAAACTCAGATCATTCACTGACTCAAATTGTTTACGACCGTGAAGAGCGTGGTCAGTTGGCCATTGAGCAAGGCAAGTTTGCAGAAGAACACTTCATTAAGCCGTACCAATCAATTCTTGAAAATTGGTCTGCGCAATACGCGTTGTAAGCCACCCATTAGATAGCAGAATTTATGATGAAAAAATTATTACCTACCTCGACAGCGGGCAGCTTGCCTAAACCCTTATGGCTGGCACAGCCTGAGACACTTTGGTCTCCTTGGAAATTACAAGATGAGGAGCTAGCGCAGGGCAAACACGATGCGTTACGTTTGTCATTGCAAGAGCAACAGCACGCTGGGGTTGATATTGTCAGTGACGGCGAACAAACACGCCAACATTTCGTCACAACGTTCATTGAGCACCTTAATGGCGTTGATTTTGAAAAACGTGAAACCGTTAAAATTCGTGATCGTTATGATGCCAGTGTACCCACTGTCGTCGGCGCTGTGAGTCGCCAGAAGCCGATTTTTGTCGAAGATGCTAAGTTCTTACGCCAACAAACCAAGCAACCGATAAAGTGGGCACTCCCTGGCCCTATGACCATGATCGACACACTTTATGATGCGCACTATAAAAGCCGTGAAAAACTCGCATGGGAATTTGCCAAAATCCTCAACCAAGAAGCAAAAGAGTTAGAGGCTGCTGGCGTCGATATCATTCAATTTGATGAGCCGGCATTTAATGTTTTCTTTGACGAGGTTAACGAATGGGGGATCGCTACCTTAGAACGCGCCATTGAAGGGCTGAAATGCGAAACCGCCGTCCACATTTGTTATGGCTATGGCATCAAAGCCAACACAGATTGGAAAAAGACCTTGGGGTCAGAGTGGCGACAATATGAAGAAATCTTCCCTAAGCTGCAGCAATCCAACATCGATATTATTTCTCTCGAGTGCCACAACTCCCATGTGCCGATTGAGCTACTTGAGCTTATTCGCGGTAAGAAAGTGATGGTCGGGGCGATTGATGTTGCCACCAATGACATCGAGACACCTGAAGAAGTCGCGGAAACCTTACGAAAAGCCCTCAAGTTTGTTGATGCAGAAAACCTTTACCCTTGCACCAACTGCGGCATGGCGCCTTTATCTCATGATGTCGCAAACGCGAAGTTAAACGCACTTAACGCAGGCGCAGAGATTATCCGCAAAGAACTCTCTCTTTAACACGGAAGAGAGGATGAGAATGGTTGGGCTTGGATCTTAGTGTTCAAGCCCATAGCCATATCACTTATTTGACGTAGCGTAGTGCATCATCCAATGACGTGAAATTCTTGATGCGCTGGTGGTGTTCACCTCTTTCTCCGACCAAGACCAAATTCACCCCTAATTGCTCACAAGCTCTGACATCCCATTCAGCGTCGCCGAAATAGGTAATAGGGAATGCATTGGTTGGATCAACGCGCATTCTTGCGGATTTCATGATTTCAATGCGAGCGAAATGACCATTTGACGAAGCCAACACCAAGCCCTCCGTCTCAAAACCCGCAGGCTTGTATTTCAAATGCTGGTAGAAATACACCAAAACAGCACACATCAGTATTATGCCCCACCTCGGTCGGTGCGGAATGCATCAACAGTGGAAACCCGAACATCCTTTCTCGCTCAGCGCTTTTATAAAAATACTTCCATACTCAGTGAACGAATCTGATTGGTTATCGTATTGATAGAGTACAGATAACAACAAGGAAACGCATTGTGGCTGAGTTTGATGATGGTAAGAAAATTCCGAGTAATCGTTTGAGCCGTGTGGGTATGTTCGGTTCTGTCGTGACGAAAGTGGCAACGAACATGGCGGCGGAGGGGGCGAAACAGATGCTCTCAGGTAAGCGCCCAAAGGCGAAAGACCTCTTACTTACACCGAAGAACATCAGCAGCGTGACTGACCAACTTGCGCAGCTTCGCGGTGCAGCCATGAAAGTGGGGCAGCTGTTGAGCATGGATGCGGGCGACGCACTGCCCAAGGAGCTGACGGACATTCTTGCCAAGCTGCGCTCCAACGCATCGCCCATGCCAGCAAAGCAACTCGCGGATGTGCTTGCGCAAGAGTGGGGAGCCGATTGGCAACAGCATTTCGTGTCATTTAACTTCAAACCGATTGCTGCAGCGTCCATCGGCCAAGTCCATTTTGCGTATGGCGACGATGGCGCTGAATTAGCGGTCAAGGTGCAGTATCCCGGCATCAAAAAAAGCATCAGCAGCGACGTCGATAACGTCGTGACCTTGCTTCGCCTGACTGGGCTTGTACCGAAAGAAGTGGATTACAAAGAACTTCTCGAAGAGGCGAAAAAACAACTGCACGATGAAGCGAATTACTGCTTGGAATCAGACATGTTGCAAACGTTCGCTACGCACCTGAAAAACGATGAGCGCTATTTGGTGCCTCGAGCGGTTGAAGCATTAACGACGCCTTCTATTCTCACCATGTCCTATGAGCATGGTGAACCGATTGAATCGCTATCGGACTTGCCTCAAGACGCGCGAGATACCTTGATTGAAAACTTGTTCCATTTACTTTTTCGAGAAGTGTTTGAGTTTCAGCTTGTCCAAACCGACCCGAATTTTGCTAACTATTTGTACCAAACCGACACAGGCAAAATCGTGTTGTTGGATTTCGGTGCGACGCGGCAATATCCTGATAACATCAGTGAGGGATACCAGAAGCTGCTCAGTGCCGCGATGGAAGATGATCGAGAGGCAATGTCAGAGGCGTTGAAGCAAATTGGCTTTTTCAGCAAAACCATATTGCCAGAACAACACGCTGCGGTGGTCAACCTAGTTGCTATTGCTTGTGAACCACTGAAATACAATGGTGACTATGACTTTGGTACCAGCGATCTCGCGGTGCGTATTCGCGAATCGGGCATGGCATTGAGCATGGAGCAGGGATATTGGCATACCCCGCCAGCAGATGCGTTGTTCCTGCACCGTAAAATCGGCGGATTGTATCTGCTTGCTGCGAGGTTGAATGCGCGCGTTAATATTCGTCGCTTGTTTACGCCGTTTCTTTTACCGGTTGCTTTGAATGCAGATGAGCAAAAAGCCGCGGGATAAGTGCAATTCGGTTACCTTATATACAGCTTGAAATCGCTGGTTGGAGAATTACGGGTTAAATCTCAAAGTTTCATCGTCATACTTTTGAAATGAGTCCTTGGTAAGCGTAGAAAGAATATTAACGCTTACCGATAGGATCTCACATGCCACATCGCCTCTATCAACATCTGGAAACCATTTGGAATTATCATCGCCTTGGGCATACCCCTGAACAATGCGATTGTATTTTTGTGCTCGGCAGCAATGATGTTCGCGTGGCTGAGCAGGCCGCAGCGCTCTATCACCAAGGGCTTGCGCCTTATGTCATGATTTCAGGCGGGAAAGGGCGCTTTACGGAAGACGCATTTGAAAAATCGGAAGCGGAAACCTTTGCAGAGATTTTGATCGACGAAGGTGTGCCAGCATCTGCGTTGTTATTGGAAAAAAAAGCGACCAATTCAGGCGAAAACATCACGCTGTCTTATGCGTTGATGAAAGAAAAAGGGCTTAGCTTTCAGCGTTTGTTGTTGGTTCAAAAGCCGTTCATGGAACGCCGAGCGTTCGCGACGTTTATGAAGCAGTGGCCAGAGCCTGTCCAATCAGTGCTTGTCACATCACAAGCGGTTTCTTTGATTGATTACCCTAACGAAGACTTACCTTTCGACATGGTCGTCGATGCCATGATTGCCGATTTCGAGCGCATCCAAACGTACCCCGCCCAAGGCTTCCAGATAGAACAAGACGTCCCGAAAGAGGTGCTTGATGCGTATGCTTTGGTCAAGGAATGGCGACCCTCTTCGGAATGGAAATAATGCATCGAGCAGGGCAATCAAAGCGAAATGACCTCGCTTAAATCTTTGCACTTTTCTCCATCCAATAAAACACCTCCAACTGCCATGCGGCCAGTTGGAGGTGTTGTTTTAACCGTTGATTATATTCACGTACTCATGCATTCACTTTGCGCTCACCGTTTAGAATGGCGCGAGGGCGTCGCTGACCGCGACTGGCACCGTCCAACGATCATGTGCATCAATCGCAGGGACTTGTAGCCTTGGCGATGGAATGCTCATGCGATCGCCATACAACCAAAATACAAGATTAGTACGTGTCCCACTGGTGATCGGATGGGCCGCGTGTGGAACACTGCCACGGTGAATCATCGCCACACCGGGCTCGAAACGCACACGTTTTACATTGCGTGTTGCTGGGTCATACAAATCCAGTTCAGAGCCCGTGTATTCTTCACCTGGCAAGTTCAGATTGACGTTCATTGTCGCGGCGGATGCATCAGTGTGTAAGCGCAGTGATGTGTCCATGCCAGGTTGATACTGAATCGAAAAACCGAACGTTTGTGTGTCAAACCCCATGACTTCAGGGAATAGCAAACGCGCAATAGGGCGCATGTATTTCTCTAAGATCGCGTTATAGAATGCTTGAAAGTTTGGCGCTGCCAAATACCCTTCTGAGCGTTGGTCAAGCATTGCACCGTGGCGATTAAGCGCGATGCCGTAAGGCGGACGAAGTGGGATGTTCGCATTCGCAACACGCGCTAAGTAATCACGCAAATCAGCAAGACGCGCTGGGTCGAAGAATTGTGCTTGGTAAACGCCCGGCGACACTTGTTCCCACAGGTCTGCGACCGTCGTTTCTGTTGTTGGGTTTTCCCATGCTTGTTCAACGGCGTTACGCAATTTCGCATCGAGTAATGTTTCATCAATAGTGAACAATGGGTCTTTCTCTGACGCTTCCCACTCTTTCCACGCATCGGTAAGTAGCATTCTGTTTTCATCCCAGAAACGTTGCACAGACATATCGCGATGCAGCATGGCTTCTTGAGAAGGCAAATCTAATGCACGAGCACGCTGCAATTGACTGCCTTGGGTGTGTTCTTTTACGAGTACTGTATGTGTCATCTTCCTTTCTCCGGCAATTTTTTAATCATTGTTTGTGCTAGCGATGTCGACGAATGCACTCTATTACAGCTTTAATTGTTGATAAACAGGATGAGTTTAGATTCAGAATTTAGCTTTTCTATATAATTGGGAGACTAGAGGCTAGAGGCTAGAGGCTAGAGGCTAGAGGCTAGAGACTAGAGACTAGAGACTAGAGACTAGAGACTAGAGACTAGAGACTAGAGACTAGAGACTAGAGACTAGAAACTAGAAACTAGAGGGAGGAGAGAGTAATGCGAAGATGCGAGGGGATAACGGAAAAAAGCGCACTGAGCATAGAGGTTCAGTGCGACAAACTTGGTTTAGGCTTTCCAGTAGTTATTCGCAGCAGCAACGGTTTGAAAGTTGGTTGCCACCACCTGAGAAACCGCGATGAGACTGTCCGCACTCTCAGCATATTGAGGTCGCAACTTGTCTCTCACTTCATCAGACGGTTGAGTGTACTTAACGCCCATTCTCGACATTTTAATCGCGAGTTGATATCCCTCTTCTGGGGTGTCAGTGATCAATGTTGGTAACCATGTATTGCTCATATTGCCTCCTTTTTATGTTTGCTCACATATTGTTCGTGTACGAACTATATGTCAACGAAATGGAGTGACTTTATCGCGTGTTTGTCCATAATGAGACGGCAACGATTGATTGGGAGTTTTTTGGTGGCGGTTGCAGATATTGATAAACAACTGTGTTTTGCGCTTTATTCAACGTCAAACAGAGTCACGAGTATGTATCGACAGTTATTGGAGCCATTGGGGCTGACGTATACCCAATTTGTCGTCTTAATGGTGCTTTGGAAGGAAGATGCATTGTCCATTAGCCAACTTGCACAGCGCGCTGCGCTGAGTAAAGCGACAATGACGCCTTTGCTCAAACGGCTTGAACAAAAAGGGCTTATCCGACGTGAAGCCTTGCCTGACAATGATCGTCAAAAGTCCGTGGTATTGACACAAGAAGGACGTGAGCTTTCCTACGACAGTGCAGACATTACGGACAAAGTATTCTGCATGACAGGGTTAACGGCGGAAGAAGCCAATCTGATGATCACACTGTGCGCAAAGATTGGAGTAGAGACGGAGTAATACTGGTTATGCTGAGTATCAGCGACGCTGACAGCTGGTGCAGCCTCTGCACGCTTGGCGTGTGTGTTTATCTAATCGCGAGCGTTGAATATTGCAGTACGCATTTTTTAATACGCGGCGTGCTTAAAACCAATCATCAGGTTTTTGCAGGATCAGATACCCATTGAATTTCTTCATCAGCGGCAGTCGGTATTCGTCGATAAAACGGCTGTCGTAACCAATGTCGAAATGGTCGAGTGCCTGCTCGATGCAAGTGAAGCTCGATAACGTGTGTTGAATGTCTGTGGTGCTCATTGCGGGTCTTATGACGTTCTAGGCGCGAGGAATGGCAAGCAACATACCATCGCGGCATGAATGCCGTTTTGATCTCCGTGCGCCTTCGTTGATTTATCTTTCCGGATGCAGCAATACGCGCTTGCGACGCGCATTTATCCACTCGCATTCATCCAAACGCATTCATTGACGCACATGTACCTGCCAAATCAGTAGTTAAAACGCCCGATCATGGTGTTTAAATTCTCCGCCTGACCATTAACTTGGTCCATATTGTCGTTAATACGGTTGAGGATTTGTGCGCATTGATGAATGTTGTCGTTAACCGCTTTGATGCTCGCAGACACATCATTGACCTGGTTGAACTGGGTACGGATCGATTGGTTTACGTTTTCGAAGTTCGCACACACTTCATTGCTGGATGCCGTGATCTTCTTGAGCAAATCCCCAGACAAATTGACTTGCGCAGCCCCTCGCGTAATACGCTCATCAGATTCATTGATCAACAGAGATATTTCCTTGGCGGCATTGGCGCTACGCTGAGCCAGTTCGCGCACTTCACTTGCGACCACAGAGAACCCTCTGCCCTGTTCGCCAGCACGCGCGGCTTCAACAGAGGCATTGAGCGCGAGCAGGTTGGTTTGGAATGCAATGCCTTCAATGGTGCCAATGATTTGCTGCATCTTATTACTCGACTCCGTAATAGACACCATGGCATCTTCAATCTGCCTCACTAAGACTTCATTTTCTTTGGTGTGTGCCAACGCCTTTTGTGACACTGTCACTGATTCGTTGGCGTGGGTTAGGGTGCCATTGATTGTGTCTTGCATGGTTCCCATCATTGAAGAAACGCCTTTCAGCCCTCTGACTTGCGCGTCGAGTTGGGTGTTTAAACTAGACACTTCGCCATAGGTTTCTTCTGAACGCTCGTTCACTGTGGTTGCCGAGGTTTGAATTTCTTCCAGCATGCTAGCAAGGTGCAACATGGTTTGATTGATGCCTTCTTTCAACGTGTCGTAATCACCCGTGACATCAAGTGTGAAAGATTCGGTTAAATTACCGCGAGAGAGGTGATTGAGTACCTGTCTGGTATGCGAAAGAATGGTTTCTAGGTTTTCAGCGGTTCGGTTCACTTCGGTGGCTAGGTTCAGTAAGTCCCCTTTACTGTTGGTATCACAGCGTGCACTAAAGTTACCCACCGATACTTCGCTCATGACGGAAGAAATACTGGCGATGACGGCGTTGGTTGATGTACTTGCCGTGTTCACCGCGCACTTCATTTCATTGAGTTTACCACTGGCTTCTACATGAACGGTTTGACCAAATTGCCCTTCGCTCATGGCTGCCATTACGCTACAAATGTTATTGATCACCGATTCGCTGTTCACGATAGATTGGTTGATAGCCGCTTTCAGTTCGGCCAATTCACCAGACACATTTGCGGTAATGCGCGTGTTGTAGTTGCCCACTTGCAACGCTGTCATCACTTGTTTGGTGTCGGCAATGAAATCTGCCGTGCTTTGGGCGGAATCATTCACTTGATCTTTTAGTGCCTCTAATTGCCCGCTGGCGTTGGACGTCACACGGTGTCTGAAATCCCCCTGTTTGATATGGGACATCACCTCACCAATGTCTTTTACCGTGGTGTCGAGTTCTTGCGCGGATTCATTGATACTGGTTTTAATTACCTGCAAATCGCCAGTGAGATCGGAGGTGACGCGTTGTGAGAAATCCCCCTTAGCCAGGCTGTCCATGGTGGATGAAATGTCACGAACGGCATCATTCAGTGAGCCTAGCATGGTGTTCAACGCATCGGCAGCTTGTCCTGTTTCATCTTTGCTGTGCACTTGCGCGCGTTCAGAGAAACGCCAATGTTCACGCAATGAAAGAATGAAATGGGAGAGATCTTGAATAGGGCGAGAAATAAGGCGACCAAACGTCTTGGAAACAAACAAAACCGACGAAAGCAGCACGATCACCACGAGCAAATAGATCAGACCGAGTGAATAAATTGCTGAGAGTGCCTCCGTGGTTTTTTGCTCAACAACGATTAACCACTCCGCATTGCCGACGGGCACTTTACGGTAAACGGAGAGCGTAGATTCATTGGCATAGTTGTGACCATGAAGCCCAACCTCAGATTCTCTCTCATCACTCGCAATCGCATTATTCACCACATCAGTGTTGATGGTTTTATTCTTACGGAAAGACGACACGACTGTCAGTCCACCTTCATGGAAGGTATCTGAGCGCAAGCGCTTGTCTGGTCCAACGAGATAGGATTCTCCAGTGTCACCTAAACCATAATTGCGGCTCATCACTTGTGTGATTTTCTCAATGGGCAGTTGGACGATCAATGCGGCTTTGGGTACACCGTGGATGTTAATGGGGGTGGCAATAAAACTGGCAGGTAAATCGTAGGAAGGAAGGTACTTTTGATAGTCCACAAACAAGGTTTCAAGGGGTTTCCCTTGAATGATGCTCTCAGACAATTGTTTGTAAGCCACCCCTAACCCTGAATCTTTAAACGGCCCCGTTTTTAAGTTGGTAGCAAAATCGATTTCTTTAAAGACAGAATAAACAATGTCGCCTGACGAAAGATCGACAATGAAAAGATCGTACAAATTGAAATCTTTCACGTATTGCCGAAAGTTAACGTGAACGCGGCGGTGCGCATAGTCGTAATCCGTCGAGCCCGCTTTTCTTAGCTGGTCTTTTTGTCCGAGAGGGTAATGATTTCCCGAAATATAGGCGTGTTGAAGGCTTTTTGTTTTTTGGCTGATAGCGTCAACGAGCGCATCGGTGTCGACGGTATTGGCCCCGGTTTTTTCCAATTTAGCGAGAAATTTAGTGTCATAAAATGCTTTGAGTTGTGCGTTCGATTCTGCGCGGCTAGCTTCATCTTCTACGTCAACAGGATAGAGCTTAAAGGCATTGATGAGCGAGGGTGCTGCTGACATGGTGAGCGGGCTTTTGGCGATATTCAGTAAGATGGTTTCGGTGTTTTCAAAGTAATTTTCTAAGGTGTCGCTTTTCAGGTGCGCAATCGCTTTTAACGACTCGACCTTTTGTTCTTCAAGCGATGTGGAAGAGCTGTACAGTCCGATTAACGCCGTGATCACTGTGGGAATAAGGCCAATCAGACTCAAAATAATGGTCATTTTTTTCACCAATGCAAAATTTTCGAATTGGCGTTTCCAATCTTCCAGCACAGTCATATCCCTTATCGCGAATGATGTATGCCTAAACACGCAAAATCCTATGTTTTCGGTGTGCTTAGGGCTAAATACTCCTAACAAGTGTAGAAAGAAATTTCTCTTTTAGCGCAACATGTTGAGTATGGTGTGAAGGGCGTAAGGCTATTGCGAAGTCAACAGAATTTTTCAGCCGTTTTGCCTACCTTTTTTACTGTTTGTAAAAACACCATTGGACGGAATTTCCCTCCCCAGTTGTCGCGTATTGCGATGACGTCGCACCGCTAAGAGACAAGCTGATGCAATTGCTTGAAGAATGAGAACCATTGTTGGAAAGTGGCGCAGGCGTAAGGACAATTCTGTGAATTTTCCAATAGAAACGTCATTCTATAGCCAAACAACGTCAAGATAGTTCTTCAGCGAGAGTTTGTTGGCTAGCAGGTGTAACGCTGAATTGAAAAAATAGTTGCTCTACGTCGAAAACATAGAGACATGCGCAGCAAGGAGCTTAGCGAAACGATGACGGATAATCACACTTCACCGCAGCACGGTGCTTCTCCCGATCTCACCACCCCCAATTCCAACCCAAATAAAGGAACGGCCAGCCTCTATCGATTTGATATGGCACTGCCGCATTGCCAATGGTGGCTTGCCATTACATCACCGCAAATCAGTTATAACCGCGGCGCGTTGGACTATGACATTCTCGAAATGCGCCACGGCCTCGAAGACGCCAATGCGTGGGCGGCAGAATTTGTTGATTCGTGGGGCATTGAAACACGCCGTGAATGGCATCAAATGATCTATCGACTCGCCATGGGGGAAGTGCATGGCAACATGTGGGAATACGAATTCAACCGCCGTGGTTTTGTTTCCGCCAAGCAGTGGCAAGATAGGCTCAACAACAACGGAAATGAGGTCGCGCAAGGTGAAATGCGTTATCTCGACGTGGTGTATCGTCACGTGGGAAGTGCCGGTTTCCGAGCATGGGATTTCTGTCGAGGGTCGTTTTTAGTGCGTGCAGGGTATGCCGTGGGCAAAGTCACGGCGGAAGAGTGTGCCTTCTTGCTTAACTATCTAAGCCAACAAGCTCAGCGTTATTTTTCGAGCTGGGATCACTATTTGCAGAGCTTTATCTTCGGGCGAAATTATTGGGAATACATCAATGATGAAGATGATGATATCGACAACATTCCCTATTTGCTGAGTAACGGCTTCCACGTGGGTTTTAGTGCCTTTTTCGAAGCATTAGACAATGACCCTGATTCGCCTATTCCGGCGCTTGCATGGGATACCGCACTGCCATTGATGGAACCACCTGAATCCCTCACGGCGATTTTGAATGAAATCGCGGAGGATGAGAAATGAGCATGTGGGAAACCTTGGGCATCGAACCCACCCATGATGAACCTGCTATCAAAAAAGCGTATCGCATCAAGTTACGTCAACATCACCCAGAGGACGATCCTGAAGGGTTTAAACGGGTTCGTGAAGCCTACGAAAGTGTGTTGGCGTTTCTTAAAGAGGGCGGTTCTGTTGATGGTGGTGATCAAGACGCCGCGAATAACCCTGTCGATTCTCAGAGGAATGCATCTGGGAATGCACAAGGAGATGCGCCAGAAAATGTGGACGCGGCAACAAACAACGATACGGCGACCAGCGAGGAAGATGAACATCCACTTGTCACGGAATGCCTTCAAATCTTTGACGATGCCTCAACACGTTTCGTGCCCAATGTATGGGAAGCGTGGGTGGAAAAATCGCAACTGTTGCCGATTGATGAGCAAGAAATCATTTCCAATGCGGTCGTGAATGTCGTCGCTGCTCGTCACTGGATACCGGGTGAAATTATCGACGTGCTCTGGAAAGGTCTGGGATGGAACCTTTTACTGACGGGAACGGAAAAACAAACTGAAATCGGTGAGTACCTGGATGATTGGCGTCAACAAGCGCTTTGGATCCCGATGGAAGACATTGCCGATCTTTCCGATGCAGAACAACGTGCGACACTGAGTTTTCTGCGGCCCTTTAGCATCGCGTTTGGACGCGCCCAGACAGATGCGATGCAGTATTTACTGCGTCAGCCAACCGTTACCAATATGATCCCAAAACCCGCTTTCATGGTGTCATTGCTGCAAGCCTTTATCGCTTGTCGCGCATACCCTGAATCGGTCACAGCGTTGATGCTCGACACCTTGTCGGAACAATCATTGGATGAGCTCGGGATTGAGCAACTGCAAGTGATCGCAGAAATCGCCTTGAAGCTAGGCAGGTCCGATGTTGTTCTCAAGGTCACTGAACGATTTATCAGCCGAGGGGCTTACGCCGATGCGGCAGAAACACAGTATTTCAACACCCTTCGCCAAGACAGCATGCTGGCGGTTTGCTTTGCCTTTCTTCAACAACAATGGCAACCACTTCCATTGGTGTATTGGCGAACAGAGCGACGTTTGTTCCCAGCACCTGAAGAGGGCAATGAGAAACGTTTGTTTGACTGGGTATACGGACAGCTGACGGGGCGCGATATCCCAAGCATCAATCATCGTCTCGATTTTGCAGGAACCGATGGGCTGAGTGCGTTATTGATTCAGGCGCTATGGGCTGCGAACTCAGGCAGTTATGCATGGATGTCTTCTTTAAAAGTACAACTGCATTCTGTGCTTGAGCACGGCGAGTACAACACAAACACCGATGATCGAGAAATCTTTGCACTTCGCCTCACCGCGAAATGGATAGAGCAAACACTGGCGGCGCAGCCTGGGTGCGATACCTTGCGGCTAAAACTTGCGAGTTACGAAACCGATGCCTTCTTGAATACCGACGCGTTAACGCTTGAAGAGGTCAGCTCTTTGTCGAAAGAAGAGTGGCTTGAGTGTGTTCGTCGCCACCCACTTATTTCAGATGTATGGTTTCGCCAATTAGAAGAAGCCGCGATTTTGGTGTCAGATGAAATACGCGAACGCTCTGTGTATCCCGCTTTCGCCGACTCTTTGTGTTTCTACCGTTCAGTGAACCCTGATTATTCGATGGCATCAAGCTATGGTCGGGAACGCTTTGAAGGTGTGTTTGACTGGATGTTGTTCTTCTATTCTCATCTCGGAAGAGGGGGCGCAGACAAACACCAGATAACAAATGCCATTCAACCGTTACCTGACCACCAGCAACAAAATCCGTTGGCGCAGCTACTGCCGTTCGCAACGTATGCAGAGACCTATTTACCGGAGTCATTGGATGGATTAGATGCGTTTCCGGATCAGTTTGTTTTTCGAATGATTGTCGACAATCAAGTGGGGCTATTAACGCGCACCTTCGAACAAGATGCGTTGATGATGATGGCACTTGACGGTGATGTGACGGCGATGGTTGCGTTGTCTCGTATACTTGGACATGCACATTTTGATGAAGCCGTGGTGTTCTGGAATCTGGCCGCTGCTGCCATTCCTAGACGCCCTCAGATTATCGCCGTGGTCGATTGGCAACAACAGCGTTTGTTGGAACTCAGAGAAGACAAGAAACTCACCAAAGACTATTACGAGTATTCGAACCCAGAGTTTCTGCATGCAATGCTCACCAATAACAGGGAATGGTTTACGTCGCCGGCAGAACTCGCTGAAAACTCACCCATCGATGAAGCAAAAGCCTTTCATTACCCTATGTGTAATTTGTTGACGCAACTTCACCTTGGCCTGGATGAGAAAGGCTATGACTTATCGCCGGTAAAAATGCTGTCGGATGCCCGAAAAGGGCAAACCTCGCTTCAACAAGACACCACGGACATTGCGATTGCACAGCTGGATGCAATGTATCAACGGCAGTTGGACAAAGACTTGGCCGAAAAAGGGAAAGACATTCCTACCTTTAGCCGTGGCAAGCTGAAATGGTTAGTGTTTTTCTTTTTGTTAGCATGGCTTGTTGTCTTTCCTGCGACCCTGCAGGATGTCGAGTTTTCATCGTTTGCTACGAAACAAGAAATGGCGATGGAGTTGTTAATGATCGGGATGTTTGCCATCAATGCGTCAGTGGTGTGGCAAATTTCTCGCCCGATGCTCTCAAACGCGAACAAGAAAAAATACGCGATCTATGCGATGTTTACGTTTGTCGCTGCGCTTTTTCTGAAGTCAGTGTTCTTGGCTGCGGTCAATATTTTTGCCCATTTTTTCTCCGCGTCAGGGCTTTCTAAGTTGTATGCGAATGGCAAATGGGAGAAGAAAGTGGTTAAAGAAAAAGCCATTAACTTGCGCGCCATTCTTGGTTTTAAAGATCCAAAAACCAAAGAAAGAAAAGCATCTACGCCTATGGATAAGGAGGAGAAAAACCATGGTCAGTCTTGAGTTTCTCATCACCTGTTTTGTTGTGGTGCTCATTCCCGGAACTGGTGTGTTATATACCGTCGCATCCGGCCTAATGATGGGGTCAAGAGCCAGTTTGATGGCTGCAATGGGTTGTACTGTCGGCATTGTTCCCGCGATGTTGGCGAGTGTCATGGGACTCGCCATTGTCATGCATACCAGCGCGCTGGCTTTTCAGTTTGTTAAATATGCAGGGGTTGCATATCTTCTTTTCCTTGCGTGGCAAATGTGGCGTTCAAGCAGTGCATTGTCTTTTGACGAAAGCCAATCGGAGGACAATCAAAAGAGCTTGTGGCGTATCGCGGTTAGAGGGTGTTTGGTGAACATATTGAACCCTAAATTGACCATTTTCTTTTTGGCCTTTCTTCCTCAATTTGTGCCAGCAAGTGTGGCGAACCCTGGGCTGAATATGCTTTTGCTTGGCGCAATCTTTATGGTGATGACCTTTGTGGTGTTTTTAGCCTACGGATTGTTGGCGACGAGCATTCGGCATCTTGTTATCCATTCTGAAAAGAAAATGGATTGGATGCAGAAAATCTTCGCCGGTAGCTTTGCTGCGTTGGGCCTTAAATTGGCCCTAACGGAACGCCAATAAGCCAAGGTTTGTTCCCATAACGTCAAAAGGTACGTCTTAGTTGGCGTCAAGAACCGTCAAAGCCTCGCGATCATGCGGGGCTTTTTGTTTCTCTGTTTTTTTGCGATTTCTGTGTGCAAGGAACCAAAAAACAGAAAAGCCCGTGAAGATATGGTGTTAGGCGCAACCCTTGCAGGCATTGCCTTCTCAAATGCTTCAGCCTATTCCATTCCTGCCGCGGCAGAGCGTTATACCGAGTGCACACGCGCCATGGGGAATAACCCGCGCGTTCCTGATAGTGGGTGCGTTTGAAGATGAAAGCAACGATTTCGGGCCAGTGATCACTGAGGCGCACAAAAGTGCATTCTCAGTTTGATTACCAGCGCGGAAGACGATGGCGCAGACGTGGTGGGCATCAACGTACCACTGCCGGTTCCCGTGACGTATCAAAGCTTCGGCGGATGGAAACGCTCCTTCTTTGGTGACTTGAGTGCGTATGGACCTGACGGTGTGCGTTTCTATACGCGCCGGAAAACCATCACACAACGTTGGCCTTCTATGACCGTAAGAGAAAGTATCACTTTCTCTATGCCAACGATGAAATAGTAGATAGCTCGCACAAAACCGTAATTCGTTTCACTATTTGCGTGTCTGGAGCGCCTACAGGCTCCGGTTTACCGCATGCTTGGCCTATAATTCGTGCATTGAAATTGGTCTCACGGGTCATAGGATGACGGATCAAAAAAGGGAAAAAGGATCATCGATTCTTCGGGTATTAGAAATCGTTGAAGCGGTTTCTCGTGCTGAGCGTCCCCCCAGTCCCGCAGAGCTCGCCATTGAGCTAGACATACCTAAACCAAGTATTCATCGCTTACTTCAGCAGTTAGAGCGTGATGGGTTTCTGCAAACGGATATGCGTGGCCAGCTGGTGCCCGGATCGCGTTTGCACGATGTTGCGATGGGTGTACTCCACAGCACGCGCTTTAAGGCGAATCGCCAAGCCATCTTGCAGCACCTTTCTGATCTCGTTGGTGAAACTTGCGGGATTTCCATTCCCAATGGTAAAGACATGATTTACTACGATCGTGTGCAAGCCAATTGGCCACTTCAAATCAGCTTACTTGTTGGCAGCAATACACCTGTGTGGTGCACGGCAAGTGGAAAGTTGTACCTCAGTTCTTTACCTGCTCGTCGTCGCCAGCGGTTGATCAATGACCTTCAACTGACGTCGTTAACGAGAAACACCATCATTGACCCCGCGAAGCTTGAAAAAAATCTGAAACAGACTGAGCGAAGTGGGTTAGGGGTGGATAACGAAGAGTTTGTGGATGGAATGGTCGCGGTGGCAGTACCCATCAATAATTGCGATGGTGGGTTAGTGGCTTGCTTGTTCACACACGCGCCGGTTATTCGCAAATCCCTTGATGATTTGCTGCAATGTGAACCGCAACTTCGTGAAGCCGCGGCCAAGTTGGAAGACTTGATGAACCAAGGCATGTAGGTTGGTCTTGCCGATCTGAGCCAAACTCTCAGCTAAAAAAGCGCATGACGGGAAACCACATGCGCTTTTTTATGCCCAGTGAAATGTGTCTTGTCCATTATTTCAAATGTTGTCTGTATTAATAACTGATTGTGTTGATCGAAATATTAATAGTGAGTGTCAACCTCCATTTATTACGAGATAAGTTTCATTGTGACAATTTACAATCTTGATATCAAAACGTCTCACAAATGGTAATGAATAATAAGTAATCATAAGAATGCTAATTTGGTGTCGTTTTTTAATTGTTAACGCGAGCGAGATCGATGTTAACGGATTGTTACGGTTAATCATCTCCACTACGCTATTTAAACCCAATAAAGGAGGTGGTTTGAAATGCGTAAATTATTACCCATGTTGTCACTCGCGGCAGCGACCTTTTCATTCTCTACTTTTGCTGCAATTGGCAATCATCCCGTGGTACTCGTTCATGGCTTACAGCCAGGGCAATTAGCCTCTCAACCCAATGCGGACGGCGTTCGTGCCGATGGTGAAGCATACTGGGAAGAGTTCTGGTTAGCCCGAGCGGATGAACGAATTGATTGGCCTTCGCAGGAACGGATTGCAGGTAAAATATCCAGTGATTA
This sequence comes from Enterovibrio norvegicus DSM 15893, assembly GCF_900115495.1. Classification (GTDB taxonomy): domain Bacteria; phylum Pseudomonadota; class Gammaproteobacteria; order Enterobacterales; family Vibrionaceae; genus Enterovibrio; species Enterovibrio norvegicus. The sequence continues at coordinate 36,883 of NZ_FOWR01000003.1, read as the reverse complement.
TATTTGGCCTAAATTAAAACAACTCTCTCAAAATAATACTTGCGCGAACGGTTGTATATTTGTCACGCACTCAACAGGTGACTTGGTTACACGTTATATTTTAGATAATCAAGAAAACTGGCTTTTAAACGAAGGTTTACAGCCTTTAAATATTATCTCCACGTTTGATTTTGCTGGAGCAGGTGGTGGATCTGAATTGGCAGATTTAGCCGTTAATGTTGCAGAAGGCGGCGGTGTTTTAAACGCAACGCTAAGATTGGCCCTCTCTTTGTGGATGGGAGAAATACCAAACAGTGAGAACACTGGTGTATTAAACGATCTAAAAATCTCCAATGCTCGGCAAATAGCGCCTTTCCCTGATGCACGCGTTCCTCGTGTGCGCTTTGTGGGGGATGACAGCGAATACTTTGGTGTGACCTCGCCATTCTTACCAGGGCATGATGATGGCGTAGTCTCAGCTCATTCATCGTGTGGTGCGAGCACTGCTGGAGATTTCAACAGCTGTTCTCGTTCTGTCGCGTTTGATGGCAAGGTCGCCAACCAATCTCGCGGTGTGTCGAGCTTTATGCCGCAGCACTACCCAATGTTGATGGGTGATGGATACGGACATGGTGAGCTGATTGGCAACAGTCACCAAGGTAAAGTGACGGCCGCAGACAGCGCAATCTCACTTGGCAACGGACAAACGGTGTCAGTTAACACCTCTGACTCTTGGTCTTGGTGGAACTGGGCGACGTTCCGTTACGTAGATGGCTCACAAAACGCCACCATGTCGGAGCTGGTCTCAGATCTGCTCTGAGTGTTTGTGGTTAAATGAAATCCGAGAGCGGTGAGTAAAGGTAGGAGATCTGTGCCTCCTGCCTTTCCGCTCTTTTTTGCCATTACAGGTTTCTACACATACAGGCGAGATGCGATGGATAGAAAAGTGTTGCCCGTGTTGATTTGCGCATGCGTGTTGGCAGGTTTTATCACGGTGGTTTATTGGACAGACGATGCACCTAGCGCCGCAAAAGACAAGCCTGTCGACAACGCACCATCGATGGCATCCCCGTCGAGTGAGCCAATGTTCGTTGCTGCAGTGCCAAAGAAGACGGTAGAGCAGCGCGTTGAGCCGCCCATCGCGGTTTCTGCAGAAGAAATGCGGGTAGACATGCCCCAAGCAATCACGGCACAGCTTTCCCAAATTGCCCATACTTTCGAGCAAGAATTGTATTATCCAAGCTATTCTCAGCCGATTGCTGATGCGAGTAGCCCATACCTCACACCCAATGCTTTCAGTGAAGTGGAAATGCCGATCCTCGGCGGCAACCATTCTGCCAGTATCGTGTTGGACCAATATCGATTCTTCTACCCAGACGCAGTGCCATTCAAAGTGCGCAGTTCGTTGCCCGTGCAATCACTCCGTTACGAGGTGATTAACATTGACTCGAAAGAGGTATTGGCAACGGGAGAGAGCGACAGCAACCAAGCGCAAATTAAAGGTGAGACTGATTGGCCACAACAAGTGCGTTTGAAGGTGACGGCCTTGTTTTCAAACAAAGGGTCATCCAGTGGCGGTGAAGAAATACTCACCACAGACTTTGGTTACCAAAACCCTGTGGCGAAAGTCGTCGGCCACCAACCTGCCTATGCCGATGGGACGGATTGGGTGATTCCTGTTGATATTGATGCCACTGAGAAAGGGGTTTACCGTTTACGTGCGAATCTGTTCAAAGAAGATGGCTCTCCCGTTGCTGTGCTCACACAGAAAACCCGTTTAGGGGAAGGGGATGGTGAGATCATTCTCAAGGTTCATAAGTCGGTATTGAACAGCGGCAAAGAAACCTACCAGCTTAAAAATATTCAGTTAGAGCGCATGTCCGGCAGACCCGGCGAAGAAGCGAGTTACGGCATGAGTGATTTACCGGTTTTGGATTTGGGCGAGCTAAACAATGACGCACTCTCGAGCGATCCTTACCAGCCATCAGAACAAGAACGGCAAAAGCTCGAGTTCCTCAAGCAACTGGCGGGAGAAGCATAAGCGTTTCTAGTTTCTAGTTTCTGCTTCTTCTGCTCTTCCTGCTCTTCCCCCATTGACCCGTCTAAAGGTGACGGGTTGATAATGCTTTCACACCTTGTGTGACGTTATTCAAGGTCATGAACAGTAGGAAGGAGTACATACCCATGACACATTCACTCTTACACACAGATATCGCTTTCGTTGCAAGCGTTGAAGAATGTTCATTTCCAGTGGAGGATTTCAACCATCGCGCACATGTGCGATTGGCCTATGCCTACTTTGTGGATAACGATACCGAGTCATCGAACAACTTGTTAAGAAAAGCGCTTGTTGGTCTTTTGCAATTTAACGATATCGCACCTTCCGCGAAATACCATGAAACGCTGACCAAGGCATGGTTGCTTGCGGTGAATCATTTCATGCACCACACAGACACATGCGACAACGCCGATATGTTCATTGATCTGAATCCACAGCTACTTGATAGTCAAATCATGATGACGCATTACACTAAGGCGCGCTTATTCTCAGAGGAAGCGCGTCATACGTTCATCGCGCCTGATCTCGACGCGATCCCTGAATATGCGTAATTTGTGACTGTTAAAAAGGAAGTATTACAACATTGGGGGCGGGGTAAGACTGAGAAAAGATAAGCATGGCTCACCTCTTCTCAACCTGATTATGCTCGATGGCTATTCGCTGGCGTGACCCGAGAATGTTATTTGTTGCTGAGCTCCGCTATTGAAAACCAAGGCTCTTTAGCTGCGCATCCACATCGTTTCTCGCTTCGTTGATCACTCGTTCATCTTGGCTATCGAGTGCGTGTGTAAAGTGAAGGATCAGTTGCTCTACAAGGTGACGTTCTTCCGCGAGCTTTTCTTCATAGAGGCGGTTGAGCTTTTCTGACAACGCAATGTTGGGGAGTTTTTCGCGAGGGTGAACCTTCAACTTTGCCAAACGCTCACGGCTTGCGGCTTTGTCGTCGTCGCTCATGCCGATAGGCGTCCGATCGATGACTTTCTGCGTGGTTTGCTTGTTTGAGACCACGGTAACATCCACTTCAAGCAAACCATTAATGTCATAGCTAAACCGCACATCAATGGCTTCTTCCCCGGCGTGGTTCTCAGGCACCTCGACTTCAAACTCATTGATGAAGATGTTTTCACGTACCCAAAAACGCTCCCCTTGGTACACCGCAATGCGAACAGAATCTTGCTTGTCGCTGGTGGTATAAAACCGTTCCTCGCGGGATGTTGGGATCACGGTATTGCGTTCAATGATAGGGCTGAACACTCCGGATTGACCATTGCGGCTGGACGCAATGCCTAAGCTGAAAGGCGACACATCCGTCAATACGATTTCTTCTACGGCTTCGTCACGTAAACGACATGCCGCTTGTGTTGCTGCGCCCATCGCAACCACCAAATCAGGGTCGAGCGTGATCTTACCGAATCGACCAATCAAACGTGTGGCAAGTTGTTGAACATGGCGCAGGCGGGTTGCGCCGCCGACAAAAATCAGTTCATCAATGTCGCTTGGGCTGATGCGCGCATCACTTAATGCTTGGCGCAATGGTTGCGACAAACGTAATAGGGTGCTTTTCCAGATCTCATCAAGCTGGTGTTGAGTGAGTGAAACAGATTTTGCGAAAGGTTCGGGAAGAGAAATGACGAAATCGGCATCGTTGGATTTCTTTGCTTGTTCGCACGCACTAAAGATTTTGGCAATGTCAGCTAATGCCAATTCGCCGTCGTCTGTTTTAACGTTATCAATGACATGATCAGTAAGTTTTTGTGTGAAATCTTCGCCGCCGAGACGGTTATCCCCAGCAGAAGCACGCACATCCACGAACCCATCTTGGTGTTCCACCACAGTGACATCAAATGTGCCGCCGCCCAAATCAAACACCAGAAAGCGACGTTCATGGGATTCATGAAGGCTGTAGGCAAGGCACGCGGCAGTCGGCTCGTTGATAAGACGAACTGCTATCAAATCCGCTAGCTCAGCAGCAAGGTGGACTTGCTTACGTTGCTGGTCGCTGAAATACGCAGGCACAGAAATAACCACTTCGCTGATGGGCTCACCCAGATAGGCTTCCGCATCGGCTTTTAGCGAGCCAAGGATCAGCGCGCAGAGTTCCGTTGGGGTATAGCGGTTCTCACCAAGCTCAAAGGTCTTATTGGTGCCCATGTAGCGTTTGAATGCAGCCACGGTTTCCGCCGGGCGTGTGATCAAGCGGGAATGTGCTGCATCGCCCACTAAAACTTGCCCATTGTCATCAATGCTCACGACGGAAGGGGTGAGGTATTTGCCTAACACGTTCGGAATGAGTTCGGCTTCTCCTTGCCGCCAGACAGCAATGGCACTGTTCGTCGTGCCTAAATCAATGCCGATGGCCAGTGTGTCTTTTTTGGTCATCTTTTACGTCCATTGTAAGTCTTCTCAATTCGAGAGAATAACAGTTGAGACTCACTGACGAAATGCCCTATTTCAAGACTTCAGAGCCAGACAAAGAAATGCATGAAAGCAACACATTGCGTTGCCGCAGAAGGCCTGATTTTCAGTGAAACATGGGGGGATTCCCGCGAGCATCATTTAATGAAATATGGTGTGATTTTATAGAGAAATAAACAAGAGTGTAAAAAAATACGACAGTAATGACTCTTATATGAATCATTTGTATTAATAAATTTATTCGCGACTTTAAAAAAATGATCTTATCGTCAACGCTCATTCTATTACTACGTAATTATTTTAATGGTTTTCTTCGCTGAATTCGACGCGTTTGGCGGTGGGATATTAACGTAAATTTGGATTTCTTCAGGAACCCATAAATGGATGATGTAAGCAAAGTAAAAAGAGACATATTCTTTCTGTCTATCAAAGAGTCGTTTATCAGTACGGTTCCCTATGTGGTCCTTTCTTCGATCATCGTATTGATTAATCAGTTTTTTATTTTGACAGGCCTACAGTTCTACATTGTTGATAGTGCGATGCTAACAACCATTATCAATTATATGAATGAGTTTTTTCCTTTGATGCTTATGACATCAATTGCTTATCATTTTTCTAAGCGTAATAACATCAACAATATATTTATTATTACCTTGTCTTTTTCTATTTTTATTACGGTAGAGTCGATTATCCATTCAGCCAATAGTCGTTGGTTACTTCACGATGCGGGTGTGTCGTTTTTTGTCCTCGTTATACCCATTTTTTCAGTGGTGCTGTTTAACTTTATCCCAAAGTTTGAAACTAAAATGTCACTGAATAACGCGCAGCTTTCGAATGTCTTTTATCACCTTAAATCGTTTATCCTAATCTATTTCCTTTCTCTTTTCATGTATTTAGCGTTATTGTGGGTTATTGACCGATCTGTGGCGATCATTGATTTGCAGCTAGATTTGGGTCTCCTCACTCAAATGACTTTGAGAACAGGGTTTTCTCAACTGCTTTGGTTTATCGGATTGCATGGGCCAAACACGCTGTCCATTGTCATTCCTAATATCAATTTAGAAACGATTTTCATTAACAATATTTCATATAAAGCGTTTTACGATATTTTTGTGGTGTATGGTGGGTCGGGGTCGGGCTTATCTTTGATTTTGGCTGCGCTGATCTACTCAAAAGATAAACATATTTCAAAAGTTGCTAGACTGTCTTTCCCTTTTTCTATCTTTAACATCAACGAGATACTAATTTATGGCCTACCCATAGTTTTAAATCGCTACCTCCTTTTGCCTTTTGTACTCGTGCCCATCCTGAATATATTTATCGCTTACTTGTATGTTGGTTTCTTCGGTATCAACGTTGTGACTAATGGCGTCTCATGGGTAACCCCTGTGTTTGTGAATGCATTTATGGCCACTGGCGGTGATTTAGGGGCATTACTGTTGCAATTTGTTTTGCTTCTTCTCGGTGTTTTTATCTATTCACCGTTCATGAAGAAATACTCACTGACGCAATCTTCTTCAAATCATTTGGAGCGACTAAAGAATAACCTTGAAATGATCGAGCTTTTAGAGGCAAATGAAGGCGTAAAGTCCAATCAAGCTGAGTCGAGAATAATAAAATCAAATCAAGAGGTTGAGAAAATAGTGAATTACATCAGTGCGAAAAAACTGATGGTTCACTACCAGCCCAAAGTGGATGTGGAAAAACAGCGCTGCTCTTCGTTTGAAGCCTTACTGCGTATTAAGAGAGATGATGGAACAATATCTGGCCCTTTCTTTTTAGAGTCTCTCGAATTGGCTGGGCTCGCGAGCATTATCGACCTATGGGTTTGCCGAGAGGTACGCCGGCATTTTCATGTTTGGCGGCTAGGCGCATTCTCGCCCAAAATTGCGGTCAATATTCATCCTGATACGCTGATTGACAACAATGCCATTGGCCAAATCATCGAAGAGTTGAAGGGAATGAACGTGGAGTTTGAGATCATTGAGCGGGATTCAATCAAAGATCCAAGATCGCTCTCGAACATTCTGAGGTTGCATGACAATGGTTTTGGTATCTCCATTGATGACTTTGGCGTGGGGTATTGCTCATTTGAAGCCATCACATTTTTGCCGGTTGATACGGTTAAAATCGACAAATCTTTGATCGATGTAATTGATGGCGAGAAGGGGTTCTATATTTGTAAGAACATTTTGGAGTTGTGTAATGACCTTGGTATGGACTGCGTTGCGGAAGGCGTTGAAACCGAACTTCAATACCTTAAATTGAAGCAGATGGGCTTTAAATACATTCAGGGCTATTACTTCGCTAAGGCCATGTCGTTCAAACAAATACAGGTTTTTGAACCGAAGTTTCGCCGATATGATATTCACAGTGAGACCAAAGAAAGCCTGATCTGAATAAAAAGAGGCGCAGTATGAGCGCCTCTTTTTTGTTTGCGGGTTTTATCCGAACAGGTAAATTCCCAACAACACCCATGCCGCAATGGCCAAGGTTTCAATGACGACCATGAGAATCGGTTCATAGCCGATGGTAAAGAGTTTCTTGACCGAGGTTTTGATGCCCAATGCAGCCACTGCAGAGACCAAACACCAAGAAGACAAGCCCGATAAGGTGTCTGTGACCGTGACTGGCAGGATGTGGGCGCTATTGATCGCAACACAAATACAAAATCCGATGACGAAGAATGGCAGTAACGGAATGTCTGATTTCCCGCCAGTCTGTTCAGGATGACGACGGAAATACAGGGAAATTACCAGAATCACAGGAACGAGCAGGGCAACACGAAGTAGCTTGGTGATGGTGGCAAATTCGCCCGCTTGTGGGGAGATGGAATACCCAGCGCCAACCACCTGTGCGACGTCGTGGATCGTGCCGCCGATAAAGATGCCCGCCAGTCGATCATCAAACCCCAGCACGTTGACGAAAATCGGGTAAATCACCATGGCGATAGTACTGAACGCCGTGACTGCAATAACGGTAAAAAGAGTGTTTCGTTCACTGTATTGGTGCTTAGGAAGTACTGCTGAAATGGCCAGTGCAGCGGAAGCGCCACAAATGGCCACTGAGCCGCCTGTTAACAAGCCAAATTGAATACGTCGTCCCAGTATTTTTGCTACCAACATGCCGATGCTGATCGTCAATGCGATCCCGCAGGCTACCCAGATGAGTATTTCCCACCCCAGTGATGTCATTTCTTCCATGGTGATACGAAGGCCAAGCAGCGCGACGCCAAAACGGAGCACTTTCTTTGCAGCAAACTCAATGCCAGGCTGGCATTTGGAATCGTTCGCAAGAAAGTGAAAGGCAATGCCCAATAAGAGAGCAAACAGCATTTGAGGCGCACCATAATGCGCCGAGAGAAACGTCGCGGCAGCCGCGACAGTCACAGAAAGCAGAAGGCCAGGGGCGAGAGAGCCAGCGCTCTGTCGCATTGATTGCCAGCTAGGAAGACGTTGTTGGGTTTTTGGCAGCATGAATAACGCTCCGTGTTATTGGTAATTATTGATTTTTATTGGGATGAGCCAATGCATTTAGCTCATCCATTGTCGCGTTTGTAAGCTGCAAACCTTCTCTCAATACTCGTTCGCGTCGCACAATGCGCTTTGTGCCGGGCAGCCGAACCCCTTGTTGTTCACACATCGCGATAAAGAGTTGCTCTAGACGTTCAGCAAAATGTGAGCCGGAAAGACTTGGGTCGATGGCAATCACTGAATGACCAATAGCGGGTGCGCCGCCGTCGGTTGAGAAGAACGATGAGGCTTCAAACGCATAATTAGCGCCAGTTAACGTCGCGGAAAGGATTTCAACCATGAGCGCTAAAGACGCGCCTTTTGCGTCACCAATGGGCAGCATCGACCCTTTTAGGGCTTTGTTTGGATCTGTGGTGGGCACACCTTGGTCATTAATGGCCCAATCCTCTGGAATCAAATCGCCTTGTTTTCGCGCAAGCAGCACTTTTCCGCGCGCGACTTTGCTCAAGCTCATGTCTATCACGAGCGGCGGTGCATTTTCACGTGGTACAGAAAATGCGATGGGGTTGGTGCCAAAAATAGGCTTGAAACCACCCCAAGGGGCGATAGCTTGCGGGCTATTGGAAAAGATCAGGGCAATGCAGCCTTGTTTCGCAATGCGCTCGGCGTGAAAACCAGCCTGGCCGAAGTGATGAGAACGATACACGGTAGCAAGGGCAATGCCTTGTGCTTTTGCCATTGCGGGTAACAGGCTCACCAGCTTATCCATGGCGGGAAAGGCAAAGCCTAACTCTGCATTAACGTGGCACACACTGGGCTTGGGTATGTCGATTCTGGGTGTGGCATCCCCAACAACCTTTCCGCACTTCACCTGATCGATGTACGCAGCGAGGCGGGACAAACCGTGCGCGGGTTGGCCGTCTATTTCTGCTTGGATCAGGGCGTTGGCGACGGAGGTGGCGTTTACGTGTGAAACACCGTGTTGTTCAAGAGATGAAATTACGAGGTTTTTGGCGTGGCTTGGGTCAACCGTTATCGTCATGACTACATCCTTTGTCCTGTCGCTATTGCGGTGTTCGTGCTTGGGTATATGGGGTTGTCACGCTGAGTTTGGCGCTCTGAGAAAAGCCTGCGCTCAACGCGGAGAAAGAGACGCCGAGTTTCCTCGGCGTAAATCTTGTTCCAAGACCTCTCGGCGAACGCTGATGCTTCTGGCATTAAGCATCGTCGATGGGCTTGGACCCCTGTTTCTATGCGCTTCAGTCGCGTCGAGTAACTGCAGCACTTGGCGCTATGTCGGCGCATAGAAACAGGGTTGGTTCATAAAACCACGCTAGTGCTTATGCACTGCGGTATAGCTTGGTCAGTACGAATTCACGGTGACCAAGAGATTCCGCTGCCGTGTAACGGCCGTTTGCTGTACGAAGTGTCATGTCGATCAGCGCATCACCCGCTGAGTCCATGTTCAATTCGCGAGCAAGAATGCCAGATACATCAACATCGATGTGCTCGCCCATGGTACGCACGGTACGTGGGTTCGCAGTGATCTTGATAACAGGCACAATCGGGTTACCGATAACGTTACCTTGACCCGTAGGGAAGAGGTGAACGGCAAAACCCGCGGCGGCTTGCAACGTCACACACTCTGCTGCTGCAGAAGAGGTGTCCATGAAGTACAGACCAGGGCCTGCTGCTGGGCGCTCAGCGGGCGTCAACACATCAACGAACTGGGTGTGCTTACCAATTTTCTGATAGTTACCAAACGCTTTCTCTTCGATGGTGGTCAAGCCGCCCAAGATGTTACCTTTGGTTGGTTGGCTGTCAGACAAGTCAGAGGTTTTGTGTGGTTCGATAACCTCGTCCATGTACGCTTGCCATGTGTTCAAGAATTTCTCGCCAATCTCTGGAGAAACAGCGCGTGTTGCACAGATTTGCTCTGCACCTGTGAGTTCTGAGGTTTCACCGAAACACAGGGTTGCACCTTGTGCAGACAGCTTGTCACACAGGTTACCCACGGTTGGGTTAGCAGCTAGGCCAGATGTGGTATCAGACTCGCCACACTTCATTGAAATCCATAGCTCGCTAACATCACACTCTTCACGTGTGATTTCACTTGCTGCTTGTACATACTCTTTTGCAACGCGAGAAGCCGATGCAATGGTGTTGATGTCGCCGTTTTGCTCGATTGCAAAGCCTTGCACTGGCTTACCTGATGCGGCAATACCTTCAACAACGCGTGCCGTCCACTCAGGTTCAATACCGATAACAACCACAGCGGCTACGTTCGGGTTACAACCTGTACCAATCAACGTACGGAAGTGAAGTTCTAAATCTTCACCAAACTGAAGGCGACCGTATGGGTGTGGAATGGCCAATGTGCCTTTAATGTTGTTAGCAACGGCTTCACATGCTGCGTTCGACAAATCGTCTAATGGCAAAATGATGACATGGTTACGTACACCAACACGGCCATTCTCGCGGCGATAGCCCATAAATTTATAGTTGCTCATGGCTTACCACCTCTTCGTTTTAACGTTTTGAACGTGAACATGGCCGCCTTTGGCAATGTCTGCGATTGCTTTACCGATGTCGTTGTCGTACTTCAGGATAGTGTCGCCATCCTTAATGTCGTTTAGTGCGACTTTGTGCCCCAGAGGGATTGCATCTAGTGCAAGTACTTCGATGGTTGCATCCGTGTCCATCACCCATCCAACAAGCGTTTGGCCAGCTTCTAAGCCCTCAACCACAATCACGCCAACGGAGTCGGTCGAATCGTGGACGAGAAAATCTGGTTTTTGCATTTTCATCTCCTTTTGAATAAAACGATCTTTCTTTTCTTGGGTTACTTTTCGGGCCGCAGCACGACTTTGGCAGCGGCTATACGTCCGTTAAGTAAGTCGTCAAAAGCGTCCGCACCTTCACTGAGCGGGCGTTCTTGAATCCAGTCCAGCGCGCCTAACGCGCCGTTATGCATGGCTTCCACAGTCGCGTGGAAATCTTGCATGGTGTAGGTGTAGCTGCCTGTGAAGGTCACTTCTTGCAACGTGAATTTGCGTACATCAAGCCCTTCAATGCTGTCTTGTAAGCCCACATGAACAACCACTCCACCGGGTTTCACGGCGTCTGATGAACCCATGCGGGTATGTTTGTTACCCACACAATCCACCACCAAATCGATGCTGTTACTGGCAACGAGCGGGTTGGAAAGTGGGTCGAATACGGTGCAAACGCTGGTGGTTTTTACCGTTTCTCGGCGCAGCTCATTGGTTTCGGCCAAGAAGATTTGACGACAGCCTTGTGCGTACAAAGACAGTGCGGCTGCGAGGCCGACAGCACCGCCGCCATACACTAATGCTTTGCTTTCTACCAAAGGACGATTCACTAAGTTCGCGCCCTTGGTGACCGCATGCCAGCCCGTTGCAATAGGTTCGGCCAATGATGCTGTTGCCATCGACATGCCTTCAGGAACCGGCACCAAATTACGTTTTGGAATGGCAACGTACTCGGCAAATGCGCCTTGTCTTGGTGGCATGGAAATGATTTCGCGGCTTCCACATTGGTTTTCAAAACCCGTTCGGCAGTAACTGCAATGACCGCAGCTCACCAGTGGGTTGATCACCACGGCTTGACCATCGAGATCGCGATTGCCGGTGTTGTCTGCGCCGCGAACAAAGCCTGCGCCTTCATGCCCTAAAATCAGTGGGGCAGGGCGGCGAGAATCGTGACCGAGGTAAGCATGAAGATCTGAACCACAAATGCCGACGGCGTTGATTTGCACCAAGACTTCGTCATCACGAAGGGTTGGCATGGCCGCGTCTTCGATATAGGTCAGTGATCGTTCTCCGGTATACACCAGTGCTTTCATCGTGCTTTCCTTTTGGTCTGTGTGCGTGTTGTCTCGCTGAGTGTTCTTACACGTTGGCGTGCTAACCTTGTTATTTCGCGGTATAGCCGCCATCCAGCGAGATCATTTGACCTGTGATGTAATCCGAGGCGCGTGACGCCAAGAACACGGTCAGGCCATCAAAGTCTTCCAATTCACCGTTTCGCCCAATGGCTGTCATCTTCGCGTGATGTTGCGCAAGGGCATCATCCGTAAATACCCGTTCTGTCAGCGGTGTTTGGAAAAAGCCTGGTGCGATTGCGTTGGTGGTGACACCTTGGCTTGACCATGCTTCTGCCATGGCGCGGGTTAACTGCGCCACACCGCCTTTTGACGCGCCGTAAGGCATCGAGTTGGCAAAGGCGCGGTACGATTGCAGCGAGCCAATATTGATGATTTTTCCTCGTCCTTTTTCCAGCATGCCCGGTAAACAGGCTTTGCCAAGGAAGAAGGGCACTGAGAGATTGAGGTTGATGGTTTTATCCCAACTCTCGATGGAAATATCCTCTGCGGGCTCGCGCAAATTAACGCCTGCTGCATTGACCAAAATGTCCGGCGCACCGAAGTGAGACGAGGCATTTGCGATGACGTCAGGCAACATCTCACGTCGTGTTAAATCCGCGACAACCACTGCAGAATCCCCACCAGACCCAGCGATTAACGCTGCGGTTTGTGACAAGGTCTCTACGTGGCGACCTGCCAATAACACCTTTGCTCCTGCTTGAGAAAGGGCAAACGCCATGCGTTGTCCAATGCCCGAGCCTGCGCCTGTCACTAATGCGACGTGTCCTGTTAGGTCAAATAAGCGGTTTAACGTGTTGCCTGTCATTTCATCTTCCTTTTGGCTACAACTTGTGTCGGCGAATGTGTATTGGCTTATTCAGGTTTCAGGTTGAATTGCTCTTCTGGGAAATACTTCGCCAGACGTGCATCACCGGTTTTCGCGTGTGCTTCCATGCCTTCAAGGCGTGAAATACGTGCGGTCACCTGTGCAACGTCTTTACTCGCTTCAATTGATGAACGCTGATACGTCACTACTTTGATGAATTTGCCCACACTCAGGCCACCTGTGTATTTCGCCGCACCTTTGGTTGGAAGAATGTGGTTCGGGCCTGACGTTTTGTCGCCAAATGCCACGTTGGTTTCTTCACCAAGGAACAGTGAACCGTAGTTGCGCAGGTTCTGAAGCCACCAATCGAGGTCTTCTGCGTGAACTTCTAAGTGCTCAGACGCATATTCGTCGCTCACTTTTACGGCTTCTTCGCGTGTGTCATAGATGATCACTTCGCCATAATCGCGCCATGCCGCTTCAGCAGATTTGCTGTTCAATTCTGGCAATTCAGCAATCAGTTCTGGCAGGCGCTTCATGACGGTTTCCGCCAATTCTTCCGAGTCTGTCAGCAACCATGCAGGGGTGTTCGGGCCGTGTTCCGCTTGACCGAGAAGGTCAACCGCAACAAGTTCTGGGTCCGCATTTTTGTCTGCAATCACCATCACTTCTGATGGACCTGCAAACATGTCGATACCGACGCGGCCATAAAGCTGACGTTTTGCCTCGGCAACGAATTGGTTACCTGGGCCAACGAGGATGTCTGCTGGGTGCCCCGTGAATTGACCGAATGCCATGGCTGCGATGCCTTGAACGCCGCCAAGGTTAAGCACGGTGTCTGCGCCACACAGTTTTAATGTGTACATAATGGCTGGGTGCATGCCGCCATCGCGACCCGGCGGTGAACACGCAATCACGTGGTCAACACCCGCAACTTTGGCGGTAGTGACTGACATGATGGCGGAAGCGATGTGTGAATAACGGCCACCTGGGACATAACAGCCTGCGGCTTGCATTGGGATCAAGCGCTGACCTGCAAACAAACCGGGTGACAGTTCTGTTTCGAATTCGCTCATACTTGCGAGCTGTGCTTTTGCAAAGTCACGAACACGTTCGTAGGCAAAGTGGATATCTTTTTTCAGCTGCTCAGGCACTTTGTCAGCCGCTGCGTCGATCTCTTCTTGAGAGACCACAATGTCACCGTGCCAGTTGTCGAACTTCTGCGTGTAAGCAATGCAGGTTTCTTCCCCGCCGAGTTCGATTTCCTTCAGCATGTTTGAAACGATTTCACGTACATCGTCTTCACCTGTTGCTGCAGTTTTTTCAGCTTTTTTCAGATACTTAACAGCCATGTTGATTAATTCTCCGTTAAATTTTGGGCGCAACTCTCCTGACTGGCTTTTTTGGAAAAAGCCAGAAAGGCATTGGGTTGTAGAGTTAAACCTGTGTTAAGGGCCGTTCTGTTGCGTTGGGTTAATCCAGCGCCCAGAGTGATAGTTCAGGAATAAATGCCAACATAAGTACGACGGTTAGCATTGATAGTACGTATGGTCCGGATCGTGCTGCGATTTTCAGTACTGAAGTCCCTGTCAGTCCGGATACGACAAAGAGGTTCAAACCGAGTGGGGGGGTAATGAAACCCACACCGAGAGATGTCACCATCATGATGCAGAACTGGATATCATCCATGCCTATCTCACGCGCCAAAGGCAGCAGGATAGGGGACAGAATCAAAATGTTCGGCGTCGTTTCCATGAAGCAGCCTGCCAGAATCAAGATGCCGATCATAATGAGCGTCAGGGCAACGTGACTGTCTGTAATCGAGGTCATGCTTTCAACAAATGCCTGCGGAACGTTCAGCGCAGCCAGTGTTTGTGCTAATGGAAGACTTAGCGCAATGATAGGCAAGATAACGCCATTCACTTTTGCCGAGCTTTCTAACATCTTTGGAAAATCACTCACCTTCAACGTGCCTTGGAACAAGCCAATGATGATGGTGGTGACCACTGCAATTGCAGCCGCTTCTGTTGGGGTGAAAATACCTGAGTAGATACCCCCCAAGATAACGAATGGCACCATGAGCGCATAGCGTGCATCAATAACCACCGATATCCAGCGCTTGAACGAGAAACCTTGTCCTGCGTTCTCATAGCCATGAATGCGGTTCATCACGACGTTGGTCAGCATGATGGCACCCATGACCATCAACCCAGGCACAGCGGCAGCAAGGAATAATGTCGAAGCGGATATACCGAGTACCAAACCAATGATGATGTATGCAATGGATGGTGGGATCAGGATGCCTGTACATGCCCCCGCGGCGACTAACGCACACGCATAAGGTTTCGGATAACCCTGTTTCACCAATCTGTCGATGGTCATGCGACCTACTGCTGCGGCACCCGCGGCGTCAGACCCTGAGATACAAGCAAAGAAACCACAACCCAGTACCGTGGCGCTACCAAAACCAGCTCGTGCTCCGCCTACACTGGCCTCCGCAACATCGAGCAGTTTGTTTGAAAGGCCCGTTCGTACCAGCACGTCACCGGTAAGGATGAACAGTGGGACAGCAATCAGCGCGAATGCATCGATGCCATCAAAGAGCGATTCTCCAAACAAAGATAACGGTAAAACGTCCGTAATGTAGAGCAAGGCGATAGAGCCTAAGCCGAGGGAAACCCAGACGGGAACGGCAAGGCCAATCAATACCAGCATGCCAATCACGGGGCCGTAAAACTCCCAGCCGAGGTCGACAAACGCTTCTGTTTGATAATAATTCAGCATGACATTCTCCTAATCGAACAACTTGTTGCCTTCGAACACGGGGGTGCCGTGTATCAGGCTGCGTGTATCACGACGGATCGATTGAGCCAGTCGGAACAACATCAAGGAGAATCCCAGCGGCACTGCCGCCATGAACCATGCCTGGCTGATGCCTAAGCCATGTGTTACTGAGCCGAATTTTAACGATATTTCAATCGGGTGAATTGACCAATAGAAGGCGAATAGCGCAACGATGGTGGTCATCAAATCACCGAACAAGTACACCACTGCTTTACCGCGTTGAGGCAAATAGTGGAGCAATACATCTATACGTATATGTGCACGTTCTTTTACTGCGGCTGACGCGCCTATCCATGCGAGATAGATGAAGGCATAGCGCGCGACTTCTTCCCCCCAAATGGAGGAGTAGCTGAATACAAACCGTCTGAGTACTTCCATTGCGATGGTAATAACGATGGTGCTGTAGAAAAAGAGAAGCAACCAGCGTTCACCATTTTCATCGATGTTCTTTAGTAATGCTTTCATAGGTTGTGTCCACGTACGTTGTAAATATCGAGTGAGCAGCCTCTTGAGCGTCTACCCAAGAGGCCAAGTTACTCAGGTGTTACACGTCGTGAACATAGAAACGGCTGTTACCGTTTGCGGCATCAAGCAGTTTGTTGAAGGTGTCTTTTGAGCCTGCAAGTTGCAGTTTGAACTCATCCCACTCTGGGCGCTGATGGCCAGCTTTTTCGACCCATTGGCGCATTTCATCAGAGTTTGGCGCATAGAATTCAACACCTGCGTCACCCAGTTCAGCCATTGCATATGCGCGGGCTGCGGGCACTTTCGCCAGGTTCTGAATAGAGGTCACTTCACTCGCGAATTCGATGCCTTCTTGAATGTCTTTCGGCAAGCTGTTGAACCATTCAAGGTTACAAGAGAACACTTGTGAGTCTGGCACTGCACGGTTGAACGTTACTGATGAAAGCACGTCTTTAAAGCCGAACACATTCAATGCTTCTACCGATGGGTCGAGTGCATCTGCAACGCCTTGTTTGATGGCAGACGGTGTTTCACCCCATGCCACTGGCGTTGGGTTTGCACCAAGTAGACGGTACATTTGCTGAAGAATTTTCGAACCCGGTACGCGGAATTTCACGCCCTCAAGTTGATCAGGCGTTTTGATTGGACCATCAAGGCCTTTACGTACGGCAACAACACGAGGGTCAATCACAACATACCAAAGTGGTTTGAAACCTTTAGCGGCAACGCGCGGGTGAATTTCTTCTTTCCATGCTTTTGAGGTGACGAGGTTGATGAATTTTTGGTTTTCACCACACCAGTAAGGAATGTTGATCAAGTCAACGGCTGGCGCAAAAGGAGCAAAGTTTGAAAGAGAGTGCTGCGCTGCCTGAATGGTGCCGGCTTGAACTTTCTGAGCCAGTGCGCCACCTGCACCAAGTTGACCACCGGGTGCGAGCTTCACATAAACCTGACCACGGGTCATGTTTTGGATGTTCTCTTTGAAATCAAGTTGCATGATAGGGTAACTACGGGAGGCACCGATGATATACGCCGTGGCGATGGTCATGGTGTATTTCGCTCTTTTCTGTCGTTCTCTCTCTTCATTTACTGCAGCTTGCGCATGTGTCGAGGTCAACAGGGCTCCTGAAGCGCCTGCGACAACAGCGGCCGTGAAACCAGCTTTTTTAGCGATTTCTAGAAAACGGCGACGCTCTGCATTCTGTGGGGAGTCATCCTTATGGTGAACAGACATAAATGTACTTCCTTCCTGCGTTTTGTTTACCCAATCAACGTCGAATACGTCGGCGAACGTTGGGTGCTCTTATTCTGCCGAATGCCCGCTTGCGTCCTTTTCTGCAAGTAGCATTGCGACAACGAAAGTTAATGCAGTCAGTATGAGTAAAATAAACTCACCAACGTCATTAACACGAATAATGGACGTTTCCCCCGAAACAAGTTGGATCTTGGTGTAGACGACATTAAGCAGATACAGAGAAAAAAACGCGGCAGGTACTATGTACCTTTTCTTAACATTTAATTTATTGCTCATAACTGAAGCCTCACCAGTATTTAGACGGTGTGAAGACACCTTTGTTTTTATCTCGCTTTCACGTTGTGAATGAGTTGTTAAATGAAAGCGCTTACATTTCTAACCTTAGAGGAGGGAGTTTAGGGCTGTCAAGTTTTTGGCGCTGTATTTTTTACAGCGAGCTATAATAGAATTAACGGCAGGTTAACTGCCCAGAAAAGAGTCAAATAAAATCAATACCATGACTAAAGAACCCACAGGAAAACGTAAGCGCTTACAAAAAAAGCTGACAGACGCACCCACTGCGGAAGATGTAGCACAAGCTGCAGGGGTGTCTACGGCCACTGTTTCGCGGTATCTTTCCAACCCAAACTCGGTGAGCGAGAAACGTGGAAAATTGATTCGTTCTGCCATTGAATCAATGGGTTATATCCCTCACGGTGCTGCTCAAGCGCTTGCTTCTCAACGCTCAAAAACCATTGGTGTGATAGTCCCAACACTGGATAACGCGATCTTTGCCGAAGGTATCCAAGCCTTCCAACGTCGCTTACAAGAAAAGGGGTACACCTTGTTCATCGCGAGCTCGGATTATTCGTTGGATGAAGAGCTTGCAGAAGTTGAAAGATTGGTCAGTCGAGGGGTAGAAGGGATCATGTTGGTTGGGGCCGAACACCATCCTCATGTGTTTGATATTCTAAAGAAAAAACAACTTCCTTATTTGTACACATGGTCGTTCGATCCGTCTTTGCCACACCCTTGTATTGGCTTTGATAACTACCGAGCTTCCGCCCGTTTAACCCAATATTTGTTGGAATTAGGCCACGAGAATTTCGCCTTAATTCCGGGGATAACCCGTACCAATGACCGTACCCGCGATAGACTGGCTGGTTGTGTTGATACCTTGGAAAAAAACGGGATATATGTCCCAGATTCTCACATCATTGAGTGCCGATATGATTTGGCTGAAAGCCGACAAGCGTTGAAAAAATTGATGGAGTTAACACCTTTGCCGACCGTGATTGTCTGCGGTAATGATGTTTTAGCCTATGGTGCGTTGCTAGAGAGCCAAGTTCACGGCATAAAAATTCCTCAACAATTGTCGATTGTCGGGTTTGATGACTTGGCAATGTCGTCACATATCCAGCCGTCACTCACCACAATGCAGGTGCCTTCAAAAGAAATGGGCACCAAAGCGGCGGACTATTTAGTGTCTAAACTTGATGGAGACGCGGTGACAGACACCATCGAGTTGGAAGCGAAATTGGTGGTGAGAGAAACCACAGCAACACCCCAACAGCGCTGATATTTGGATTAACCCTTATCCCCCCCCTCCCCAAAAAAAGAAAGCAGGGCGCTCATCGCCCTGCTTTTTCGTTTCTATTCACCTCAATGCTTGAGGTTAGTTGATGGGCGTTTACCACGTCCAGCTTGATTCTGTGTTCGGAATGCGTTTCTGAACGGGGCTGGTGCCGTCATAGAACCACACTTCTGCGAGCACATAGTATTGTGAATCTGACGAGACATAATCTAAGGTGACTTCACCGTCTTCAACCGGCGCTGAGGTAATGCGGCTGTTGTAGTCAGCGGTAAACGTACCGTCATCATTTTCCGCAAATGCCCCATAAATCGAGATATAAGCGGGTGAGACCGAATAGCCGCGAATATCCACATCGAACTGTTGTTCAAGCACAGGGTTGTAAGAGAAGTCATCCGACACCACCGTCTCGCTCATCGAAGTCGCAGAGCTGGTGATGGTTTCTGGAATATCAGCTACACCACCCGAAGTATCGACCAACATGCTTGGCGCGCTGCTGGTGCTCGCCGAACCGTTGCCTGTATCAGATGCCGTCACACTGGCTACGTCGCCACCGTCTCCGCCACACGCAGTGAGCAGGGTAATCATAGCGATAATCGTCATATGCTTATTCATGGTGCTCACTCCTCAGAAGAATAGGTTTTGTCAGCCGTGGCTTTCTCTAAGAGATACCAAAGTTGGTTGTTGTCACCGCTGGATTCTGCATAGCCTGCGAATTCCGAATAGGCATCAACCAAGTCGACATGCTCACGGGGCCAGCTCCATGCATCGTTGATTAACAATGCCCAAGGGTGGTTATCACTTGTTTTGAAGTAACGATCTGCACCAGGGTTACTGTCATCTGACCACCATCCATACCAATAGGTATCAAATTGCTCGGTAGGGGCTTGGTCAGCCAAGTGTATTTCTAGGCCACGACCAGGGTTATACCAAAGTCCATCGCGCACATAGGCGCCGGGTGTGGCGAACATGAAGGGGTCATAGGGCATGGTGACGAGGCTGCTGGTGTCGACGCCTTCGTTGAAGTACACATCAATTTCAAATTCAAAGGAGATGGCTTCTTGGCAGTGTTGCGCCGTGCGGTAGTACATACAGCCTGCAGGCAGTTTCTGTTTTAAGTCATCCGATACGATGAAAATGGCTTCGTTAGAAATGGATTCTAGGCCGTTGGTTTCTTGCAGTACCATGTTGTGGCTTTGTGTGGTTGCGGCGTTGATGTCGTTTCGGTTTAAGCCCGGTAGACGGAAGGCAAAACCATTGTGGTAGCCCGCCCCGTAGGCTGCGAGGTAGCCTTTGATGAGAATACGCGTGATTTCATCATCTTCGTTTAGGGTTTCGGTGATACGGAAGCGAATAACCGCATCATTCATGTCGTAGTCACCTTCTTTCGGCCAGTTATCTTCAAAGGCCACAGTGGCATAGCCACTTTCGCTTGGATAATGGCGAAGTGAGGAGCCGTCTTCCATGATGGTGACAGGGTGGTCTTCCACTTCACCGGTGGTTGCACCGCCAAAGAAGTCGAGACCACCATCCTCTGAAAAGCGGAATCGTGACCAAGATGACCCTATTTCAGCATCGGCAGGCACAGCAACACTTAACGTGTTCGCACCTGATGAAAGCAGGTTATTGTCGATGATATTTTCACCACTGTCTTCAAAATCGCCATCACCATTCCAGTCTATCCATGCGGAGAGATAACCGGATTGCGATGCATTTACAGATATCAGTGATGTTTTTCCTGCCTCCAATGCCGTAACAAACCCTACACCGTCTTCATCGCTAAGGCCTGCTTTGTTGTCATCTAATGGCGAAACAAAACCATCGCCTTCGCTGTCTGGTGCGATTGTACCAAGGTAGAAACCGGTATTGATTTCATGTCGAGGACCGTTTGATGCCAGCAAGGTTTTGTAACTGTCTGGTGCATCGCCAAAATCAATCGTGGAATCTTCATCAATCACTGGTGCATTTGCGCAGCGCGCTCCATCGTTTTGATTAGAGGCTGGACCGGTCGCGAAGAACTCTATGCCAATGTCACCTAGTGCGATGTCGTCAGTATCTGACAGGTTAGCGCGAAAAATGCTGCCATCGGAATTTCGGGAAAGGTAAAGGTTGCCATTCACATCAAAATAGATCGCCCCAAAACCACCTGCGGGGACACCAATCTGTGGGATCATACTGGTGACCAGGTTGGTGTCACCTGTGGTTAGGTCGACTTGGTAGAGGTCATAGTCATTGTTATCGACAAGGTACATCTTATTATCAATGGGGCTTATTGCGACGTCAGACGCCCGTATGACTCCCATGTTTGAAGTCATAGCCTCCGCCGTCAATGTGGTGGAAGGGTCTGTGGCGAGCGGCGACAGGTCGATCTTAAACAATCCCAATTCACGTCGGTGGAGGTAATAGATGTTGTCTTGAACGTCACCACTGATGAAATTTATACCTTCCGGTAACCCAGAAACAGCCACCTGTTCACCCGTGTAATTCTTGCCAATACGAACAACATTTGCATTGTCGTGATCGAAGCCATAAATGTAGCGGTCAGGATCGTTAAAGCCCACTGCGTTGATGTGCGAGTTTAATCCTGTGGTTGCGGCCAATTCTGAATAACCGCCTGTGGCAAGGTTTATGCCAAACACTTTACTTGGCGAGCTTTGAAACAAGAATCCCTTGCTAGGGCAAGTGTCAAATGGCTCATCGGCGATAACCGCCGTAGGGAAAAGCATGGCGAGTGACAGAAGCTTCAAATAGGTGCGCATAAGTGTTTCCCTTAATGAGGACTTAACTGTTGGATTACAATAACTGTGCCACTATTTATCTCATTACTATTCATGAGGATATGATTTTTACCTTGTTGGGTGCAGGGCGACATTTCTTAATATGAAAGTCGTAATGAAGGAAGAAAGGCGTTTTTCTCAATATGAGAAATAGTGAGTGATGATCATTTTGCGCAAAAAAGCAGGCCGGAGCCTGCTTTCATGGGGTGAGTCTATGTAGGGCTTGTATGGTGTGCTAGTTACCACACCCAGCTTGATTCAGTATTTGGAATGCGTTTCTGGACGGGGCTTGTGCCGTCATAGAACCACACTTCTGCAAGCACATAGTATTGTGAGTCCGATGAGACATAATCCAGCGTTGCTTCACCGTCTTCAACGGGCGCAGAGGTTATGCGACTGTTATAGTCGGCGGTGAATGTGCCATCATCATTTTCCGCAAATGCCCCATAAATCGAGATATAAGCGGGTGAGACCGAATAGCCGCGAATATCCACATCGAACTGTTGTTCAAGCACAGGGTTGTAAGAGAAGTCATCCGACACCACCGTCTCGCTCATCGAAGTCGCAGAGCTGGTGATGGTTTCTGGAATATCAGCCACACCACCCGAAGTATCGACCAACATGCTTGGTGCGCTGCTGGTGCTCGCCGAACCGTTGCCTGTATCAGATGCCGTCACACTGGCTACGTCGCCACCGTCTCCGCCACACGCTGTGAGCAGGGTAATCATAGCGATAATCGTCATATGCTTATTCATGGTGCTCACTCCTCAGAAGAATAGGTTTTGTCAGCCGTGGCTTTCTCTAAGAGATACCAAAGTTGGTTGTTGTCACCGCTGGATTCTGCATAGCCTGCGAATTCCGAGTAGGCATCAACCAAGTCGACATGCTCACGGGGCCAGCTCCACGCATCGTTGATTAACAATGCCCAAGGGTGGTTATCACTTGTTTTGAAGTAACGATCTGCACCAGGGTTACTGTCATCTGACCACCATCCATACCAGTAGGTATCAAATTGCTCGGTAGGGGCTTGGTCAGCCAAGTGTATTTCTAGGCCACGACCAGGGTTATACCAAAGTCCATCGCGCACATAGGCGCCAGGTGTGGCGAACATGAACGGGTCATAGGGCATGGCGACAAGGCTGCTGGTGTCGACGCCTTCGTTGAAGTAGACATCAATTTCAAACTCAAATGAGATGGCTTCTTGGCAGTGTTGCGCCGTGCGGTAGTACATGCAGCCTGCAGGCAGTTTCTGTTTTAAGTCATCCGATACGATGAAAATGGCGTCGTTAGAAATGGACTCTAGGCCATTGGTTTCTTGAAGTACCATATTGTGGCTTTGTGTGGTTGCGGCGTTGATGTCGTCTCGATTTAAGCCCGGAAGACGGAACGCAAAACCATTGTGATAGCCCGCACCATAGGCTGCGAGGTAGCCTTTGATGAGAATACGTGTGATTTCATCGTCTTCGTTTAAGGTTTCGGTGATGCGGAAGCGAATAACCACGTCATTCATGTCGTAGTCACCTTCTTTCGGCCAGTTATCTTCAAAGGCCACAGTGGCATAGCCACTTTCGCTTGGATAATGGCGAAGTGAGGAGCCGTCTTCCATGATGGTGACAGGATGGTCTTCCACTTCACCGGTGGTTGCACCGCCATCGAAGCTTAACCCGCCATCCTCTGAAAAGCGGAAACGAGACCAGCTTGAACCTGCGGTTGCACCGGAAGGAACGGAGACGGAAACAGTGTTTGTGCCTGCAGACAACAGGCTGTTGTTCACGATTCTTTCGTTGCTGTCTTCAAAATCGCCATCGCCGTTCCAGTCAATCCATGCAGAAAGACGACCAGCCTGAGATGCTTGAACAGAAATGAGCGCTGTTTTGCCAATTTCTAATGCGGTAACAAACCCCACACCGTCTTCATCGGCAAGGCCCGCCTTGTTGTCGTCCAGTGGCGATACAAAACCATCGCCCTCGCTGTCTGGCGCCACTGACCCTAGGTAGAAACCTGTGTTGATTTCATGGCGTGGGCCGTTTGAATCAAGGAGGGTTTTGTAGCTGTCTGGCGCGTCACCGAAATCTATCGTTGAATCTTCATCGATGACGGGAGCATCTTCACAACGCGCGCCGTCGTTTTGGTTTGAATTCGGGCCGTATGCAAAGTGCTCCGCTTCGACATTTTGGCTATTGATATTGTCGGTATCAGAAAGGTCGATACGGAATATGTCTCCGTTACTATTGCGGGATATGTAGTAGTAACCGTTTACATCGAAGTAACCGGCACCAAATGTGCCTGTTTTTCCCGTATTACCAATTACGGTTGCCGTACCTGTGTCGGTATCTATTTCGAACAACTTGCCGTTGGTATTTTTCACTGCATAAAGTTTGTTGTTGCCTGGATGAAATGCAAAATCAGTAATACCTAATGGGGCATCTGTCGAAATGGTTTCTGCCTCTAATGTGGCATCTGGATCGGTGTCTAACGGTGTTAAATCGATTTTATAGAAACCGGTGCCTGGGCCATAAAGGTAGTAGTAACGGTCGTATACATCACCCACGTAGAAGCTGAAGTTCGGAAGACCCGTCACCTCAATCACATCTGCATTAAAGTCTTTGTCTAGACGAACCACTTTCTTACGGCTTTTCTCAAAGCCATAAATGTATTTGTGCTCGAAGCCTTCGCCGTCACCCGTACCATTATCAAAGCCGACAGCATTAATGCCTTCGTTCGTTAAACCAACGTCGTTGGTGATGAGCGTTGTCAAACCTGTAGCTAGGTTAACGCTGTGCACCTGCACCGGTTTCGATTGAAACAAGTAGGCTTTACTTGGACATGTGTCGAACGGTGTCGAGAACGCAAGAGGCGACAACGTTGTGAGTAGAGCCGCTGTTAAAAGGCGAGACATAGACATTTCCTAGAGTGTGAGCCTAAGATGTCTCCTTCAAGGAATGTGCCATTTTTAATTGATTGAAATAGTTGTGATTATTCTGGGGATGCTTGTTTTGAGAACAGTGAATTAGTCAGAATGACAATCAAAAAAACAGAAGGGAAAGGGTTTTTATCAAAATGAGAAATTTAGAGGGGGGTGTACGATAAAGGGCGTACCAGCAGCAAGAAAGCCACCGCGAATCGATGGCTTTTCACTGCTGGTGGAGAGTAATCAGAAAGGCTTGAGTGCGTAGCCTGTTACTTCTGTTACACCAATTTCTTTGCCCAATGCAGTCGTAGGGTGAACAACCATCAAGCCACGGACGGATTTTTTCAATTTACCCATGTCTGCTTGTTCTGCTTTTGTCAGCGCGCGATTGAACTTCAATGCGACGATCTGTTGCGCCTTTGAACTCAGTTGCTTCTTTTGCTGCTCTTTGAGCGCGGAGATCTTTGTATTCAGCTGATTGATCTCATTCGTTAAACGCGCAATGTCTTCGTGATTTTTTGTCGCGTTAGCAATCTCTAGCTGGCGGCGACAAGCATCTAGTTGCTCGTTGTCTTCTTGCAGTGTGTTTTTCAAATTCATGGTCTTGCCTTTTATAAGCCAGCCTTTACAGGTGCCTTTTAACGCAAAGGCCTGTTTGAGGGCGGGGATCTGTCTTTCTTTTGATGGGGGGAGTATATCAGTAAGTGTTTCGTTTTTATTTATAAATGTGATCTAAACCACCTTCAATTGCCTTCATCTTCTCCACCTAGGCCGCCTCAAGGTGCTTGTTCAGCAAGTCCTGCTATTCCACGCTATATTAAAAATTGTGTTTCACATTTGATACACCCTTTGGGTGCGTTGAATTAAAAGGGTAAACATGAAAATTATTTTTGCAGACGACATGGCGGATATGCGCGATAGCATCATCAAATCGCTCGCAGCGGTTGAAGACCAATTCGGGCCATTTGAAATTCTTGGTCAAGCGAAAGATGGACAAGAACTCATTGCGTTAGTGGAACGATACCCAGACGTTGACCTTGTTTTAACGGACCTGAGAATGCCAAACATGGATGGTTTGTCCGCGTTGGTGTATCTGAAAGCGAATGTGAAAGTAAAAAATATCTTTGTGATATCCAGTGAAAGCATCGTCTCCATCAGTCAGGCAGAGAAACGCAAAATCGAGGCTGACATTGAAGAGAAGATGGGGTTGTTGGATAAGATCGCACATCGCGTGATTGATAACGAAGTGGTGGAAGGAAAAATCAATTCCATTTTGACAGGGTGTGAAAAGCTAAGACTTGATCCCATCAAAGTGGCGGAATATTACGGCGCATCCGGTTACATGAGAAAGCCGATATCCAGTCGAAAAGTCGCCAGCATATTTGAGGGAATGTCGAACTCTCAAGGCTTTGTCAATATTGGGCTCGTCTGAGGGCGCGCTCAACATGACATAATGCGCCTGTTATTTTAATCCGTGAGATCCATGATTGTGTAGGCGTGCATTGAACTTCTGATTTGAGGTGCAATCAATGAGTAAGGTATTGGAGCAGCAAGCCTCGCGGATACCGCACTATGCTAGCCATGCTGCATCAGATCCCAACGCGTTAAAACGCGTCGCCCAGAAAAATCTCATTTTTTCATTGGCGGACGAGCAATACGGCATTCCTCTCTCTTCGGTAAAAGAAGTGATTGGCTTGGTGAAAGTCACGCCCATTCCCCATGTGCCGCCTTTCTTTAAGGGGTTGATTAATCTTCGTGGTCGCATCATTTCAGTCATTGATTTGAGGCTGAAGTTGGGCCTAGAAGAAACAGAATATGAAGCCAAAAGAACCTCTATTGTTATCAGCGATGTGAACGCATTGACCATAGGTAGCATTGTTGATGATGTGAATGAAGTGATTGGTTTTGATGAAGAGCAAATCGAACGGGAATTGGAGATATCACATAGCATAAAGCGCGATTACATTACCGGTGTCGCGAAAGCCAAAGATAACTTGGTGTTGCTGCTGGATATCAACAAAGTGCTCGACCCTGATGACTTAGACATCATTGGTCATCATGTTGCAATAGCCCCTCAACAAGACAGTAGAGAGGGATAAACCATGTTTGAGAACCTCTCACTTCGCGCAAAAATCACACTAGGAAACACGGTAAGCCTCGTTTTTTTGGTCACGTTAGGTGTGCTGAGTGTTCGTAGCATTCAACACCTCAATGAAACCGACGATTGGGTCGACCACACCCACCGCGTTATTCATAACGCACTGAATATAGAGAAAGCCGCCGTTGATATGGAAACAGGCATGCGCGGTTATTTGCTTGCGGGTAACGAATCCTTTCTCGCGCCTTATAATGATGGAAAAGTACGCTTTGATAGCTTAATCAAGGCGTTAAAAGTATCCGTCAGTGATAACCCACCTCAAGTGGCGTTATTGGAGCAGGCAGAAACAACGATTGGCGATTGGCAGCGCTCGGTAACAGAAAATGCCATTGCGCTCCGGCGCGATATTGGCAATGCACAGACCATGAACGATTTGGCTGTGGAAGTGGGTGAGGACAAAGGCAGGGTCTACCTAGATCGCATACGGTCATTACTGGGTGCTTTTAGCACCGAAGAGGACGCCGAACTTGTTCGAAAAGAAGCCGCCCTTGAGAATTCGCAAGACGGTGACGGCACCACTGAAGTGTTCTTCGCTCTGCAACAGACCTACAAGATACGTGAACAAATTACCGCAATAGAAAAGACCGTGTTAGACATGGAAACCGGGATGCAAGGCTACTTGCTGACGGGGAAAGAAGCTTATCTCATTCCTTACACAGACGGTCGGAATCACATTGATTTTCTGCTCAATGATCTGAAAGCAAAAGTGAGCAGCAGCCCGGCGCAGTTACAAAGGCTAAGTGAAATTGGAACGGCAGTGTCCGCGTGGCGCGTGCAAGTGTCAGATAAAAATATCGAATTACGTCGACGCATTGCTGGATCGAAAACGATGGACGATATTTCGAACTTGGTCGCGCAGGAACGAGGGAAGATGTTCTTTGACGCATTCAGGGATCAAATGCGCGCGTTCGTTGAACATGAAGAAGCGCTTTTGATAGAGCGTCAGGCCGCACTTGATACGGCGATCGCGTCGAAGAAAAATACACTGATCTTGGTGGTGTTGGCGGCTGTCCTGATTTCTATTCCCATCGCCTTTTGGTTAAGTCGCTCCATTATGGGTCCTTTCCAACTTATTTTTGGTGGTCTGAAATCTTTCAGCTCGAAGGAGTTGTCTGAGTTGAGTGTGGCGTTCAGCAGTGTCGTGAAACGGATGGCAGAGAGTGCAGGGCGAGTGGCGACGGTGGCAAACAACATCGATAACGTGTCACAGAACTTGTCTCAAATATCTAATCGCCAAGCAAGTTCCGTTGAAGAAACCTCGGCGAGCACAGAAGAAATCTCCGGCATGGTGCGTATCAACGTGCAATACGCCGAAGAATCCAAAGACTTGTCAAAAGAAGTGGGTGAGAAAATGACGGGCTTGGATGACGCTATGCAGAAGATTTCTGAGTCTAACCATAAAATTACCGAATTGGTGAAGATCATCGGAGAAATTGGCGCTAAAACTACCATCATTGATGAAATCGTCTTTCAAACGAAATTGCTCTCCTTTAATGCATCAGTAGAAGCGGAACGCGCTGGTGAACATGGACGTGGGTTTGCCGTCGTGGCTCAGGAAGTCGGCAATCTCGCTCAAATGAGTGGCAAAGCAGCCACGGATATTTCTGCCATTGTGAAAAAGAGTATTTGCGAAGCGGAAAGCATTGCGAAAGAGAACACCTGCCGTGTTGAGAAAGGTTCGATCATTGTTGAAGAAACCAAAAAACAATCGAATTTAGTGCTTGAGGGAGCCTCTAAAATATTTGATGCCTCTAACGAGCAAGCGCGAGGCATTCAAGAAATCAGCAATGCGGTTGAATCAATCAATAAAGCGACACAACATGCGGCGTCCATTGCAGACCAGGCGTCGAGTTCCAGCTCTGAACTGAACAGGCAAGCTGAAGATCTCAACCGCATGGTGCTCAACCTGAATAGCTTTCTTCAGGGGCATGACACCCCATCAACCGATGAACCTGAGAACACGGTGAGTGATGACCTTCGAGAGCACTATGAAGTGCAATCTTTGGCAAGCATTCGCAGTGAAATAGATAACGCGAGTCATTTGGCTCCTGACGTGCCGAAAGAAAAAGAAGGCAACGATAATCAGGCCGCTTGGAATCGGCTTTAACGTGTTGCTATGGGGGCGCGTATGATGCATTCCGACAGTCATGATCACACGACGCCTTCTTTTGTCGAGCCGCTTTCTGCCGGCAACATGGAAGAGATGACCCAACAGGAATTCGAGTATTTCTCGGCGTTGATCTCACAGCATGTTGGTATAAAGCTGGAAAACGAAAAACGTAGTATGTTGGAAATGCGTTTATATAAGCGCTTGAGCGCGCTTCAGTTGCGTTCATTCCGCCAATACATGCAGGTGTTACAGCAAGACAATGGCAGCGAACTGGGTGCCTTTACCAATGTTGTCACAACAAACAAAACCTCTTTTTTTCGCGAACAACGCCACTTCAATGTGCTGAAACATGACATTCTCACTCAGCCGCGAACCGAAAAAACCTTCATTTGGTCAGCAGCATGTTCCAGTGGGGAAGAAGCCTTCTCTTTAGCGATGCAATGCGAAGCCATAAAAAGTGAACACCCTCATTTTGACTATCGCATTCTGGCAACCGACGTTGATACTCAGCGTCTTGAAATGTGTGCCCGAGCGGAATACGCCGATGAGCTAAGAGAAGATATTCCAACGCTGTTTCAATATCAGTTTATTGAACGTGAAAAACGCAATGGGAACACGTTTACGCTGGCGGAACAGCTGAAGCGTAATATCAAGTTTAGGCAGCATAATCTCATCCACTATCCGGAAAAATTCGGCATTCAGTTTCACTATATTTTCCTACGAAATGTGTTGTTCTATTTCCCTCCTAGCACGGGCGAAAAAGTGGTTCGTGCGTTAGTAAGCCAATTGCAACCGGGTGGCCTTTTCTTTGTTGGGCTAACGGAATCATTGCAGCACATGGATGTTGGCTTGGAGTTGGTTGATGTCTCTGTCTATCGGAAGCCCAAATCAGGGAGAGCCGTTGATGAATGATGTGCAGGTTCGATCGGGGGAATTCCACTTCGTGTTTCGTGAATCTATCTGGCTGCATGCTGTGGTGGGGACGTGTGTGACCGTGTGCATTTGGGATCAAGAGAAACAGAGCGGGGGAATGTGTCACTACCGTCTGCCCCTTATGCCAGAGGCTATCGCCTTGGGTGAGCATGCCGATGATTATGGTTCCTGTGCGATCCCTAATTTGCTAAAAAAATTCAAACATACCTCTTCAACCCCCGAAAACCTGAGAGCTTGGGTGATTGGTGGCGGCCAAGTCCATGATGGCGAATACATGCAATCTCAACAAATCGGCGATCGCAATGTGCTGGTGGCATTGGCGACGCTCGCGCACTTTGGCATCCCCATTGTTGGACTCTCCGTCGGGGGCAACTCAGGTAGGCAGATTCGATTCAATCCAAAAATTGGCGATGTTGATTTTCGGTTTGTTGATGACGCTCCCCATGAGGCTGAAAACCGGCGTTCGGTGCAAGAATATTCGCCTTGTTGGGTGTATGTCGTTTCTGCTCGTCAGGTGTTTACTACCACGATCGAAAAGGCATTCGGCAACGATCCCAGTATTCATATTCATGTGTTGCCAGACTTGGAGAGTGTCGGGCGTTATTTTTTCCATCAAGCACCACACGCACTGATCGTTGACGCTCAATACCTCTCTTCTGCCATGTTTCTTTCAGCGTCGTCTCTTTCAGAACCATCACTTCCTGCATCGTTAGCGCCAACCTCACTCGCGTTAGCCGTTGAACAACATCCGTTACCGACGGTGGTGGTGGCGGACAGCGTAACGCCACTGCTCGATGGACAATATCGTGCCTTGGCTCAAACGGTGGGACATCGAATTCTTGTGTCGACGTACCAGCACCTTTCTAAGGTGGTCGCCTCTGCGATTGGCCTTAACACGTTGTCTGCACCACTTTCTCGGCATGCTCAGGATTCAAACACTGACATGCCGACCCGCTCTGCAGTTCAGTTCAGTGGCGAAAAAGTTCACGTAAACACGTCTAAAGAGAACAAGTGCAAAGAGGGCAAGCATGAAGGAGTACTTGGTGGGAAGGACGCGCTTGATGGTGTTGTGCTCGTGGGTTCATCTACGGGCGGTGTCGATGCACTCGATGTGCTGCTAACGCAATTTCCAAGCAATATGCCGCCCATTTGCATTGCACAACATATTCCCGAAGAGTATTCCCTAGCGTTGGTGCAACGGTTGAACGCCAAAAGTCGGTTGACCGTCAAAGAAGCCGTGGATGGGGAGATATTAGAACGATCTCATGTGTATTTTGCGCCCGGTAACCATCACATTAAGCTGGTTCAGTTGACTGATGACAAAGTGGTTGTACGTACCACGCAAGATCTGCCCATCAATAGTTTTCGACCTTCCGTGGACTACCTGTTCAATTCCGCCGCCAAAATTCAGGGATGGCATATTGTCGCTGCCTTGCTAACGGGGATGGGGAGTGACGGCGCAAAAGGGCTTCAACGCTTAAAAGAACAGGGCGCATTTACCTTGGTACAAGATGAAAAAAGCTGCGTGGTGTTCGGCATGGGGCGTGTTGCGAACGAGTTAGGCGCTGTCTGCAAAACGGTGCCTATTCAAGACATGGCACAGGCCATCCTTGATGCGTACCTGACACCTATTCCCGAATTGTCTCGCAGTCGTAAGGATATAGTCAGTAAGGAGCTGCGTTAATGCCTCAATCTGATTTGCATACCCTTATGAGTGAGGTGGCTAACGATTTGTCGGGCGTGGAAAATTTGCTATCGCTCCCCATTGCTCTCAGCCATCTCAAGCAAGACTTTTCAGGCCTCAGCCACAAACTGTCATACGTTGCTAAGGATGATCCGCGCTTTAGCGAACTTGATTTTCTGATTCAACAAACGGTGTCGTTACTGGATTTCTTGGGCGTTGAATCAAAAGACGCGGATGAAAATGTGCTGGCGTTGTTGGATGGCATCATTGAAGTGGCACGCGCTGAAACTGCGCTATTTGCTGGCGGGGACGACGGCGAGGCAGGCATTGCCGAACGCCGTGAGAACATGACGAACGAGTTAAATGCGCTAGCCATTTATGCATTAGATGCACTGGGCATTGACGTAACGTTAATGGAAGACGCCCCCGTTTTTGATGATGACGTATCGAGTGAGCTTGATTACCTTAGCTCGTTGATTCAGGGCAATGGGGAAAGTAGAGACTCACGCACTCACACGCAAATGCTGACCCAAAAACGCGTGAAAGAAACCAAAGACGCAGAGGCGCAGACAAAATTTGAGCCAACGACCCGCGTTAAATCGCACCTGCTTGAACATCTCATGAGTTATTCCGAAGAATTAGTGCAGATCAGAAATACCCTGGCTGACTTTGCAGAGAAGCAAGAGAGCCTCGCACTGACAGAACTCTCGAACAAATTAAAGACCGTGTCTGATGGCATGCTCAATGATCTACTGAAAACGCAGATGCGGCCCATTGGCAATCTGCTGAGTAAATACCGTCGTATCGTTCGGGATCTTTCAAAAGAGCTTGATAAGAAAGTCGATGTAGAAATCATTGGCGAAAACATTGAACTCGACAGCAATGTTATTGATGCCATTAATGAACCGCTGACACATCTTGTTAGAAACGCATTAGACCATGGCTTCGAAACCCAAGAAGCGCGCGCAGTTTCTGGCAAATCCATGGTGGGAAGGCTCCTGATCCATGCCTACAACGAAGCCGGGAAAGTTGTTATTAATATTTGTGATGATGGGAAAGGCATCGACAGAAAAAAAGTATTGAGCAAGGCTGTGTCGAATGGATTAGTCATGCTTGAAAATCGGCATCAACTCACGGATAAAGAAATATTGGAGCTGATCTTCCATCCTGGTTTATCGACGTCAGAAAACGTGAGTGCGCTCTCTGGTCGAGGCGTAGGAATGGACGCGGTGAAACGTAAAGTGGAAGACATCAAGGGCACCATTGATATTCACTCCGAGAAAGGTGTCGGCACTGAAATCTCATTGATTTTCCCACTCACCATGGCGACGTTGAAAGTGGCCTTGTTTGATATTGGGGATGTGACGTATGCGATTCCCTCATCGGATATCGCCAACATTGTTGCCATTAGCAACCAAGAAGACAATTCAAGCGTCAGGTTCGATAGCGGGCATGCACTTCTTTTTCAAAACAACAACGTGATCCCCTTGGTTGAGCCTCATGAATATCTGGGTGAACTGGCAGAACAGTACGCTTTTCGTCAAACCTATCAACAAGGTACGCGACACAGCGTGATCGTGTTTACGCATCGTGGGCAGCAATGGGGGCTGCCTGTCGATCATGTTCGCGCATTCTTGGATATCGTGATTAAGCCGCTAGATCGTTCAATGAACGGGAAAGATGTGTTTGCTGGCGCAGCAGTGCTAGGTAATGGGGATTTGGCTTTGGTGATCAACCTGAAGAAAGTCATTCAGTTTGCGCAGGCCTATCACTAACAGTGTTTGGTCTCGTGGTCTTTCTTTATAGTATGAATAACATCATCAGGAACAGGTGGTTAGGATGAAACTCTTAGGCAGTTTTTTGTTGGATTTCGATATCATTTCGCCGAAAGATTTGGCAGATGTGATGGTCGAGCAAATTCGTCAAACTCCGAACAGTTTGGATATCCTCTATGAAAAAGCCTTGATCACGCCGGAACAATTTTTGTCCATCGTGTCGCTGCAAAACGACGAGCATCTCGATCTGTGTTCAGCGTGTATTCGATTAGACATTTGGCGTAACGACTTCTTCGACGTCATTAACGAAGAGGTGGGAAAGCGCAGATCAACATTGGGACGTTTGCTGGTTGAAAAAGGCTTGATAGAGCCACACGTGTTGCTACCAATACTCAAGCAATATCACGTCTATCGTGCAGAAAACAACAATGATTTTGCGCTATTTTCCGAGAACACGCTGTTAGACCTCAATGAAAGTGAAGCAGAAGAAACTGCGCCAAACGTGCATTTCGACCCTGACTTCTCCCTCATACAGTCCAATGATTTCTCCGACTATATTGACCTTTTCTCTGAAGAGAAAGAGATCGAGCTTGAGCTAGTGATTTTGGCTATCGAAGCGCTAGGCAGTGATAAGAACGAAGCTGATCCCGAAGAATTGTTGAATCAGTTTTTCACTGATTACCATTCCCTAAAAGGCACGGCGAGAACGGCGGGTGCATTGCTGACAGAAAACTTGATTCATGAATCCGAAGATTTGCTCACCTTTTTTAAACGCTTCCTCCACAAGATCAACAACGCAGATTTTGCTGCGCTTGCCGCGATCAACTTGAAGGTGTTGGATGTGCTCAGCAATTTGAGAAACGAGATGATTTCATCAGGCGCAGAAGAACACTACTGGGCACACGCTGAATCGAGAGAGAAATACCTCAAAACACTGGGTGACATTAAGCGCTTCAACGAGGACATGGAAAACCGTGGCTTTGAAGTGAACCTTGAAGACGTGCAGGAACTATTTTAACGCATCGTTGGTCCTCTCTCTCCATTCCGCCAACGCTCAGTCGACCGATTGATGATTGAGAGCCGTTTACGACAATGAAGTAAAGCGTTTCAGCACGTTCCTCACTATGCTGACAAAGACAGTTAAGGAACAAACAAAAATCCATACTGTTGAACAGCATCCCGAGAACAGGCTGTGATTTCACTGTATGATGATACAAAGCTCGCTTTTCTTTCATTACAGGTATGTTCATGGGAGACGTTTTACAACAACTTCAATTCTCGTTGTCTATTACAGGCCCCATTTGCTTGATGCTGGTGCTTGGGGTGGTGTTTAAGCGCATTGGCTTAATTAACGACAACTTCATCGATGTCGGTTCAAAACTCGTCTTTCAAGTCACCCTACCAACCATGTTGTTCTTGAGTATTGTTGTCTCCGAACATGACTTTTCTGCTGCAAGCGGGTTTGTGAATTTTGGCGGCATCGCCAGTATCCTATTTTTTATCTTCGCGTACATCTCCGTTAAATTACTCTTCAAAGACTCACCCAACCAAGGCGTGATTATTCAAGGGAGTTACCGCGCTAACACGGGCATCATTGGTATCGCTTTTGTCGCCAATGCCTACGGTTCGCAAGGGGTCGCGTTAGCGGCCTTATACGTCGCAGTAACAACGTTCATTTATAACGTCCAAGCGGTTATCTGCCTTTCCCCAAAAGGGGCTGCATCTGGCGCGCAAACGGCGAAACTGATGTTTCGAACCCTGACCAAAAACCCTCTCATTATTTCGATTCTTTCGGGCATGGTGTTTTACATGCTGTCGATTCCGGTACCAAATGTGGTGGTTGATGCGGGCAATTACTTGGCGAAAATGACGCTTCCTCTTGCGCTCTTATGTACGGGAGCATCCCTAAATTTTAGTTTGATGAAGAAAGAGAAAGGACCTTCGTGGTTTGCCGGCAGCTATAAACTCATCGTCGCGCCGCTGCTTATCACTATGGGTGCTTATTTGGTTGGGTTTAGAGGTATAGAATTAGGTATCTTGTTCTTCATGAATGCCTCTCCTGTTGCCGCTGCCAGTTATGTCATGGTTCGCTCAATGGGCGGGAATGCCGTGCTTGCTGCCAACATCATTGCCTTCACCACCGTGCTTTCCGCAGTGACATGCACGGTTGGCATTATCATTCTCAAAGCATATGGATTGATCTAGCGCGAGTAAAAGGTACTTTTCCCCATTACGTTCTTAACGTTCCTCTGGTTATACATACAGGCTTTACTTTGATGGTGCATAATACCGACGCACACCGTTTTGGGGTATTTCTACAAGCATCTCGAAAATTCACTATAAAAATGCATTAGAATTAGTACGTTAGTTATATATGATTTTGACGTATTGTTATTATTGGACAAAATGGGGTGTTTAATCACCCCATTTTGGGGTTGAATACACTGTTATGGCTAAGAGGAAATATGAAGAAGTCTATTGTCCCTGAGAAATTCAAACACTACTACGACGATTGGCACTTTTCACCAGTAATTGAAGCAGATGGAACGGTTTATCTATCCGGCGTTACTGCTGCTAGAAAAGATAAACCAATCAGCATTGATCCCCAAGAGCAGTTCCACGATGCGTTTTATAAACTTGGTGTATATCTCGATGCCGCAGGGCTAACTTACGATGACATTCTTGAAATGACCACATTCCACATTGACTTAAAGGCGCACATTGAGGTGTTTTCAAAAGTTAAAGATGAGTATGTGAAAGCTCCATATCCAGCGTGGTCTGCTATAGGAGTATCTGATTTCATTCCAGAAAATGCCTTGGTGGAAATGCGTGTTGTGGCAAAAAGATAATTTCGCCCGCCATAACAAGAGCATGAACGGGACGTTTACTCGTGGCGCATTTTTCAAAAGTGGTGATTTAGCCGTTTCAATCGGTTTGGGCTAGTAAACGCCCGTTATGCTGACGTTATAAAATTGGAGGAAGCATCCAAAGAATCCTTAACTTAATTTTGGTAACACCGTTGAAGATTGTGATGGCAGTTAGCGGTGTCTTTTCCGCAATTTTTATGCCGTTAGTCATATTCCAATCAGCTTTGAGTGGAAATCTCCCAATAGTATATGCATCTATTGTTTTTGGCAGTTATGGGTACCTGATAGTAACTTCTTATATTGCAATATTTTACATGCGGAAAAATGTGCTTAATTACGATGAGTATATAGAAGTAAGAGAAATTTCAAACTCTTCCTCTAATGTCTTAATTGGACTGTTGGATGCGGTAGACAAGGCATTTGTTATGTCTTTTGAAAAATATCACTCTCCTGAAGTACCAAGTAAACTCTTAGTTCTAATTTCTAAAATACATAAAGCCACTTTGTATAATCTTCTACTTCAAGGGGGTGTATGTGTCGTTTTAGCGATACTGCATGAAATGAGGTGAAACTTTATAACAAATAAGAATAAGTGTCGCGCAGCCGACACTTTATTCGGGTGTTGAACAAGCCCGACGCCTCTTTATTGAGTAAATTGCTCGGATGAGCAGAAGATGGATCTATGCCCGTCACTTTTGTTAGGACGAGCACAGCCAAGAAGTGAGCTGATAGCCACTCACTTCAAGATGTTACGTTAACGATGTGTTTTTTTGTCGGTCAGTCCTCCTGTGTTTACATGAATGCCATTCTCCTTATTCTGTTCGCCTTTCGGCTACCTCGGTCGCGAGACGCCCACGCAGACCATCAAGTGCTCACCACAGTGTGGACAACGTCTT
>NZ_FOWR01000014.1 GCF_900115495.1 Enterovibrio norvegicus DSM 15893 | reverse complement strand
AAAAGCGAGGGCATCTATCAGGAGTTGTGGGGGATCCTGACGTCTTACAATATCGTCCGTTTAGAAATGGCAGCGATGGCGAAAGAGCACAAAGTTGAGCCGCTTAGGATAAGCTTCCTCAATGCGCTATATCTCATCCAAGATGAGTTTATCTGGGCGAGTGGCAGAAGTCCTGGTGCAGTTCCAAATGCACTAAAAATGCTTAGAGAAAATGGCAAACGGCTGATATTACCTAACAAGAGAAAGAGGAAAGCGTACCCTCGGGCAGTGTTGAAAAGACCCGCAAAATATCCAACCAGAACCAGAGAGAAAAAAGCCACTCGCTCTTAAGCGAGCGGCATTAAGAGTTCTCTCGCCTTTTTTGATTGTCTCTATCACTGCTTATCTACGTTAAAAGAAGCTAAAAAACGCCTTAAAAGTCTACGTTGTAAAAGCAGCAATCAATAGAAACGTCAGTAACGATAAAACAGTGTGAAGGTGCCGTAAGCATGATGATTACGTTTCGCCGTTTCGTATTGCTTGCTTTGCACCGTTGCAGAGGCTGTCGCCCCCCAGTTATTTGAATACCAAGTAAAGCCTGCAGATGCGGCGCCTTGGATGTTTTCGATGGTCAAATCACTGTTCTCGGCAGGTTTATCGCCTTCAATCGTGACGTCATCAAAGCGATAACGCGCTTCGAGCGTGGTGAAGAAAAACATACCGGCTGCACTGTTGCTCAACATACCCGTGTCGACAGTATTCCCCGCAATGACAGACGTTGAACCAAAGGTGTTGCCCAGATCGATACCAAGACGATAAGTACCACCAGCAGCGACTTCACTTTGGAAGTTACCACCCTGGCCACGGCCAAACACACTGAATTCGCCCACTGGGCTACGTGCGATGAGTTGGTGGGCTTCGCCGCTCAATTGATAGATGAACTCATCATAGATTTGATAGTCCCAACCTTGTGGATCGGGAGAGCCAACGACAGTGTGAACGATGGATTGGCCAGTTTCTGCGCCAGAGTTCGGGCCAACAGTACCCAGCAACAACCCCCCTTTTAGTGCGAAGGTATCGGTTTGTTGGTAAAGCCTGGCTTGTGTATAAAGAAAGCCCGCATAGGCACGTTCATTTGGCAGTGGCTCGGTGAGTTCTATGTCAGAAGGTGTCCACATTTGTTGACCGATTTCAACGCTATACCCAATGAGGCCTGGATCTGAAGACCAACGTAGGAAAAGGCCACTTGTGTATTCTCGGTCTGTACCGATGACGCCATCATTATCAATCGATAGCGATACCGTGGCAGCATGCACAGGAAAAGTGAACATTGGTGCGGCGATGATCGCAGCGCCAATTAATCTGCGTGTTAACATAAAATCCCTATTGTTTAGGATATGACGCCATGTGCGTCTTAAATGCGACTCAGTGGAGTGTCGGCGCTTATGCTAACTCATAACCCTGCGCCTGACGATTGTCGTTTGAAAGGAGAGTGATTTGTCCCAGAATATTGATGTAATTGTCAACGCAGAGTGGCTGAAAGCCCATATTTCTGCGCCAAACGTCAAAACCGTAGATGCCAGTTGGTTCATGCCAGGCAGCCAAAGAAACGGTGCGCAAGAGTGGAAAACGAAACGTATTCCAGGTGCGGTATATTTTGATTTCGATGGCGAGATTAAAGACCAGACATCGTCGTTACCGCATATGTTGCCATCGACCGACGTGTTTGCAGAAAACGTGAGTAAACTGGGGATTTCCAATTCCGATACGGTTGTCGTGTATGACAGTGCTGGCATCTTCTCATCGCCGCGAGTGTGGTGGATGTTTAAAGTGATGGGACATCAAAATGTCGCGTTGCTTGATGGTGGTTTACCTGCGTGGGAAAGCGTTGGTGGTGACATAGACAACACGCCGCCTGTTCAGCCTCAGGTGACAGAATACACGGCATGCTTCCAACCTGAGCGCTACATTGACAGAGACGCTTTATTGGCAGGCATCACCACCAATTCTCTTAATGTGATCGATGTGCGTCCTTTTGACCGTTTCAGTGGCGGTGTAGCAGAGCCAAGAGAGGGTGTGCGCAGCGGGCACATGCCAAATGCTGTCAATTTACCTTTCCCTTCGGTCATGCAAGAAGGCTTCTTCAAATCTTCTCAGGAATTAAGTCAACTGTTGGCAACCGTCGTATCGGATGCGTTACCGAACGTTACATCCTGTGGATCTGGTGTTACTGCGTGTACGGTGGCACTCGCCAGTGAACATACCATTGGCAAAGTGATTGCCGTGTATGATGGCTCGTGGACGGAGTGGGGCGGTGATCATCGTTTACCCATTGAAGTGCTGTAATCGCCTTCAGCGCACAAAACAAATGCATTCAATGCTAAGGCCTTCCTCGATGAAGGCCTTTTTTCTGCCCGTTGTTTATGTGTCAGTGGGTTTTGGGATGATCATTCAAAGGGAGAAAAATCGACGGCATAGGGGTGTGATCATGTGCCGAGAATAGGGGAGATAACCTTTGAAAACCGCACCTTTGTGTTGGATGATTTTCGCGCTGCAAAAATGAAAACTAAGATTGAAGGGTGGATGAGATCAAATCCTAAATGGTATACCAATGGGCGTACCATTTAAAAAGGTTACAAAATATTAACAATATGTTACACCTTGTTACATCCTCTTAGTTAATCAAGGAATAACGGAGCAGCGCCGTGACGAATCAAATCGCTATGCCCACAAATCATGCATTATTGCCTGAGCGTATCCAAAAACTGGTTAACGCGCTGTCGAGTGGTGTTTATGAGCGAGAGAATACTATTCGTCTTTGCTTGCTCGCAGCATTAAGCGGAGAGAGTGTCTTTCTTCTCGGTCCGCCAGGGATTGCAAAAAGTTATATTGCAAAACGTCTCATTAAAGCCTTCGATAACAGCAGCTTTTTTGAATACTTGATGACGCGGTTTTCAACCCCAGAAGAGGTATTCGGACCTCTCTCTATTCAAGAACTAAAAGACAACGGGAAATACGTGCGTTTGACCGAAGGGTATCTGCCGACGGCCGACGTTGTTTTTCTCGATGAAATTTGGAAAGC
Source organism: Enterovibrio norvegicus DSM 15893 (assembly GCF_900115495.1). Lineage (GTDB taxonomy): Bacteria > Pseudomonadota > Gammaproteobacteria > Enterobacterales > Vibrionaceae > Enterovibrio > Enterovibrio norvegicus. The sequence goes on along the minus strand of NZ_FOWR01000014.1, from coordinate 128,638 downwards.
CGGCCCAGCCATTCTTAATACCCTCCTTACTGTGGTCAATGAACGCGTATTTCGAAACGGCAGCGAAGTCTTGCCCGTTCCTATGCGCTTGCTTGTTGCCGCCTCCAATGAATTGCCAGAAGCGGACAGTGGCCTCGATGCATTGTACGACCGCATGCTTGTGCGTGTTTTCGTTAACCGCATTCAAGAGAAAGGTAACTTCAAACGTTTGATCGTTGGTGAACAAGGTGACACTGACGCGGAGATTGGCGCTGATATTGCGATCAAAGCACAGGAATACCAACTGTGGCAGCGTCAAATTGATCTCGTCTCACTTTCCGATGAGGTGTTCGAAAAGATCTACGCACTGAAACGCCTTTTAGAGCGAGAGGCGGAAGATGGCGGACACCCATTCCCAGCCGAAGAACTGTATATCTCAGACCGACGTTGGAAAAAGGCGGTACGTTTGCTGAAAGCGAGTGCCTTCTTCAACGGCCGCAATGAGGTCAATCCGGTTGATCTTCTGTTGCTGCAAGAATGTCTCTGGCACAGTCCTGAGTCTCGAAGTGTCGTGAACGCTGTGATGCGTCAATTCGCTAAACAAGTGTGTTTCAATCAACAAGAAGCCTTGGCTGTCGCGACAGATGCGAACGACGACGTGAAAGAGTTGGCAGAACAAGTGATTGATACACTCGGCCACGATGTCGGTACTGAAGTGTCGATGCGTAAAGAGAAGTATCTGGTGGATCTGTCTAAAGCACGCCGCTATTCCGTCAATTCAAGCCATAATTTAATCAAGCTGGTGATGTTGGATTCTAACCCGTCTGTTTCTGAAAAAGAGAAAGGGGACAGCCGCTGGGTGTATGTCGATGCCAGTGAATTCGAGAAAAAAATCAAAAACGGCGCGTGTGATGTATACGGCTACGTGAACAAAAATCCGAATCTTTGCATGCTCAAGTTTGATGTGACCGGTGATTTAGAATTGATGATAAAAGACATCGCCAATCGCCCTGTTGCCGTCGCGATTGCAGGTATTGATGACGACGACGCTGAAACCTTCAATGCATGGCAAGTGACAACGGAGGCGGCTATCGCCAAGGTCGACGATGCAAAACACATGATCCGTGTTGCTAGAATGCAGTTGAATGCGGCCCTACCACACAACTTTGCTAACTCCGATCTTTTGGAATTGTTGGCAAACAGTATTACCGATGCAGAAGAAGCGTTGCAAAAGCAAACCGCTAAATTCGAAAAAGATGCGTTTCGTATTCGTATGTTGAACGAATACTTCGCTTAGGAGCACGGATGATCAGTCCGGAGAGTTTACAGTTAGGCATGATGCTGGCGGAAACTGGCATGCTGGAACATGCGGTGACTGAAGTGATGGCAAAGCCGCAGCTTCTCGTCATGACGGAAGCCAGTCCGAACGCGAAAGCGTCGGTGAAGCGGCATGTGCGTAAATGGCGTCACTCAGTGAAACGTCGCCTGAGTAATGACTGCATTACTGAGGAGCTTAAGCAGGAAATTCAGGCTTACCAAGACGCGGTTGCCATGTCTCAGCAGGCGTTTAGGGATAACGCCAAATCATTGATGAAGTCGTTAGAAGGTAAATCGTCGTTTTACTTGAAAGCCCGTCGGATGATCGAGAAAAACATCGCACAAGAAACGCCGATGTTCCAAGCGTATTTCTGCAACAAGTGGTACCAACATTTGGCTGGGGCGATTCAAGCGGCACAAGAAAAAGAGTTAGAAGCCCACAAAGAGAAGTTACTCAAAGAGCTTTATCAACGCATGGAAACGTACCGTGAACTGGAAGATGTTCAAGAGCACGGTGATGCAGAGAAAACTGGTCGATTGTGGGATTTAGCGTCTTCTAAGGTCACCCAATCGGACGTGGCGTTGTTAAAGCGTTTTGTGGCTTTCTTGAAGGACAATCAAGACCTTCAAGACATTGCTGAAACACTTGGCCGAATGGCGAATGACGTAGATGATCCTTCATTGCAGCGCTCACCTGCTGAAGAACTGCAAATGGTGGAAGAACCCGCTGACAATGTCGCCGATGACATTGTCGGTATTCACCAAAGCGACCATCTTGAGAAGTTGGTGCCGAATGAGGCGATTTACTTGGCTGAACCTGCACTCGAAATCCTTTTCTATAAACACTTTGCAGACAAACGCCTGTTAACCTATCGCATGCAAGGCATGCAACGTTCATTGAGAAAGGTGAAAGCCTTTAAACCTGAAAGCAAGCAAGTCGACATCGAGAAAGGGCCTTTCCTGATTTGTGTTGATGCGTCGGGATCAATGAGTGGCTTTCCTGAGCAATGTGCGAAAGCCATGGCGTATGCGCTGATGCAAATTGCGGTGAAAGAAGACCGAGACTGCAGTGTGATGATTTTCTCAACCGACCACATCGGTTATGAACTCACGGGTGAGGATGGCTTAAAAGAAGCGCTGAACTTCCTGTCTTATAGCTTCCACGGCGGCACAGATCTTGAGCCAGTATTGACGCATTCTGTCGATTTGATGGGCACAGACAAGTATCGAAATGCGGATCTGGTGGTGATTTCAGATTTCATTGCGCCAGAGCAGCCTGATGAGGTGAAACAGAAGGTCGATGAACTCAAAGCGCAACATAATCGTTTTCATGCCATCAATCTGTCTAAATACGGCAACCCGGCGGTGATGAGCATGTTCGACCATGTGTGGGATTATCATCCATCACTCATGGGACGATTGTTGAAGCGTTTCTAAATCTTTCATTCGACAGTAAACGCGCCATGAGTAAGCAATAAAAAAGACGGCCTATGCCGTCTTTTTTTCTATCAACAATCTTCGGTTAGCGGCTAGTTCAGCAGCAAACTGTCGTCTGCCAATTCTTCACCACGCACTCTACTGAACATTTCAAGTAAATCAGGCACGCCCATTCCGGCGCGTTCTTCACCTTTTACATCCAATACAATCTTGCCTTGATGCAACATGACGGTGCGATCACCGCAGGCGAGGGCATCTTTCATTGAATGCGTCACCATCAATGCGGTTAAGCCAAACTCCGTGATGACTTTCTTTGTCAGGTCGATAACAAATGCAGCCATACGAGGATCGAGGGCGGCAGTATGCTCATCAAGAAGCAGCAATTTACTGTCTGAGAGCGTTGCCATGATCAAACTTACCGCTTGGCGTTGACCACCTGAGAGAAGGCCAATGCTGTCACTAAGACGATCTTCTAGGCCTAAACCAAGAATGGAAATACGCTCTTTAAAAATGTCTCTTCGTTTGCTCGACAGCGCCAAACTCCATCCTCGGCGAGAGCCACGGCTAAATGCCAACGCCATGTTTTCTTCAATGGTTAGCGATGCACAGGTGCCTGCCAGTGGGTCTTGAAATACCCTCGCCGCAAGTGCAGCACGCTGGTGGACTTGTTGATGTGTCACATCGATACCGTCAATCACGACACTTCCACCCACCATCGGTGTTTCGCCACTTACTGCGCCAAGCAGGGTTGATTTACCCGCACCGTTGGAGCCAATAATGGTGAGAAACTCGTTCTTAGGAACGGTGAGTGACACACTGCGAAGTGCGCGATTTTCGAGAATGGTGCCTGGATTGAAGGTAACTTGGATGTCTTTTAATTCAATCACTTTGCTACCCCCGCTTCTTTCATTTTCTTGTTTTTTTGGTAGTGCTCACGGGCTTTTGGTGCAATCAACGCGAGTGCAACCAATACGGCCGTGACAAGGTTCAAGTCAGACGCTTTCAAGCCAAACATGCCTGAACTTAGTGCGAATGCGACTGCCAACCTATAAAGCACTGAGCCAAGTATTACTGCGACCACAGCAACCCAGACTTTGCGTCCTGGCAACAGGGTTTGACCCAGTATGACAGCCGCAAGACCAACAACAATTGTCCCCACACCAGAAGTGACATCGGCGAAACTGTTTGTCTGTGCAAACAGCGCACCAGAAAAGCCAACAAAGCCATTAGAGAGGGCGAGACCAACATAGGTGTAAAATGCCGTGCTTGCGCCTTGCGCGCGTACCATGCGTCCATTGACGCCCGTAGCACGAAGACCGAGGCCAAAATCGCTGCTCAAAAGGCGGATGATGAACCAAGCACTGAGCACGACCAGAATAAACACAACCAGTGGGCGCGCATAAACAGGGTCGATGCCCATGTTTTCGAAAGGCGTGAGAATGGTGTCTACGCCCAGCAGTGCAACATTAGGACGGCCCATGATGCGAATATTGATAGAGAACGCCGCAATCATGGTCAGAATACTGGCGAGCAAATTCAAAATGCCGCATTTCACGGTTAAAAACGCGGTGATAAGGCCAGTACAGGCACCTGCAAGGATCGCAGCAAAGGTTGAGATCCAAGGGTCAACGCCCATGACAATAAGAGTGGCGGCGACAGCAGCGCCCATTGGGAAGCTGCCGTCTACGGTGAGATCCGGAAAATCGAGAACCCGGAAAGTCAGATATACGCCCAGTGCGACTAGGCCATAAACCAGACCTACTTCCAGAGTGCCAAAGAAGGCAATTGAGGTCATTTACTGCTCCTGACTTACTTTTCTACAGTCGTTGCACGGTCTAGCAGAGAAGCTGGAACGTCGAGACCAAGTTTTTGTGCGGCTTTCAAGTTAATTGCAAGGTCTGAACCAACAGCAACTTTCGCAGGGAGATCTGCAACCGCTTTACCTTCAATAAGGGCAGCGACGTAGTCAGCCGTTTGAACGCCAATTTGGTAGTAATCGAAACCAAGTGCCGCAACAGCGCCGTTCGGAATATAAGACGTTGCACCACCGATTACTGGTTTCTTCGCTTGGTTGGCTGCGCCTACAAGTCCATCAATGGCGCTTGCGACGGTGTTATCCGTTGGTGCATAAATCACATCAGATTGTGATGCCACAATTTGTGCTGCTGATTGAACATCAGCACTTCTCAATGCCGTACCTTCAATCACTTTCAAACCTTCTTTCTCGGCCGCTTCACGCAGCAGCTCGACCAAAGTGACTGCGTTTGACTCGCCTGGGTTGTAAACCACGCCAATCGTTTTCATGCCAGGAACCAGCTCTTTCGCCAGCGCAACGTGTTGAGCCACTGGTGAAAGATCGGAAAGGCCAGTCACGTTTGCACTTGGCTTAGCCATATCCTTAATGAGTTTTGCACCAACCGGATCGGTCACTGCGGTGAAAATAACAGGGATAGATTTGGTCGCAGCAACCAAAGCTTGTGCAGAAGGCGTTGCAATACCTACTAACACATCAGGTTGTTCGCCAACGTATTGACGTGCGATTTGCACGGCAATTGCAGGGTTACCTTGCGCAGTTTGGTAAGAAAACGCCAAGTTTTCCCCATCAACATACCCAAGCTTTGCGAGCCCATCTAACAGGCCTTGGCGGGTAGCATCGAGGGCAGGGTGCTCAACAATTTGAGAAACGGCAACCGTGGCTGTTTTTGCAGAAACGGTAAAAGGGGTGGTAAACAGTGTTGCGGCACAGCACGCTGATACCAAGAATTTTGATAGTTTCATCTTATATCTCCCTGATGAGTGACATATAACAAGTTCGCCACATGGCGTTGTCACGTGTTAATCCATTGTTATATCCAAAAATTGACGGGAAATCAGGAGGTAATGTTGCAGATTAAAACTACTTATCTGAGCGCGAACCAACCTGATTTCTCGCCATGCTCAATAACTCATTGTATTTATAGGCTAAATCTGATGTCTAGCTTTCTCATCCATATGCATGAAGATCCACCGTAACCTCTAGTGCATTCTTACATACGAGTATATGTCTCTAATATAAGTTACATAATTAGGTTGATATATTGTTAATGTTGAAGTTGTGAGATAACCATTCTTTTTATGAGAAAATTTGAAGTGCGTTTAAGTGCATGACCAATTTTTACACTGTAAATAGAGAGTGGGATAGAACGAACATCCTTTGGTCCGCTACTCACAATTTTTAGGTGGCGGTTGAACAATCCGCGCCGCGTATCATTTTTCGATAATAATTTGGACGATCGTTCTCTCATTTACAGAGATGTTTAGGAATAATTTGCGACGGATGATGATGTTTGTGGCTGGGGGCTGAAAAGTGACATTAATCACTCTGCAATCATCTCTCCATGCATCTATTATAACGCCGTTCTATCTACTCATTCCTTAAGCGCGAGCTCCGTTGCTGTCAAAGACTCGCGATATAATTCAAATACTAATAAGGAATGAAACGATGCTGATTGCGCTTTTTTGGGAATACTCACCACCAAACTCTTCATGAGTGCGCAAGGCATCCTAGTCACTAATTTTCCCAAAATTGTTTGCTTTGGAGGCACAAGGATGAAGCTTTTTACTGCGCTAATACTGCTATTTTCTTGCAGTGTTGGTGCGTCTGGTAGTGATGCCAGCACCCATCTCGATTTAACCAGTTCTGCTGTCGGCTATATCGCCCTTTTTATATTCGTTTTAGCCTACACCCTCGTCATGCTCGAAGAGCAATTGCATCTTCGAAAATCAAAACCGGTACTCTTAGCGGCAGGCCTAATTTGGCTGCTGTTGGGCTTTGCTTATTCGGGGGCAGGGCAAATAGATGTTGCCAAATCTGCCATTGAGCATAACTTGCTCGAGTATGCGGAACTGATGTTGTTTCTACTTGTGGCGATGACGTATATCGCTGCAATGGAAGAGCGCAGGCTTTTTGATGCGCTAAAAGCCTGGATCGTCAGTAAAGGCTACGATCTTCGCCAGCTTTTCTGGATCACCGGCATACTGTCTTTCTTTATTTCACCTGTTGCTGATAACTTAACCACCGCGCTACTGATGTGCACGGTTGTCATGAAAATTGGCGGTGACAATGCCAGGTTCATTAATATCGCTTGTGTAAACATCGTTGTCGCTGCTAATGCGGGTGGGGCATTCAGTCCATTTGGTGATATCACAACGCTGATGGTGTGGCAGGCTGGGATTGTTGAATTTGGGCAGTTTGGTGCCTTGTTTATCCCTTCAGTGGTCAACTACGTCATACCTGCGTTTATCATGTCGCTGTTCATTCCTAAAGAACAACCGAACGTGGTCCAAGAGTTTGTTGAAATGAAACGCGGGGCAAGGCGTATTGTCGTGTTGTTCTTGCTGACGATTCTCACCGCGGTGGGTTTCCACGGTCTGGTTCACTTCCCACCGGTTATTGGCATGATGATGGGCTTGGCCTACCTGCAATTCTTTGGTTTCTTCTTGCGCAAAACGCTACCCAACTCGTTAGCGCGTAAACGTGCTATTGCCATGGCCGAGAAAGATGAAGCAGCGCTGAAACGCCTTGGTTCTGTTGTGCCATTTGATGTGTTTCGCCGTGTCTCTCATGCAGAGTGGGACACACTTCTGTTTTTCTACGGCGTCGTGATGTGTGTGGGTGGTTTAAGCCTGATAGGATATCTCTCAATGATATCGAACGTCATGTATCTAGAGTGGAACCCGATTTGGGCGAATGTCATTGTTGGCTTGCTATCGGCGGTGGTTGATAACATTCCTGTTATGTTTGCCGTACTTACCATGAGCCCTGACATGTCATTGGGTAACTGGTTGCTTGTCACACTCACCGCAGGGGTAGGTGGTAGCTTGTTGTCATTGGGTTCTGCAGCGGGTGTGGCCTTGATGGGTCAAGCGCGTGGTATGTATACCTTCTTCGGGCACCTTAAATGGGCGCCGGTTATCTTGCTCGGATACGCAGCCTCTATTTTGTGTCATTTGTGGCTAAACGGAGGCGCGTTTTAGACCAAATGCCAGATAACACCGTTCATATCTGATAAATGGCACCTTACGAGGTGCCATTTTCGTATTCTGTTTAAATTTCGTTGAGCAATTGGCTACAGTTTTGCACAATAGCCGCATTCTTGATTCAGTTAACGTATTGGAAACGCAATGATCTCTAAGTGGGCTGTTCGATTTTTTCAAATGGCAGAGCTTGTCGGCTCTTGGAGCAAAGACCCTTCAACGCAAGTCGGCGCAGTGATTACCAAAGGAAACCGCATCGTTTCCGTTGGTTTCAACGGCTACCCGCATGGTATTTCTGACAGCGCCGCGACCGATGATCGCGAAATGAAGCTGCTTAAAACCCTACACGCCGAAGAAAATGCCATCTTGTTCGCTAAGCGTGACCTGAGTGATTGCGACATCTGGGTAACCCATTTCCCTTGCCCTAACTGTGCAGCAAAAATCATTCAAACGGGTATTACCCATGTTTACTGCCCAGAACAAAGCGAAGATTTCTTATCGCGTTGGGGAGAAAAAATTAAGATCAGTGCGGATATGTTTGAGCAATCAGGCGTGAACGTCACGTGGCTACCGTTGTCGGAATTGCCAACAAAAGACTAACGCGGTGTCGAACGGTATCGCTTTTTTAGAGCGATTCCTTATAATCGCGCACCAACCAAAACGGTCAGTAAAAGGTAAATAGCATGGCGAGCACAGCACATGCGCTTCACATTTTGGTGAAGCATCAAGAGCAAGCGCAAGACATTATCAAGCAACTTAACAAAGGTGCGAAGTTCGCAGATCTTGCGCGTAAACACTCTACGTGCCCATCAGGTAAAAAGGGCGGGGATTTGGGCGAGTTCCGTAAAGGCCAAATGGTGCCACAGTTCGATAAAGTGTGTTTTTCGGGCGAAGTATTAACACCTCACCTGGTGAAAACCAAGTTTGGTTGGCACGTGGTGAAAGTGCTTTATCGCACCTAGTGATAAATAAGCCGCTGATTTACATCAGACATAAAAAAAGAGGTGACAACGTCACCTCTTTTTTTATTCTTTTCGCAAAGCCTTACTTTTGGAAGATTTCACGGAATTCACGCTTCATTGCTGGCTTCATGCGCGCTTGCTTTAATTGCTTAGCAAGGTCTTTTACGCAGTTGAACAGAAGCTTATCAAGCAAGGTTGCTTTGTAGTCGTCTGCTTGTTCTTGCGTCATGTCGTCGAACTTAAGATCTTGACATTCTTGCAGGAAATCAATGCCCGCGTAGCTTTGGCTTAGGCTCACTAGCGCGTGGAATTGTTCAAAGTTGTCCAGAATGTTCTGTGCGCTTGCTGGAAGTGCATCCCATGCTTCACGAACAACGTCTTCAGCCGCTTCATGCACTGACGCCAGCATAGTGTATAGCTCTGCTGGTACTTGTTCGTATTTGATCACTTGTTGCAGTTCAGCTGAAAGGTTTTCCAGTTTTACTGTCTCTACGGCTTCGTTTGCTTGTTCAGACATTTCTTTATTCCTGATAACGCTCATCAGCAAGCATCGTATATTGCACTTGGATGAAGTCAAGCATTGAGCCGTTTCATCCCGATTAACTGATGATAATTAAAGCGGTTGTGAGTAAATTTTGTGGAAAAGGCTTAAGCAGACGCTTGCTTAGAATCTGACGAAGGCGATGTTGCTTTTGGCGCGTCTTCGTTCACCACAGACAGCGAAGGCTCGTCTTTTTGTGTGTTTTCACCCAATAGGCAGCCACCTTTCGCAATGGTGAGCTGTTCACTTTGGATTTGGCCTTTCATTTTACCTTCGCTCAGGATATTCACTTCGCGTGCAACGATGCTGCCTTCAACCAGACCGTTGATGGTAACGTGTTCAGCGTGAATATCACCTTTGAAGTGGCCAGTTGAAGAGATGACAACATTGCGGGCATTGAGAATTGCACCTTCGCCTTTTCCATCGAACTGAATATCACCGTCCAAATCGAACTCACCGACAACGCGGCATTGTTTTGCAATCAGTGACATTGATGGTTTTGACGCAGTGTTTTTACCAAACAGTCCCATTTCTCTCTCCTTTCTTCCAACCCTAAACGCGTGATTGGAGATGGTTATTTCATACAAAAATCAGAATACGGGGCATTTTATCTGAAATTGCAAAAGAGGCGTGACTTTATTTTTTATGCATCCAGTGAATTCACAACAGTGCGACACTTCTGCTGCTTGATGTCTTAAATTCCTCTAAACATGGCGATAATTCCGTCAGTCGTGTCTTACTTTTTACGAATATGCGAGGCTTCATATTGCTGTCATGGGTTTTGATTGCTATAACCGCGAGTTATAAGGAAACTCCTGAATAGGGCGATATCATGGCGATTGAACTTACTCCGTACGAAGCACGCGTTATTGGTTGTCTGCTTGAGAAAGAAGTGACGACCCCTGAACAATATCCTTTGACCCTGAATGGCCTAACCACTGCAGTGAATCAGAAGAGTAACCGCGATCCGGTTTACTCACTGACGGAAGCAGAAGTACTCGATACCGTTGAGCTGCTCAAAGCAAAACGATTGATTAGCGATCTTGAAGGGTTCGGTAGTCGTGTGACGAAATATCAGCACCGTTTTTGTAATACAGAGTTTGGTTCTCTCCAGTTTTCCGACCAACAACGCGGCATGGTTTGCGTGTTGTTGCTGCGCGGCCCACAAACACCGGGTGAATTAAGAACACGCACAAACCGCTTGTGTGAATTCACAGACGTGAAAGAAGTGGAAAGTGTGCTGGCTGTAATGCAAGAAAAAGCGTATGTTGCCGCATTGCCGCGAGAGCCTGGTAAACGTGAAAGTCGCTATACCCATCTATTTGGGACGGAAACGCCTGAAACAGAAAGCCCTGTGGCGTTCGTTGAAAGTACACCTGCTTCAGCGCCATCTTCTGATCTAGCTGCGCGTGTAGAGTCGCTAGAACGTGAAGTGGAAGAATTGAAAGAGTTAGTGAACTCGCTCCTTTCTTAACGTATTGCTCAATTCAGATAGGCTGAACGTATAAGCCTGAAGCCGACCATAACGAGCCGACGACAGGCAGACAATGACAACTCAGCCCCAATCCGACGAACATAAAGAGGCGCTTTCTGCGCCTCTTTGGCATGTGTATCTCATCAGAACCAAAAACAACGCCCTGTACTGTGGTGTAACGACAGATGTTGCGCGGCGTTTTGATGAGCACCAGAAAAACGGCACAAAAACTGCAAAGTATTTACGAGGAAAACAGCCATTGACGTTGGCTTGGTCCTACGAAGTAGGGGATAAGCGGCTTGCAATGTCACTTGAGTGGAAAATTAAACGCTTGAGTAAGCGAGAGAAAGAACGTCTTTGTACTGAAAATGGCCTGATTCAGGTCTTAATAAACGACAGCATTTAATTAGGAAATACCATGGCACTTAAAGCAACGGTGTATAAAGCATCCATCAATGTGGCCGATATGACCCGTCAGGTTTATATCGATCACACGGTGACGCTTGCACAGCACCCATCTGAAACAGAACAACGTCTTATGCTGAGATTACTCGCATGGACCCTGTATGCTGATGAACGTTTGCAGTTTACCAAGGGCCTTTGTGACGAGTCTGAGCCGGAGTTGTGGATCAAAAACTACAGTGATGAAATTGAACTTTGGGTTGAACTAGGTTTGCCGGATGACAAGCGCATCAAGAAAGCCTGCACACAGTCAAAACACGTTGTTCTTTTCACCTATGGCGATAATGCCGCAGCGGCATGGAAAGCCTCGTTGCTCAACAAACTCCATCCTTACAAGAACCTAACCGTGATTAACGTGATGGACGAAGTACTTGATGCAGCGGCGGCAGCATCTAGCCGTAACATGAGCATTCAAGCAACGATCGAAGACGGACAAGTTTGGTTCTCTATCGGGGAAATGGTGATTTCTATCCAGCCTGATATGTGGAAAACCGGCGAAGCTAAGTAGCTAAGTAGTTAAAGTAGCCAAATAGATAAATAGCGAATCGCATTGCATATTGCAGTTTGCTACTCGTGAACCAATATGCGATTAACTAGATGCCGGGAATAGACGCCCGGCTCTTTGTTTTTTGAGTAGCACCATCAGTTCTTCCGCAGGCATTGGGGTGTAGTAGTAATGACCCTGTGCAAAGTTACAGCCGATATTTCTGAGCAGTTCTTGCTGATCCAACGTTTCCACGCCTTCCGCAACCACTTTCAATTGCAGCAAGTTCGCCATGCTGACGACCGCCTGACAAATCACTAAGTCATCTTTTGATTGCGGTAAATCCTTAATGAAGCCTCGGTCAATTTTCACTGTGTTTACAGGGAAGTGCTTGAGATAGGCGAGGGATGAATACCCAGTACCGAAGTCATCAATTGCCAAGCTAATACCAGACGTTGTTAAGCGATTAAGAATGTGTTGGTTGCGCTCCAGGTTTTCGATAAAGACCTGCTCTGTCAGTTCTATCTGAACGCGAGAAGGGGGAATATCGTAGCGAGTGACGGAGCGAATCACATAGTCTGCCAAATACCCATCTTGAAATTCATGACCTGATACATTGATAGCAATGCATTTTGGGGCGCAGCGTTCATCCAGCATATGCGAAAATTGCTTGAGTGCCGAGTCGACAACCCAGTGGCCTAAACGCTGCATCAGCCCGGTTTCTTCCGCGGTTTGTATGATGATGTCAGGGCTGATCATCGTGCCATTGTCAGACTCCCAGCGCACCAGTGCTTCCACACCAACAATTTGGCGAGTTCGCAGGTCAACTTGCGGTTGAAAATGCAATTTGAGTTCATCGTTGTTAATGGCATTTCGAATGGCGCGCTCGAGTTCTTTTTTGCGCGTTAGTTGTTCTTGCATGGTCTGGTTGTAGGCAACCACTTTTCGACTGCCAAGTGCTTTGGCCTTATGCGCTGCCGTGTCTGCGTGTCGCAGCAGTTCTTCTGCTTGTAAGTCGTTGTTGTAACGGTAAGCGATGCCAATCGCACAGGTCGTTAGAATGTCATTATCTTCAATGTAGAATTCTTCTTCGAGGCAAATCTTGATGTTATTTGCCTGCATTTCTGCTTCAAGCTGTGACATACCTGCACAGGCCACCATGAATTGGTCATTGCTTACACGTGCCAGAATTGCATGGGGAGGTAGAACGGTTTTAAAGCGTTTTGCTGCTTCCATTAAGAGTTGATCTGCCACGATGTGACCGTACATATCGTTAATTTCTTGTAGTTTATCAAGCGCTACACACAGTAGAACAATGTCTTGGTCCGAACGGATAGATCGCTCTAAGTAGGTTTCCATTGCAAAACGGTTGGGCAAATGGGTTTGTGGGTCATGATTTGCGGTGAACTGCAATTGCGATTCCATTTCCCTGCGTTGCAAGATCTCTTCCTTCAGCATGGATACGGTGTCAGATTCTGCTCGTCGACCAATGATATTCACTTCCAATAGGTATAAAGAAATACCCACCAGAACGGTCACCACAATGCCCGCGATGAAAATCAGCATAGGCAATGAGAAATAAGACATATCGAAATTGGATTGTTGCCATACCGTCATTTGCCAGACATCACCCAGCGCAATGACATCGACCGTGGTGGACAGTGCAACAAAAGCGTCGGGTAGTTCACCGAAGAAGGGCACTGTGCCAGCGCTTAACACTAAGGTTTGGTTGCCAGTGAGAAATTGGGTTGCGATGGCTTCTACCATTTTTTTGATGTCATAGCTTGCCCCCAAATACCCCACAACCCTTCCTTCAATGATCACGGGGTGGAGCATTTCAATTGATAGATCGCCGTTGCTGTGCCTGAGCACATCCGATGTGGACAGCTTTGACAAAACTGGCATGTTGTTAAGACCGACGGGGGGTGAAGTTTTCCAATCTGCTTTCAAATGATTTGGGCTGAATGTCCCTGGTGTTGTCCACTGCAGTTTATGCTCTAGGTTTAGCCAATACAGCCCCGAGAAAAAAGGGAAAGTACGGGTGACATCTTGTGTCGCGACGCGCCAAGATTTCCCGTCTATCACGCCTTCCGCTTCGAAACTGCTGGCAAGCCACACAAGAAAGTAGGCTTCTTTCTGAAGGTTGACTTCAATAGCACGCTGGACGCGGTTTACTTCTACGTTGAGCATTTTCCCCTGTAAATCTACCTGACGAGATTGCGCGCTTTTATACAACGTGAAGGTTGAGATCAGGATGAGCATACAAATGACAGAAATTGCGACCATCGAGGTAAACCGAGGACCGTTAGGATTCTGAAAGTCGGGTGTGTCTTCTTTTGGTGTGCTTAACAAAGAGGATAGCCTTGATTGTGAGTCACTTGTCTCTACAACAAGTCTATGACAAATATGGTAAAGCGCAATGTGAGGTGTAACCAAAAAAGTCTTAAAAGTGGGACGATTGGGAGGAGAACGCATTGAGGATCTGTGGGTCGAAATTCCCGTGTAAATGTTGGATTTCTTTCTTTAATCTCTTTTGACAGTAAAATGACCGTAAGGCAATGAAAATGAATTTATATACATCGATAATGCGTAGAGCGATTGATATGTCCACGTGGAAAATCAGTTGCATAGTGCTCAAGCACGTCATTTTCTGGGTTAAAGAGAGAGGCGAGATTTTTAGGGAACGTGAGTAAATGCATGGAAATTGGCATACCGAATGGGTGATTGTATCACCTACGAGGCATGTTATTGATATATAGATAGGTTGGTAATCATCAGATTGAAAAAAAATTCACTTAAGTCTCGTTTTTTTTCAAAGCTTAGGCTTGCACTTGTCCTATCCTTATAGCTATCTGTTGGGAAAACTGTGGGAGCCTAAGTGGATTGGCTCAAGAAACACCTTAAAGCACTAATTATTCTTGTTGTTGCTGTAGTAGTTGCTTATTTTTCTCAAGTACCTGTGTCTGATTGGTTGGTAAAGAAAAAAATTAGAGAAGACGTCGCTGTCCTTTCTCAATTATATACCGGCTTATATCGACAAGGGTTTGAACAAATGAGGGGCCTGTCAGAGCAATTGTCGTTTGTCTGTGATGATGGCGACATCGAGCTTATGAGTCAGGCAAAAGCGCGCAATATCTTCGTTGAATATGTCGATTTGCACCTTAAAAACGGAAAGTCATGCTCAATTTATAACAATGACCATGCTGGCAGACCGTTAATGGTGTTCGCAGATCACGATCAACTCAAATTCGGTAATGTCTCGCTCATTCTGAGTGGCAATCAATTTGAAGAAATGCGATTCAGCAGCCAAGATGGCATGCTGCGTTTTGCATTTCAACAACCTAGGAATTTCCTCACTAACTGCAATAATTGCTTGTTCATGACGGTAGACGTCAGTGGGCGCGACGTACAACTGTATGAGCGCACTGAAGAGCCCTATAAAGAAGCCTTCAATGGCACGCTTGATAATGGCATGGGCGTGAAGCTTTACATCAACCAGCGTGGTGTCGAGTTCTTAGTGGGGGATTTGGTTGATCTTTTTTCTATTCTCGTGGTTTTGTTCGGTGTACTTCTCGCTGTCGGTGTGGAATTAAACACGTCGGATCGTAAAGGGTTGAGCGGTCTGCTGAATGAGGCCATTGAGTCAAACGCGCTTGTTCCTTTTTATCAGCCCATAGTGATGCCTGAAGGCGCCAAATATAAAGTCGTTGGCGCAGAGGTGTTGGTGCGTTGGCTTGCGGACAGTGGTGAGTTTATTCCACCGGATTCGTTTATTCCTATTGCAGAGCAAAACGGTGCGATAGATAAAATCACTGATCAGCTTATTGATAATGTGCTGGCAGATATAATGACGGTGTCCTTGCCAAAAGACTTCTTTGTCAGTGTCAATGTATCGCCAAGCTACCTAGAAAAGTGGGATACCGCAGAAAAACTGTTGAACAAAATCGAATGTGCGGGGCTTGATCCTCATGTGTTGTCTCTAGAAATTACGGAACGCACCAAGTTCAGTGATTTGAAAAAGGCAGCCATTTGCATCGAGGCGTTAACGGCCAAGGGTATTTCGATCAAGCTGGATGATTGCGGCACGGGTTATGGGGCGTTCTCATATCTCCATACGTTAAACATTGATACGATTAAGATCGACCGCATGTTTGTCACGGGCATTGGCCTGACAGAGTTTAAGAATAACATTCTAGGATCAATCTTAGCGTTTGCGAGAGAGTCTAATCTGCATGTCGTTGCGGAAGGGATAGAGACCAAAGCGCAGGCGGTACACCTGATAAATAACGGTGTTGAAATGCTTCAAGGCTCTTACTTTGCTGATCCCATCCCGTTCGATGCGTTCAAGCAATTCGTGCTGAGCCAAGATATTTCTGAGAACAACGAGATCGCCATTTAGCAAATACTCGATCTATACCCAAACGCCGTTGCTGTCGTTTGGGTATATTTACGTTCTGATTTCCGCGTATGCCGTACTCTTCCTCGAAAACACAGTCGTCAATGACCCTCTAATTTGATACATTTATCAATAAGATCAATTTGTTAACTGGATGTTATTCCCGAATATTACGTCTAGAATTGAAATATGTTCGGTCGAAAATCGTTCAACTAGGAATGCGCGAATAAACTCTTTGTGGTTTTACGACTCAAAGAGCGAATGACACAAAATATTAAGGATGTGTGAATGTTTAAGTCTTTCTTTCTGGATAAGCGATGGTTTCTTTGGTCCATCCTCGGTAGTGCGCTTATCTTGTACGTGACTTGGTACAAAGTAGAACTGGATGTAGAAATTAATGAATGGTTTGGTTCTTTTTATAACTTGATTCAACAGGCGCTTGCGACGCCAAACTCAGTCACATTCGAAGAATACCTCGCGTCGTGTTTGACCTTTCTGAAAATAGCGACAATTTATATCACCGTTGCTGTCGTTCTCGACTTTTTCATTCGTCACTATGTCTTTCGCTGGCGTACCGCGATGAATGATTACTACACCTCTCATTGGAGCAAAATTCGTCACATAGAAGGTGCGTCTCAGCGTGTTCAAGAAGACACGATGCGTTTCGCTGGCATTGTCGAAACCTTGGGTGTGGCCTTTATGCGCTCATTGATGACGCTGGTGGCCTTCTTACCAATACTTTGGGAACTCAGTAAGAATGTGACTGAATTACCTTGGATTGGACCGGTAGAGCACTCTCTTGTCTACATTGCGATCATCTCGGCGCTGTTCGGGACCGTGTTACTTGCCATTGTCGGTATTAAATTGCCAGGGCTTGAGTTTAAAAATCAAAAAGTCGAAGCGGCTTATCGCAAAGAGTTGGTTTACGGAGAAGATTATGAAAGTCGCGCTCAGCCTGAAACACTGAAAGAGCTGTTTGCGAATGTCCGTAAAAACTACTTCAACCTGTATAAGCACTATTTATACTTCGACATCGCAAAATGGTCCTATCTACAGGGCACCGTGATCGTTCCTTATATTGCACTCGGCCCGACCATCATTTCGGGTGTGATTACGCTGGGTGTGCTTCAGCAAATCGTTCGCGCCTTTGGCAAAGTCGAAGAATCGTTCCAATTCTTGGTGAACTCTTGGAAAACAATTGTTGAGTTAATGTCTATTCACAAACGCTTGAAAGCTTTTGAGCAAGAAATTGATCTTGCTATAGAAGCCGAGAAATCCGCCACTACTGACTAGTAACACATTAAAAATTAGTAAGAAAACTGTTACGCCTCGACATGAAAATGTCGGGGCGTTTTGCTATTACTAAACTGTACAGATAAAAAACTTTGTACAAGAGTGATCTTTTTTCTTATCGAAGTTGTACAAATATAAAAGCATGTACAATAGGAGATGTGTGATGAGCATTAAGTTAGGGGTAAGCGCGTGTGTTATCGGAGAGAACGTCCGATTTGATAGTGGCCATAAGCGCAGCCACTTTGTGGCGAAAGAATTGTTGCCGTATGTTGAGTTCGTGCCCGTCTGCCCTGAAGTTGCTATTGGCATGTCAATTCCACGCCCAACCATTCGTTTGTTGGACAAAGATGAAATTGGCATTCGCTTGGTAGAAACCAAAGACAGCACTGCTGACCACACTGAAAAGATGGAAGCGTTCAGTCGCAAAAAGACGGAGCAGCTGGCAGGTATGGATTTATGTGGCTATGTCGTGTGCGCAAAATCGCCGACATGCGGCATGGAACGCGTAAAGGTATACAAAGAAAGCGGCAATGCAGCGTCTGAGAAAAGCGGTGTAGGGCTGTATACCAAGCAATTGATGGAACGTATGCCTTGGTTGCCTGTAGAAGAAGATGGTCGTTTGAATGACCCCGTGCTACGAGAAAATTTTGTGTTCCGCGTTTTTGCGCTGAAAGATTTACACGATTCAATGGCAGAGGGCGTTACACGCCGCGCGATTGTAGAGTTTCACTCACGCTATAAATTGGTGTTGATGGCGCATCGCCCAGTAGAATACAAATCCCTCGGCAAGTATGTTGCCAACATTGCTGACTACGACATTGATGAGTTCTTCACCGAATACCGCACGCGCTTCATGAAAGCCATTGCCCACTGTGCCAGTAAAAAGAACAACACCAATGTGTTGATGCACCTTCAAGGCTATTTCAAGCGTGATTTGGACAAAACGGCCAAAGCAGAGCTTTCTAACCTGATCCTTGCTTATCGTAAGGGCGAAATGCCGTTACTCGCGCCACTCACGCTGATCAATCACCACTTACAAATGCACCCAGACGCGTATTTGTCGCAGCAAAGCTATCTCAACCCGTATCCAAACAGTTTACGACTACGCTACGGACTTTGAGGGTAGCGTAATGATAGCGAAAAATGACCATTCAACAGAGAATACCCTTTCGGATGAAAAGGCGCTGCTCTCAATCGGAGAAGTCTCTGAGCTAACGGGCGTTAATACCGTCACGCTAAGAGCTTGGCAGCGTCGCTATGGTTTACTAAAGCCTCAGAGGACGCCCAAGGGTCATCGCATGTACACGAGGCAAGATGTGGCAGTCATTGAGAACATTCTTAAATGGCTCGATCGTGGTGTTCCGGTGGGGCAAGTAAAAGCGCTATTGAATGATGAAACATTCACGCCGAAAACGTCGCCTAATGCTGAAATCGCGAGGGAAGCAGACAAGCTTAAGAAAGCCGTGATGGATTTTGACGTGCTGAGCGTGAATCGTCAGTTGTCTGAGCTGACACGGCATTATCCTATTTCGGTGTTGGAAAAAAACTTATTCGGGCCTTTGACGGATTTTTTTTCCGAACAGAAATCTGACGTGATAGGCCTTTGTTTGAGCACTTGGTTGACCATGTTGCGTCATGAGCTGTTGCGCTGTTTTCAATTAGGTCAAAAATCATCGAGTAAAAGACGTTGCGTTCTTGTTTCAACATCTCTTAATGATCTGCACCTGTTCTACGGTCAGGCACTCAATTATCAAGCAAAAGGTTACGCTGTAACTATTATTGAGGGGCTTGATTCCAATCTTTTTTCCTTAGTAAAAACTATAAAGTCTAGCAATGTGACGGAGTTGTTCATTTTTTCTGAGGACGCGCTTTCTGCTTCCATGAAACGGGATATAGTCATCATTGTTGATACGGGTGCAGTGTCTGTTTCCTTGTTGGGGAAATGCCGTGTCATTCATTCCGACTTATTCACTAATCTAAACACTCAACATGTCGATAAGGCTGTGCGCAAAGACGTCACGTCAGACTCATCAGCATCCACGAAAGAGAAAAGCGAGAGGGAGCAATTTCAATGAAATTGGTTTGGTTTAGGCGAGATCTACGCGTAAAGGACAATCTTGCACTTACGGAAGCTTGTAAGTCAGGAGAGCCTGTTATTGCGGTGTACTACGAAACGCCTTTGCAGTGGGAGAAGTACTGCAGCGCTCCCATTCAGGCTGATTTGATTCGTCGCCGTCTGCAAGTGTTACGCACGGAGCTTGAGGCATTGAACATTCCATTGATGGTGCGTTGTGCGGATTACTATAGCGATATCAATCCTTTGATTGCACAGCTCTGTCAGCAATATCAAGTCTCGGACGTATTTTGTACACGCGACCATGAGATCGATGAAATTAGTCGCGACAACGCCATTGCAGGATTGTTAAGCCTTACAGGGACATGCTTCCATGCATTTGATTACAAATGTGTGTTTGCGCCAGGCTCAATAATGAACGGCTCAGGATCAATGTATCGCGTATTCACGCCGTTTAAGAAAACGTGGTTAGCGAAACTTGCCTTACATGGCGTGTCGCCTTTGCCATCACCTGAACCTGTGCAAGCGTCTTCCATTACCTCAGGCATGCTTAGAGGACAAGGCGACATAGAACTGCACTATCGCCAAGATGACTCTGTGAGTTGGCCTGTTGATGACAGTGCCATTATTCAACGTATGCGTGATTTTTGCCGTTATCGTGTTGAGCAGTATGAAAACTTACGCGATTTCCCCGCCATTCCTGCCACCAGCCAATTGTCGCCTTACCTCGCGATTGGAGCGGTGTCACCGAGACAATGCATCGCGCGTTTGATGCTGGAAGCGAAAGATTGCTTAGAAAAGGGCACGAGTGGTGCGAACGTTTGGTTGTCTGAAATCGTATGGCGTGAATTCTATCAACACATCACGGCAACGTATCCTTCAATCAGTCGAGGAAAAGCCTTCCTCGAATGGACAGATAACATTGAGTGGAACCAAGACGAACTGCTGTTTGAACGTTGGAAGCAGGGGAAAACGGGTTACCCCATCGTTGATGCGGCCATGCGCCAGTTGAATGAAACAGGCTGGATGCACAACCGCCTGCGAATGATTGTTGCAAGTTTCCTAGTGAAAGACTTACACATCGATTGGCGATGGGGAGAACGTTACTTCAATTGGAAACTCATTGATGGCGATTTTGCTGCCAATAATGGCGGCTGGCAGTGGTCTGCATCAGTGGGCACCGATGCCCAACCTTATTTCAGAGTGTTTAACCCAACCACGCAGGGAAAGAAATTTGATCCTAATGCGAGATTCATCCGTAGATGGTTGAAAGAATTAGAAACTGTTCCTGATAAGTCGATACATGAACCGCATAAATGGGCTGAAAAAAATGGCATAGAGTTGTCATATGTGAAACCCATTGTTGACCATAAGCTTGCGCGTCTGAAAGCGATAGAAATGTTCGAAACGGCGAAATCGGGACAGTCCAAACAAAGGGTTGAATCATGATGCAAAGCACCGCAACGTCAGACCATATTTCTTCATCAGAAGCGGCAACGCTTGAACGGTTTATTCACGTTTACCAGGCGCTTCGAAAAGACAACCTAGATACGCTAGACACCATTTACAGCCATGATGTCGTGTTCGAAGACCCTGCGCACCGCATTGAAGGGTATGACAATCTCGCGAGGTACTTTGACACCATGTACACCAACGTGACGGATTGCCGCTTTGAGATTCATGATCACGCTGTCAACGGCGACATTGCCTTTATCAGTTGGACCATGACGTTGTCGCACCCCAAGCTTGAAGGCGGTGCAGAGCGTGCCGTTAAAGGGTGTACCAAGTTGGGATTAAAAGAAGGGCGCGTGGTGATGCACCGCGACTTTTTTGACTTAGGTGAAATGCTGTATGAAGCGCTGCCAGTGTTAGGGTCTGCGGTCAAAATGATCAAAAAAAGGTTGGGCCAATGAAACGTGTATTAATCACTGGCGCATCATCGGGCATCGGCCTTCAATTGGCAAAAGACTATGCAGATAATGGCTGGAACGTTGTGGGCTGTGGCCGCAATACACAGCACATCGATGCGCTCGCCCAAGAGCGTGACAATGTCACTTCATTTCGCTTTGATGCCACGGATTTGGATGACACTAAGCGTGCTTTGGCATCTCAAGACGTGCGTTTCGACTTAATCATCTTGAATGCTGGCACGTGCGAATACATCGAAGACGGACGCATTGACGTGACCTTGTTTCGACGTGTCTTCGACATCAATGTGTTTGGTATTTTGAATTGCATTGAAGCCTTGCAAGACACGTTTACTCCAGGGACGCACCTTGCACTGATGGGGTCTACCGCCGCTTATTTGGGTTTGCCTCGCGCAGAAGCTTATGGAGCGTCGAAGGCCGCGGTGTCTTATCTTTCTCGCTCGCTTTCCGTGGACTTAGACGCTAAAGGGGTGACGGTGTCACTTGTTTCGCCGGGGTTTGTCAAAACACCTCTCACGGATAAAAACGATTTTGCGATGCCCCTGATGGTTTCTCCTGAAGAAGCATCGTTAGCAATACGCCAAGGCTTAGAGAAGAAAAAAGCCGAAGTGCATTTCCCGAAAAAATTCAGCTATATCCTCAAATTTTTAGCCACGTTGCCAATGGCATGTCAGTTTGCGCTCGTTAAAAAAATAACAAGGAATGCCCAATGAAAATTGCAATCATCGGCTCAGGTATCTCTGGCCTTACCTGTGCGCATTATCTACATAAAGATCATGACATCACGTTGTTTGAAGCCAACGATTACATTGGTGGCCACACGGCGACGGTCGACGTTGAAGTCGATAGCGGCAAATACGCCATCGACACCGGATTTATCGTGTTTAACGATCGCACGTATCCAAACTTTCAGAAATTGATGGCAGACATTGGCATCACAGGGCAAGAGTCGGAGATGAGCTTTAGCGTTCGTAACGAAGATAACGGTCTTGAATATAACGGCCACAGCGTTTCTTCTTTGTTTGCTCAAAAGCGTAATTTGTTTAATCCGAAATTCTACCAATTCATTCGTGAGATCCTGCGCTTTAACAAAGAGGCCAGAGAATCACACGCCATCGCGACCCACGGCGACCCATTGATTGAACAAACACTGGGTGATTTTCTCGAGCAGCGCAAATTCAGCGAGTACTTCTGTCAGAACTACATTCTGCCAATGGGGGCGGCCATTTGGTCTTCTACCTTGTCAGATATGCGTGCTTTCCCGCTCAAGTTCTTTCTGCGTTTCTTCCAAAACCACGGTTTGCTGGATGTGACCAACCGTCCGCAGTGGTACGTGATCCCTGGTGGGTCTCGTGAATACGTGAGGAAAATGGTGCCAGCGTTTGAATCCTCAATCCGCCTTAACACGCCAGTACACCGCGTTGAACGTACATCACATGACGTGATCATTGAAACGTCTCGAGTCGTTGAGCGGTTTGATCACGTGATTTTCGCTTGTCACAGCGATCAAGCACTCAAAATGATGGCAGACCCATCCAACGATGAATCAACCATTCTTGGCGCCATTGATTATCAGAATAACGACGTGGTTCTCCATACCGACGAATCACTGCTTCCACGCCGAAAAGCGGCATGGGCAAGCTGGAACTATCACTTGGGCGCGAGTGATGGACGCGAAGAAAGACCCACGGCACTGACGTATGACATGAACATCCTGCAAGGGATTGAAGCGCCAGAGACTTTCTGTGTCACGCTCAACCAAACTGACCACATCGCGCCCGAAAAAGTGCTTCGTGAGTTTGTTTATGCGCACCCTGTTTTCGACCAAAAGTGCATCGACGCACAAAAAGAACGTCATTTGGTAAACGGAATTGATCGCACTTGGTTCTGTGGTGCGTATTGGTACAACGGATTCCATGAAGACGGTGTAAGAAGCGCGCTAGACGTGGTGAGTGGCATTAATGAATTATCCGTTCCATTAAGGAGCGCGTCATGAACTCAGACGCTAATAGCGGTCTGTTTGTCGGCAGTGTTCGCCATCGGCGCTTTACGCCGGTGGAGCACGGATTCACCTATCCAATGTTCATGCCGTTGATTGATCTTGACGAGTTAGAGGCATTGGAACAGAACGTGCGTGGCTTTTCGTTAAGAAAGTGGGGGGTGGCAACCTTTCACCGTCCTGATTACATGGAAGGGCGTTTAGACACCAAACAAGCAGTAAAAGACAAGATCCATGCGTTAACCGGCAAGCGTGTTGAGGGGAAAGTACTCGCGCTTTGTCACTTGCGGTATTTCGGGCTCTATTTTAGCCCAGTGAATTTTTACTACCTGTATGACGAGAACGACCAATGGCAATACATTCTTGCCGAAGTGAGTAATACACCTTGGAATCAGCGTCATTACTATGCGATTCCAGCGGGTAAACGTTGGGAGAACGACAAAGCGTTTCACGTTTCTCCGTTTAACCCGGTCGATCAAAAATATGTGTGGAAGCTTCGTCCCTTGGACAAAACCGCGTTTGTACACTTAGAAACACACCGCGGCGAGAAGGAATTTGATGCAACGCTTGCGCTAACAAAGACGCCTTTCACATCAAAAGAACTCAGCAAACTCATCGTTAAGACACCGGTGATGACAGTAAAAGTGGTGGCTTCCATTTATTGGCAAGCATTGAAGCTCTGGATTAAAGGCGCACCGTTTTATTCTCATCCGGCTCAGGTTAAGGAGTAACTATGTATTCAAGCCAAATCGAAACCACATCCTGCGCGGTGACCAAGAAAGACACTTTCGCAAGAAATGTGCTGTTGAAAACGTTCGGATACATCGAAGATGCAGGTCTTACGCTTGTTGATCATGATGGACAAACGCATCAGCTCGGCGATACGTCTGCCGAACTGCATGCGGAAATTATTATTAAACACCCTGGCTTTTATCAAAGGCTGCTGACAGGCGGCAGTATTGGTGCAGCAGAAGCCTACGTTGATGGCTGGTGGGATTCCCCAGACTTAACCAATGTTATTCGCGTGTGTTGTCGAAACATGCCCGCGCTTGACCGCTTAGAAAGCAAAGTGGGCTGGCTTGCAGACATCGTGACTAAAATTGCGCATTGGAAAAACCGCAATACGAAAGAGAACTCCAGAAACAACATCTCTGCGCATTACGATTTGGGCAATGCGCTGTATGAACAATTCCTTGACCAAGAGATGCTGTATTCGAGCGGTATCTACGAGATAGAGTCTGATTCGCTAGAACAAGCCCAATTTCAAAAGATGGATCGTTTGTGCCGCCAGCTTGAATTGAAACCCACAGACCACCTGATCGAAATTGGTACAGGTTGGGGCGCGATGGCGATACACGCGGCAAAGCACTACGGATGCCGCGTGACCACCACCACGATTTCCAGCGAGCAATTTGAATGGGCAAAAAGCAGAGTCGAGCAAGAAGGGTTGGAAGACAAGATTACCCTGCTCAAAGAGGACTATCGCGATTTGACCGGTGAGTACGACAAGCTTGTATCCATTGAAATGATCGAGGCAGTGGGCAAACAATACCTCACAACCTATATCAAGAAATGCCAATCACTGCTTAAGCATGACGGCCTGATGGCAATCCAAGCCATTACCATCGCTGACCAACGTTATGACTACTACAGCAATAACGTGGACTTCATTCAGAAGCACATCTTCCCTGGGGGCTTCCTGCCATCTGTTAACGTGTTGCTTTCTCACTTCACGCGCCACAGCGACTTAGTGGTGCGCGACTTGAAAGACATCGGGTTAGATTATGCGAAAACCCTCGAAGACTGGCATGAACGCTTTAACGAACGCCAATCAGAGCTGATGGCGCTGGGATATGACGAGCGCTTTATCCGCTTGTGGCGTTATTACTTTTGCTACTGCGAAGGCGGCTTCCGCGAGCGCACCATCAGCACGGTGCAATTGGTCATGAGCCGTCCAGGTTGGAGAGAGTAACGACAGGTTATTCAACATTTTTTGCGGAGTATTAGTTTGTTAACAACGGCAAGGTCGATAAAGGGGAACGTATGCGCGTCATTTTACTTTCATTAACGTTCAATGTGTTTTGGTTCGCCGCTGTTGTTGGTCGTAGTGATTGGATCCCAATGCTGGTGGTGCTGCTCATTGGGGCGTTGTTGATTGATCGTTCCTTGTATTGGGCGATGCCTTTGTTTGCTGTTGTTGGCATCGTCGGTGACAGTGTTCTCTCCCATTTGGGTATTCTTCAATTTCCCCATCCGCATCTGCCACTTTGGTTGTGCCTGATGTGGACGGGGTTTGCATCGTACCTTTGGTTGTTACGCGATTGGATGATGTCTCAAAAGACGTGGATATTGCTCATCGCAGGCAGTGTAGGGGGAATGCTTAGTTACCTTGGTGGTGAACGCTTGGGCGCTGTTACGTTTGGAGAGCCCATTGGTAAAACAGCGCTGATTTTGTTTGGCATGTGGCTGATGTATAGCGTGGTGTTCCTGTCCATGCTGAACGTGTTAACCAGAAAAGCAAATTCTGGTCCCGACAGTCATTCTGCAATGCCTGTTAAAAAATAGAACCTGCAAAGAAACAGTGTCTGGAAATACATAAGGACTGCATACCGATGAAGCCATTTTCTGCAATTGCGAAAAACCAGCGCTCAACATCAAGCCAAGTCTGTTCGCGACAGACAACGCCTTGGGTTCTGTGCTTGTTCATGGCGGTGTTAACAGCGTCATCGACGTCGTTTGCAGATGCGATGGCGACAGAAACGACATCCGGTTCTGTGGTGGACGCTCAACACGCTCTAAATGCAAACGTCAATAGCGATCAATGGATGTGGTGGAAACCTGTCGGCAATGCGTCGCTTACTTGGGGCTTTTGGAAAATCTATGACAGTGAGCTGCGCACTCAAAACGGCACATACGTCGCTGAAAGCAACGAGCCTTTGGCATTGGTGATTACCTATAGCCGAGATATTGATGCTGAAGATTTACTGGATGCGACCGTTGAACAATGGGAACACCTCGGATACACCAAAAGCCAGATTGACGCTTGGTTACCGAACATGGAGGGCGTTTGGCCAAACGTGAAAGAGGGCGACCGTTTGATTTATGTGCTTTCAAATCAAACAGGTCAATTCTATTACCAAGCATTGAACGACACGGCAAAACCGACAGGTTCGTTGAACGAAGCGGTACTTGCTGATGCTTTTGCCAACATTTGGCTTTCCCCAGATACCGCTTACCCAACACTTAGGCTCGCGCTGATTGGCGGAGAGGCTTCAAACAGGAAATAAATATGAAAATATTCGCCCTTTTCAGCGCCATCTTTTTTGGATTGGTGGGATGCTCTAGTTCTATCGATGACTACAAAGCCATGACACCTGCGTTCAATTTGTTTGAGTATTTCGATGGCGATGTGAAAGCTTGGGGAATGGTTCAAGACTATACAGGAATGGAAACACGTCGCTTTGAGGTGATGATTAAAGGCACTGTTGAGGGCAATCAACTCATCTTGGATGAAGACTTCGATTTCGCGGACGGTGAAAATCAGAATCGAGTGTGGACGATCACTCAAAATGCGGACGGTTCATATCAAGGCACAGCGGGTGATGTTGTGGGTATTGCGACGGGGCGTGAAGAAGGTAATGCTCTAAACTGGGCGTATGACTTGAGCGTTGATGTCGGAGAAAGCAACTACGTGCTGACGCTGGATGATTGGCTGTACCGACAAGACGATAAGCGCGTGTTCAACCTTACCTCCATGAAAAAGTTTGGCATTGAAGTAGGCCGCATCACCATTTTCTTTGAAAAGCAGTAGCGGGCTGAAGCCCGACAATCACCCTGCGCCTCTTGCCATGCCAATAACGCGCTGAAGCGTCCAGCGAAGCAAGAGAGGAATGTTTTCATCTTGATGTTGCTCTGTGTATTCGATAATGGCTAACGCCGCGTCTGGCTTGGCATATTTCTTCAGCGCTTTATCAATGATCTTCTTCGTCGACAGTTTAGTTTGTCCTTCCATATGGGCCATTTGTCGGAACAGTGGCTCGTAGCCATTGTGAAAAAGGTAATGCTCAATATCTCGATCGGGTAAGAGCGTCAATCGATGATTTTCTTGATCGCCATTGAGCATATTGCGTGCTGAGTATGCGTATTTCTGTCCCGCCATGTCGCCATCAGCAATCAAATGCCATTCAATACCGAGTTCGATGGCCAGCTTAATCAGCGGTTTAAGGCCACTTTGTGCAAACTCGATCAGTTGCACGCCTTCCGCGGCAAGGTCATAGCCTTGTAATCGCGCTAATTCGTTGAACAACCAGACTTCCGTTTCGCCTTCCACCAGTAGCCAGCATCGCGCAAAGAGTGCGCTCGGGCGATGAATACGAACGTGGAATGACACGCGCCTTTCTTGATCTTTCGACAGCGCATCGGGTGACACCTGATGCGACACTGTGTGTGTTGAACCGCGCTCTAATCGTCGTATGCTTGCCAAAGGCGCAGCAGAGAGAAGATCGCCGCTGTTGGTGGTTAAGATCTTTTGCATCGGCATCAGTCGAATCAAGCGCCATGCTTGATTCAGTAACGTCGGATGTAAGCGGCTTTCGGGATCTTCAAATATAACGATAGGACGCGCATTGGCCTTTAATTGTTTGGGGCCCCGGGCTCGCACAAAGGCGCTGAGCAACCCCATCAACAGCAATCGACTTTGGTTTGATGTGTTTTTTGCTACGTGTTCTAGCGGGTGAATGTAGTTAGCTCTCATGTTGAGGTGGCGTGCAGGCTCAACATCGCTGGGGGAGCGATTATGGGAATCGAACGCAAAATAATGGTCGAGCAAAGTACGCATGGCTTTCAGGCCGCTTCGTACCTCTCCCTTATTCACATGTCCGGGTTTTTGCTGTAAGCGACGTACGGTGTTTTCTAGCCGCTTCTCTAAGCGTGTTTTGTTGCCATTTTGCAGAAGCTCTGCGTCCCGCAAGCGCCGTGCATCTTGCATACGTATGATAGGGTGAAGTGCGACGAGCTGATGAGCGAGTTCTTCATTGTTGTCGATCTCAATAACATCGCCTTGCTCCGTCAGAAAATCACGACTTACAGTGATCTTTCCATCATCAAATTCTGCATTGATACGAAAATCGATTCGGCGTACCCCCTCAGTATTTCCGTTCCACACTTGGGAGAATTTCCGATATCGCCTTGCTCGGTGCTCACCTGAAAAGCTCTCTAGCCATCGAAAGACGATGAGGATTTGGTTGGTTTGGGCATTTCCAAGGGTATGGTCGATATGAAAATCGGAACGTTGGAAAGGGTATGCCTCCCCAGTGGAAGGTAGGCAGAGTGTCAGTGCGTCTAAGAGTGAACTTTTGCCCCAAGCATTCTCTCCTATAAGCACGGTGAGTTCATCGAGACTTAGCGATAGTCGACGAATGCCGCGAAACCCTGCTATTTCAATGCGATCTAACTTCATAGGCACCTCTTAAGTAAGAGTAAGACAGTTAAGGGGCTTATGGCGATGTGTACATCACGAAATTAGCGATTGGGTGCCTGAAAGTTGTTTTTATTCAGTGAATTGTGACAGATTAAAATGAGGTTTTTTTACAATTATGCATTGCTATGAATAGAAATAGTTGAAAGACAGGTCAACTCGTCATGGTACATATGATAAAAAACCGAACAGTTTTGACACAACCCTGAACAATGCAACATTGAGGGGGGATAGGCTCATCAAGAAGCCACACTGTTTCAGAAGGTTTTGAGTAAAAGCGAGTACACGAAAAGGGAGACACAACAATGATATCTTTCGAAGCGCTGCAAGTATTGGACGCGATTGATCGAAAGGGAAGTTTTGCCGCTGCCGCAGATTCCTTAAGCCGTGCGCCTTCATCCCTGAGTTATCAGGTGCAAAAGCTCGAACAAGATTTAGATTTGGTTATTTTTGACCGTTCTGGCCATAAGGCTTCGTTTACTGATGCAGGAAGATTGCTACTAGATAGAGGGCGCATTCTTAGCAATGCGGCGGACGAGCTCGTTGCGGATGCGAAATCGTTAGCGCATGGGTGGGAATTAGATATCACTATCGCCTATGATGGCTTGCTATCAGCTCGCCAATTTTTTCCACTTATTGATAAGTTAAGCAATGAGGCGACAACCCGCGTTCGCTTGCAGGAAGAGATTCTTGCGGGGTCATGGGAAGCGTTGGAAGAAGATCGCGCAGATATACTGATTTGCCCAACAGCACCAAGTTACCCTCAGAGCTTGAAAGTGCAACCTTTGGGTTTCTCCGAAGGGTATTGGGTGGCACATGCTGATCATCCCATTCATAATGAAGCCAATCCTTATGATGCGGATACACGGCGTAAGTACCGAAGTATTTCGGTCGCAGATACCGCGCGCAATGCCAAAACGTATACCTTTAATATTCTGGATGAACAGCCACGACTCACCGTGTCTTCTATGGCGGAAAAATACCACGCCATTAAGAAGGGGCTGGGCATAGGTACCATGCCGGATTGGTGGATACAAAAGGAACTGGATAACGGTGACCTGAAAATCATCAAAGGGAGCGAGGTGTACCAATTGGAGTGGGTGATGGCGTGGAAGCGGAACCGTATGGGGAACGCGAAAAGCTGGATGATCCGTGAATTGCCGAAAGTACTAAAAGTGATTCAACCTCTACCGAAAGAATGAGTAGTCTGGAAACACCATCATAAATCAGCCGAACACGTGCTAAGCATTGTGTTTGGTTGTTTCGTTAAAACCTTTATGGAGCAACAAGATGATCCGACACATATTACTGGTAACCTTCAAACCAACCACGAACGAGGCTGATCTTGGAGAGATTCGTGAAGAGTTTGAATCAATGACAGAGCGTGTGGAAGGGGTTGTGTCCGTAGAGTGGGGTGAAAACGACAGCCCTGAAGGTAAAAACAAAGGGTATACCCATATTATTTTCATGACGTTTAATGATGAAGATGCGCGTCAGCGTTACCTTGTTGACCCAGAACACGACGCACTCAAAGTGGTGTTTGGTCCTCACATCGAAGATTTGATCGTGGTTGATTATACGCTTTAAAATCATAGGATTAAGTAAAGTTACGCCGTAACTTAACTTGGTCGGTGTGCGATCGAAAAAGGCTGCTATGCAGCCTTTTTTATCTATTTTGAACTGCCGCTTTAACTGCCGCGCTATAACATCATTTCCATTTCAACGATGCCATCTTGCAACTGCACATCGATACTAAATCCGACTTTCTGTGCGAGGGCGATCATGCCGGAGTTTGATGGCATCGTCATGCCATTAAAACGCTTTAATCCGCTTACGCGGCCATAGTCGATCACTTTCTCCATCAAAATGCGTCCTAGGCCAACACCTTTTAAATCAGAGCGAACCAGCACGGCAAATTCGGCATCAGTGTGTTCAGGGTTTGATAACGCACGGACTACGCCAAGGATGTCGTCTTCCTGCGTTTCATCGTTGCTGTAAACGGCGACGAACGCCATTTCGCGGTCGTAGTCAATTTGGGTTAGGTTCGCTAACGCCTCATGATTTAGCTCGCCCACATCGGAGAAAAAGCGTTTGTATAGATCTTCAACGGACACATGTTCGATGAAGGTTTTATGGTTAGGTTCATCTTCAGGGAGAATGGGGCGAAGCAACACGGGTCTGCCATCTCTCAGCATAACGCGTTGTTCTAACTCTTTCGGGTATGGGCGAATGGCAAGGCGAGAATGTATGTCGTCATCGTAGGGAGATAGCTTGATAGAGGCATCCAATACGCGCAGCTCATCGCCCGAAGCGAGCAGCGGATGAATGTCGAGTCCTGCAATTTGAGGGTAATCGATGATTATTTGTGACAGCGTCACTAAGAAGTGGCAAAGTGCATTCACGTTAAGGCGATAAGGATGGCTACGCTGCCTTAACTTGCCTGATTTAACCGCGCCGATGACCAAGTAGCGAGCGAGTGTCATGTTTAATGGAGGGATTGCAACCGCGGCGTCTCGGTTTACATCCCATTCTGAACCGCCTTCACCCACCAAAATAATGGGCCCGAAAACAGGATCATGGCGAACGCAAACCCGTAATTCTTGCGCGCCAGCGCGGCTTGCCATGCTCTGAATCTGTAAGCCTTGAATACGTGCGGTTGGATACGCCAAGGACACACGGTTTAACATCAGTTGCGCTGCATTAGCCACTTCTGTTGCGTTGTTCAAATCTAGCATGACGCCGTTGACGTCTGATTTGTGTGGAATGTCGGGTGAGCGCAATTTTACGGCAACGGGATAGCCCACTTGCTCGGTAATTTGCGCGGCTTCTGATGGGTCTGCGGCTAGCCATGTCGCCATCACATTGATGCCGTATTTCTCCAAGAAAGGGCGAGCTTCATGGGTTGTTAATGTGGTTTGGTGGTTTTCCAATGCTTGCTGAATCAGCGCATTTCCGCCTTCGACGTCGTAATCAATTTGACCCATTGACGCCGGTGTTTCCATCAGTTGTTTTTGATTTCGGCGGTATTCGACCAAGTGCATGAATGCGGTAACCGCACTTTCCGGTGTACGGTAGGCAGGAAAACCGCCATGGGCAAAGGCAAGCCTCGCTACGGTGGCATCGTCACTTTCACCTTGCCAGTTGGTCAAAATGTTAAAGCGCTTCGCCCTTGGGTTGTTCTTTAAAGTTTGAATCAAGGCTTTCGCCGTGCTTAACCCAGGCGCCGTCACTGAAGGGGAATGCAGTATCAACAACGCATCCGCTTCATCGCTTTCCAATAGAATCTCGGTGGCCTTTTGGTAACGCGTGGTGTCTGCATCGCCGACGATGTCGATGGGATTACCATGCGACCAACTCACAGGCAGTACCTCGTTGAGCTTCGCAATGGTTTCTTCACTGAGTACGGCAAGCTTTCCACCCATTTCCACCAAGGTATCCACCGCCATAACAGCAGGGCCACCCCCGTTTGAAATGATGGCCAAGCGTTCGCCTCGCAGGGGCACAGAATGGGAGAGGGTTTCTACTGCTGCAAACAGTTCATGCGTCGTGCGTACGCGCAGCATCCCTGAACGGCGGATAGCTGCATCATAGGCACCATCAAGGCCATGAGAGAGCTCAGAAAGGTGGGGAAGTGCGCCTGCACCTTCTGGTGTGCGTCCGCTTTTCAACACCAACACACGACGGTTACGTGATGCGGCACGGGCTGCGGAAATAAAACGCCTCGCATCTTGGATGTTATCGATATAAAGCAGAATCGCATCGGTTTTGCTTTCTCGGCTAAGGTAATCGAGCAACTCAGGGAAATCGATGTCGCTGGCTTCGCCAAGAGAAATGAAGGTTGAAAATCCAACCCGGCGGTTTTTCGCCCAATCGAGGATCGTGGTACACACCGCGGCGGATTGAGAAACAAAGGCAATGTTGCCGCGGTTAGCGGGAATCGGTGAGAACGACGCATTGAGGTTAATCCAAGGCTGGATCATCCCCAAGCTGTTAGGACCAATCACCCGCATGGCGTATTGTGAGGCGATGTTGCGCATCACATCAAATTCAGCTTGACCGTCTTCGTTCAGTGTATTCTTCATGCCTGCCGCAAGGATGATCGCGACTTTAACGCCTTTTTCGCCAAGCTGGCGAATCAGTTCACTGTTTCTGCTCGCATGGGTACAAAGTACTGCCATGTCAGGGACAAGGGGGAGTTCTTCAATCGTGGAATACGCGAGAATCCCAGCCACGGCCTGATATTTGGGCGTCACAGGCATGATGGGGCCTTGAAAGCCACCAGACTGCAGATTTCTAATGATGATATTCCCTGCGCGTCCTGGTGTGTTAGACGCGCCGATTACAGCAATCGATTTTGGTTTGAATAGCGCATCGAGGTTGGTCATTTCCCTCTCCTGAAGAATCTTCAAGTTATTTAGGTATATATTACCGTGTTTATTCAATGCTGCATGTCTCCATTGACTTGCCTGTGAGCCACAGCGAAATAAGGGAGGGTTGACCAAGAAAGTGGATCATCTGTCGCACGCGAATTGTAGGGATGTGTGATACGTGGCAGATACTTGGGAGAGTTGCTGTCGTTAAGGTTGAATGAATCCTATGCTGGGGTCAGAATAAAGAAAGTGAGTCCTAAAAGTAGAATATTCATGAAGAAAATCTTTTCTGTCGCGCTGACATTAGCGCTTGCCGGCTGTGCTGGTGGATCGAATACAACGCAATTGCTACTGACGCAAAGCTCTGGGGCTGAGGTTATGCCTTTGTCTTCTACTGAGCCGTCGAATGTTACTCCTGATACTGTAAAACCGGCACCTAAGATGCCGGCAAACGTTGAGCCAATGCCAAAACCTGCGCCCAAGGCTGCAGCGACGGCAACACCTAAGCCAATGCCTGTGCCCATGAAAGAAAAACCCATGGTAGCAAGCACGAAAGCTGAAAAACCGATGATGAAAATGCCAGTAACCACATCATCGAAAAAATACACCATTCAGGTTATTGCACTCAGCCACAATAAAGGTTTCACCGAATACATGGACAAGTTGCCGTCCGACAAGCCTGTGTGGTCAAACAAGAAAATGGTTGAAGGTTTGCCTTGGTATACGTTGCTGTATGGCGAATTCCCATCAAAAGAAGCCGCGAAATCTGCATTGAATGCGCTGCCGAAAACCATCAAAGAGTACGGTCCTTTTATTCGTTCCTTCTCTTCGATTAAAGGCTCGTCAACGCCAGACATGACACGACTGAATTAACGCGTCTAACTCGCTAATACCTGGGTGAGTCTGGGGCAAAAAGAACGCTGAAAAAGAGAGCACTTGCTCTCTTTTTCTATATTTATTCAGTCGTGTAACGACTGGAACCTTGTAATACGGCGCGTTTTTGAGCGATTGGACAAATTTTGCGAGTTAATTGATCTCGATTGGATGAAAGGTGGCAGGGGTTTGTCTACTATAGGCGGCTCACCTTCCATGTTATGCACCGGATTGTGCAGCAGAATTTTTGTTATCCCTAAACTGTTTTAGGGCGGAGTATGTAAGGTCATGAACCCAACTCAAGTTTTACTCCTGTGCGGCGGTGGCAGCGCAGAGCATGAAGTTTCCATGGTATCCGCGAATTATCTCGAATCAGAGCTTTCGAAAATGTCTCCCGTCTCTGTCATTCGCGTTGAAATCACGAAAGACGAAGGCTGGAAAGATGCAAATGGACAACCTTGCCGTCTAAACCTCGATAAAACCCTCAATGTAGGCAGTACAACAGTCGCCATTGATTATGTTGTTCCCTGTATTCACGGCTTTCCGGGCGAAACCGGTGACATTCAATCACTGTTAGCGTTATCGGGTTTGCCGTTTATGGGCTGTGATGCGTCAGCGAGTATCGTCTGCTTCAATAAAATCACATCAAAGCTTTGGTTTGATGCGATTGGTATTCCAAACACGCCGTATGTTTTCTTAACAGACAATAACGCCGAAAGCATTGCACAGGCAGAAGAAGCGTTTGACCTTTGGGGCGCTATTTTCGTGAAAGCAGCGTGTCAGGGTTCATCTGTTGGTTGTTACAAAGTCACAGACAAAGCGGCAGTGAAGCAGGCCATTGAAGACGCGTTTACTTTTTCTCATCAAGTGCTTGTTGAAAAAGCAGTACGCCCGCGCGAGCTTGAAATTGCGGCCTACCACTTTAATGGCGAGGTGATTGTGACTAACCCAGGTGAGATCTGTGCGCCTGAAGATACGTTCTACACCTACGAAGAGAAATACAGCACAACAAGCCACAGTTTGACGACGGTAACGCCTGATAACTTAACGGAAGAAAACATCGCGAAAATGCGTGAGTATGCGGAAAAAGCCTTTGTGCATTTGAAGCTAAAAGATTTGTCGCGTATCGACTTCTTCCTAACGGACGAAGGTGAAGTGCTATTGAATGAAATCAATACCTTCCCTGGAATGACGCCGATTTCTATGTTCCCCAAACTGGTAGAACATAACGGCCACGTCTTTGCCGACTATTTAGAAAGCTGCATTAAAAGCGGAATTGCTGCGAACTAATCCAGTTCGATTTTGCGTTTTAGCTTATCCATAGCCTCGTCCCTTGCTTGCTTATTACCCACGTACTGAGCAGGCATCGCGGGGCTTTTCCATCTTCCTTGTTGCTGAATTTCCTTTATCGACAACCCAGCTTGTGACAGATCTTGGCTCGCCCCAACGCGCGGTGATTGGCCTGAAAACGTAAATGCATTTTCTTCACCCAATTCACTGGCAGCTCTTCGAAACACACGATAAATAGAAGAGTGATCCATGGGCGTATCACCGAGTTGTTCGTGCTTATTGATACCGCGCAAGAGTGGGCCATCAGAAACCCCTGAAACCAACAACCAGCGCTCAATTAAATCGCCAGCCTGCTCGCTGAGTGAAATGACGTGTTCGCCGACATGCAGTTCGAAACCGTTGTCTGTTTTCTGTGGTGCATCATAAGACAACGCGGAAAGCTCACTGCGTTTAAGCATACCTTCGAAACACAGCGTCCAAATTAACAAGTCACGGATGTCTTTCAAACGATCACTGTCGCTCAGTTTTTCATGAAGGGCATTCAGGTGTTCAAGATGAAACGCCGTCGCTTGGCCTGCGTCATCTGCTTTTTCACGATAGAGTTTATTCAACGTAAACCGTACTTCACGGTGTTTGGTGGGATCCGGGTGAGCATGAACGCGGTGAATCATTGAAATGGTAATGATATAGCGCTTTATGCTCGCTGCTTTGCGTGTCTTCGCGGTTTGTTCGACGAAACGTCTGACGGCGGTCACGGCTGCAGGAAGAGGTGACACCTTGTGCTCACGGCAAAAGCCCAAAAACGTTTCCCAGTCATTTTGAAAGCTCAATAGAGAATTGTGACTGTACGCGCCATGTGTCAGCGATTTCCACGTCTCAAGTGATACATCACCTTTACGAAACGTCGTCACGCTTGCTTTGATTTCTTCAGGGTCAGTAAGAGCTTGTATCTTTTTCATGATATAGCGCACTATAACTTAAATGTCATCTACAACATTAGCATAAATTATGTGGATTTAAACAGTATTCATGGTTATTGAGCCGTGGATGGACTAAATACCATAGAATCGTCAATTAATGATGAAATTTGGCGTTGCAATAAAAACTGGTCTAATTTGTGATTAACGCAGTATGAATGTCGTATGTTTATCATTAATAACGAGTTAGGGGGAGTCTTTTGAAAAAACGTCTCTACCATCGCGGTTACAATGTAGAACTTGCTGATGAAAAAACGGAAGAATACAGTGCCCGCATTGGGGGAAAGCGCGTCTTAGGCTCGCTGCTTGGCGTAAAGCAGTCCATAGATTGGTGGTGTGACACCAATATCCTTCGTGAGCCGAATAATTTTGATAAGCAAGATTTCGACGATGCGAAAACCAAGAAACAAGAAGAGTATAAAGGCGTTCAGATCATGAATGACGCCGAAGACAATGACAAAGCATGGTACATGATCATCAAAGGCAACCTTCTTAAAGGTTCACTTCCTGCACTAAAGCAATTTATTGATAAAAATGTCGTTACAAAGACTTAACCGCTCGCAAATATTTGTTTAATTGTGAAGCAGATAGACAGAATATTTGCGTCATATGCATCAATAAATATCGTCAATACATCTGCAATTCATTAAAATCCCACCATAAGTAAAATATTACACATCTAACAAAGGTCAGCATGAAGAAGCGGTACACGCATCGTGGGCATACCATCGAAAGCCGTGATGAGGTTTATTCATCAAATGTGGGTGGAAAAAATGTATCTGGCAGTCTGCTAGGCGTTAAACAATGCATTGATTGGTGGTGCGACACGCGTATTTTCCGTCGTCCTGCTGAATTCGAACGTCAAGGTTTCAAAACGTCGCAATCGCGTTCTTCTGAAAGCTATAAAGGTTTTCAAATCATGGTCGACGAGAAGCAACCTGGGCTTTGGTACATGCTTGTCCGTGGTCAACTGCTAAAAGGGTCACTGTCGAAGCTAAAGCAGTTTATCGACCAAAACTCACTATCTCGCTAAACACGAGCCTTTAGAGCGCTTGGAGATAACATTACTGTATTTAAAGGCATTCCCGAAAGGCGAATGCCTTTTGTTTTCTGTATATACAGGCAGGAAACATTTGATACCATATTGCTAAATTGACACGTCATAGAGTGGATTATGAACGACGATAACAGCCGCTTGGTCTTTTCTACGGAAACCGGGCGCATTAAGGAAGAGAAGCAAGCACCTCAACGTGATGCAGGCGATGGCATTGTTCGCATTCAACGCCAAACGAAAGGCCGTAAAGGTAAAGGTGTGTGTTTGGTAACAGGGCTAGACGTGGACGACACGCAACTTAAGTTGGTCGCGGCTGAATTGAAGAAAGTGTGTGGCTGTGGTGGCGCAGTGAAAGACGGTGTTATCGAGATTCAAGGTGACAAGCGCGATCAAATCAAAGCGTACCTAGAGAAGAAAGGCCATACCGTAAAGCTTGCTGGCGGTTAAACGCTCAGACTGCCGATTTCTGTTTGCTGCTTACGCGTTTAACGCATACAAACAGACATAAAAAAAGAGATGCCATTTGGCATCTCTTTTTGTTTTAGGTTATGCATTGCAAGAGGGGTTGCAATTAACCTTTGAAGCGTGCGATTGCACCGCTGTCTAAACGTGCAAGGTAGTCATGCATGTCGACTTTGATTTCAGGAACAAGACGGTATAGACCGATGATGTTCACCAATGCCATTGCGAAGATCATTGCATCAGAGAAGTCGATAACTGGACCAAGGTTCATAGATGCACCGATCACTACGAAGCAGCAGAACATGATTTTGAAAATCATCTCAGCGCGCTTGCTCTCACCGAATAGGTAAGTCCATGCTTTTAGGCCGTAGTAAGACCAAGAAATCATGGTTGAGAAAGCAAACAGAACAACAGCGATTGCAAGAATCAGTGGGAACCAAGAAATCGTGCTACCGAAAGCAGCAGACGTCAGTTCAACACCTGTCAGTGTTTGACCATCGTGAAGTTGGCCAGTGATGATGATTACCAGTGCAGTCATCGTACAGATAACAACGGTATCGATGAACGGTTCAAGCAGAGATACGAAACCTTCTGACATGTGTTCTTTGGTTTTTACTGCTGCGTGAGCAATTGCCGCCGAACCAACACCCGCTTCGTTCGAGAACGCTGCACGTTTGAAACCTTGAATCATCGCACCAATGATACCACCGGCAACACCTTCGCCAGTAAATGCACCATTGAAGATAGCTGCAAACGCATCACCAACAGAACCTAGGTTCAGAAGGATGATGATCAAAGCAGCACCAACGTAGACAACAGCCATTAGTGGTACAACTTTCTCGGTTACTTTCGCGATTGACTTGATACCGCCGATGATTACTACACCTACGATGACAGCCATGATAAGACCGAACAACCAGCCTTTATCTGCGAAGAAAGACATGTCGCCGCCAGTTACACCAACCACTTGTTTGAATGCTTGGTTTGCTTGGAACATGTTACCGCCACCCAGTGCACCACCAACTGCACAAACTGAGAACAAAACGGCTAGAGTACGGCCGAGTGCTGGGTTACCACGGTTAGCCAGACCTTTGCTCAGGTAGTACATTGGACCACCTGACACTGAACCGTCTGGGTTCGTGTTACGGTATTTAACACCAAGGGCACACTCTACGAATTTCGTAGACATACCAAGAAGACCTGCAAGGATCATCCAGAACGTTGCACCAGCGCCACCGATAGAGATTGCGACTGCAACACCTGCGATGTTACCAAGACCAACCGTACCAGACAGTGCCGTAGTCAGTGCTTGGAAGTGTGATACTTCGCCAGGCTCTTTAGGATCTGTGTAGTCGCCTTTAACAAGGCTGATAGCGTGAGTGAAACCACGAACGTTGATGAAGCCGAGGTAGAGGGTGAAGATAACAGCTGCGACTACAAGCCAAAGCACAATCCATGGTGCTTGCGTGTCTGTGAAGGGGAGGGGAATGGTTGAGAAAATCATACCCACGAATGGGTTTACTATTGGGGCAACAATTTCATTAATTTGCTCATCGATCCCTGCTGTTGCAGAGCTCGCAAATAACGAAAGGCCAAGCATCGTCATTAAACGCTTCATTTACCGAGTCCTTTTCAGTTTTTATTGCTTTATATGTATTTCCTACCGAACCGTAACCATGTAACAGGAATGTTAACAATTGTTACGTTGCGGATTATTCCATTTATAAACATATTTGCAATATTTTTCGATGCGCTAATTCTTCATTTTTTATAAGTAGATATAAGGCTCACACTTTTCTCGACTGATACGCCATTAATATATATGTCAGTAAATGTTGGGTATGGCTTTATATGTGTGCATGCATTGCACAATAAATAGTGCAACGAAATAATGGCACTTGCTCATAGTGCCTGAGAGCCTTTATTCATAATGCTTTAGGGGGGTTGGTGGGGAGTGTAAAATTTTTCATTGTTGCACTAATAAAAACCCTATTATTTCGGGGTTTAATGATTTTTCTCTTAGCTGAGTCCTGTCTTAAATATGAGTCAGATGTGAATTAATAAGAAATTAGCACTATAACTAGAAAAGTATTAGTGGCGTATAAATAACGTATTTCTCATAAATGAATCATGCAACATGACCCATATTTAAACTACGAGGTATAAGATATATCTTTTATTTA
Organism: Enterovibrio norvegicus DSM 15893; assembly: GCF_900115495.1. GTDB lineage: Bacteria > Pseudomonadota > Gammaproteobacteria > Enterobacterales > Vibrionaceae > Enterovibrio > Enterovibrio norvegicus. The sequence goes on along the minus strand of NZ_FOWR01000014.1, from coordinate 88,591 downwards.
TATGATGGATTTTGTATACATTTCGCAGTGACTTGAATAGAAATTCGAGACATTAGAATAGGTATTCATAATGTGATTTTCAGTTATGGCGAATATAAAAAAAACCTCACTAAAAGGATTCACTCTGCGATATCTATTTGTCGCTTCCTGCCTTGTCCTGACTATCTCCGTAGGCTTTATCTGGCTCAAGAATCGCCAATGCACAGAAGAGCGAATCCTCATCGACTATCTTCACATGCTGACACCCATCGCTTTAGAGATGGTAAAAGTACAAAGTTCTCTGATAGATAGTGGTTCACAGGTTTTAACTCCAACTCAGTTCTTAAGCTTAGAGGAAAGTTTAGCGAGGGATCTAAAGAAGCAATCGTCGTTGTTTGAACGCGAACAACTGGCGATGAAAATCGAGATTGTGAGGGAAAACATAAATCACCAGCCCCATAGCGAACTTTATCGATTTGGCGATAATGGTTGTGAGCCTCACCATCAGTTGATAGATAGGATTCAACTGATGCATACAGAATTGAGGCATCATTCAGACATGACGAGTCAATACCAAGTAACGCTGTGCTATGTCGATATGCTTGATCAACACATTCGCGTGAGCGCGTCATCACTGCCTGTGTTCCAGAAACAGTAGGCAGTAAACCACAGCACTCACACCAACGCATTTCTACTTTGGCTTTCTCGCTACAGCCCTTATTTTGACAATTCCTCGCTACATTGAGCAAAGTGCCCGTTTTCACCCCTAGCTATTTCACCCCAAGCTATTTCACTACAAGTCATTTGATCAATAGCCATTTCATAAAGCGCCGTTTAGTCACACCTATTTCAGCAAAGTGTCATAGCTTGGTAGGTCTTCTAAAAAGCGCTTTTGCACATCCATATACGTTTGTTTATACAGCGCATCAATGCGGTCTGGCGAAGGAAATGAGGAAGAAAACTCAGGGTGCTTATTGTCTATCGACATTTCAGCTGCGCGTTGAATATGGGCAATGAACTGGCGCGGATCTTCCAACCCAACAGCAATACGTAAGGTGGTTGGCTTAATGCCCGCACGATCTAATGCATCGGCAGAGAGCTCTGAATGTGTTGTCATGGCGGGACAAAGCGCAACCGTATTGGTTTGCCCTAAGCTGACCTGCATGCCAACGGCAGGCTCTAGCATGTCAAAGAACTGTTTGAAGGCATCGGGATGGATGGGCGGTCGCCCAGATGCACCTTTCACATCAGATGCACTTTCCACATCAGGTGCTCCTTCCATATCAATGGTAAAGAGAGCAGCAGGAAGCCCAAGCCGCATATTTTCTTGCATCAAGACATAGTTTGGGCTGTCAGGAAGGGCAGGACAAGACACATTAATGTCGGGGTGCTGACTGAATACTCTTGCAAGCGTTAAGGTATTAATGGTTTTTTGCATCACCCTGAGCTCGTAGGTTTTCATGCCATTCAACACTTCAAATGCTTTATCTGCATCCAGAAATGCCCCTTTGATGTAGTAGACATTCCAGAACAAGGTGTCGTCCCAACTGACGTCCCTGGGCTCGCCATTGGGTGTTTTTGTCGTGACAGTGTCACCCTTTGGAATGAACATGTCTTCATTTCGCCCAATCACCACGCCTGCGGTGGTAGTGCCTGAACCCGCTAACTCTTTGGTGTAAGAGTGGATCACAAAGTCTGGGCGTTCCATCGGATCAGTGCGTTTTAAAACAGGGTGTAAAAATGGCGTGCCCACAGTGGTGTCAGCCATGATTCGCCACCCACGCTCGTGAGTGACGCGACTGATCCCCGCAACGTCGAGCACAAAGCCGTGCGGGTTACATGGGCTTTCTAGGTACACATAGATCTTTCTTCCTGCCTTGATACGATCTGCATATTTCGCCGCTGCTGCATCCATTGCGTTTGCAAAAGCTGCCTCGTCATAACCATCAACCCATTCAACAGCGACATCGAGGTTTGACGATTTACGATACCAATCCTGTAACAGTTGATACGACCCACCATAGATATTGCGTGAGGCAAGCACGATATCTTCACGACCCAGTAAATGGCTAAGTAGGCCGTCAATGGCCGCCATTCCCGAATTAAAGTTCCATGCTAAATACTGATCAGCCATGTCACCCGCTTCAATGTCCACAATGTGGTTCGCGAGGCTGATTGAGGTGGGGTTGAGCAGGCGTGAGTATATGTCGTGTAAAGGTTCACGACCATTGAATGCATCTTCCACCCACTCCGTACACGCGAAGAGGTAAGTTGCGGTTCTCGTTATCACGGGGCTGGCAGAGAAAATGGCCGCGACATTATCGAAAATAGGGTAAGCCCCTTTTGAAGCAAAGTGCCCGTTCTTTGTGGCGATCGTTTTATAGGTCGCACGCATCGGGTTTTGGAGGTTGTCGAGGATCTTCGCTAACTGAAAAGACAAGAACCGTTTTGCATTGAACCAGGCAATGCGGTCGTTTTTGTCTAATTCTGACAATCCATCTAGGGTGATGGCCCATAAATCATGGGTGTGATGGTTCGCGGTGTAGAGTGTGGTTGCAAGCTCAATCAACGTTTGGCCAAACTCGGACTGCGTATCAATCCCAAAATGTTCAGCTTGCTCGGTCGCGAGCGCGCTCGCATCTTCGTGACGTGTACTTTTGCGTAGTGGGCTTAATTGCGTGGCTTTATTCATGGCTAGATCCCTTAACGTTGAAAAATCGACAGGCATACCTTCAAGTTAGTTAAGGGTGGAGGGTGAATCATTGCTAATTCTGCTTGATTTTCCTGACCAGTTGGCACTTTCTGCCAATTTCTAAACACATTGCGCTATATCTACTACCGTTAGGTGTATCCCCCTTAATGCATCAGGCGATTGAGGCATTGAAAGGGACAGGTTAAGACAAGGGAGAATGAATATATGACGCATCCTCTTAATGGGTTAGACGGTATCGACAAGAAAATCCTTGATGAGCTTCAGATCGAAGGGCGCTTAACCAATCAAGAACTCTCTGATCGCATCTCACTCTCGCCGTCACCCTGCTTGCGGCGCGTTCGCGCATTAGAAAAGAAAGGCATCATCACTGGGTATCACGCGCACGTAGACCAAGACATGTGTGGTTTGGCTATCAACGTGTTTGTGTCAGTAAAGCTCGAAAAGCCGACAGAAGGGAACATGCGCAAGTTTGAATCCCTGATCAATCACATGGATGAAGTGCTCGAGTGTTACCTCATGACAGGCACGCATGATTACTTGCTGCATGTGGTGAGTGAGTCACTCAAAACCTATGAACGCTTTATACGACGAGAGCTCACGCCGCTGTCAAACATCGCAGCCATTGAATCCAGCTTCGCGTTTGGGCAAGTAAAGAAACGTTCTCGTCTTCCATTGTAAGTTCTGTCACCCGCATCGCTATGGCATCGTTGTTGTTCTGAAGAAAACGTCGGGTACGAAAAGGCAGCGCAACTGAGATAGGTTGTGCTCTTGGAGTAAGGCGTGTTCTTGAAATACGGTAGGCCCTTGAAAGTAGGTGTACGACAAATGACGCTTTACAATGCGACAAATGGCGCCCATAATTTAACCATTGGTATGTGGAGGTGTGTATGTATGCAGAACAGCTAGTTTCGCTTGGCCTAGTAAAAAAAGGGCAAGTGATCAACCAAGACACCGAGTTAGATATCATCCGACACGGTTTGTCAGTGAAGCACGCACGCAAAGTCATGAAAGACATGGCCATGAGCAGCGGCGAATGGGTAGGCCTGATTGGTTTAAGCCCGCGCAGTTTACAGCGTAAAAGTGATACTGACTTACTCACGCCTTCTCAATCCGAAAAAACCTTAGCAATCCGCCGAGTCGTTGATTTAGCAGTCGATTACTACGGGAGCCGTCCTGTTGCGTTGGATTGGTTGAAAACGCCGCAAGTGGCGTTCGGTGGGAAAGCCGCCGTGGATTACTTGGATACCAACACCGGCATTCAATATGTCGAAACCATCCTGAACCGCCTCATGCATGGCATGACCGCATAATGGAAGTATTCCGCCTTTCCGTAAAACGCTACGCCGATTTAACGGGAACAGGCGGCATGTTTGGTTCAGGGCGTTGGCACCAGAAAGGCCAGCCGATTCTGTATACTGCAGGCTCGCGTTCATTGTCAGCGCTCGAACGTTTCGTGCATGAAAGCCCAGTGCAAATGCCGCAGTTGGTGATGATGACCATCTATATTCCTGATGACATTGCCATGATTCGCGTGAGCGAAAAAGAACTGCCTGAAGGGTGGGATGCCGTGCCGGATGCGGATGTATCGCGACGTTATGGTACAGACTGGCTACAAAGCATGAGCACGCCCGTGATCCAGCTTCCTTCCGCCATTATTGCTAGCGAATACAACTTCCTGATTAACCCTATGCACCCAGAAAGCCGCGCCATTAAAATCATCGATGAGCGTGATTTCTATTACGATAGTCGCTTAAAACGCATGATGCGTTAGGGGAAGTACACGCGCTGTATTCCAATTTTTCTGCTCTATTCCATTCCCCCACACTTGGGCAGCGTCTTTTCATCCCAAGCAATTCTTCACCCTTTACCACCTCACAAATTGATGAACGTTTTGATTGTCGATGAGTTCGGTGGGGATCAGTTTATGTGTGTTGGATAACACCCCATTCTTACGAATTTGATGCCCAATTCTTACCGCTTCACGGCTCATTCTATCGGGAAATTGCGTGGCGGTTGCTAGCCACCATTGGCGTTTTTGTTGAAGGGCTTCGCGCACCTTTGGACTGCCATCAACGGACACCAACACCGCGTCTGCCCCGGCTTGTTTTAACGCTTGTTCCGCGCCCAGTGCAGAAGGGTCATTGATCGCGAACACACCGTCGATGCGTTCAAAGGCTTGAAGCGCATAAGCCATGGTTTCAAGCCCACCTTCGTAACTGCCTGTCGCGTTTAATTCGTCTGAAAGAATGTTTACTTCCGTGCCTGACAGTGCGCGTTTGCAGCCTTCAACACGTTCAATCACGGAAGAAACCGCAGGGCCATTCAAGATGACGATGTCGCCCTGATTATCAAGATGTTCCGCTAAGCGTTGGCAAGCAATTTCCCCCGCTTGTACATTGTCTGTTGTGATGCTGGCTGACGAGCCCATGGCATGTGCATCAACGGCAATCACGGGAATGTTCTGGCTGATCGCGCGTTGAATGGTCGGTTTCAGTCGGTGCTCATCGGATGCCACCAAGAAAATCATGTCAGCACCTTCCGCAATGAACTCCGCCAATTGGCGTTCTTGGCGCTCAAACATATGGCCGCTTGAACGCACCAACAAATGCGGTGGCTCACCATAAATCACCGTTAATTCATCGCGAATACTTCGCACCATGGTGACGAAAAAAGGGTTACTCAGGTCAAACACGCTGATGCCGACCGTCACTTTTTCTTTGAAAGAAAACCCTGTAGTGATGGATTCCGACGTTGCTTGGGCAGGGGACATGAAAGCCAACAGGAAAGCAATGAAAACGCCAAATCGGTTTAAAAAGTGCTTCATGTTGGCTTCCTTATCTCTTTGATATTTATGCGCGAGTCATGTCTTTTCCAGCGAGTGACAAGGGCGACATCCATTCGCCCATTAAGTTACGCCGTCACGCTGCTGGGTGCCATTGCGCCTGTCATGATGGCAACGGCATCAGACATAGTATGCGTTTGCGGTGAAATAATGTCGATGCGCTTGCCCAAGCGATGAACGTGGATCCTATCCGCGACTTCAAACACATGGGGCATGTTATGGCTGATAAGGATCACGGGCAAACCTCTCGCACGCACTTCTTGGATCAGGTTCAGAACCCGGCGAGATTCATTCACACCAAGGGCAGCGGTAGGTTCGTCCATGATCACCACTTTGCTGCCAAACAACGCCGAACGCGCCACTGCTACGCCTTGTCGCTGACCGCCAGACAAGGATTCCACCGCCTGAGTAATATCTTGAATCGTCAAAAGGCCCAACTCTGTCAGCTGTTTCTTGGCCTTTTCACGCATGGCTTTCTTATCAAGCATGCGCAGCCATTTGCCGCGAAAGCCCGAGCACAAGAGTTCGCGCCCCAAAAACAGGTTATCCGCAATGTTCAGTGAGGGTGCGACAGCGAGGTTTTGGTAAACGGTTTCAATGCCGATCTCTCGCGCTTCCATCGGATTGCTGAAGCGTAGCGGTTTACCCTCAAGCATGATCTCGCCTGAGTCCGGTGTGATTGCGCCGGAGAGCGCTTTTATCAAGCTGGATTTTCCTGCGCCGTTGTCGCCGATAACCGCCAAGATCTCACCCGGCATCAGGTCAAAATCAGACCCATTTAGCGCCGTTACTCTGCCATAACGCTTAACTAACCCTCGAGCTTGCAGTACGGGGGTCACATTTGTCTCTTGATTTACAGTCATGACGACGCCTTCCTTAGCCACTGGTCAATGCTGACCGCAATGATGATCAATAACCCCACAGTGAATTCTTGCCACAGCACATCAACGCTTAACAGCGCCAAGCCATTTCTGAACACACCTACAACCAATGCTCCGATTAAGGTACCCAGCACCGAGCCGCGGCCGCCAAATAAACTGGTGCCACCAATCACCACCGCCGTAATGGAATCAAGGTTGGCGGTATAACCGGATTGCGGGCTAATAGAGCCGATACGCCCAATGAGTGCCCACGCAGCAATCGCACAAATCACACCGGCGAGCACGTAAACAGAGAGCTGGATGCGACGCACGCGAATACCCGCTAAACGGGCAGCATCCGCATCATCACCCACGGCATACACATGGCGGCCCCATGCTGTCCAGTTGAGCAAATACCAAACGAAGCCAAAGAGCGCCAACATTAAAAGGGAACTGTACGTCACCCGTGCGCCGAACACGTCGATGGTGGTGCCGAGCCACTGCAACAGCGGTGCTTGGCTGGCGATGATTTGAGAGCGAATGGTTTGGCTGTTCGAATACCACAGGTTGAGGGCAAAGAAGATATTCCACGTACCCAGTGTGGCAATGAAAGGCGGCAGCTTGATCCGAGACACCAAAAAGCCGTTCACTGCACCCGCGGCAGCACCAACTGCAATACCAATCAACAATGACACCGAAGGCGGCAGGCCAAAATCAATGGCCATGCGTCCCATGACCACAGATGACAGCACCATGATGGCACCGACAGACAAGTCGATACCTGCTGTTAGGATGATCAAGGTTTGAGCGATGCCGATAATGCCAATGATGGTGACTTGCTGCACAACCAAAGAGAGGTTAAAGGGGTGGAAAAAGCGATCGCCGATCAACGCAGAAAACACGGTCACGGCGAGCAATAGCACCAAAATGGGGGCGGCAGTAGGGTGGTTATGCAGATAACGTTGGATGCGAAGCCCGAGCGGTAAAGATTGATCGCCTAGCGATTCACCGGCGGTACGGTGCTGACCTTGGTCTTCATTTCCTTGTGAAGTTCCCATGAATAATCCTGTAGAGAGTGGCCAAAAACAAAGATGTAAAAAGGAGGCATTGCCCCCAAGGCATCAGAGTGCAAGAACTGCGCTTGGGGGCTGGCGGGTTACCTTAGCCCCAGCACTTCAACTTGCCTTCGTTTGATGTCGAAGAAGGAACACCATCAGCAGGTTGATCAGTAATGAGTTCTACACCGGTGTCGAAGAAGGCTTTACCGGGTGTCGCGCCAGGTTTCACGCCAGATTTAGAAAACTCGACCACGGCTTCTACGCCCAATGCTGCCATTTGAAGCGGGAACTGCATAGAGGTCGCACCAATCACGCCGTCGCCCACATTGGCAACGCCAGGGCAACCGCCATCTACAGACACGATCAGCACCTCTTTCTCTTTACCAACGGCTTTCAACGCTTCATACGCACCCGCAGCGGCAGGCTCATTGATGGTGTAAACAAGGTTGATGCTTGGGTCTTTTTGCAGCAGGTTTTCCATGGCGCGGCGTCCGCCTTCTTCCGAGCCTTGCGTCACGTCATTGCCGACAATACGCGGGTCGTTTTCATCACGCATGATGTTCGGCTTTTTCACATCGATGCCGAACCCCGTCAAAAAGCCCTGGTTACGCTCCACATCGACAGAAATGTTTGATGTGCTCAAATCCAAGAGCGCGATTTTCGCGTCTGCCGCTTTGTCGCCCATTTTGGCTTTTGCCCATTCGCCGATCAGCTTGCCTGCTAGGAAGTTATCTGTGGCAAATGTCGCGTCTGCCATGCTTGCTGGCGTAAAAGGGGTATCCAAAGCGATGACCAGTACGCCTGCATCTCGCGCACGTTTAACTGCGGGGGCAAGTGCATCAGGGTCGCTTGGCGTAATCAGGATGCCGCTTGCGCCCGCCGCGATCAGGTTTTCAATCGCTTGCACTTGTGAATCCGTGTCGCCGTCGTAGCGTCCTGCAAAGGAACTGACTTTCGCCCCCAGTGCTTCAGCTTTGGCATTCGCCCCTTCTTTCATTTTGACGAAGAAGGGATTGGTGTTGGTTTTCGTGATAAGACCGATAAGCACGTCTTCTGCTTGTGCATTTGCGAAAGGGACTGACGCCATCATGGCTGCGAGAAGGGTAGTTTTAAACAAAGACTTCATGTCTATTCTCCAATTACGGTAACACGCTAAATTCGAAGGAAAGTCGCATCCTCCATGCCGTAATAGAGAGAATGACAGTGCAATACGAATGAACGGTTTCAGTGTTGAAGAATTACCATTAACAATTGAAATAAAGCGAATAAAGTTATGATATTTATAGGGTTTACATTAAGAAAGGCGCACGTTAATTCGATTCAACGTGCTTTTTTATTTGCATACTGAGGGCGCGAAGCAATTGTTGGCGGGAAACAGGTTTCGCAAGCAGTGGCCAATGTGGCTTGAGCATATAGTGCATTTCGAGTTCATGCGCGGGCAGCCCCGACATGAGCACCACTGGCACGTGTGGATATTGTGTTGAAACCTCTTCATACAACCAAACACCAGTGCGGGTGCTACCGAGGTTAATGTCGCTCAGAACCAGATCGATACTGTTTTCATCGCGTGTATCTTGCATTACATTGAGTGCCTCTTCCGCACTGCGAACAGGGCACACATCCAGATCATAATGTGTGAGGATTTCAATGAGTGGCGAAGCGACATCCGCATCATCTTCCACCAATAACACCCGTTTTCCGATGAAGGCTGCCTGATCATTGGCCAACAATACCGCGTCTTTGTCGTGTGCTTTATTCCGCTCATCATCGCCATGTGTTTCTTCATGACTCAAAGGGTGCTCTCGTTCATGAAGAGGCAACAGAATAGCCACTGAGGAACCCTGTTCAGGGCTGGATGAAAGGCATAATTCCCCGCCGGATTGCTGCACAAACCCAAACACCATGCTCAAACCCAAGCCGCTGCCTTGTCCTTTTTCTTTGGTCGTAAAGAAAGGCTCAACGGCGCGATTCAACACCTCGTTATCCATGCCTTTACCTGTGTCTCGCACCTCAATGGCAACGGCCATTTGTTTTGACGCGACCAAGCAGCAATGCCCTGTACTCAAGGTTAACGTGCCTTTTCCTTCCATGGCCGCATTGGCGTTAAGTGCCAGATTCAATAGCGCATTTTCAAGGCCGCCTATGTCTATGTACACCGCCGACGGCGCAGTAGAAAGCTCGATACGAAGCTCTTCACCTGATGACACGGTGTAATCCAATAAATCGAGGATCTCTTCAATCAATTCATCAATCACGACCGCACTTGGGTTCAAAGCTTGTTTGCTGCTAAAGGCCAGCAAGCGTTCCACCATTTGAATGCCTTTTTCCGTCACCGTCAGTGCGCGATTCAAATAACGCCGATTGGTATCATCAAGGCTGGCCGTCATGTCCATGAGCTCTAAATTGCCTTTTTGTGCGGCGAGTAGATTATTAAAATCGTGGGCAATCCCGCCCGTTAATTGACCTAACGTTTCCATTTTCTGCGATTGGACGAGTTGCTGTTCTATCTTGCGGCGTTCTGTTAAGTCTCGATAAAGCGTGACAAAGCCGCCGGACGGAATAGGGCGGCTGCTGAACTCAATGATGGTGCCGTTTTCAAAATGACGTTCAAACACCACGGGCTTGATGTGTCGATTTGCCGCCATGTCGTCGTATTCCGCAACAGATCGGTCGGGCAACCGGTTTTCATGTCCTGTGTTTGCTATCAGTGCTTTAATGTCGTTCAGGTGCATGCCTGGGGTTAACAAGGCGGGGTTGAGCTTCATCAAAATTGGGTATCGTTGATTCCACACCAGCAAGCGATTGTTCCCATCAAACGCGCTCAGGCCATCTTGCATCTGGTTGAAAATGGTTTCGAGCATGATGTTTTGTCTATTGAGATCCGCCGTGACGCGCTGTTTATCCAACGCATTGCGATGAAATGCACGAAAGGCTTTCGCTAATTGCCCAATCTCATCTTGCCGAGGAATATGCGCCGCAGTCATGTTAGTTTCACCCATGGCAAGGCTTAACATTTCATCGGTGACGGCAGATAAATCTTTGGTCATCTTGCTGTTGAATCGGTAAAGGTAATACACCCCGCCAAGAAAGATCACCAAGATAAATACCATTATTCCTGAGGCACTGTTAATGGCTTCACGGCTCTCTTTTTGCTGCTGCTTAACGTCAGCCTGATGCGTTTTCACCAGGTTAAGTACATACGCTGCCATTCGGTCTGATTGGGCGCGAATGGACGACAGTAAAAAGGCATTTTCTGCTTTAAGGGCTTGGATTTGTACCTTGCTGCGGCGCAGTGACGAAAGCACTGGCAGCAGTTGTTGCAACACAACAGAATCCGCACGGTAGGTTTGAGTGAGTTCGTCTTCGATGAACGTTATCCACCCATCAGGGATGGACGACGGATCTTGAGACAAGGCGTCGATGAAGTTCAATTCGGTTTGGGAAGATAAATAGGGATCGAGTGAAAACTGGCTCGCCAGCAAATCTTCGCGAATAAACAGCTCGTTCTCGATATTTGCCAGCAGTTGATAGATCAAGGTTTCGACTTGCGAAACCCGCGACAACAGCTCATCCGAAAACTCTTTCTGATGCAGGCTCAAGGCTTGGCGCTTGAGTTCGTCAATCCGTGTTTCGAGGTGCTTTCGTTCGATCTGCACCAAAATGGGCCGAACAGAATTGGCGGCATACGGCGCAATCGCGGCGATTTGTGCCACGCCCTCTGACAAATTGAGCGCCGTGTTGGTGTCTGTGAGTGTGGTGCTGGAAACGGTATCCAGAATGGTTTGGTTTTTCCACAGCGTCGACATGGACACCGCCGCCATGCCGGTGGTGAGCGCGAGCAAAACAAACAACGCTAACATCAACTGAAATCGGATGCTGGTTGTTTTCATCATGCGAACGCATCCTGATTCACACCAGAGGAACGCAGTACATCGTGCGCAAAGACATAGCCAATGCCACGTTCGGTTTTGATCAGCGAAGGTACGCGAGGGTTGGGTTCAATTTTCCGCCGTAAGCGCAGTATTAACACATCGATAGTTCGGTCTAATGAATCGCAGTTGTATCCATGCGTTTGTACGATCAACTGTTCGCGGGATAACACGCGATGAGGCGCGCTGACCAAGGCTTCAAGCAAAGTAAACTCGCCATGGGTTAACACGGGTTGGTGGCCGTCTTCATGCGTCAATTGCCTGCGCGTTGCATTCAATGTCCAGGATGAAAAACGGTAGACGGTTTCTTCTGTGGTGACTGGCTCTGTCCCCGCAGACAAGGCTCGCGGAGCGAAGCTTCGACGAAGTAGGGCGGTGATGCGTGCCGTAAACTCGCGGAGGTTAAATGGCTTCAACATATAGTCATCAGCCGCGACTTCCAGCCCGACAATTTTATCGGTTTCATCGCCTTTCCCCGTGAGCATCATGATGGGAATGTTGCTGGTTTCCCTCACTTCTCGTGCCAATTGCAGTCCATCTTCATTGTCTAACCTGAGATCAATGACAGCTAAATCAACGGCACCCACTGCCGCCATTTCTTGGCCATTGGCAGCACACACTACATCATGCCCTTGTTGGGACAGCGCATCAGATAAAACGTCCCTGATAGACGCTTCGTCGTCTACGATGACAATCCTTGCCGGTTTCAACTTTACAACTCCTGCGTAGAGTGAACCGACCTTACAGACATCATGTCTTTGCATTTGTCGACCCACTGATTTCTAACAATTGCTTGTTTACCATAGGGCTAATCAAGGGTTGCGTGGTGATTGAGGTTTGAGAATCTGGTGTATTTATTGGAAAAGCAGACGTAAAAAAGCCAGAATGGCGTGTCTGAACGCGCTCATTCTGGCTTCTGTCGTCGATAATTAGGCCTCAAACGCTGACGTTTAATGGCAATAAAAACCGATGCTATTTCTTCATTAAGTCTTTCAAATTGGCGAAAGGATTGTGCGTAGCTGCTACGTGATCATCGTCTCCAGCTTTGATTTCAGAGCCATATTGGTCGTGATCGGTGTACTTTGAATGCTCATGATCGTGACAGAAAAGGCACAACAATTCCCAATTACTGCCGTCTGGCGGGTTGTTGGTATGATCATGATCGATGTGGTGAACCGTCAGTTCACGCAGGTTCGAATACACAAATTCACGCGCACAACGGCCACAAACCCAAGGATAGAGCTTCAACGCTTTTTCACGGTATCCGCTTTCTTGACGCGCGTAACTGGCACTGGTGCCGTAATAATCTGATGACATGCTGGTATCTTGCTTTCCGTTATTGGTATGTGCTCAATATATCAAACAGGCAGAGAGTTACCAGATTTCAAATCAATGTTATGTGAAAACACGCTGCTTAAATCTCGTAAATCCATGAATCTTCGAGCATATCTAGCAGTGTCACTTTGCCGTCTTCTAGGCTGTAGATATTGAACTGATGCAATGGTGGTGAATAGATGTGCAGCGTCACCAAAGGTTTGTCGTCACATTGAAGGTTGGATATTTGGTGAATGTCGTTATCTTTACTCGCCGTAACGCTACCTTCTGCAAATAACGATGATTGTGTCGCGTAGATATGGCCATTTGCAGCCGTATCAAAGGTGGTTTCGGTTGCTTCACCATTTAGCACACGCACGCCACATGACGTATGTTTGTGATCATGAATTTTACTGCGTTGACCATTAAGCCAACTCAGAATCAAAATTTCGCAGCATTCGTTTTTAAACAATCGCTTACGACAGTAAGTATCGGATGTAAAACTCGACAGGGTGCTGATCTGCTCGTCACCGAGTGCGAGATTTTCAAGCACAAACCGAATGCTAGGCAATGACAATGGCTTTTTCGTCTGTGCCAATTGCTCCAGAAGCTCATCAAAGGTGAACTGATAATCTGCATCAAACAACGGCACAAGCGGCAGCGACGAGGGTTTAGTGATATCCATACGCGTTATTATTCCCTTAATGTCTATATGTTATTATTTAGACCATTGTGGAATATAGCGCCATGATTACGTGCCACAAGCGCGAGCAGTTGAAAAGTTTAGGATCTGGATAAAAGGTCACGATTCCACAGGTTGTCATTGTGTTTTAGTCAACAAACCGTAAATGGTATCGCTGTGAAAACCGATAAGGTTTTCGTTCTCACCATCCGGGTATGGCCATCATCCATTCGCGCTCAACAACCTAACGGATAACCTGACAAAGGTTCATGTGAAGTCTGCCATTCGCGCTCAACAACACCAACGACAAACCGCATTGCATTGTCGTGCTTCGTGCAGAATCAAACGCAACAACAAAACGTAAAACAATGTCGTTACCTAAAAGGATTCAAATCCGCGCGCTCTTAAATAATTCCCAGAGTAAGAAGAAGCCCCAGGAAACCACGTTTCATGGCAGGCGTCTTAGTAGAATGGTAATTATCTACTTTATGGTAAATAGATAATTACGTTCAATAGATTGAAGAACAAGAGAAAAGTGTACCAAAAGAAGGTGATTACGAACACGAGGGAAGCAGATTTCATTCTCCTGCGTATCTTATTTAACATAAGATAGATAATGCGCACTTGTGGAGTCTGTCCAATTTTGAAATGTCCTGTTTCCTGCAAAGTAGAAATGTCCTATTTTCACGCTCAACCTGTCACCGTTTACCGTGGCGGCATGCGCCAACAGCCTGCGCCGTGGATACCGATTCGGGATAAGTTGAAGTAATTAAAAAGCCCGCTATTGCGGGCTTTTTTCTCGTTGCGGATGGTTTCCCAGGCACCTAGCGCTAACATGCCGAGCGTGGCAATTGCGCCGCCGAACCGCATCAGGTGTAAACTGCCAACGTGTTTCGTTGTCACCAACCGTCATGTTTCCTGCGATGATCTGCCCCGAGCTATCCAATACCCTCACCCTCTTTCTTCATCGGGTTGCATCAACACCACATTAACTTCAAGCCCCATCACAGTTGCATAATGTGTGTGTGAGTTGTTGTGATTCAATTGAGAGATTCGGCCTCGAAAACGTGGCACTTTGTTAACAGTGAGGTGAAAAAAATGCCCAATATTCGTTACTCTTCAAGGGTATTCGCAGTCTTAGTGAATGCCGATCGGCGCGTAAAGCATTGCGTATTTCTATGTGCCGACCCTCTGATTTCAACGAATAAGGGAATGAACCAGTGAAAACTACCAAATTGTGCATCATCGCATTCACCGTCTCCGCGTCTTTTGGTGCGATGGCAAAAAGCGGCCATGAGACCGTATCTGATAAAGTCATCGCGGAGCAGCGTCAAGAGCTGGCAGAAAACACTGAAGGCGAAGGCTTTGGTCCTCAATCTCCGCGTGACATTGATTCGGCGGCGGGTAACAACACGCTGACGTTTAATGCTGCGCCAAAATACACTGAGATGAACTTGTGTAATATCCACTTCCACAAGAATGCTGAGCACAAAGGCGGTGAATTCACCAAGTATGCGGGCAATGGCGATGGTCATGGTTACCAAAGCGGCTTCAAGTATTCAGGCCAACTGACGGCGGCTGAACTGGCACCGGTGAAAGGCGAAATGTGCCCAAGTAAACATGGCGACGTAAAGCCGGGTGACACCATTGAAGTGCACTACGTACATACCACTGCACAGGTTGAACCAGGCGCGACTTTGGGTTCATGCTTTAACGATGCGAACAAAAACCCACAACTGCGCGTAGAAACCCAAGTTTACGTGGTAGTGAATGATGCCGATGCGCTGGATTTTGAAGAACTGAATGAGCACGAGAAAAAAGACGGTGTGCATCAGGCGATCAACATTCCTAACAACACAGGTAAGCCTATTCAGTATGCAGGTTCAACAACGGGCCCGGGTTACAACGAAGAAGGTTCGCCGTTCCAGGTGACATGGAGTGTGCGTCCTAAAATTGCCAAAGTTAACATCGCGACCGTTGGTGAGTGGTGTGAAGGCAATGATTTTGATGAAGACCACGCGCACGGCGTAAGAAACCTTGTGGTTAACAAAGATCTGCTTTCTGACATCGAGAAGTAATCTTTAACGATTTGGGTGCGCAGCACGTGCTTTAAGCCGTGTCAGTGCGCCCTTTTCTTTGTGGTACACATTACTGCTTTTTGCTCCCTACATATTTACCATAACACCCTTATTTAATGCGCACTTGTCAAAAGTTGTGAAAATTAAAGGCTTATGTATCAATAATTTGTCGCTGTCATGTCGCTTTCTCATTATGACGCAGTAGGTATTGATACATTGAATGATGTTCTATTCGTGCTTTCCCGTTCTAATCCCCTGTTTTCACTGTATCCCTCGTCTTCTTGGTTGCGTTAGCCTGTCAGCGCTCAATCAACCACAATAAAAAGGACGGTGAACAATGTCGCCAATATTAAAACGCGCCCTGTGCGTCAGTTTAGTGCTAACCCCTGCTCTGCTCTCATCTGCTACTGCCATTGCGACCGTGACCCAATTCAAAGGTCAAAATGACTGGGTGATGAATAAAGAAACCAATGATGAACGCTTTAAAGTGCTGCAGAAACAAATGCGTGGCTTTGACATGACCATGTTCGAAACCGGCGCTCGCTTTAACACGTTTTACTTTGCGCTTAAAAACCAGAACTATGACATGGCGACCTACCAATGGAAGAAGATCAAAAAAACCATTGTGAATGGCACTGAGCGTCGCCCTGCGCGCAAAGCGAATGCCGATGCCATGTTTATCGATTCTCAGTGGAAGGTGATGCAGGCTGCCATTGATTCAAAAGACGATGCGAAGATTTGGGAAACATTCGAAACCACAAAAGCGGTGTGTAATGCTTGTCACGTGGCGGAAAAGGTCGGCTTTGTGAAAGTGGTCGACCCGCAATATCCCATGATGCCGGTTCAATAGTGATGCCTGTGCAATCATGATTGCTGAAGCACGTTGCTGGGCGACGTGCTTCACGTATCTATGCAAAGGGGGACGAAAACGTCTTCGCTTACTAAGGTCAAGATCTTGGTGGCTTTTTCAAAGTGGTCGAGCTTGTGCGTTTGTATCCACCATGTCGCAGCTTCCATGAGGCGTTCAGGGTTGTCATTCTTGTTGGCAAAAAAAGCATAGAAGGACACATTCACGCCCTCGCCTTTTTTCTCTATTTTCTGTTGGCACACCTTCAACATTTTCTCGCGAAGCATGGGATGCATTGCGCTTTGCTCCTTATTTCGTGGTTTTATGATGCAAATATCATCACTACTGTATATTTAAACAGTCCTACGTAAAAGTGGCACTTTCGGGAGTTTGACGGTGTTGGCATTTATTCTTCGATCAGGTTGTTTTCATGGCGTTTGGCATTGTGTTGCCCATGCTGAATCGAAGATGATGGCGAAACATGGAAAGCGGAATCAATGTCGTCGGTACACATCGGTACTCACCATAAGGACATCATCATGGCAGGCATTAAAGAACTCGATCAGTTGTTAGCGTCAATGCACCCTGCGCTCATTGACGGCGACTGGGTGTTTTGTACAGTATCGGGCGCCTTGAGTGAGTATATTGCGCTTAACCCTCGTGCGACGTTCCAAGAGGAAGAAGGCATGACCTTGCTCGTGAGCAAATCCGCGGCAGATCAAGCGGGGCTTAACTATGAAGGCGTATATAAGCAAATCACGCTAACCGTGCATTCGAGCCTTGATGCGGTTGGCTTGACGGCGGCTGTGGCGAACAAGCTGGCGGATAATGGCATCAGTGCCAATGTCATTGCTGCGTATTATCACGATCATATTTTCGTTCAGGCCGAAAAAGCAGAACCTGCATTGGCGGCGTTGCAGGAATTTGTGCAAGGCTGATGGGTAAACCTATCTCGTTCATATGATTCGGAGCGTTACATGCAGTCTGTTGGCACCCTCTACTTTTTCTGCGGCAAAATGGGCGCAGGGAAATCAACGTATTCCCTCACGTTAGCCCAAGAAAAGAATGCTGTTTTACTCTCTGAAGACGATTGGCTGTCAGCGCTGTACCCGAATCAGATTAATAGTTTTGACGACTATTTGATCTTCTCTCGCCGCATGAAACCCCTCGTTCATGACCATGTTCAGCGCATCCTGAAAACGGGGACAAGTGTGGTGATGGATTTTCCTGCGAACACGAAAAGTCAACGAAAAGGGTTCTTAGAATTGGCGAATGCTATCTCTGCCTCTCATGAACTTATCTTTTTGGATAGGAATGATGCGCGATGCCTACAGCAAATTGCGCAACGTAGGCAGGCGCAACCAGAACGCCAAGCCTTTGATACAGAAGAGATGTTTTACCATGTCTCCGCGTATTTTGACGTGCCTTCTGACGCGGAAATGTTAAACATTCGCGTCGTGCGTGACTGACACACAAAAACGCCCGACCAACCTGTTTAAAAACATGTGGCTCAATCCTATCCTGTTCGTAGATGTAACACTTCCTCCGTACATCTCCCGCCAATTTCGCCCTTTTGATCCCACTGTGCCAGATGTAATAACCACATGTTACCACCTTGTTAACGTAAGGCCGTTTAATGGCTTCTCAACGTGACGACATTTATTAAACGGATAAGGTATTAACCATGGCTAACATTCTGATGATTACTGGTGACTTTGTTGAAGACTACGAGAACATGGTGCCCTTTCAAGCACTTATTGCTATGGGCCATGAAGTGCATGCAGTCTGCCCAGGGAAAAACGCGGGGGATTTCATCTCAACATCGATTCATGATTTTGAAGGGGATCAAACCTATACCGAAAAGCGTGGGCATAACTTTCAGTTAAACGCAGACTTCAACACAGTTAACGCAGACCAGTTTGACGGCCTATACCTTCCGGGGGGACGCTCTCCTGAGTATTTGCGACTAGATCAACGTGTTACAGCACTCATCCGTGATTTTTTTGCTGCCAACAAGCCTGTCGCTTCTATTTGTCACGGTATTCAACTTTTAACGGCATCTCACGTTGTTGAAGGACGAAAACTCACGGCCTACCCTGCGTGTAAGCCTGAAGTTGAAATGGCTGGCGGAATCTATGTGGATGTGCCGCTTGATCAAGCAATCACAGATGGGCAATTGGTAACAGCACCCGCTTGGCCAGCCCATCCTGCTATGCTCTCGCAGTTTACGCGTTTGCTATAGAAACAAGGAGGTAACTATGTGTCAGTTGTTTATCGGTGCGGATGAATCGTTGTGGGAAAGCCAAACGCGCTCAATAAGAATTGATGGCGTAGTTACCTCTGTTCGGCTCGAGTTATTCTATTGGAATACCCTTGCTGAAATCGCACATAGGGATGCACTTCCACTAAACAAAATGATCACCAGCCTGTATTTTGAATCGTTGGAATCAAATCACGATATCAGCAACTTCACGTCATTTCTGCGGGTGTGCTGTAGCCGCTATTTGTCGTTGATTGCAGACGGCGCATTACTCAGAAATGATGATTCGCTCCAAGCGTTAGATGCAACAACAATTCTAGAAGCAGAAAACCACCGTAGACGAGAACGACTGGCGCGTTACCCTAACGAGTAGCGAGTAATGAGTCGGTTTGCCTGATGCAGCCTGTTTGTTTTTAAGCCGAGTGTTTACTGCACCATGATGGGCTTTCCTTCAGAAAGCACGACAAAGTATTCCCCCTTGATGAACACACCGAGCACCTTGTGGCTGGCGATGTCTTCCCATGCACTGCCTTCTTCCGTGTGGGAGAAAGCGCTAATGAACATGAGCTTTACGTACTGTTCATACGTCAACACTTCACGGCGCACAAACCCACCAAACGGATAGTAAACAAGGCTGCCGTCTTTCAGGAAAGCCGGTAGCAATGGATGTTTGAGGTGCAAATTCTTATCAGAAAGCACCACTGATTTGTAATTGTGCTGGTATCTAATTGCTGGCATACACGTTAATACTGTTTATATATACAGTATATATTAATCCAATTTGAAAATTCGGCAAGGGTGCATTTTAGCCATTGCTAAAACAGTCACCCTAAGACTCATCATTGTTCTGCTAGGTCACGCGATATCTTCACTTTATTGTTTAACAACATAACGTTATACAGAATATTGAGATATAAACTCTTGAAAGAGACTGTGAAGTTGGGCACGAGCCGTGCCCTGCTGGTGACTATTTGTTGTTAAGGATCATGATGATGTCGTCCAGCATGTCTTGTTCGCCTTTCTCGCCCATCGGGTAATTGATATCGACATCTAACTCTTTGGCGAGCTTTCTGTAGAATTTAGGGAGGTGGGAAGCGATGTAATCTGAAGATTCTATCTGCTTGTTGTGGATGAAGTTTTGAATGAGTTTCTCGTAGCCTTGAGCAACGTCTGTGCCTTCTTCGCTGGCTGCAAAGAATTCTTGCTTGTTGTCTTCTAAGAAGCGGATGTAGCGGTTTTCGCTTAGATACTTATCAAGTAACGACTGACGAATACACGCAAGCACAATTTTCACTGCCCTTTTGGGCTTGGTGTTTTGACTATCTCGCAGTGATTCGAGGATCTTCTCTTCGATATAAGGTCTGTACTTGTCGTTTTTGAAGAAATCCTCTTCCACACGACCAAAGAACTTTTCGTATTTCTTCTTTCGAAGCCAGTTCGACAAAATCCATTTCATAGTGTTTGAGATATGTGGCTAATGAACCGGGTCAGGCTAACACCGATTTATTGCTGATCCTCCAATGGACTAAAAAAATTGTGTTATGAGTTATAAAATTTGACTCAATTTGCAGTGTTTGTTCAATGCGATGCATTTTTCGCTGCACTTACCGTCGTTTTCATGACTTTTTAGCGAATACCATACTCTAATATATGCATACTTTTGCGACGTGAATCGAGTTAATACATGGTCTTTTACGTTTTAATCAACGTATCAATGTTTTTGTGACAACTCTTTAATATTCATAAGGAAGCTGAAAGATGACTGCATTCACATTGGGAAGAAAAACCATCATCAACGAAGGCGCTATGGAGTATGACTGGGTTCGCCAGCTAGTGAACGAAGGGACAGAAAAAGACAATGCGATCTGTTCTATTCAAAAATGTTTCGGCGGTGATCAAGAAACGGCACTGATTTTCTATAAAATTGCGGTTGGAGATTGTTCGCCTGGTGTGTTGCTCACTCACCTTAGCATTACAGATTGGCAAGATAACGACGTTTATCAACAACCAAGACGATACGATAACCTGCAGTAACAGGGAGTCATGTCTTTGGCGTTGAAGATGGCATTCTGATTAACGAAGAAAAATGAAGAAGAAGAGAAAACGGAGAAGCGAAAGCGCAAAATGACTCCGTTTCTTCTCCTCCGTACAGTGTTTGTTGGAATGAATTACTGTTTGAATACATCCATGACAAGCGGAACCACTTTAATCCAAACTAGCGCACCAATTGCAGCCCAAACAGCTAGCCAAAAAAGACGGCCAAGCCAAGTATTGCGAGAATGATAGCGCGCTGGATCAGGTTCTCCGCAACCAGGACATGCAAGCGCACGTTTAGAAACTTGTTTTTCACAGGTTGGGCAAGCGACTAATGCCATCAATAAATTCCTTTCACGATTAGGTTTGTAATTTCCACGTATGGTATTACTTACTTGCGAAGTGCTCTAGCCTAATTCCGTTTTTTTCTGCCCCAAGTGAGATACTCGCGTTAATTTCATACCGTTTTCATACTCTTGTCTGAATCTGGAGTAAGAAAAAGGAGCCGTTAAGCTCCTTTCTCAATCTTTACAGTATGTTATTTCATATCATCACGCGGTGTTAGGCACAATCTGAACTTCTACGCGACGGTTCTTAGCGCGATTTGCCGCGGAATCATTCGACACCAATGGCTGCGTTTCACCGTATCCCGTCACATACAAACGGTCTGCATTCACGGCCTGCATTTTCAGGTAGCGTTTCACGCTTTCCGCGCGCTTTTCTGACAGTGTCATGTTGTAAGCCGCATCGCCTGTACTGTCTGTGTGCCCTTCGATGCTCAAGAACGTTTTGTCGTACTTATTCATGACGTTGGCGACAGCATCCAACGACTGATCAAAGCTTGGTGAAATATTACTTTGGTTGCTCGAAAACGTAATGTTTGAAGGCATGACAAGGCGAATGTTGTCTCCTTCACGTACCACTTCAATGCCTGAACCTGCAAGCTCTTCTCGGAATGCGGCTTCTTGTTGGTCCATGTACTGACCCACAGCTGCGCCAGCCAATGCACCAATCGCTGCGCCGATGAAAATACGTTTGTCTTTGTGGTTGCCCGTCGCTTTACCCAAGATGGCACCTGTCGCTGCACCAATTGCAGCACCGCTGCCTGTGTTTGTCGCACATCCACCTAAAATAATTGACGCTGCCACCAATGTGATGACTGGGATCGATTTACGCATAGTGAGAGATCTCCACTGTTATTGTGCATGCTCTATCCCGAGCATGTTTGCGCATTCTGACTGATAATAAGCTTGTTTCGACGGATATTACGAGCTCGAAAAGCTTGAAATGTCAGGCGAAAGTCAATGTGCCATAATTTATTGTACAGCGTTTTATTCAATCACATGGTTGTGATAAGAAACAATCTCTTTTTCATGTTTTTTTTGTTTTTTATTGATAAATCCACCAGCAGGCACTTGAAATGCGGTGCTAACAGCGGCATAAGTATCGCTAATTAGACAAGATGGGCAGTGGTTATCAGTATGCTTATCTCTCCTTTCCCTATTCAGGTTTAGACATGAAACGCCTTAACGTCTCTTTTATCTTCGCGGCGGTGCTTTTTTCTTCGCATTCTCTCGCCGACACCTTTACTGCCACGCAAGAATGTCCTTATGCGCAGCGTATTAAACAGTTATCAGCCAAAGGCTTACCTACGTTAGATGTCGGTACAACGTATCAAACGTTGACTTACAACAACGCAGCCAAAGACTTTGTGCGTATTCGTATCGATGGCAGCGGCGACAAATGGACGAAAACGGATTGTGGCACGGTGAAAGAAAACGGCACTGTCAAAGCGAATGGCGACGGTGCTAAAACGAAATCAAAGAAATACTCGCGCAGTGATAACAAGCATGTGGCAGGACAATTTGATTACTACAAGTTAGCACTGAGCTATTCGCCGGAATTCTGTCTTGTGAAAGGCAAGAACCAGCCACAGTGCTCGCGCGAATGGATTGTTCACGGCTTGTGGCCGCAATACAACAAAGGCTACCCAGGTAACTGCGACGTGCCAGCAAACATGGTGGACAAGATTAACAAGAAGGAGATCTTCGCGTTTATGCCATCAGATTACCTGATTAGCCACGAATGGAAGAAACACGGTACCTGCTCCGGCCTTTCTCGCTCGGAGTACTATGACTTTACAGGCCAACTGTGGAATTCTCTTTCTCTTCCCGATCTGTCTTCAGGAACGTTCTCTCAAGGCGAGATTCGACAAGCGGTTATCGACAAGAACCCTCGTCTGAAAGCAAACATGATCGAATTGGCATGTGATGAAGGTTCTGGCCCAAAAAACACGCTCGATGAAATCCGTATCTGTTTCTCTAAAGAAGGCATCGCTGAAGCCTGTACAGAGATGGAACGCTCATGTGGTAAAAACGTAAAAGTGAGAGAGCTTTAAGCGTCGATTTCTCCGAAACCGAGACAGAAAAACAAGAAACGCCCTCCGAGATTGGAGGGCGTTTTTCGTTTAATTAACCCATCACTCTTTGTGTTACTGCGTAGCCCCCACAGCGAATCCCTCCCAATTCCTGATAGGCACATCTTTAGATTATTTACTTATTATCAGTTAGATAGGTGAGCGATAAATAATTTAAACCGGTTACGATGCATTGTTATATAAGTCACATATAATAAGTTATAGTGCGTTACAGTGTGCATTATCTACTACCTGAAATAGTATAGGAGTACGTAAGGTGATGTATGGAAAGCGATAAAACAAAAAGAGCAGAAAAACTCTGCTCTCATTCATGTCTACAGCATCCTCTGCCGACCAAGTTGGCGCACTTTCTGTGAACTTCTATTCGTGGAAGATACTGTAAGTGGTGTTAATCACCAAAGTCATGCACGTCGAGGTGGAAGATATCGACAGGATCTACCCATTGGACATTGGCACATGCCGTACAAGTACACTCTGTTGAATCTGAATGTGTGCCTGCAGGCGGAGTTGCCTTCGCACGAACGGCGGGATCGTGATGGCCTTGCTCACGCACTTCGTGACCAGTTTCAGCTTTACAGCTATCGCAATACCACATATGTACACTCATCGTTATCTCCTTGGTATAAATTGACCTCTAACGCGCTGAGTGTAATTTCATATCACTTTCGATTTGTGATGCATTTATGAGACGAAAGCGAAATTGTTGTGTTTTTGTAATTATGCCGTGTGTTATGAGCATAAATTTCCCTTATGCCCCCTCTTCTTTCTAACCTTTGACGACATACAGCTAAGATGTTTATTACTTTTAATCAATGAGTTGCGTAGCAGTGAGTGTGAAAGCATGTTTAAACAAAACAACCTATTAGAAAACCTTCCAAACGCCCGAAATGCCGAGGTTTTTGATGAAATAGTTAAACACCCGTTTGTCCGAATTGAGAGAATAGTGTCGCGGGGACAAACAACCCCTGATACAGATTGGTATGACCAAGATGAGCACGAGTGGGTGATGGTTTTGGAAGGACACGCGGAGTTGGCCTTCGAGGATGGTTCGCGGCTAACAATGCGCAAAGGCGATCAGGTAACGCTACCTGCCCATACAAAACACCGTGTTAGCTGGACAGATCCAGACCAAGAAACCGTCTGGTTAGCGGTGTTTTATCGCGATAAAGAATGAATGGTGTCAGCAAAGAGATAGCAGTGAGTCAGTAACACTGTTTGATAGACGCGTTTAGTGCAGTTTTTTCGTACAGGTGCCATTCACTTGAACAGGTGGACAGCACACACTGCCATAAGAACAAAAGACACAGCACCCGCCTTCGGTAACTAACAATACCTCATGGCAGTTTTCGCATTCGTAATGCTGCTGCGACTCCCCGATGGGCATGAGCTCTGTTTTCGTGTGTCCGCAATTGGGACACGTTACGTCCGACTTCAAAATGACTTTCATTGGCTCTCACTGCATCTAGAAAAGTAAATTACTGGTGACTCATTAGAGTCTGTTAATGGTGGAACAGACTTCACGCACTTTCCAATTTGGATTTAAGAACCTCGGCTTTACATCACGACCTGACAATTTACCCTTACGTTTTGATGCGTTTTTATTCCTTGTTCTCACTTATGTACATGGAACAAATTGCGTATCTATCATGCCAACCTTATTTAGGACGGGACAACCAATACAAAAAAGCCTCGCATTTGCGAGGCGTTCAATCAATGGTTCAAACGAGGCGTTAACCCGCTTGAAGGTTGCCGTACAAGGTTTGGTAAAGGCCATCTGCATTCACCAGGTCTTGGTGACTTCCGCATTGCGCCACTTTGCCATCTTCTAGCACGTAAATCAGGTCGGCTTGTTTTACCGCAGACAAACGGTGCGCCACGATCAATGTGGTGCGCCCTTGCAGGAAGTTATTTAGCGCTTCGTGCAGTGCCGCTTCTGTTGCTGTGTCCAGTGCTGATGTGGCTTCATCCAGAATCACCAGTTTAGGATTGGTGAGGATCATGCGAGCAATGGCAAGACGTTGACGCTGACCACCCGACAGCTTCAAGCCTTGACGACCCAGCTGCGATTCCAATCCGCTTTCAAGCTTCTCTACCACTTCGCCCAATTGTGCAATTTCAAGCGATTGCCATAATTGCTCATCGGTAAAGTCGGTTCGGCCGAGCGTGAGGTTTGCACGAAGCGTGTCGTTAAAAATAACCGGTTGCTGCAACACCACGGCAGTATGCTGGCGAAGGGTCTCATAACCCAGCGTATCAACGGATTCACCATCAATCAGAATGTCGCCATCAGATTTACGGTAAAGGCCAAGTAGAAGTTGGATTAGCGTCGATTTACCGCCACCTGATGCACCCACCAAGGCAACGCGCTTCCCTGCTGGCAATGACAGTGACAAGCCATTAAGTACGGTTCTCTCGTCGTCGTAAGCGAACGTGACATCTTTTACTTCAACGCCAAAGGTATCGCACTTCGCCAGAGGGTCTTCGCTTTTGGTGTCGATAACGTGTTCTTCTTCTAGCGCAAGCAGGCCATTCAAGCGTTTCATGGCAGCAGATGCACTGAACCACGCATACTGAATGCCAAGCAGCTCTTGGATCGGGCTCAGCATGAACCACAAGTAACCAAACACAGCAAAGATCTGACCGATACTTAAATCACTGAACAACACCATCAACATGGCTGCACCACGGAACAGCTCAAAGCCAATGAGGAACATGAGGAAGGAAATGCGCCCTGCTGCTTCTGATTGCCACGCGTATTTGTCTGCATCATGACGGATAGCATCAGCATCTTGCTTCAATACATCGAGGTAGGCTTTCTCGCGGTTTGCTGCACGCAGTTGATAAATACCATCAAGGGTTTCCACCAAACGCTGTTGGAAGCGCTCAAAGGATTGGTTCTCTGCTTTCTTGAGGTGCTTAACACGCTGACCCATTTTACGGGAAAGGAAAATCACCAATGGGTTCACCAACAAGATGAACAAACCGAGCATCCAATCCAGCCACAAAAGAATGATCGCGGTACCAAAGACGGTCAGCACACCCACCACAAACCGGCTCAGACTGTTACCAATGAAGTTGTCGAGGGTTTCAATGTCTGTCACAAGGTGCGAGCTCACACCGCCGCTGCCGCGCTGCTCGAACTCTTTCATGCTCACGCGTCCGAGCTTATCGAGAAGCTGCTGACGGATGAAACAGGTGATGTTTTTGGATACCAGCGTGAACTGTCGGCTCTGCCAAATGTTTAATGCCTGGCTCGCCACACGCATGACGATCACCATCAGTAGCACCAACACAATGTAACTGGCTGGCTGTTGGAGAGATTCTGGCAAAAGATGGTTAAATAATTCGATGCCTTTGTCTGGTTGATTCAATAACACTTCATCAACCATCAGCGGCATAAGCAAAGGAATTGGCACACTGATTAAGGTGGCGAATACGGCAATGATGTTAGCGATAATCAGGCGTTTCTTTTGCTTTTTCGCCTGTTGAATAAGCCATCCTGTTGATAGCTCGGTTAAAACACCTTTACTCACTGAGTCTCCAATTTTTCTTATCGTTATAGAGGGGCATTGTCGCTGTTGAATGAAGCCTACTCAGACAGTGTAACGCACCTTGTTGCGGGATTAATAAATACGGCAGGCTTTCTGCCACTTGAAACACGTTTAGCTGAAACCAAAAACACCCCGGCTGAACCGGGGTGTTTATCACTAACACGTTACAGAGGTTTTCTGTTTATCGCGTTAGAAGACGTATTCGGCTTCTATACCCCAATTACGTCCTGGCTGCGTGCGACGATCAAGTCCTTGGTCTATTGCTTCCGAGCCAATCAGGTTGGTGTATTCCCAATACTTCTTGTCGAAGGCATTAAACAGGCCTGCACGAAGCGTTAAGTTTGTCATTGGGCGGTAGAACGCGGTTACGTCTGTGACAGCGTAACCAGGTGCGGTGACGTTATCGTTGCCGTTTGCGTTACTCCAATCAGCGTCTGACTTACCGGCGACCGCTTTTACCGCCACTTTACCGCCATAAGTGCCTTCTACGTCGGCATAACCCAATGCGAAGTAAGCAGAAAGTGGAGACACGGTATCTAACGCTTCGCCGTTTTCTTTGTCTTTACCTTGGGTGTAGGCCACGCTGAAATCTGAGTATAAGCCTGTCGGCGCATCCATCAGTACATCCAACGCCAATTGTGCTTTGAACTCAGCACCGTAGATTTCCGCTTTGCTGATGTTCTGCTTAGACCACAACTCTTTACCTTCACCATTGTCGTCGGCCAACTTAGTGCCTTCGATAAAGTTTTTGTAATCGTTGTAGTACACGGCAAAATCAAAGCGGCCATAGTCTTGTGTAATACGCAGGCCTGTTTCGTAGCCAACACTCTCTTCAGGCTTCAAATCTGGGTTAGCTTCGTAAACAGCGCCGTAAGCCGCGTCTGTTTCATAGAAGTAGTACAAGTCTTGCAGCGTTGGCGCTTTAAAGCCTTGGCTGACGTTGGCATAAGAGCTAAGGCTCTGATTCCAATGGTATACCGCACCTAATTTCGCCGTTACAGCGTCACTGTCTGATTTGGCATAATCCGATGTACCTTTTGGTTCTGCAGAAAAATTATCGTAACGAAGGCCGGCATTAAGCACCAAGCGCTCTTCTAAGAAGAAAGCCTGATCTTGAATGAAGATGCCCCACTTTACAGACTCCGCATTGGGCACATCACCGTCTTTGTTTTGAAACGTGCCCGCTTTGTGTCCTTCCAAGTACATGTCACGGTAATCAAGGTTGAACTCATTCGTAATGTAGTTAAACCCGTAGCTGATTTCGTGGTAGCTGGTATCTAGCTCAAACGCCTTATCGAACTGTGCATCAAGCTGAACGCTCTTGTCTTCACCCTTACGCATGCGATTACGGTAGCCGTGCGCTGGTGTTTCGTCGTATGTGTTGTGCAGGCTTTCGCTTTCTAGCCCTGTTAGGTGCCATTTCAAGCGATCAAACGCAATCAGGTTGGCTTGCCAATCGTGCTCGAACGTCAAACGTTTGCGGCGATCTTCATCGCTGGCACTGTTACGGGTATACACAAAGCCCGGCATGATTTCATAGCCTTCATTCGACAGAATCAAGCCATCTGCTTCGCGATTGAAGATTTCGCCGGTAATGCCGATGCGGTGATCTTCATTCAGTTGGTAGAACGCCTTCGCAAGCAAGTTATCAGAATTGATGTCGAATGGGTCAGCTTGCCCGCGATCGCGGTTTTCAATGTCTGCGCCACTTCCATGCGTCGCGGTTTCATGTCCATCACGGTGTGTGAAAATCAGTAAGGTTTCCAAATCACCCGTGCGGTTAGCAATCGTTGCGGTTGCTTTGTAGCTTTCATCAACGCTGTAGTAGCCCGTTTTCACTGCGACGTAGGTATCGTCGCCTGCGTCAGTCAGCAGATCTTCAGGGTTTTTGGTGCGAATAATCACGGCACCCGCTAAGGCATCACTCCCGTAAAGGCTTGATGATGGGCCTTTGTTGATTTCAATGCGCTGAAGCGTGTCGGTTTCTACGTTGTTGTTATATTTGCGCATGACATCTGCGCCTGGGTCGAAAGAGGTAGGCTGTTCGACGCCATCAACCATGGTTTTTACGTAGTTCTCGCTCAAGCCACGAATATTAAAGCCTGAGTTACCAAAGCGACCTGTACCCGGCATAGAAACGCCCGGCTCATTGGCAATGGCTTGTTCTAGATCTTGCGCGAGGTCTTCTTCGATGTTTTTGCTATCAACAACATCAACGGACGCCGCAACATCACTGATGTTTTGTTCACTACGGGTTGCTGAAACAACCACTTCATCAAACGTGTACACTTCCTGTGCGGCAGCACTTCCCGCGCAGAAAAGACTGACGAGAAGTGCCAGCTTGTTTTTCTTAATTGTCATAACCTTCACTCTTTCTTTAGGCAATAAAAGGCCGCTCACGCTGAATTCAGCACGAAAAAATTATTATTTTTATAATGAAAGGCTCTGAAGGACCCAGAGCCCTAGTTGAAAGCGTTACATGCCTTCTTTCATTTTCTGAACGTGACCTTCATTCAGGTGCACGATAGAAAGCAGGTCTTCGCCTGTTACGTCGAAGGCTTGACCGAAGCCTTTCACATAACGACCCATCACTGGGTTTAAGCGGTATAGGCGGAAATCACCTAGTTGGCTAAGGTTGTCGATCATCTCGCCAAGGCGTGTTTGCATCACGTCGATGCCCTGCTGCCAAAGCGCAGATTCACGCTCGATAAGCTCTGCATTGGTGTCGAACGACAAACGGCGGCGCGCAAAGATAGAGCGTGCTTCGTTTTCGTCTTCGATCATCATGATCGATACGGCTTTGCTGTGTTTCAGGTTTTGACCATGGGTAGCAAGGTCACTCACAAGGATGTAGTAACCCTGTTCTGAAAACGCGAACGGTGCATAACTGGTATGCGGTTTGCCATCTTTATCAACAGTACCCAATTGCAACGTCTTACGTGCATCGCGGAATTCTTGGATTTCTGGACCTAGACGGTTTTGTAGACGTTCTGCCTTATCAATCATTTTGCCAACTCCTGTTTCATGGCATTAAACAGTTCAATTTGTTCTGGGAATAGCTGACGTTTTTTGTCGCGACCCAGGTAAATCTTGAATACACAATGACCTGTGCTGTCGAAGAAACCAATGTAATGGCTTTCAGTGCCACGGAATGGTTTGCTGACGAATACGATGTCAGACACAAGCTCAAGACGCAGATGGCCGTGCAGTTGGCCTTCGCGGCCCATCAGGTTGTAGTAACCGTGAGCCAGTTTGCCTTTCGGGAATGCCGCTTTAAATTCAAATACTGAACCACCGGAATGCACGATGGTGGTCACTTTGCCCCACGTTGGCATCACTTCAAGAATGCTTTGTGCCAATGCGCCATCAGCGCGCGCGATCATTTCTTCTGGCAGTGCCAGCGTGATTTCGCCTTCCGTCAATTTCAGACTGTCTACCATGTTCGAAACAGGGGTATGAACATCTTGCTCAAGGTATTCAGCAACGCGCTGTTTGGTTTCAGAGGTGACGATAATCGCTTGTTGCATTGTGTTACTACTCCTATGCAGCGACGTGAGCCGCTTTACTTTCTAATTCTTTTTGGTCTTCTGACGTTGTTTTCTTTGCGTCGCTAGGCATCGAGGACGTGCCCGGCATGCCCATTTTTGGCATCGCCATACCGCCCATGATTTTGGGTGCCATCGCGTCAGAGGCTTTTGGTGCACTGCCTTGAATCACTTCAATCAGGTTTTGTGCAAGCGTGACAGCCCAGAATTGTCCCGCCAGTGTTAGCTTCACGTAGCCACGATGTGCGAACTCGGCATCGCTTCTTTCAAGGTAGACCAAGCCATTTTGTTCCCATGCTTCAAACAGTGGGATCAGTGCGCTAAAGGTGCCTTTGCCGGCAACCTTATCAAGCTTGTGCTCCGCCACGACACCTGCATCAAAGGCAGATTTCACTTCAGCAGCAACCGCTTTGTTCGCGGGTGCCATGGTCATCATAGTGACAGGGTAACGGTTCTCGTTAATCGCCGTGATGTAGGTCTCCATATCACGGGTTTGCATCATCTGGTACCCGTTCACATTGCCGCCAGCCCCTGCGCCTAACGGCATGATTTCAGCAGTGGTTTTAGCCAATGAGTTATAGATACTGCGTTCGCGGTTGTCTGATGCCCAATGGTTCACGCTCAAACGTTTTTGATGGTGTTTCGCCATGAAATTCACGCCCATTTCAAACATGGTCGCTTTCATTTGGGTATCAGCAGGATGCGGCAGTTTGCCTTGCTCGACCATTTTGGCCATTGGCAAACCTTGCATCTCAATCAATTGGTACAAGTCAACGCCGTGTGCGCCTGTCTCCAGGTAATCTTCAAGATCTTGCTGCCACACGTCTAACGTTTGGTAAGGCAATCCGTAAAGAAGATCGAGAACAATCGGTGCGGCATTGTAAGACACTAATTGTTGGATTTTTTCGATGACGACTTCGCGATCATCAAGGCGCTTCGCGCTACGACGAACTTTAGTGTTGAAGCTTTGAACACCGAATGAGAAACGGTTTACACCCGCTTCCAGTGCCGCTTCAAACTTATCCTTGCCAAAGCGGTTAATGCGCCCTTCTAGGGTGATTTCGCAATCTGGCGTCAATGGGAACAGTCGACGAATGTCCGAAACAATGGTGTGAATCTGTGCAGCCGAAATGTCAGTCGGTGTGCCACCGCCGATATAAATCGCTTGGAATGGTGCGCCTTGTGTCCACGCTTGGGCAGCTTTCCATTCGATCTCTTTACGAAGCGCATCCACATAGCTGTCGATCAGGTTTTTGCTCGACGCGTATTGGAAGAAATTGCAGTAAGTGCAGCGCACGCGACAAAAAGGAATATGAATATACAGGCAGCGTGGTGCGAAGCGATTCGCAGGTACCAGTGAATGTGCAGCTTCAAGAGACGACTGAATATCATCCCCTTTTACTGCGTGCATCATGCCACCAGCATGCGGGCTTTTTTTACGTTGGAAGGCAAAACGGAGTGGGTCTGGTGTGCGTTGGCCAACCAGTTCAACGTTGCTTAAATCAAACATCATCGCCGAAAACGACCTTATACAGATAACAGCGCCACACTTCGGGCTGTCTTCAATTCTTTTCCATCTTATGCATATCAAATTATAATGCAACTGATAATTGATATCATTTTCATTTCGTGCATAATGCACATAGTTTCAGTCGTTTTCACGAAGCAGGAGAAAAGTGTGAACGCTCGACGGTACGTTGTTTGTGGTGTCGTTTCAGTTGCATTACACAGTTTGGCGCTTTCCGCTCAAACACCGCCACCACCCCAATTTTCGATGAATGATGCCGACACGGGCACACGTGTCGTAATACAACTTGTTGCTGCACCCCAGCCGGAGCCTGAACCCTCACCTGAAAAAATCGAACCCAAAGTCATCGAAACACCACCTGTTGAACAGCCTGTGGTGAAAGAGCCTGTTGTCGAGAAAAAACCGGCGCTCAAGAAACCCGTTGTGAAGAAAACAGACGTTAAGAAGCCCATGGTTAAACAGCCAGCGGTTAAGAAAGCGCCCGAGGTGAAAAAGCCGATTGATAAAAAGATCGCGCCAAAACCTAAGCCTGTCGAAAAGAAGCCTGTTGAGAAAAAAAACCTCGAAGAGAAACCGAAAGAGGAAAAGCAGGTAGAGAAAAAAACCAACGTCAACAAGGCTAACGCGCAGGTAAACCAAGCAAAGAACAGTGCCCCTGTATTGGTAAAACGCCCTACTTTCAAGGTTCGTCCTAGCCAACCGAAATACCCGCGCATTGCGAAACGCAAAGGGATGGAAGGCAATGTGTTGATTGAAGTCTGGCTTGATGAAGACGGTAACCAAACCAAACAGAATATTTTGCAAAGTTCTGGCTTCAATGAATTAGACGACGCCGCGTTGAAGGCGGTGAAGAAATGGCACTTTAACGGTTACAAAAATGACGGTGTGGCCTTAGCACACCGAGTAAGAATTCCTGTTCGTTTTAATCTGGATTAATCATGTTGGATCTACAATTTTTCTCCTCCATTCACGCACAACTTGGCATCATGACTTGGCCGCTGACACTGTTGTCAGCATTGATGCTTATGCTCATTTTCGAGCGTTCAATCTTTGCCGCGCTAAATACGAAAACGCGCAGTAAAAGCCTTCAGCAAGAGATCTATACCCTTTCTCTGACTGACGACGCGCAGTTAGAACAATACGTTAAAGCGCACCATCAAGATAAAGCCACCTTGTCTCAAGGTCTTTGTATGTTGATTAGCCACCGTCAATTCACCAAGTCATTGCGTGAAGAAGCGGTGAGCATTTGGCTGCAGAAGAAGCGCCGACAATTTACCTCTGGCCTAAAGCTTTTGAATGTTATTGGCGTGCTTAGCCCGCTAATCGGTTTGCTGGGTACCGTGATTGGCCTGATCGAAATGTTTAAAGGGTTGTCGGTCACGCAAGGCGCAATTTCTCCATCGGAACTTGCTGACGGTTTGGGTTTGGCCATGTCGACCACGGCTGCTGGCCTGTTAATTGCCCTTCCTGCTATTGCGGCGTCTCAGCTGTTTAGCCTGTGGGCAGATCGCACCTTGGCAAAAATCGAATATGTGCTGAACCATTTCAACTTGCACCTTGCGGGCGTGTCTGTGGATGAGAAAGGCATTTGCTGCACCAAGGTGTGCCCATCGAACTGTGAGAATCAGCAAGACGGTGCCTCTAACGGCGTAAAAATGTCGGAAGCGAACGCATCATGATCCGTTCTCAACCTCAACAAGAAGCCAGTTCCTTTACACCGGATTTGACGCCGCTGTTGGACATCATCTTCATCGTGATGGTTTTCCTGCTGCTGACCGCGAACATTCAAATCAAAACCATGGAAGTGGCGATACCACAAACGTCGGATGCTGCGGTGCTTGAATCGCCCAATCAGGACGTGATTGCGATTACCGTTCTCAATGGATCGCCGTCTTGGGCATTACAAGGTGATGCGATTCCTGAATGGGATCTGTTTGCCCATGCCCTTCTGGAGATGATCAAAGCCAATCCAAATAAGCCGGTTGTGATTGCAGCCGACAAACAAGCGAGCGTCGAAAGCATGTTGAAGGTTCTCGCCTTTATGCAGAACAACAAC
Source organism: Enterovibrio norvegicus DSM 15893 (assembly GCF_900115495.1). Taxonomy (GTDB): domain Bacteria; phylum Pseudomonadota; class Gammaproteobacteria; order Enterobacterales; family Vibrionaceae; genus Enterovibrio; species Enterovibrio norvegicus. Next base: position 54,878 of record NZ_FOWR01000014.1, on the reverse strand, counting down.
ATCAACGCCACCAATATCGTGATGGAAGAACAATGAAAAAATCTCACAAAACGTCAATGAAAGCGGCCTCTTTTCTTCTTGCCGCTGTGCTTTCTCCTTTTTCAATGGCAAACGATAACAGCGCGTCTCGCGTAAATGACGTTCGTATCGTCAGTGCAGGTTCAACAGTGACCGAATTGTTGTTCGCGCTGGGTGCAGATAAAAACGTGGTTGCCGTGGATTTAACCAGCCGCCATTACCTCGATGGCCGTGACATTCCTGTGATGGGATATCACCGTCAACTTGCCCCTGAAAGTCTATTGGCATTGAGCCCGTCACACTTGATCGGTTCTGCTGAAATGGGCCCAGATTCGACCTTGTCTCTGCTTCAAGCGGCAGATGTGAAAGTAGAAGCGTTACCAACAGGCAACACGCTGCAAGATTTCAATACCCGTGTTGATGCCCTCTCTTCTTTAACGCACACACAAGAGAAAGGCGAAGAGATTAAAACCGATGTCGCAACGCACATTCTGCAACTGAAGAAGAATGCGCCAGCGAAGAAACCAAGCGTGATGTTCATGATGCTGTCTGACGGTCGTCCTCTGACCGTTGCGGGTGATGAAACCACCGTCAATACCGTGATTGAACTGGCAGGCGGTGTAAACCCTGCTGCTGCGTCAACCACCAGCTATAAGCAGCTTTCCAGTGAAGCCATTGTGCAGATGCAGCCAGAATTCATTTTGATTTCTCAGCGTACGCTCGATCAAGTGGGCGGCATTGACGGCGTCTTGAAGCAACAGCCTTTGCTTGCTGCAACGCCTGCTGCGCAGAACAATCGAATCATTGCGATCAATGGCTATTCGATCTTGGGGGGCTTTGGTTTGGCGAGCCTTGAACTGGCTACCTCACTGAATGGCCGCATCGTCGCTGCTAAGTAATTTGGATATCCCATGAACGATATGATGATCCGTCGCTTGCCAGCAAAAATGCTGATGATGATGGCGACGATCTTGCTGTATATCGCCGTTGTTAGCTCCATCACTTTGGGGCCAATGAACATTGGTTTCAGCGACAGTCTAAAAGCGCTTCTCCAAATTGAAGCCGATCTTCCTGCTTACGCGACCGTGATCATTCAACAAGTGCGTTTACCTCGCACCCTGTTGGCGATTGCGATTGGTGGCATTCTTGCCATGTGTGGCACTGTAATGCAGGGCTTGTTCCGCAACCCGCTGGCAGATCCTGGCATTATTGGTGTGTCCGCAGGTGCCTCGTTGGGGGCAGCCATTGCCATTGTGTTGTTTGGCGGTGTGATTGGCCATACCGCGTTTCTTGTATTGGGCACAGTGCCGGTGTTCGCCTTTCTTGGTGGTGCGCTGGCGACCTATGCCATCTATTTCCTCGGCACAAGCAGCAACGGGACGTCGGTAACCATTATGTTGTTGGCTGGTGTTGCGCTTGGCGCAATTGCGGGCGCAGGCATGGGGTTGCTGAATTACTTCGCCGATGACCAAGCACTGCGTGATTTGTCACTTTGGACCATGGGTTCACTTGCTGGCGCGACCTGGGATGCGATCATTCTGGCCTACGCCTCACTCGCAATTCTTGCGTTTTTATACCAACGCCACGCTAAGCACTTAAACGCGTTGCTTTTGGGTGAAGCAGAAGCGCGTCATCTGGGCATTAATGTGCAAACGTTAAAACGTACGCTGATTTTGCTGACGGCAGCCGGCGTGGGTGTCACCGTCGCACTGTCAGGCATGATTGGCTTTATCGGCCTTGTTGTTCCGCACATCGGACGTATGCTCACGGGCCCTGACCACCGCACCCTACTTCCTGTTTCTATGCTGCTTGGTGGTTTGGTATTGCTGGTGTCTGACATGATTGCTCGCACGATCGTTGCGCCGCTTGAAGTCCCTGTTGGTATCATCACTGCCGCGATCGGTGCCCCCTTCTTTTTGGGCTTGCTCCTGAAACAACGAGGACGTTTGGCATAATGAGTATCGAGATAAAGAACGCGTCGTTAGCCCTTGGGAACAAGGTGTTACTGAATGATTTCAGCACAACCATTAGTGGTGGCGAACTCACCATTATCCTTGGCCCTAATGGCACAGGAAAAAGCTCCCTACTGAAACTCTTCAGTCAGGAGTGGCCATGTAACGGTGAGTTATCTTTTTATGGCAAGTCAGTCAACGCGTGGAAACCAGCAGATTTGGCGGAGTCAGTGGGCATTCTGCCTCAGTATAGTTCCCTGACCTTTGCATTCACGGTAAGAGAAGTGGTTGAACTGGGCGGCCTTGCCTTACGCGCCTCGCAAAAGACCATCGCTGCGATTGCAGAAGAAAAGATGCAGGTAACGGATGTTCTGCATCTTGCGGAGCGTCTCTACCCAAGTCTATCGGGTGGCGAAAAGCAACGTGTGCATTTAGCGCGTGTTCTGACTCAGCTTTCACAATCACCAAGAGAAACGGTATTGATGTTGGATGAACCCACATCGGCACTGGATATCGGGCATCAACACAAGACATTGCGATTGGCAAAGCAGTTGGCCTCAGAGGGATCGACGGTGATCGCCGTGATCCACGATCTTAATCTCGCTGCACAATACGCTGACCGTATTATTATGCTAAATAATGGACATATCGTGGCGGATGGCTCCCCAAGCCAAGTGCTCACACCGAGCAATATCGAGAATGTGTACGGCTGGGCGGTACAAGTTATCCCTCACCCGCAAGCGTCTTATCCGGTGGTATTGGCATAACGTCCGATCATATTGACATGGCGTCCGGTGGTCTTGGCATGGTGCCTAATCGTATTAGCATGATGCACAAGCGAATGAGTATGGTGCAAATGCCATACGTACTGCCTTTCTAACAAAGTCCTCTTGAGGAGGGCTTTGTTGTTTAACACCTCGGGAGAACAGGTATCCGTCACCTTCAGGTTGCTTGGTTACACCGAAGTACCTTATAGTTTTTAGGTCGCCGAAATTACATCACATGCAAGGATACTAGAATGATTCGGACGGGTATTGTCGGTTTTGGTTTGTCTGCTCAAACATTCCATCTCCCTTTTCTCTCAGTACTACCAGATTTCGAACCTGTGGCGGTTGTTTCAACGCAACGTGACGCGGTTCATCACGCCCTCCCCAATGCTGGGCTCTATGGCTCTATCGAAGAGATGCTCAGTGAAGCAGACCTCGATTTGGTGGTGATCACCACGCCAAACCACACGCATTACGATTTCGCGCGTCAGGCACTCGAAGCGGATTGCCACGTATTACTCGAAAAACCCTTCGTTGTGAAAAGTGGCCAAGGCCTCGACCTCATCAAAATCGCCAAAGAACGCGGCAAGATCCTTTGTCCGTACCAGAACCGTCGCTGGGACGGTGATTTCTTGACCGCAAAGGCACTGATTGAATCTGGCGAACTCGGTACAGTGCGCGTCTTTGAATCGCATTTCGATCGATTCCGCCCTGATGTACGTCCACGCTGGCGTGAACAACCGGGTGATGGTGCAGGCATTCTGTTTGACCTTGGTTCTCACTTGGTTGATCAGGCCTTAGTGTTGTTCGGCGATCCCGATTCGATAACGGCAACCTGCAAAGCCATTCGTAAGCAGTCTCAAACCACCGATTACTTCCACATGACACTTCACTACCCGGATAAAGACGTGATGTTGTCATCTAGCCCTTATCGATCAGGGACGGGAATGCGATTTGTTGTGCAAGGAGAGCGCGCCACCTTCTCTTGCAGCGGGTTAGACATCCAAGAACAGCAACTACGTGACGGTGTCACTATTACGTATTCGGAATTTGGCCGCCAACAGCACCAAGGAAAGCTGGAAATCGGTGACAGCGTCACTGATAAAGTGATCGACCTTGAGTATGGCAGCTACAGTCAGCTCTTCGCAGAACTTGCCCACGCCATACTGAATGCGGGTTCATCACCTGTTGATGCGTATGACGCGGTTAAAGTCATCTATGCACTGGAACTGGCCCAACATTCGTCAGATGCAGGTAAGACAGAACGCTGGGAGTTCTAATTCAGCGCTTGTCGCGAAAGCCTAGCCCATAGGGTTATCACGACGTAGATGTGCAATCAAAGACAAGCAAAAAGCGCCGTGGCTATCGATTAGCCTCGGCGCTTTTTTTAATTTTCCCTTTTAAGTAGAAAAGCCGCTAGCACAGGCCCTTCTCCTCTTTAACTCGCCGAGATACAACGCTCATCGTCTTAATGCCAGCACCTTGATAGAAGCTGCTTAGGGTTCCACTCTCGCAACCAAACTGCACATCCTTCCTTGCCTTTGCTGTCCGACACCTATGAATACATCACACCCAATCATTTTATAAATCCGTCACCACATATAAGTTATAGTGCATTATGAGGTGTTATTTCTACCGATTAACCGACTGTTATGACGTAAAAAAGCCTGCGCAAAGGCAGGCTTTCGATATCGACATGGTATCAATTAATCAGAGGCTGATATGAATCAGATCATCGAACTGGCAACCACATAGGCCAACATGCCACCCAGTAACCAGAACACCGAGATATTGAATTTACGCATCACCGCAAAGCCAACAACGACTGCAACGATGTCAGCGATACCGTGGACAGCAGACACCCAAACAGGCTGATAGAATGCAGCCACCAATAACCCCACCACTGCCGCGTTAATCAGTGTTACAGCGCCAGCAAACTTATGATGGCTCATCACCGCTTGCCACACAGGCAATACAGCGAACAACAGCAACGCGCCAGGCAGGAATATCGCCAAGGTAGCAATGACACTGCCAAGCACAGGGTGAATCCCGTCCATTGAAGCACCAATGTAGCTTGCAATGGTAAACATAGGGCCAGGAACCAATTGTGCCGCCGCATAGCCTTCAACCAAGGCATCACCCGACACAACGTCACCAATCAAGGGCTGTAACAATGGCAGCACGACGTGACCACCACCAAATACAAAACTACCCGCTTGATAGAAGTGATTGAATACGCTGATAAGGCCTGAACCGCTCGCTAATGCAGGAAGCACCAACAAAGCCGCAAACACACCGAACAAAGCGACGGTCTGGGTCAGGTTCACCCCTTCACGCGCTTTCGGTGCTACTGACTCCGGCTTTCTGATAAACACCCACCCTAATACGCCAGCAATCACGATAGGCATAAGCTGCGCAACCAGTCCGGTTTGCCACAAGATCCATGCCGCTGACACAAAACACACCAGCGCGGTCACAGCATCTGTGAGAAACTTCTTCGCCATCGTCCAAATTGCATCCGCAACGACAACAACAGCCAATAATTTCGCTGCTGAAATCAATAACGCAAGAACCGTCGAATCGCCCAATTTTGCACTGTATACCGCGGCCAGTGTTAACAACGCGAAAGAGGGAAACGTAAAACCGACAAACGCTGCTAACGCACCTAAGTAGCCTGCTCTGTGATACCCAATGTACATGCCTAACTGGCTACTTGCAGGTCCAGGTAGAAACTGACACAAGCTTAACCCCGTCGAAAACGTCTCTTCTTCTATCCAATGACGTTTCTCCACAAACTCACGTTGGAAATATCCGATGTGAGCAACTGGGCCACCAAAACTCATACAGCCCAAAACAAAGAAACGATAAAAAACTTCAAACATTGTTCGTGTACCTCCATTTATGCCGTCAAGTTTAACGGAGCCCATCCCATCAATGAAAACACTTTGTACTAATCATGGTTATTAATGTCATCGATGGTAAATAAGCCCCGTTTTGGCACCGTTTCCAACATAAACACCATCCCTGTAATCCGCTCACATTCTCATGAAGATCATATGGATCTGTATATTTACTACAAATGTATGTAAGTACCTACTAACTTAAGTGACTATTGTTTCCACAAATAAACAAAAGCCATAAGCACCTGTTTTAAATGGAATTAAATAACACCCCAACTATCTATAAACCATTGAATTCTGATTGAAAGTCACTTACATGCTGACCATTTACTGATCTCTAGGCGATGAACGCCCAAGAAAGAAAGATCGGAGAAAGACTGAAGAGACAAGAGAGACCGCACGTCCCTAGTTATGATCGGTGCTTGGAATAGCGCAGTGTGGAAGATAAAAATGCGAAGCAGTGGATTGTTATCGCTAGGTAGATCACAGCCTAATACCATCGACAACGATTAGATTTATATTGTGACAACGTCACTCATGAATAAACGCAGAAATGTGGTAGTCTTATCCCCTATCTTATCAGTGACCTAAATACCGCATGTTAGATAACCTTCAGCAGATGGTCGTACTGGCGACCGTTGCACACGAACAACACTTCACCCGTGCAGCAGAGTTCTTGGGGATTTCAAAATCTCAAGTCAGCAAACAAATCCGCTATCTTGAAGAGCGCCTAGGTGTTCAGCTTGTTCAAAGGAATACCCGCTCAGTTTCTCTCACAGAAGCTGGCGAACAATATGCCGCGTATGGGCGTAAGCTGATGGAGACCATGCAAGATGCCGAAGCAATGGTCGCTGGATATCGAAACGAAGTATCGGGTCGACTCAAGATTGGTATTGCGCAGTCTTTCGGTAATGTGCAAATAACCCGCCTTCTATCGGCCTTTCAACAACAAAACCCTTCTCTAGAATTAGAAGTGCATTTGTTTGACCATCGTCCTAATCTTTTGGAGGATGGGTTTGATTGCTGGCTAGCCATTCATGAGAATTTGCCGGAAGGGATGGTGGCGAAAAAATTGGCGGACTGTCAGTTTAAGTTGGTCGCGTCGCCCGATTATATTGAAGAACACGGCATGCCATCTCACCCTTCTGATTTGCGAGAACACAACTGTATTACGTATCAAAGTGTTCAGCGTACCTATGACCAATGGCCGTTTTCTCGGGATGGCAGTGATCAGTCAGTCACCGTGCGTGGCGGGTACCGAATCAATAACGCCCCTGCGGTACTAGAAGCAGCAAAGTCAGGTGTCGGTATCGCCTACATTGCAACCTACCTGCTTGGAGATGAATTAAAGGACGGAAAGCTCAAGGTATTGATGTCAGATTGGAAGCCAACATTAAAACTGCCGATCTATGCTGTCTACCCACGTCGTGAATATCTCGCGCCCAAGGTTCGTCGCTTTGTCGATTTTCTTGCTGAGAACATACAGCGCTCAGCAATAGCACCGTTGAGTGACGGCCAGCTATAAATAACCTTTTTACACTTTATCTGCCGAAAAAAAAGAGGAGTGAGTGACGTTGTCACACACTCCTCTTTTCTTCATTTTATAAATAAAAACAGCGTGTTAGATGTCTACTTTCTTACCTGCTGGCATCGCATACATGGCGCGAACGATTTTAGCTACACCATCTGGCAACACGGACAGCTTAGTGTCAAATTGCACACGTTCTTTGTCTGTCACAGACTCGTGTTCACGGCCTGCAGCAATGTAATTGGACGGGAACAAGTGGTAGTTCTTGTAAATTTGGCGATCAATTTCCGCAGCTAACGTTTCTGGCGTATCGAACTCATTGCCGATCACATCACCAAAAGAAACATGAATACGGCGTTTCTGTCCGACAATCCCTTGAACGATGCTTTCGATATCTTCAAACTCGCCTTTCTCATATGCACCGGCAGTTTCTTTCTGAAACAGCTCGTTCGCTTTTGCGGCATCGCAGGGATCATTCTCGTAAGAGATTGTCACGGGCACGATGCGCAGTTGAGCAATGTAGTCGGCGAAACCAATTTTCTGACGACGGCCTTCCAACGAGAACATTTTTAAGATCGCAGGATCCGTTTTATCGTCGCCGTCTTTTGCTCGCCCTTCTTTCTGCGCAATCCAAATAGACTGTTTTTCATCCAGTGATGATTTGATATACGCAGACAATTGCGAGAGTGCTTTCATCATTTCACGCGGCGCTTTTGCCGAACGCTTAACAATGAAGCTTTTGTTCAATTTCATTAGCTCAGTTGCGCACGGTTTCTTCAGTAGGTTATCGCCAATCGCGATACGCACTGTGTCGAACTGATTATTATATAAACACCAGTTAACCATTGCAGGATCCATCGCGATATCGCGGTGGTTAGATACAAACAAATAGCTTTGGTTAGGGTCAAGTTTATCTAAGCCACTCGTCGACAATCCTTCCGACGTGTTTTTTATCATTGATTCCATGTATTTCGCTATGTGTGATTGCACATCACGTATCGTCGAGATCTTTTTCCACTTAGAACGCAGGTACTGCTTAAGGAAAGGTTTAACTAACCAACCTGCTACACCCGAGATGTGTGGAAAACGATATTTTAGGATTGCAGTGATAAACTCTTCGTCATTCACCAAGCGATCAAGTGCGCCAGGTACTTCGTCATCACGAAAAGGACGGATTTCTGAGAAAGGATCATTAGTTTGTTGCACGAGACTCTACTTACTCCGTTGAAAACCACGCCATTCTACGTGGATAAAGGATTTCAAACATGGTTTTGATCGTGAATCCTGAGAGGTTGGAGGTCTAACCACACCCTAATATACTAAGAATGTAACAAGCTGGCGATTTCTTCTCCAATCAAATAGCGAGTTGCTTGATCTCATCAGCAAAACCAATGAGTATGTGCGCCTTGTAACAAGAGAATCATTACATGAAGCAAGCCATCGAGTTTCAATTTCATCAAGCCGATACACTTTTTGTGGGTGGGCGCAAAACACAGCATCACGCTACCTTCCTTTATGTACATAAAGGCGCAGCGTTAATTCGACTCGGCAAAAACGAATTTCCAGTGTGCGCAGGTCAAAGCTATTGGCTTCCATCTGGCTGTTTGAGTGCAGTAACGTTATTACAAGGTGCAGAAGTGTCCACATTGAACTTCTCAGTTCGAACGGTTGTCGCGCTTCCAACATTATCCGGTTTTTTCTCGCCTTCTCCGCTCATCGATGGGTTGATGGCAGAATTACGTCACTATCAGAAACAAGGCACCACAGACTGGGATTCAGCCTATGGCCGCTTGCTTCGATGTTTGCGCGACTATGTTACCGTTCATTCGCCTTTGCAGGGCATGCCGAAAGAAACCGCGTTGCTTGAAAAAGCGATCGATAAGTTAGCGAAAGGTCAGTTGGGCGATATTGCAGAAAACAATGCACTAGAGCTGACATTGCAGATGTCTGTTGGCAAGCTTTCAGATCAACTTTTGGTTCGTGAATGGGTACGGGCGATGAAGTCAGGGCAAAAAGTAAAGAGTATTGCGAGCAAGGCGTCACTCAACGAAGAATATGTGACGGCCAAGCTGAAAGCGATTGCGGGTTACTGAAAAGGAACTTGAAGCTGCAACATAATTTCAGTATCGGTTTGTTCATGCCAGCGCACGTCAAACCGATATCTGGCACCTCCATCAACCGACTCTGTGCCAAAGCTAAAATTCAATCCGTGGTCCATTAACCAGTCCTGTGTGGTAACGCCGTCTGAACCCAAACTGTATTCTTGGAGTTCTTCAGGCTTCCAAACACCGAACCCATAATAGCTGTTTCCCGCTTCTGCGGTTACATAGTTTGGCGCATCCAAACCATAACGCCAGCCGTCCCAAATATTAGGAAGCTCAACGTCTTCTACTCTCCACTCCATCAAATCAGATCGGCGACCAAAATCGCTATTTAACTGATACTTACCACCATCTTTGATAATGATTTGTGATGATTCATGATCAGTAGAATAAGCTGCGTAAAGAAGTGACGGCGTCACAAGCGTACAAAAAGTGAGGCTTGCACATACAAAGTGTTTCAACACAGTACAAAAATCCCGTAAATATCGAACATTGTTATTCTTTTAAAAAACGAAAAGACCCGATGATTACATCACCACGATGGGGAGCCTAATCAAAATCCTTTTTCGTCAATCGTCTTGCCAAAGTAGGAGTGGTTAACGAAGATACGTCACCTTCTGCAATCAGGCACTCACGAATATGCGTACTTCGGATATTCACCGTTTCGGGGCAAGCCAAAATGTTCCATCGCGCCATAATTTCAGCGGAGTTGTGGAACTTTGCAAAGCTTAGGAAATTATCCGGCCCAAGCACAAACGTCAGTTCAGAATTGGGATATTGGTTCTGAAGATGGTTTAACAACGCCCAGGTTGTAACCGCCTCTCCGCCTGCAATATCTTTTTCATCAGAACACAACTCAACACTGTCGAGAGATGCATCGTTAATAAATGCCTCTACCCACTCGCAACGTTTTCCAAAATCCGCCATTTTCTTGCCCCATGCATGTGCAAAATTAGGCACAAGCAATACACGGTCAAAATGAGAGAGTCTCTGAATAACACTGAGATGACCAAGGCTAGGCGGATTAAACGCGCTGCCAAATATAGCAATTTGTTTGGGAGTATTCTTCTCAGTCATTTCAAAATGTTTATCAATTTGTTAGTAGTCCTTAATCTGACACAGTTCATGATCAAGGAGAAGTCGATTTGCTTATTTTGAGGCATCTTAATGGTGCAACTGATGAAATTACGAACAAAACACTCACCCTCGTGATGATTACCTTTCGACGACAGATAAAACCAACAAACTAAATTCAGGTAATTCGCGTATAAATCTTGCGTAATAAAAGCTATAGCGATGAATGAACATGATTTTATCGTCAAGATATTGCAAAATAGCCTGAATTGTTCAGCGAAAGCGAAAATGAGGAAAACCGCGAAATGGAACAAGCTATCCGCGCAGAGATGCAAGTACTCCCGTCAATTGACCCAGCCTTTGAAGTTGAGCGCCGTGTTAACTTTATCAAGAACCGACTCAAAGCCTCTTTCACACGTTCACTCGTGTTGGGCATCAGTGGCGGTGTGGATTCTTCAACCTGTGGTCGACTCGCACAATTGGCGGTGGATCAGCTAAATCAAGAAACCGGCACAACGGATTACCAGTTTATTGCTGTTCGCCTTCCTTACGGTATTCAGCAAGATGAAGACGAAGCCCAACTTGCACTGAGCTTCATTCAACCGACACACTCAGTGAGCGTTAACATTAAAGAGGGTGTTGACGGACTGCACGCGTCTTCCCTTTCTGCGCTAGCAAACACCGGTCTTATTCCACAAGACGATGCAAAAGTAGATTTCGTGAAAGGCAACGTTAAAGCCCGTGCTCGCATGGTTGCACAATACGAAATTGCAGGGCTTGTTGGTGGTCTCGTGCTGGGTACTGACCATTCAGCAGAAAACATCACGGGTTTCTACACCAAGTTTGGCGACGGCGCTTGCGACCTTGCCCCTTTGTTTGGTTTGAGCAAACGCCAAGTCCGCCAGCTTGCGGCTTTCTTGGGTGCGCCAGAATTGTTAGTGGTGAAAACACCGACAGCAGATTTGGAAGAACTGGCACCGCAAAAAGCAGATGAAGATGCACTTCAGCTGACTTACGATGAAATCGATGATTTCTTGGAAGGCAAGGATGTGGAAGCACGTGTCTCTGAGCGTTTAGTCTCAATCTACAAGATGACGCAGCACAAACGCCAACCTATTCCGACAATTTACGACGACGAATAATCGCTCATCAAGCAATCAGCTAGAACAAGAATCGCCTGTCTTACAACAGGCGTTTTTTTACGTTATTTGTTGTATAAACGGCGTGTTAAAATCGCGCGAGTTTGTCTCCCACCTCAATTAACATGTCCAGCTCCCACCACACCATTTCACACATACCGTGTCGATACGCAGCCTTTCTAAATTCCGCATGTTCAGATTGATACATCACGAATTTGTCGGGGCTAAACAATCGGCAGGTTTTAACGTTCGCCAATCGATCACACGCTTTTACAATGAGCGCGAGTTTTGCGGCATCGTCATTCTCATCAAGAGATTGTAAACGGCTGTTCAACTGTTTTTTGCGTGTTGCCCTATCACTGGCAATAGGGTCCGTCACATAGCTAACCGACAACGCAATCAGCTCGCCAAAATCATGGACGATTTCATCGACGCTGGTTGTCGTGTCTTCAAGCACATCATGGAGTTGTGCGATGATCATGGCATTCATGCCAAATGGCTGAGCAAGACGCTCTACATCATCAAGATGAACATGATATGGAAATTCGCCATACCTCTGTCCTTCATGGCGTGCGCGGGCAAAAGTTCTGGCGAGTAGCAATCGATCGTTCAAGCGCGTTCCCTACAAAGACGATGACTGAGAGAGGAATATACCCAATTAACCTAAAGACATTGATTCAGCCGCGCACGGTTGACCGCGAAACCCGCCCACACAAGCTCGAGGCTGATGTGAAATATCGCGGTTCTACAGTGTACGTGGCTTGAAGCTCTGAGTTTTTAATTGCGAGTTGTTTGAGTATCGGTATGTGGTTAATTTTCCGACATTTTGAAGGGAATTGAAAAAGAAAACGGCCAATAAATTGGCCGTTTTCACATTAATCGTCTTTCTTTGCAGCTTCACGTTCGCGGATTTCATTAGCAACGATCATAATGGCTTCGCCACTGCTCATTCCTGTCGCCATTAATGCGTGAATTCGCTCAGCGGCTTCTTGTTGTTCACTGTGCGTTAGCGTCGGCATATTGTTCATTGGCGATCTCAAATCTATCAGTTAGGATGCCGCGTATTCTAATGCCGACTTAGGCAGTTGTCACTGTTCGCTTTTTCTATTCACCTTTTTTGCATTTGGTTTTGTTGTTACGCCCTAGAACCGACCTAGAACATAAAGGCGAGTTGCGCCGAAGCACCATAGCTATTGGTATCAATGATCGACGCTGAAATATCAAAGTGCACAGTGTTGGCTGGAGACAAACCTAAGCCCAAGGTCAAGGTGCCGTCTAGCGTGTCTTCAAGGTCATTGATATAGCCACCTCGAAGTTGTGCCCACCCCCATGCATTAAACTCTGCACCAACTCGGACGAGTTGTGTATTGTCTTTAATTTCTGGCCCTGAACCCGTAAAGCGCGTCTGATCATTCAAATCAATGTCTAACGCGAAAGTCGCAAGTTCAGTCACATAAGCTGTACCCAGTGTATAAAGCGGATCAACATGGTAGGTATATTCACGGGTACGAAAAGCCGTTTTGATCTCATTCGAAATCAAGTTCTTACCGGCAAGCGCGACACGAAAAGGTCCATTCTGCCATGCAACACCAATGTCCATGTTAAACGCACTGTCTTCGGTGCGGTGTTCATCGGCATCCCAATCATCCACATCAAAGTCATCTACCGACACCTCATAATGGTAGGTATACAGTTGTTGGGATTTTGGCGTAACGCCAACAGCGATCCGTTGCCCCGCCAATTCAACATTGCCCGCAAGAGCTAGACCCACGTCAACCACACCAAATGCAAGGACACGCGCATTGGATGACAAAGATGTAGATGTGCCGTTTTCTATCGCAGAAACATCAGCATCTGAAATTTCTGGAAGGACAATAGCTTCGGTATAACCTTTCACAAAAAAGTTACCCGACACCGTGTTGGTAGGGATGGCAATCGCACCACCAATACCACCACTGACATATGCCGCGCGGTCATCTAGATTTCGCAATGCATTTGCTGTGTTGGTTTGGTTATCTGAATTCGTGGGGTTATTTCGGAAGTTGTCGTAAACATCACCGAAATTTTCGAGTCCATCAACCAATTCATCGGGGTCTCGAAATTGAATACCAATTGTCGGAAACAAAACGCCAAACGCGCTGGTGGGCTCAAGCGCTACCAGTGCTGGGTTATGAAAACCCGCTGCCAAATAATCTGCGGCAGCAGTCCCTGCGCCACCCATTGCATCAATACGCGCATCTACACTGTAGTTGGCGGCATAGGTTGAGAAAGAAGCAAAAGCTACGCTGAGCGCCACAATACTTTTTTTCATGATTTGAAATCCATCTCCAAGTACCAGTTACAAGCAATCGCACTAAGGAAGCACGCTGCCTAAGTTCTTTTACTGATACTAGTCGAGGCGATTTAAGTTGATGACGACGTGTCTCTAAGGTGTGACGCTATTCAAAGGTTAATACAGGAATTAAACATAGCGCTGAGCGTTTTAGAGAGATGATTCGAAAGAGTAACCTGAATAACATTCAGGTTACATAATGAAAATTAGGGAGAAAGTGTGCGTAAATCGATGTCAGGAAGATCAATAGCACGGCCTATTCGCTGTACTTCTTCAAACAAAATTGCCCCCTGCCAACGGCGCTCTATCAAAGCAACAGTCAACCAATATTGGCCATCCGTCACGTCAAGCACCGGCAAAGAAGTAGGCAAATTTTTGTCTTTTTCTTCAGACCAAATCGGTGCTAAATCATCGGAATCTTGGCGGTATAGATTCATCGAAAGAAAAGGTCTCGGGCACGTGCCTTTTAAATCGGTAGGTGGTGATATACGCCAGCTGCGACTGTCTTTCCAACTGATTTTTTGAGTAGGCTCAGGCTGACTAACAATGATCCATGACGACCACACTTCACTGGAAAGCGATGTTAGCTCCAGTTTGTATAGGCCAGACTTAACGGCGCGAGAAAGCCCTTCGATTTCTAGCTTAAAATCGTTGGCTTTGTCTTTGGGCAAATCAACCTGAACCAATGAACGATCGGGCCATGCCGAAAACGATACGTTACCGATGCCCTGTTTGGATGATCCATACAAAGAAAACTGGTAGTAAACACGGTTAGGGGTTTGAATCGTTTCACGGCGCACAACCACACTTTGAAGCCAACTGGGCAATGAAAGCGTGCTAAGACTGCGGCCGCAATCTTCATTGATCGCTAGCGAAAGCAACTCCGCTAAATGGCGATCTTCAGTGTCGTTTTTGACTTGTTGCCATGCTTCGACCATGGCATCAAAACTGGCTGCTGTATCACCTTCAAGTAATCGCTGATGCGCAGACGTTAGCGCATCAGAACCACTAAACCACGCCGCCGTTACAGATAACGGCGTCGTCAAGAAAAGGAAGAAACAAGCAAGCCTGTAAATCATTGCACCTTCATTCGGTAACCAACGCCACGCAGCGTTTCGATTTCAATCTCAGGCAGTTTCTGACGGAGCTGAAGCACGTGCGTATCTACCGTTCGTGTTGTTGGGTAATGGTTGTAACCCCACACTTGATCAAGCAATTCATCACGCGTGAATACTCGCCCTGCGTTTTTGGCTAAAAACGCCAACAGGTCAAATTCAGTACGGGTCAAGATCACTTCACTCCCCGAACAAATAACACTGCGTTGTGCCATGTTAATGCGCAAGGTGCCAACAATGATGTCATCTTCAGACACACTGTCACCTTCCGTTACTGGGCGGCGTAAATGCACACGAATACGCGCGAGTAACTCAGCCTCAGCAAAAGGTTTGGTCATGTAATCCGTCGCGCCTGAATCCAAACCGCCGACACGGTCGCGCACAGACACCATGGCAGTCAGCATGATAATTGGAACATCTTTGATCTTTTTCCAGTTTGGAAGCCAATCCATTGAGTCGCCTTCAGGAAGTTGGCGATCAAGTACCACTAAATCTGCATCTGCCCATAAAGCTTCCACTTTCTCTGCACAGTCTGCGTATAAACATTTGTAGCCATTTTGCTCCAGACTCGCCAATAGGCCGTCTGCTAAGTTTGCGTCATCCTCAACGAGCAGCAGTGTCGTTTGGGTCACAAGGTATCTCCAGAATAAACGTGGTAGGCGGTCCGACTAATGTTAAGCGACCCCCCATCCTATCAATCATTGATTCAACGATCGTGAGACCAAGGCCTAGGCCTTTCTCACTCACAAACGGTTTTCTTATTGTCTTCCAATCTTTCGCGGATAGCTGCCCTTGATCCTGCACTTTTATTGTCAGGAGACCGCCATTCACTTCCGCGATGACTTTTACAGGCGTAACACCGTATTTTTTGGCGTTACTTATCAGGTTATCGAGAGACGTTGTCAGCCAATACACGTTCACCGCGATCTCAGCATCCTCTCCCGCCATTAATTCAACTTCGCGCTCTTCACAGAGGAAAGAAAGCCATTCCACATACGAAGGAATGTGTTCGCGATATAGTTGTTGTTGATTCGATTGAAGGTAATCCTTGCTGGCTTCAGCAAGTTGCTTCAATCGCATGGAATCTTCGCAGAGGCGTCTGAATTCATCATACAAAGGCTCAGGGAGGCTATCGAATTTTCGACGAAAACCTTCTACCGTCATCGATAAACTTGCAATCGGTGTACGCAGTTCATGCGTTAAAATCTGTAACACCAGCATGCGTTCTTGCATCAGACGTCGTTTAATCGCCCAACGGTTAAACACCCAAACGCCAAACCAGACTAAGTTAATCGCACCTAGCCCTAAAACAAGCTGCGACCAATAAGAAGGGGCACGCTCGATATTCCAACAAACATTACCGATACGCGATAAGCAGTAATTTTCTGATCCCGTTGGTGCTACCAACAAATCTGCATGTTCAAGTGGTGCTAACCACTCCTCTGCAGCGAAGATCTCGTAGTCACTACCTTGGCGAACCCACAATTCGTCACCAGAAAGTATAAATTCTGCCCCGCCATTCAGTGCATTGATGCCATTTTCAGACATTCTTTGTAAACGACCGAGCAATGTGTCTGGCGGGGATAATAAACGTTCCTTGATATGAAAGAAACGTAATAGATCCTCGCGTACATCCGGATACTTTTCTACGAACTTAGCAGCATAACTTCCGCCACCTGGATGGATTAAGTTCGAGCGTGAAAACCAAACAGGTGGAAGGCGTGTGTTAAAGCATAGCGCTCGGGTGAAAACCAAAGGATCGGTAACGAGTGGACTCACCGGCCAAGGCCCCTGACATTTTTCAGACGCCTGATAAAGTCGCTTTAGATCTTTGAGTGGGTATGACGCCGACTGCGGAAGAAGACTGTCTGGCACCAACAGTGCCTTCGGGTATTCACTATGAATGGCATTGAGTTCGTAACTTGCGACAGGGTTTTCTTCCATTAGCGACGCTCTGAACGCATTAAGCTGTTCAGGGAAAGACGCCTCTGCCATCGCAAAACTGCTAACAGAGAGAAGAAAGGTAAGAAGAAACATTCGCATAGCGTGAGATTAGCATCAAAACATTTTGGAATGTCAGCATTTTGTAAGAGAGCAATACCATTGCTGGCGTTTGCATAAAAAAAAGCCAGCGAGCTGCTGGCTTTTTCGTCAATGACGTTTGTTTCGCGTTAAAGGTAGATTAGATAGCTTTAGAAATCGCATCTACCGATGCTTTTGCATCGCCGAACAACATCGCTGTGTTCTCTTTAAAGAACAGTGGGTTTTGAACGCCCGCGTAACCTGTGTTCATTGAACGTTTAAAGACGATAACGTTTTTCGCGTTCCATACCTCAAGGACAGGCATCCCTGCGATTGGGCTATTTGGATCTTCCATCGCGGCAGGGTTAACCGTGTCATTCGCACCGATAACAAGAACAGTGTCTGTTTCAGGGAAGTCTTCGTTGATCTCGTCCATTTCTAGAACGATGTCATACGGTACTTTCGCTTCAGCCAGAAGTACGTTCATGTGACCAGGTAGACGACCCGCAACTGGGTGGATACCAAAGCGAACATCAATGCCTTTCGCACGCAGTTTCTCAGTGATTTCGTGCACTGGGTATTGCGCTTGCGCAACTGCCATGCCGTATCCAGGGGTGATGATAACTGAGCGAGAATCTTTCAGCATTTCTGCTACATCTTCTGCACTCACTTCACGGTGCTCACCTTCTTCTTCGCCATCACTTGATACCGATACAGTTTGACCGAAGCCACCCGCGATAACACTGATGAAAGAACGGTTCATTGCTTTACACATGATGTAAGACAGAATCGCACCCGAAGAACCGACCAACGCACCGGTAACAATCAGAAGATCGTTTGCCAGCATGAAACCCGCAGCCGCAGCCGCCCAACCCGAGTAGGAGTTCAGCATAGACACAACCACTGGCATATCTGCGCCACCGATTGATGCCACTAAGTGACAACCAAATGCGAACGCAATCAGTGTCATCACAATCAGAGCAAACATGCTGCCGTCTGCTTTCACGAAGTAAATCATGAGTGCAGTCGAAACGAGGATCGCAGCAAGGTTCCACTTATGCTTGTGTGGGATGTTCAGTGCAGATGAAGAAATGATGCCACGCAGTTTACCGAATGCGACGATTGAACCCGTAAAGGTCACCGCACCGATGAACACACCTAGGAACACTTCAACCATGTGGATGACATGCGCAGCATGAATCTCCGCAGGGTTCGCAAGGTTCACTGCTGGTGGATCGATAAAGCTGTTGTAGCCTACCAATACCGCAGCCAAACCCACGAAGCTATGAAGCACAGCAACCAGTTCTGGCATTTCGGTCATTTCAACGCGTTTTGCGTAGTAAATACCGATACCGCCACCAATGACCATTGCAACAATGATCCACGCGATGCCTTGTGCGTCAGGACCAAAAATGGTCGCAATCAACGCAATCGCCATACCGGCAATACCGAAGTAGTTACCCGTACGTGCAGACTCTTGTTTTGACAGACCTGCCAAACTCAAGATGAAAAAGAGCGCAGCTACAATATATGCCGCTTGTGTTAAACCTTCAGACATTATCGGCTACTCCTACTTATCTCTACGGAACATTTCAAGCATGCGCTTGGTGACTGTGAAACCGCCAAAGATATTGATGCTCGCAATCAGAACGGCAATAAACGCGAGGAAGGAAACGACCCCATTACCTTGACCGATTTGAAGAAGTGCACCAACAACGATAATGCCGGAAATTGCATTTGTTACTGACATCAAAGGCGTGTGAAGCGCATGTGTCACGTTCCAAACCACGTAATAACCAATCACACAAGCAAGGATAAACACGGTGAAGTGAGACAAGAATGCAGCAGGCGCAACAGAAGCAACCCAAGCAAATGCACCCACAGCCGCGGCAAGGCCAACGACTTTTTTCACTGGAGACGTAGGTTCTTCAACTTTTTCTACTTTTGCCGCAGGTTTAGGCTTCGCTTGTGGCTGAGCGGAAACTTGGATTGGTGGTGCAGGCCAAGTGACCTCACCTTCTTTAATCACAGTAACGCCGCGTAATACCACGTCTTCAAAGTCTATATCGATGTTGCCGTCTTTCTCTTTGCAAAGCAGCTTCATCAAGTTAACGAGGTTAGTACCGTAGAGTTGTGAAGATTGGGTAGGAAGACGACCCACCATGTCGGTGTAACCGATGATTTTTACGCCGTTCTTCGTTAGCACAACTTTGTCAGCTTCTGTGTATTCACAGTTACCGCCATTTGCCGCTGCCAAATCAACAATTACACTGCCCGACTTCATCGAGTCGACCATTTCTTTGGTGATCAGTTTAGGCGCAGGACGACCTGGAATAAGTGCAGTCGTTATAATGATATCAACGTCTTTTGCTTGCTCAGCGTAAAGCTCTGCAGCCTTGCGATTGAAGTCATCAGACATTTCTTTCGCATAACCGTCACCGCTTCCTGCTTGCTCTTCAAAAGCCACTTGCAAGAAGTCTGCACCCATACTTTCGACCTGTTCTTTTACTTCAGGACGAACATCGAATGCACGAACGATGGCACCTAGGCTACCCGCAGCACCGATAGCAGCAAGACCTGCAACACCAGCGCCTGCAACAAACACTTTTGCCGGTGGCACTTTACCCGCAGCAGTAATTTGACCCGTAAAGAAACGGCCAAACTCATGAGCCGCCTCGACAACAGCACGGTAACCCGCAATGTTTGCCATTGAGCTCAATGCATCCAAGGCTTGTGCACGAGAAATACGTGGAACCGCATCCATCGCCAACACATTGATATTTTTAGCAGCAAGCTTTTCCATCAATGCTTCGTTTTGCGCAGGCCAAATGAAACTAACGAGTGTCGTGCCTTCTTTTAGGCTCTCAAACTCGTCATTCCCTTCAACCTGAGCAGGGGCATTAACTTTGAAAATGATGTCTGACTGCCAAACTGTCTCGGCATCAACCACTTTGGCACCTGCTTGTTCAAAAGCAGTATTGTCAAAACTGGCAAGCAGACCTGCATCGCTTTCGACTACAACGTCGAAGCCCATTTTTAAAAGCTGTTCCACCGTTTTCGGCGTGGCAGCAACTCGCGTTTCATGCGCAAGTACTTCTTTTGGTACACCAATTTGCATAGTTAATCCCTGACTATTGGCAGTGTAAGTAAACCGTTTGTAACGAACTAAAAGTGCTCAATCAAGATATGTAGGAAAAAAACTAAAACAATCAATGATCAAACCGTGTTTAAACCCATACTAACGAGTTTTAGTAAGAAAATAACGTAATTCAACCATGGACGGAGGTCAGACCTCTTATATCGTTTTGGTTTTAAGCTATTGATTAAAGACTCATTTATTAAAAAGCGCACTTCCATCGTTCCGAACAAGACTAAACAAGCATCGTGCTAGACATATTTTTTGACCGAAACAGCAATTTTTTGCTTTGATCTCGGTCAGTTAGCCAAACATTCTGTCGCCCATTTGGTCGATAAACGTGTGTGCTTTTTGAAGCATGAGATCTTTCGCACTTTCCTCACCCGGAAGCAAATCAGAGCGGATGAACAAATGCTCTTTTATTTCGCCATCCAATTCTTTGCATATACGTCCAGCAATTCGAAACTGTCCGCCTTCTGCTTTTGGTTCCGGATAAATGAGATAGCCTTTGTACTCAGTTGGCTCAACAGCAGTTTTCCCTTGTTCTTTGCTACCAAACAACCAATTAAATAGACCCACGTTAAATCACTCTTTTTTTTGTCTTTGATTCATAGTGACGAACTGAGAACGCCTTGTCTAGCCTCTTTCCGCATGATGTTTAATCATGACTAAATACCACAGTTCGACAACATAATTATTTTTTCAATAAAGAAAATGTGTTGAATAAGCAAAGTGAATAAGAATAGTTAATCAATATGATAGACCATAAAAGTCTAAGAATAGAGAGAGATAAGTAGGATTAAGATTATAGTGACAACGTCACATTAATATTCAACATATACAAAAAAGCGCTGGTCAAAAACCAACGCTTTTATCGATGATAGGTCTGCAATAAACCTAGCGGATCAGCCCGATGTCACGCTTGATGTGCTCAGGTAAATCAGACGTTGAACGCAACGTTTTGTTTACTTGACGCGTCTGCAAAATATCCATTGCATGGGCAAACAATCCTTTGACAGAAACCGCATAGCTTTTTTGAGAGTTATCAACAGAAGTAAGAACGTGACCGAAATCAACTGCCTGTGTCATTTTATGCTCGCTATGTGATTGACTTTACAATGCAAATTCTAGTCATTTAATTGCATTGTTCATAATGACTATTTTTTGAACTTTGAATTAGAATATCTAATGCGAACGAATTTGGAGACTACGGCCTATCTCCAGATTTTCTTGTTTAAACATGGTTTCTCATTAAAACAGAAAGCAATGAGACATTATTAATTTTTATTTATCATACTGATTACAATTTGATAGCATTTGGCTTTACCGATTCCGTCTGAGGTTTCTTTGTTAGCATTTCTTAGCAAACATGCATCAACCCTTCTTGCATTAGCTGCCGTGTTCGGCTTTTTGCTTCCTGATTTATCACAAGCTACATTGCCTTTTCTGCCTTACATATTGTTTGTTTTGATGTTGTTTACCCTCATTGGTATCGATCAACCTCTCCTCGTGAAAGCCCTATTTAAAAAACAGGCGTGGCTTTATGCCTTATTGCACGGTGGTGTCACAACAGTGGTCGTGGCGAGCATCGCAACTCTCTTCAACGCAAGTTCCGAATTGCTGCTTGCACTAACAGCAGTCTGTGCCACTGGGAGCCTCTTCGCGACCCCTGCAATCGTACGCTCTATGGGATTTGAACCGCTAAAGGCAATGGCATTTACCATCGCCAGCACCTTGATGATGCCTGTGATTCTTTATATCAATCTAACGTTGTTCAGCGGCGATAACTTTGCGCTCGATATGAAGAGCTATTGCCTGAGGCTTGCGGTATTCATCTTTGGCCCAATGGGCTTGTCTTTCCTTATACACAAGAGCATGTCTAAAGAGCGCCTCACCCGAATTCATAGCAAGTTGGCACAATTTACGGTTCTCTTGGTGTTCAGTTTCCCGTTCGGGCTTGCAGGACAATATCGGTGGTTGTGGAACAGCGATCGTGAATTCGCCATTGCCATGTTTTTCCTTGCATTAGCAATTTGCGTACTATTTTTCATCATTGGGTTTGTTTGCTATCGAAAGCATGGGAAGGAAGAAGCATTTATCGCTGCAATTACCGCAGGAAACAGGAATGTGTTACTGACCTACTCAGTGGCAGGCGCGTTTTTAGGACCACTCTATTTGCCGCTTATTGGGGCATTACAGCTACCCACCTATATGCAGCCCATCGTCATTCGCTTTCTGCTGAAGCGACACCAAAAGCTACAGCGAACCTAGACCTGTTTGGTAATACGCCCTCTTGTACTACCTGGCGATAAGAAGGCCCGCCTGCACGTCGCTAGGCGGGAACATCTTCACATGCCAGTGGCAGGAACGAAGTACACGAGCGACGCCCAAGCAACGATCCAAAAGGCAATTAATCCAAAATCTAACCAATCACGCTTTTCCACCATAGTATCCCCCTAAGGAAAGCCTGTTGTAGTTATCGGCACGCCACGAAAAAACTTAACGTTTTCTGACACCCATGAAACATTTACCGATACTGCTTTCAAGAATCTTGTTTTTGGAGGAACAGGTGGCACTGCATGAACACTTTGCGCTGATGCGGCAAGTTATCGCCGATTTATTCCTCAAATGACTTCTATGCAAAAAGCGGACACATATTGCGCAAAAAACCATTCAAATTGAAAATGAGTGAGATAGGGAGAGTCAAGAATGCGGAGTAACGTCCTCCGTAATCTCGAGTAGCTCTGGAATGATTATGGAAAAATCAGGGGCTTACTTAAGTTCAGCACACGGCACATAATGTTGTAGGGTATCTTTTGGCGCACGTAGGTTGTCATTAGCACGAGCATATTCAATAAAACTATCCGACAAAATAACGCCAATAGACACAGGCTGAGTAACGAGGTTTTTCAACGCGTCATACCCTTCCTTCCCTTGTGATGTGTAAGCAGACGACACAGCACGGTAGGTTTTCTCTAACTCAATATCGCGCCATTCTCCAGATACTATCTGGTATTGAAGCTGAGTGATTCGCTGACCTTCTGGCATATTGCATTCATAGGTATACCGCAATCCAGCCGTATAAGGGAAACTGCCATTGCCTGTCCCTTCCACACCGTTGTTAGTGGCATTGTTGATCGCCCCTTCCAACGCCGCTTTGACCTGCGCACCTGTGGGTTCATAAACCATCAGATCGATCGCGAATGGCAATAACCGTCCAGCGACATCTGCCGCTGTGAGTTTGCCTGCTTCGAGTGACACACGCACACCACCAGCATTATGGATGGCGAAATCGACATCATGACCACGAATATTGGCGGAATAAAGCAAACCTTCGCAGACCAGTGGTGCTATTTGGCTCGGCCCTTTTTCGTCAGGAACACGAATATGGCGTAGACTATCGGACAACATAGTGACAACGTCACTTCGCATAGCTAAGACGGCTGGACGGTATTCCGTATTCAGCAATGCTTTGACGTCTTTGTTGCCACGACAGTGTAAAACATTCGATTGTTCAGCAAGATACAATTTAGCCGCATCAAAATCATGCTCATCGAGTGCCACATCCCATGAGGCATCCAGCGCCAATCCGCGACCGAGCATGAGGTAATTATCACCGGTGTGTGACAGGACGCTGCCATCACTGTTTAACGTCACATCAAGTTTACCAATGGCCAAGGCATGACACCCTGCTTGCACCACCAGCGTATTGTTAATTTTGCGGCCATAGGGTTCAGCGTTACCCTGCCCTATATTGCTAAAATCACCTTGCAGTACATGACTATGTCCACCCACGACAACAGACAGACCTTCTACCTCTTCCGCCATTTTCAAATCTTGGTCATACCCAAGATGGCTAAGCAGTACGATATTGTTGATTCCTAGGGTATCGCGGATGTATGCAATGGTATTTAACACGACCATTTTCGATTCGAGGAAAGGCGTGTCAGCATCTGGCATGGCGATCTGTGCCATTTTATCGATAGAGACACCAAAAATAGCCACTTGATGATCACCGAAGGTTTTCACCAGCACTTTCGCACACTGTTCTTGCGTATCGAAATCATACAACAAGGGTTTTCCCTTTAACGGGCAAGGCTTGTTTTGAATTTCTTGGCTGACGTCCCAGTTGCCAGCCAGCAATGGGAAGGAGATGTGATCGAGGAATTTCGATACCGCGGCGTTGCCTAAATCTAATTCATGGTTCCCCAATGCCATGGCATCGAGATCAAGCATGTTCAAGAGTTTAGCGTTGGCATCGCCTTTGAAAAGGTTGTAGTACAAGGTGCCTTGAAAGCAGTCTCCAGCATGTAGGAATAGAAACGCATTCCCTTCGCGTTCAGCATTTTCACGAAATTGCGTTGCCACCGTTTTAATACGTGCAAAACCGCCACTCGTCGCGTAAACACGCTTTTCCTGCCCTTTTACAGACAGCGAAACAGGTGTTGGCTCAAAGTGGGAGTGTGTATCGTTGATGTGTGCAATTGAGAGCGTGAAGCGAGTGACTTTAGGCATGATTCCCTTTGATGCAGTGCACAAAACGAGATGGTATCAGAATCTAAGCCTAGTTCACATACATCACATTTTGGTTAAACCGTTTACATGCAGGGAGATAACAGATTAATGGGTTAGTCAATGCGCGAGAAAAAGCACAAGAACTTTTATCATTAACCCTAGAGACAAACTGATCATGGCGGCATACCACCATTTCAACTCGTCATTTGAAAGGCTTCTAACACGAAAAAGAACCACATTAACTTGATGCCAATTGTCCGTTCTTGCAGCATATTGAAACGCACAGCGCACCAGCATCACAATGCCAGAGACCAATAAAACCGTTTCAACTGCCTGCGCGATAACCATCAGCACGCTTGAATTCTCTCTTCGTGGGTCATGTCTTATTCAAATTAAACAAATGACCCGAAAACATTCAACGTTTTGTTTGGCTTTTGCGCCCTAGATGTGAAGGCACTTGCATCCCAACAAAAAGAGGAGCCAAGCTCCTCTTCACGGTTTTACGTGGATGGCTAAGCGCTCTTAGCCACTTAATCCGTCAGCACACCGTTTTCATAATCACGCATGGCTTGGTTTATCTCCTCCATGGTATTCATGACGAACGGGCCATAATGCACCACAGGTTCGTTGATGGGCTCACCTGCCAGAATCAACACGCCCGCTTCTTTCTGTGCTGTGAGTGAAATGGTCTCACCTGCAGAAAGCTGCGCAAAATGCCCTTGAGGCACCAGCGTACCTTCAACATCAATATCGCCGCGATACACAAACAGGTTCACTTGATAGCGTTCTGACACATTCAATGTACGCGTTTCTTTTTCCACCGCACGCCAGTCAGCAACCACAGCTTCAACACCCGTCTTTTGAAGGGGCCCTGTTAGCGCATGACCACTCTCGGTCAAATTGCCAGAGATAACACGAAGCAAGTTCTTGTCCGTACCGTACTCATTAATCTCTTCTGTCTGAAAATCATGGTACTGCGCTGGGTTCATTTTCTTGGCGGCAGGCAGGTTAATCCAGATCTGGAAACCATGCAGACCACCTTCACTCATGATTGGCATTTCACTGTGGATAACGCCTTTACCCGCAGACATCCATTGCGCGCCACCGGTTTTTAATTCTCCCACATTGCCCATGTGGTCACGGTGTTGGAAATGCCCAGTAAGCATATAGGTTAGTGTTTCAATGCCACGATGCGGATGCGGCGGAAAACCACCAATGTAATCATCAGGGTTTTCGCTTTTCAGCTCGTCGATTAATAAGAATGGGCTGAACTTAGCATCGTTAAAGCCATGCACTCGGTTGATTTTTACACCGTCACCGTCTTTCGAGGCATGTGAGCGAATGATGCGAGTTACATTTCTTGTTGTCATTGTTCTCTCCTTAGTTGCACCCAGTTTACGAAGGAGTGATGAAAGACAACACCACCCAGACAAGAACAAGTCATTCAATTATTTCGAACGATACGCACCTCACCAACAAAATTATCGGTAAAGTTAGTTACATCCTATTCGGCAGGAAACGTGCAGATAGTCTCCATAACGCTTTTTGCTTTTGGTGAGCGAAAAGATTCTCTTTGTGGATCGTGCAATGTTTGATATTTATCGATCACAAGGTTTTTCACGGATGAGCACAAATGATCGAGTGGCAAGCAAACCGGCTGTGGTATCAATCTGATGATTACCGCTGCTTTGGCGTGAATATCGGTCAGCGAATGATGATTGTCCGCTTAGAAAGCGGTGAATTGCTCATTCACAACCCTACGACACTGACAGAAGACATTCGCCAACACATCGCCAAGTTGGGTACCGTCAGTATCATCACAACCGTTAACAGCCATCTTCATGCTGCGCTGTCTGATTGGTGGCTCGCGTATCCTGATGCATACTTTTATTCCGCGCCTGGCCTTGCGTCAGTTCGAACAGACATTGGCTTTGATGGCACGCTGAACTCAACCACTTCACCCCGTTGGAAAGGACAACTTTACCAAACCATCGTGCGTGGCAACGATCGAAGCGAAGACGTCGTTTTTTGTGACCCTTTGAGTAAAACGTTACTCTTTGGAGAGAGCATACTTTGGTTAAACGAAGGATCGCTGGGTCGACAATTGGCGGGAAAGCTATTGGGTTGTCACAATCAAGCTTCTATTCCTTTCTATCACCAAATGTCTGTGAAAGAACGCAATCTGCTCAGGTGGTCCCTGCAAGAAATTCTAACTTGGCCGTTTGAGCACATTTTACCTATACATGGAGATCCAATATGGTTCGACGGTAAAAAGAAACTGGCGAATGCATATGCATGGCTGCTCGGACATTGAGTACGTCAAGTTATTCATAGCCCTTTATTGTTAACTCGCTATAATGATGCGCAATTTTCTCTCAACAGTAGAAATCAACTTTTCATGAAGCAAAATATTCTCACCTTTTTCAAAGGTATGGCCATGGGCGCAGCTGACGTTGTCCCGGGCGTTTCAGGTGGTACCATCGCATTCATAACAGGTATCTACGACACACTGCTAGAAAGTATTCGCCGTGTGAACCCTTCTCTATTTTCAAAATGGCGCAAAGAAGGCTTCTCCGCTGTTTGGACGCACGTTAACGGCACATTCTTAGTCTCTTTGCTTTCAGGTATTTTGACGGCAATTTTGACGCTAGCAAAAGCCGTTTCCTATGCACTCACTGAGCACCCTGTTGTTATTTGGGCATTCTTCTTCGGTTTGATTGTTGCGTCTGCCATCCACATGATCAAACAAGTCGAACGCTGGGCAATGGGTGAAATCGCGTTGGCGATTGGCGGCGCGATATTTGCCTACGGCATTACTGTCGCGAGTCCTATTACGCTCGAATTCAGTATGCTGACGGTATTCATTGCCGGTTCAATCGCTATCTGCGCGATGATCCTTCCAGGCATTTCCGGTAGCTTTATTCTGCTTCTGCTTGGCATGTATGCGCCTGTACTCGATGCGGTGAAGAGCTTAAACCTGCCTATTCTGGCGTTGTTTGCGCTAGGTTGCCTTGTCGGTATCCTCTCTTTCTCCCATGTTTTGTCTTGGCTACTTAATAACTACCGCAGCCTAACCATTGCGTTCCTCACCGGCCTTTTGATCGGTGCGCTAGGTAAAGTATGGCCGTGGAAAGAAGCCATCAGTTTCCGCATAAACTCATCGGGTGAGAAAGTGCCATTGGTTGAGAAAGTCCTTTCTCCTTCAGCATTTGAAGCGGCTACTGGTCAGCCGTCTCAGCTGATGATCGCCGTTGTGATGATGATCGTTGGCTTTGGCATTGTTATTGGACTCGAAAAGGTTTCCGAGAAACTCGCTGACTAATCGTTCACTATTCAACCAAACACTCAGGGCTGCGCTATGTAGCCCTTTTTATAGGCGAAATTTCAAGACATCCCTCACACAGATTCACAACAATTGGTGGTAAGCTTTTTGATGTATTCACTACTAAAACATCACCTAATGAAAAGTTCGCAACACCTTCTTCACCGTATTTTCAGCGTGTTTTCTCTCTTTGCATGTTTATGGATTGGCTACTTTTTTGCTGACAGCTTTTTGTTTGTCTCTGCAAGTGAGCAAAATACCGTCGCACCAGATTGCGTATTGAGCACCACAACCTGTAATTTCTCCAATGCCACGGCTACCTTGGAAAGTGACACGGTAGAACCGCTTGTGCCTTCCACGCTGAGTGTGAACACGGA
This sequence comes from Enterovibrio norvegicus DSM 15893, assembly GCF_900115495.1. GTDB lineage: Bacteria > Pseudomonadota > Gammaproteobacteria > Enterobacterales > Vibrionaceae > Enterovibrio > Enterovibrio norvegicus. The sequence continues at coordinate 26,579 of NZ_FOWR01000014.1, read as the reverse complement.
AAGCGAAGCGCCCTACTTGCTCGTTGCGCTTGAAGGCGTAGAAATGAACATGGGTATCTACAAGCTAAAGTTGGTTAAAACCAACAAGAACCAATTTCAAGGTGATGTGATGTTACCTATTTGCATGGATGCAGAAATGACATGGCGTGGCTCGATTAGCAGCCCTGATAAATCCATTTCTCTTCCCATTGACGTAAGAATGGTGCGATGAAACTAAAAATCCTTGTACTCGCCACTGCGCTAATCGCCGGACTCGGTGTCCGATATTTCATTGAACAGAACGCAACAGATGAACACGTCGCGTCTTCAAACGTAAATATGGGATTACTTCAAAGTGGACAGGAGACTATCAACCTTTTCGATAACGCAGATGAACGGGTGCGTGTGGTTTACTTCGGTTACACGCATTGCCCAGACGTTTGCCCTACATCTTTGGCTATCCTCTCTGCTGCTCTCAAATCATTGCCTGACGACACTCTCGATAAGGTTCGCCCGGTATTCGTCACACTGGATCCAAAACGTGATGATGGTGATGCCGCGCAAGAGTATGCCGGTTACTTTCACCCACGTATCGAAGGCAGCAGCGGCACAGAAGATGCTATCGATGCACTGGCAAAAAAATATGGCGTTCTCTATCAAATTACAGAGCTTGAAGATTCAGCCATGGAGTATGCCGTTGACCACAGTTCATACTTTTATTTCTTAGCGCCAAACGGGAACTTGCTTGAGAAAGTACCGCACACACTCAACCCAAACATGGTGTCTGATGCAATTTCTCGACTGACCACAAACATGCAAACACAATAATCAAAAATAGATTCAGTATTTACCCTACATTATTATTTTTTATCGCTATTATTGTCGTTACAACGGAGCTACTTCATGAAATATTGTTCTTCGCTACTCGGGTTAGCACTGGGACTGTCCTCACTTTCGGCGTTTGCAAATGTTGATTTACATGACGCATACGCGCGAGCTATGCCACCAAGCGCCCCGAATAGCGCAGCGTTTATGACGCTAGAGAACACAACAAGCAATAATATTTCATTAATCAGCGCAACATCCCCTGCCGCAGGCAAGGTGGAGCTGCATAGTCATGTTATGCATGACGGTCTGATGAAAATGCGTCAAGTGAAAGAGATTGAAGTGCCAGCGAATGGCAAAGTGGTATTGGAACCGGGTGGTTTGCATGTCATGTTTTTTGATTTGGCGTCGCCAATGAAAGAAGGCAATGAGGTTTTGCTGTCTCTAACGTTTTCAGACGGGTCAAAAATTAATCAAAACATCCCCGTAAAGAAAATCATGATGGGAAAAATGCATAAGCACAAGAGCAAAGATCACCACTAAACTCCTAAAATTCTAAACTTTTAGGCTGACATCAGGATTAGTTTTTGTGCTGTATCAAAAATGAGTCGCGTCGATGTCTACCTAAGGCGGCAGAATAGGCAATCGCGGTCTATTGTTAAACTGCTGCCAGTTGTTAAACAGGTAAAAAGCAGTTCAGCATCTAAACAAAAATAATGAGGTTTTGACTATGAAAATGCGTCTTCTAACTTTAGCGGCAATCGCTTCTAGTGCAGTATTGGTAGGTTGTTCAGGCAGCTCATCACTAGAGCAAAGCGTTGCTGATCTTTCGTCTAAAGTAGATTCTCTATCTAACCAGGTTTCAGCTCTACAAGGCGATGTATCAGATGTAGCAGCGGCGTCAGCGCTTTCTTATGACGAAGCAGCACGCGCTAATGAGCGTATTGACAACATGGCTCAGTCTTACACTAAGTAAGTTTTAGCCAGTAACACCCCCTATATTTCTGCGGCACCTTCGGGTGCCGCAGCTATTTGTGCGCTGTACTCCTCTTAACCCACAATCCCTCGATTCCTCACCTATTCCGTCGCTACGCATGATTTTCTGTTGCCTAACTTTCTCTGACTCTTCCCCAAGCTCAACCTCGCGCTCTGTCCAACGTGTGTCGTTTGCATCATATTTATCGCGAACGTGAATATAGGCCTTTGAGCGCATTGGCTGAGCACTCATTGGCTGAGCACAGTGCAGATGACACCGGGTTAACGTTAAGACTGTCGGAAGAAGCAGAAGCAGAAGCAGAAGCAGAAGCAGAAAAGTGAAACACAGATAAAAAACGCGCTGCCCAATAAGGGAACAGCGCGTTTAGTAAGATGATGCGGTGTTAGGTTAAATGTCGTTATCAGCGAGGATTTGTTGCCCCATTTCGATAGGCATACCAGATTGAATCGCCAATGCTGCGCGATAGCGGCGCTCGTTCATGTGGTTTGATGTTAGCCACGTAGAGACACGCGCGTCTGGTTGCGTCAACAAACGCTGACCTGCCTGTGATTCGTCTGCTGACAATGGGCGATGCACTTCAACATACACGGCGCCATCTGGTTCGAAACTGGTTTTAACCGGTTGGTTGATCACACGCACTTTCTCACCAACACGCACACGATTGAACAACCATGCAATGTCAGTGGGTCGCATGCGAATGCACCCCGAACTTACACGAAGGCCAATACCAAAATCTTTGTTGGTGCCATGAATCAAATACGTTCCCGTACCATACGCTAAACGCAACGCGTGCAAACCCAACGGGTTTTCAGGCCCTGCTGGTACAACATCTGGTAGAACAATGTTCTTGGTTTCTAAATACTCTTTGCGAATGCTCTGCGGCGGTGTCCATGTGGGATTTTCGCGCTTCTGGCTTATCTTGGTTGTCATGATCGGCGTGTCTCGACCAATGCGACCAATACCAATCGGGAAGATGTACATTTCCTTTGCGGCTTTATCAAAGTAATACAAGCGCAGTTCAGCAAGGTTGATCACGATGCCATCGTAATCAACGTCTGGGAGCAAGAGCTGCTGGGGAATAGTGACAAACGAGCCGGCTTTGGGAAGGTATGGGTCAACACCTGGGTTGGCAGACAAAAGTGCGAGAAAGCCAACATTGTACTGTTTGGCAATCTTTTCTAAATGTTCGCCCTGTTGAACAACATGCACGGGGTTTTCCCCAACCAAACGCGTGTTTGCCTCTGGCCAAGCATACTGTGTTGCCTGAGCGTTGTTGACGAGCAATGCACTGAATATCAGCGCAAGCGTTAATCTAAAGCTTTTCATCTAACCACAATCTCTATGTTCATTGTCCGTGATGTTTCTCTTATTAAAGATATCACGCAATATGACCTTTGCTGGTGCCTAACATTTCGGGAGAATGTATATATCAATGCGCTATTCTTGCGAATGACACAAAACACAAAGAGCACCTTGAGGTGCTCTATTACGAATGGCGAAAAAATCACCACGTATTTAGAAGTACATGCGAACGCCTAGCGAACCTTCAAACTTGAACGCAGCGTCTTCCTGCCAATACCATGTTGAACCCGCTTCTCCGTAAAGCTCTACATTCCCGTAGCCCAATGGCACGGCCAAGCCTAATCCCGCGCGCGGGCCCCACTCATGGTGTTCATCGTCCACCCATTGAAAGCCGGTATAACCATAGATTGGCGCAAATTCTGGCCTTGCCAACCAATCGCCAAGATTCCAAAGCCCATCAACAGCCACACCTGTTTCTTCAATCCCGAAGGATAGTCGAATTGCATCTTGTGACACCGTCACACCTGACATGGGTGCACCTAAAAATACACCCGCAGAAAACCCTTGAGCAGCCATTGATGACATTGGTGTTGCTAATGCCAGTAGAAGAAGAACCCTTTTCATTACTCTATCCATATCTAAAAATTCACCGTCAGCATAACAATGCGAGCCAACAAGACTGATCCCCCTAAAATGTCCAATGTCATTCGTCGAGAAAAAGCCAAATCACTTTACCTTGGGGATCTCAGTTAAACCAGCGTAACGCAACCAATTTCCCATCAATGCCTCAAATCAACACCACCAATCGATGCCTCGAATCAATGCCTCCAATCCATGCCTCCAATCAATGGGACCAACGATTGATAAAGTCTGCGTGCATTTTTTAACCTAATAGCCTGATTGCCCAAAGTTTGATGTTCAACACATCAAAATAATCAGTTACTCGCAATAGGCATAAACTAATGAAAGAAAAACAACGTTTAATAGGTCTATATACGTAACCTGCAGTTGCAGGCGTGTTGGATGTATCTAGTTTGAGGAGATAGCGGGCATGTTGATCCGTAGAACGAAAAAATCTGAGCTAAAGGAAAGCGACCTGACGCCAGAGTCGGTTTATAAATCGCGCCGAGAGATACTTAAGAAGCTGGGAATTGTTACCGCTGGATTGCCTTTTGCAGCACAGAGCCAAGCTGGCATTTTTGATATCTTCGGTGGTGATGACAAAAAAAGCGAATCAAGTGCGATTTTTCAGCGCTCCCCAATCGTAGCACCTAAGAACAACGCGTATGGCACAGGCATAGAGCTCACGCCGGAAACCAAAGTACTCAATTACAACAATTTCTATGAGTTTGGTACAGGGAAAGGCGATCCCGTAGAGAACAGCCAAAACTTCAAAGTAGACCCGTGGAAACTCGAAGTGACGGGATTGGTTAACAATCCTATTACCTTAGGATATGAAGATTTACTGAAGCGCTTCCCACTCGAAGAGCGCTTGTACCGTATGCGCTGTGTAGAAGCATGGTCAATGAACATCCCGTGGATCGGTTTTTCGCTGGCGGCGTTGCTTAAAGAAGCTGACCCGCTTGGTAGCGCAAAATACGTCGCCTTTGAAACCCTTTATGACCCTGATCAAATGCCAGGGCAACGCTCCCAGTTTGTAGGTGGCGGTATTGATTATCCGTATGTAGAAGGCTTACGCCTTGATGAAGCGATGCATCCGCTGACAATGCTCAGCGTGGGTCTCTATGGTCAAACCCTTGCACCACAAAATGGGGCGCCGGTTCGTTTGGTTGTGCCTTGGAAATATGGCTTCAAAGGGATAAAATCTGTTGTCAAAATCCACTTACTCGAAGCGCAACCACCCACGACATGGAACCTGCTTGCTCGTCACGAATACGGTTTCTTTGCCAACGTAAACCCGCAAGTTGATCACCCTCGTTGGAGTCAATCTTCAGAGCGCTTTATTGGTGAAGGTTCTATCTTCAGTTCGCGCAGAAAACCGACAGCCATGTTCAATGGGTATGGTGAAGAAGTCGCGAGTTTGTATTCTGGTATGGATTTGCGAGCTAACTATTGATGCGACTAACGCAGAAACACATTTGGGGTATCAAGGCAGGTGTGCATCTCATCAGCCTTGGTTTCTTCATCAATTTAGTCTGGCTAACCTTTAACAATGGTTTTGGCGCAGACCCGGTCGAAGGCATCACGCATTTTACGGGCATTGCTGCTCTTAACACCTTGGTGGTTGCCCTACTGATCAGCCCTATCGCAAAATTTGCAAAACAAGGCATGTTGGTGAGGTGTCGTCGTGTTGTCGGTATCTACAGCTTTGCATGGGCAACCCTGCATATGGCAACTTTCTTCGCGCTGGATCTGGCATTTAATTTTGCCTTTCTGTGGGAAGAAATTGTCACACGTCCTTACATGACGGTCGGCGCTGTCGGGTGGCTTATTTTGCTCGCGCTAACGGTGACGTCCACCAGCGCAATTCAACGTAAAATGGGCGCGAAGTGGCAGAAGCTTCATAATACGGTTTATCTTGCCGCGCTATTAGTACCTATTCACTATTACTGGTCAGTAAAATCTGGTCTTATTGAACCCGCAATTTATATCTTGCTGTCAGTGGGATTGCTCGCAATTCGTTGGAAATCGATTAAAAGGATCGTTATTCGCCCAGCCGTTCGTCGTACTTAGTGCCCTATTTTGACCCATATCTCCTAATTGAGTTAACTATTTCTAGAATTCTCATAATTTTTGCCATACTTTAAGGCAACCCTATGTAGTCGTTCTTATTTTTGGAGTGGGCGTTTTTGCTGGATGAAATTATCTCGCAGAGTCTACGTGACTTTCAGTCTGATTGTTTACGTTTCTGTGAACAACATTATCCTACGATTCATAATCGTGGAATGAAAGAAAGCCACCTTGGTAAGGCATTGTCTCGACGGCTGATCCACTCCTACAAAAATATCGATATCCCAGCCAGTTTTGTTCAGCTTGAAGATGCCTCTTCACTAAAACAAATGGTATTTCGTGTTGACTCTCCCGATCACCAAATATATATCGTCGCGCACAATTTAATTAGTGCCAACGTTGCTTGTCGCCGTGGATTGGTACAAGACACCTGTTGGATGCTCGATCGACTTGACGCAAACGACAACAAAGAAAAACGCTTAATCATTATTTCCGACCACTGGATTGACCGTTCCGCGGCAAGTAAGTCGATCCCAAGTTGGTGGTTGGGCCACCAGCCCATTCACCTACCAGAGTTTATTGCTCAAGGCGTCAAGCTTGTTGACTCCCCGAACTCTCTTGCTGTCGATCTTCAAGCAGATTGTCGCTTACACGATGGTATGCATCGTATTTTCCACCCTTTCCACCGTCATCGCGACGGCCTTCCACTGTTTAAATACCTCCTACTTTCTGCGGTCTACCCGTTAAGCAATGACTAGATGACTGTTGACCTTATATGGTCAACGTTCCTTGGAACTGTGCTCGCTACTCACATACACACTGTGTTTTTCACGCCACCCGCACTTGAAACTCGGCAAATTCTCATAGAACGCGCACCTTGAGGTTGCTTGGGTATATACAAAGTCTGTAGGCTCACTGTATCTTTGATTTTCAACGTCATTTCTCTTCTTCGCGGGGCTTGGATGCTCGAAAAAGTCATTAGTATTCTCTTTCCCGTTTTTGCCGTCGTGGTGGCAGGGTTTATCGTAGGAAAAACCTTTAAACCAGATATGGGTCCCATCAATCGTATTAACATTGATGTCATGGTGCCGTGTTTAGTTTTCTCTACTTTGTCTGTGATGCCGCTTGGCATGGAACAATCTTCACTGATCATCGCAGCGGTTGTCGCCGTGTTGCTGCCCGGCATGATCATGGCGGTCTTGGCGCAGTTTTGTAATATGCCTTTTCGCGTATGGGGCCCCGCACAGATGTTCCGAAACAGCGGAAACCTCGCCATACCGTTATTTGGGTATGCGTTCGGTCAAAGTGCCGAAGCCCCTGCCATCATGCTTTTTCTGGTATCGGTAGTGCTACACACCACGGTAGGTATTTCTCTGCTAAGCAACCAATCACAGCGCTTTTTCTCCATTTTGAAAACGCCCCTTCTTATCGCTGCATGTTTAGCGCTGACGGTAAATTTCGCAGACATCAAGGTATGGCAGCCACTTCATGAAGCCATGGTGTTACTTGGGAATGCTGCCGTGCCGGTCATGCTGCTTTCACTTGGGGTTCAGCTCACCGCGATACGATGGAGTGGTATGAGAATTGGTATGCTCAGCACGTTGCTCAGCCTTGTTACAGGGGCAATAGCCTTCGCAACAATCTATGTGTTCATTCCTTTGCCGTCTGAACACATGAGGATGATGGTATTGTTCACCATGCTGCCACCAGCAGTGATGAACTTTTTATTGGCGCAGCGTTACGACGCAGGTGCTGAGGAAGTCGCCTCCATGGTATTATTTGGCAACTTCCTGACCATTATTACGCTTCCCGCGTTGCTGTATATTGCATTTGCATGGTTTTAAGTGTGGTGCCTGTACGAGCCGAGTTTGGCTAATTCGGATAAAGCTTAGAAGCTGGGTTTCTTCCATACAGATTTAAAATCGAACCAACCCACGTTGTTTGAAGAAACATCTTCCAAATCACGCCCGTCCACCACACCTAGCCAGATATGGAACAGAGGAATGATCTGACGTTGTTCCACGATCATCCGGCCCAAAGTTTCAGCAGGGAACGCTTTGTTTGGCGTCCTGCGCCACGTCATCATGCTTTCTTCCAGCTTTGCGTAGTCTTCGTCTGGCATCGCCACCGATATATGATTGAAATTCATCAGCCATGGCAGTATTGCATCACTGCGTTGGTTCCCTAAGCTCATCCCACAAAGCCATATATCCACTTTCTTTGCAGACTTCCCTTGCATCATGTCTTCGTAACTCAGAACGTCAATATCAAGGACAACATGATCAGCCGCGAGCATGGCTTTCAACGCCTGGGCGAGTTTCGGAAACTGCGGATTATCAGCCTGATGCACCAAGCGCAGGCGTGTGACTGCTGGCGCAGTGAGTTCGCTTGATCCCGCATTGGTATGCACCCAACCGGGTATCAGCCCATAAGCGTTTGTAAGACGATATTCACCAATACCATCTTGCGCCAAATAGGGCATCAAAGAGAAAGAAGCAATACGAGAATGCAGGTATTCCGCCCAACGCGGATCTTTGGCAATGCCAGTACGCCTGTTTAACAGAAGGTAGTTACACCCTTCATCCAAGGCCAAACGATCGTTTTCGCTATTACTAAGCACGTTTTGGTGCAAAGCGCCCTGTCGGGAATCCAATACCGTTGGGTCAAGCGACGCTGTGGGCTGCAAATAACACATTGCTGCGCTGTCCAAGACCCAAATCTCTATTTCATCAGTCAGAGCACGAAAGCCAAAGTATTGATCGTGCGCGCGCAACACGAGCTGGCGACTGTTGTTTTCAGCCACTAAGTAAGGCCCTGTCCCAATCGGCAAACGCTCTGCGTTTTTGGTCCCCATTGAAGACTTAGATTGAATCGCCGCCATTGGAACTGCCAAGGTTTCGTGTAGGCGACAATCTGGAGAGCGCAGATAGATATCAACGGCATTCTCAGTGGGTGATTCGATAGTTTCAATGTGGGAGAAGTATGCGTTATCAAGCAGGTTTTCTAATGACGCAATCACGTCAGCGGCACTCAGCAAACTGCCATCGTGAAACTTCACGGCGGGACGCAGGTAAAAACGCCAGTGCATGTCACTCAAAGCTTCCCAATGGTGCGCCAAATCAGGCTCTACGTCGTTGGTTCGCTCATTGATCCGAGTAAGTCCGTTGAATATTTGGGTAATTAAATGCCGTTCTGAGCGGCGCTGGGGTTTAGAAGGGTTCAAGCTTGGAAACGCGCGGTAATAAGGCAAGCGAATGATCTGCTTACCTTCCTGCGTAGTAACGCCCAATTGCTCTTGAATGAGTTGCGCCAGCTTAGCGGCATCGTTATCGAGATGCTCTAACGCTGCATCGAGTTTTCCGTTTTTTACCCATTCTCTCACACGCTTCATTTGAAGGTCGGATTGTGAGCGATGGAACGTTAGCCGACTCTGTTTTCCACGTCCAACAGCAGGATCCCAGGTTAACCACCCCTGCTCCGCCATTTTGTTCAATACCATGCGTGCATTACGGCGGGTACAGAACAATATTTCAGACATATCTTGAAGGTTTGTATCGCTGTCTTTACCGCGAAAGTGCGCATAGATCTTTGAAAATTGCGCTTGAAGACGTTGGCCTGACATAAAAGAGGAACCCAAATTCAGAAAAAATAACGCTTAGACTTCCTATTTTAACCGAATTTCGGCGGGTTCGCTTCATACAATCAAGGGGTTATAGCGCGATCATACTCACAATTTATTTCCCCTATTTCGAATTCGAGCATTGTTATTTTGTTCTAGATCGCTATTATCGAGGCTCACATGCACTACGCATTTCATGCAAAGCAGCAGGAGCCCGCATGGCTGACACGGCAATTCTTTCGCATTTCCACAAAAAACAAGCGTGGATGGCGAGTCATATAAACGCTGCGCAATTTCCCACAGCAGAAAGCAAGCAAGGTTTAGCGATTTACCAAACGGCTGAATCTCTTCCTGCCCTTCCTGGTAAAGAAGATTCCAGCAGCCTTGTTGAAGGTATTACTGTTTACGCTGTCGATTGCCACCCACTCATGGTTCGCTATGCCAAAACGCTGGCAATGAAATGGCCTGAGCCTGATCAGGCGCTGATGCTAGAGTTTCTTTCACAATTATCTCTCACCGACTTAGACCCAGCACCGGGAACAGACATTACCTTATATGTTGCCATGTCAGAGGGAACACCTGTTGCGACAGGCATGGTATTTACCAGTGAAGAAGAGACGGGAAGTGTTGCGGGAATATACGATGTGTTTGGTGTAAACGAAGATGCCAAACGTGCGGCGTTGGCACATGTTTTCACATCAACATCGGCGGATACGATCGTCTGTGAGACTGCATAGTCTTTGAGATTACATAGTCTCTGAGATTGCATCGACTTGGAATTGCATCGTCTGCAAAGTTTCATAGCCCGTGAGGTGCTATAGCCTGAGAATAGACAGTGACGTGATTGTTCACCGCTCCCACACCATTCAGTGCCGTAATAAAAAACAATCACAGAATCCAAAAACAAAAAGCAGAGCCCTAGGGCTCTGCTTTTTTGTCTCTACTGTCGGCCAATGTCAGTCATCAGCCATTCATAGAAATCGATGCTCGGGATCTTTCTACACTGTCTTTCGAATTTCAACAAAACGCACAAAGACAACATCTATTCACCGGCGATATTTGGATCGCTGGTCAATAGTAAAACTGACTCTATCGCAACTGAAACGTGGTACTCAAAAGTCTATCAGCAGCAAATCGTTCAGTGTGTATCGCTTATGAACGTGAAGAACGCTCTTTCTTAACGATGAAGAATGCTGCAACGATAAATGCGATTACCAGTAGTGTTTCCACGATATGTTCCTTTCGATTATTGGGCGTTAAAAATGCGCTGTTCACTGACTATATACTTCGGATTTACATGCCATTGAACATAAATTGCGCAAGAGTATACAGTAATTTTAGTTGCAAGAAATTAGGAATTGTTAATTATTTGTCTGCTAATTGGTGTTTTCCACGTGAATTTACGTTTTAACGCTATCAGACAAGCAATATTATAGTGAAACATCGTCGTTTGTGACTATGACGGCGCGCCTAACTCGCTAAATTTTATAGGATATAGTGCGCAAAATTGAAAAGTCGCCGAGATACTCGGCGACTTTGTTAACAGGCTGTTAAATTACATTTAAGGAATGACATACTATATCAGTGCCTTTTACTGAATCTGCGCCCCATCCTCTGCCCATTGTCCAATTAATGATCGTTCATCGTCAGTCATCTGAGTCATGTTACCAAGTGGCATGATGTTGGTCGTAACCGACTGCGCCACAATTCTCGCGGCTTCCAATTTGATTTGTTCTGGTGTATCCAGCATGACGCCAGCGGGAGCAACTGCAAAAGCAGGATGTGTCGGACTCTGCGAATGACACACAGTGCAACGCTCAGCAATGATGTTATTCACTTCGACAAACACAGGGGCAACTTGTGCTTGTGCAGGCACAACTCCAGAACCTGATTTCATTGCTGGCGATGACACAAAGGCCAAACACACCAGACCTAATGCAGCGGTTGGAATTGTCCACGCAAACTTTTGGCTTCCATGGCGTGTGTTGAAGTAATGACGAACCATCACACTGAGCACCGACAAAGCCGCTAGAATTGCCCAGTTGTATTCATGCCCATACGTGCTTGGGAAGTGATTGCTGATCATGATGAACAGAACAGGCAATGTGAGATAATTGTTGTGACGTGAGCGTAACAAGCCTTTCGCGGGCAATGCTGGATCAGGCTCTCGGTTTTCTTCTATGGCTTTCACTAAACCACGCTGTGCTGGCATGATGACGCGAAAAACATTGCCCACCATGATGGTACCGATGATCGCACCGACATGAATGTAAGCGCCTCGCCCACTGAACACAAGGCTCAACGCCCACGCCGCAAAGACCAAACCTGCAAACAAGACGACACCAAGTAGCAACGGCTTTTTACCTAACGGAGAGTCACAAAGAAGATCATAGACAAACCAGCCAGCTACCAGAGCGCCGATACCCATCGCTATCGCCGTGCCTGATGACAACCCAGAACCGGGTTTAACTAAGTAAAGGTCGGCATTGGAGTAGAACACCACGGTCAGCAATGCCACACCTGTTAGCCAAGTAAAATACGCTTCCCATTTAAACCAATGCAGCGTTTCAGGCATGGTTGGTGGCGCAAGCTTGTATTTTTCAAGATGGTAAATCCCGCCGCCGTGAATGGCCCAAAGGTCACCCGAAAGGCCATCTTTTGGATTGACTCGATTTAAGTTGTTTTCTAGCCATACGAAATAGAACGACGCGCCAATCCACGCAACACCAGTGATCATGTGTGCCCATCGTATCGCCAGATTTAGCCACTCTGTGATATACGGATCCATATATAACTCCTGTATCAACGCAGACACTGTTCAACGTCCGCGTTGTTATCCTGTCTCTATGTGTGTTCTCGCGAGCAAAGCATCAGCTACATTCACATGCTAATACCGTCCAACGCTAAAACCACTTTCGTCTCAGCAGAAAAGAAATGCTCATCGCAGTTATTCCCTTCACCCTCGCGATCTACCACCAAAAATCGGTCATGATCTTTCAGCGCTAAAACAGGGTGATGCCATACACCAGCGTGGTAATTCACGCCTTGTGTGCCTTTGGCATAAAACGCGCGAATACCCGCCTTCTCTGGCAGATTGCCACGCGGCGCAACAACAACCAAATAGTTGTTACATTGTAACGGAATGAACGCTTGCGACCCTTTCGGATGCCTTTCCAACATGGCGATATGAAGCGGATATTGCAGTGGCATCGCTTCAAAAATATTGATGATGACACGGGCTCCTTCATCCACTTCTGTCGTTGCTAATTTATGGTAGCGACTTGTCGACCCACCATTGATCATGAAAAACTCACGGTCTTCTGCTTCGATAACATCCCCAAACTCAGCGAATGCTGCTCGGGTTAACGGCTCTATCTTTAACAAAACATCGGTGCGCATTTTTCACTCTCTTGGTTATCGTCTATCAACATCTGCGGTTAAACATCGTCAAATGGCTGCGTTCGTTTATGGTTGTATCACTTGTATGGTTGTGTCACTCGAACACCTGCGTACAAACATGCTCTCTGCGTGAATATATTTAGGCTAAGTCTTTATCGAACTTAGTACCGAACAAACGCACTCGACTCACGCCACCATCGGGGAAGATATTCACACGAACATGCGTCACCGTGCCAATGTCGTTGATTTGATCGGCGTATTCGTGAAGGTTATCTGCGGACATTTTTTGATTCGGGAGTAGTTCACGCCAAAACAAGCTCTGTGTTGCGATCTGATCGTCCGTTCCGCCTTTCACGTTCGCCGCTTGAATGGAAATGCTGTCAGGGAAGTTACCTTTAAAGTGCGCAGTATCGACAACAATGCGGGCGATATCGCCAGCGTGTCCTAACGACAGAATCACCCAATCATTTCCCGGCTCACGACGACGCGCGGTTTCCCAGCCATCACCCATGTTGATACCACGGCCCGGCATAATGAGATTTCGCATATGGCCAAAGTGTTGGTCATTACATGCCAGTGCACGGCCACCGTGCTCAACCGCCACCAAATCCAGTTCTTGATAGGGTGAAATGCCGGACCAATCCATGTTTGGATTACCAAACACACGAAGCCTTGCAACACCGCCGTCGGGGTAGATATTCAATCGAACATGCGTAAACGCGCGGTCATCACTGACAGGAAGAAAATGGTGACTATTGCCAGAGAGGCTGGTCGAGGGCTGGATTTCGTGCCATTCGCTGTTTTCAGTCGGATCACCATCAGGGGAATAGCACGCATCAAGCGATGCGGAAGGCGGATAATTGCCCGTAAAATGGGACGTGTCGATATCGATACCGTGTATAACGCCTGCTAATCCCAGGCGCACAATACAGTAGTCATAGCCTTCTCCACGCTTGCGGCGAGATTCCCAGCCATCCATCCACTTGCCATTGTCGTCATAAACATCTTCTTTCCATTGGGCTTCGCTATCATCGACTAAGCGTTGTTTATCGGCGAAGAAATCGTCTGTCGCGAAGATCGCTTGTGTACCTAGACGGCTACTGGCGAGATTGACCAATTTGGTGAAATCAGGTGGTGTTACATCCATCGTGTTTGCTTCCTTTCTCATTGTCATTATCTCTCTCCTGCAAAAGTTAAACTCGCCCCCAAAGGAAACGATGTTTGCAAGGTGATCGATAAAAAGGATGCGTCTTTTCCCCTTTCACTTTGTGCAGTCAAACATGAACGAATGTTTTACTTCATGTGTGTCTGTCCAGCTTCAATTTGCGAGACGCTCAATGCACCGACATGTTGTCGGCAGTGAGTTGGCTACAAGTCTTGCAGCCGGAACAGAGCAATCTTGTTGATTTCTTTGATTGCCGTGTCGAATTCTGTGTCTAGATCATTCTCAATACGTTCTTCAAAGGCCGCCAGTATCAAATGTCGGTTCGCCCCTTTCACTGCCATGATGAAAGGAAATTGGAACTTCGCTTTGTAGCGTTCGTTCAAACGCGTGAAACGCGCGAACTCTTCATCGTTGCATTGATTTATGCCCGCGCTTGCTTGTTCAGATGTAGATTCAGGCGTTAACTCTCCTGCAACGGCTGCTCTACCCGCTAAATCAGGGTGAGCCAAAATGACCTGTCTTTTTTCGTCGACCGTCGCATGGTTCAATATTGCCGCCATACTGTCATGAAGCCCGTTATGGTCGTTGTGAGATTCCGTTAGCCCTTTATTGAATGCGCGCTGGGCAACCCAAGGGCTGTGTTCGTAGATACCACCAAACATGTCCAAGAACGCAGATTCACTCATTTGGTTTGGGACACAACGTGTAAAACGTGCCATGTATGAATTCTCCTTACCTATCAATATCACGCTAAGACTCAGCGTCTATTGGTTTACTTCATTGACGGATGGGGGTGATGCGTGTGCCAATGCTTTGCAATATCAATGCGCCGCGTCATCCATACATCGTCATGTTGCTTTACGTACTCAACGAAACGTTTGAGTGCAGCAAGCCGCCCAGGACGACCCACCAATCGACAATGCAGCCCGATGGACAGCATTTTCGGCGCATCTTGACCCTCTTCATAAAGCACATCAAAGCTGTCTTTTAAGTACTGGAAGAATTGCTCGCCCGAGTTAAAGCCTTGGGACGTCGAAAAACGCATGTCATTCGTATCCAATGCATAGGGGATCACCAATTGTGGTTTTCCAGGCTGTGTGCCTTCTTCGTGCCAATACGGAAGATCATCGTCATAAGCATCGGAGTCATAAAGAAATCCACCCTCCTCGGCAACGAGTTTTCTCGTATTGGGTCCCGTTCTTCCTGTGTACCATCCCAACGGACGCTCGCCAGTGACGGATTCAATCGCGGCAATGGCTTTTTGCATATCTGCTCTTTCATCGTCTTCACGCACATATTGATAATCAATCCAACGATATCCATGACTGCATATTTCATGCCCATCCGCCATCATTGTATTGATCACGTCGGGGTGTCGCTCCGCAGCCATACCGACCGCAAAGATGGTTAATGGCACGTCTTGTTGCCTAAACAAACGCAATACACGCCACACTCCCGCTCGCGATCCATATTCATAAATGGATTCCATGCTCATGTGACGCACGCCAGCTAAAGGTTGCGCACCCGGGATTTCAGACAGAAATGCTTCTGACTCTTTGTCTCCATGAAGAACGCAACGCTCGCCACCTTCTTCGTAGTTCAACACAAACGATACCGCGATCTTTGCATTGTTAGGCCATCTCGGATGGGGAGGATGCTCTCCATAGCCCATCAAGTCTCTTGGGTAATCACTACTCATAGTGCCAACTCTCCAACACTCACGCTTTTAAACAGTCGCAACAATCGCGTTATGTTCTTTTGCTTCATCTAGCGCGAAACATCTTTTCGTTAAAACCTAAGAACAATTCAAGTATCCGCATTTTGTATACAATTCACAAGAACAAGTAAACGGTTTGTTATGAAGATCAAGTTTTTGAAAACTCACTTTGTTCGCTACGGCATCACACAAAATTAAACTTAGCCATTGTTTTTAAACCCATAAATTAATCATGCAATGTCTTAAATTCCCAAAAATGGAGCACTTCACACGCTCAATTAATTGTGTACATTTAGTTAATGGC
Source organism: Enterovibrio norvegicus DSM 15893 (assembly GCF_900115495.1). GTDB lineage: Bacteria > Pseudomonadota > Gammaproteobacteria > Enterobacterales > Vibrionaceae > Enterovibrio > Enterovibrio norvegicus. Next base: position 10,581 of record NZ_FOWR01000014.1, on the reverse strand, counting down.
AATGTATTCAATGTTGTTAATTAAGGAAAGTCACACCTTATAGCGCTTCTATTATCACGGTGAATTTCTAAGGAATGTACACAATTAAAAAAGGATTGAACGAATGGGCAGGCTCACGACACACGTTTTAGACACAGCAAATGGCACGCCCGGAGAAGGGATAGAAATCACGCTATTTCGCCAAACAAGTGATGGTTTTATACCCATCGTTCGTACGCTCACCAACCAAGATGGACGCACCGACTCGCCTCTCCTTGAAGATGCCAACATTGAGCCCGGCAAATATCAGCTTCAATTCAACACGGCGCAATATTTTATCAACCGAGGCACTTCTTTAGACGACATTCCTTTTCTTGATGATGTCGTCATTCGCTTTGGTATTAGTGATCGTCACGCCCACTACCATGTCCCTCTTTTAGTTTCTCCCTACAGCTTTTCGACATACAGAGGTAGCTAACAAAAATATAGCTTACATGCACACATCACCTTTCTATTCCACCCCGCTATGTGCATGTAAAACAACGTTGACAAAGGAATTTATTCTGTCCAATTCACGATAAAAAGGACGCATACACATGGAAAAGCAAGACTCGACTGAGACGTCATCAACCCCAAAAGGCCTCCTCGAAAGGTGGTTCAAATTAAGCCAAAACGGGACATCAGTAAAAAATGAAGTGATAGGTGGCGTCACCACCTTCGCCACCATGGCGTACATCATCTTTGTAAACCCAAACATTATGTCTGCGTCCGGCATGGATCCGGGCGCGTTGTTTGTCGCGACCTGTATTGGTGCTGCCATTGGCACATTAATGATGGGACTGTTCGCCAATTGGCCTGTCGGACTCGCGCCGGGGATGGGCTTGAATGCTTTCTTCGCCTTTACCGTCGTTGGTGAAATGGGGTATTCATGGCAAGTCGCGTTAGGCGCAGTCTTTATCTCAGGGGTGATCTTCGTTGGTTTGAGCGTCTCTCGTGTTCGCGAGTGGATCATCGAAAGCATTCCAAGCAGCCTTCGTTACGCCATGACGGCAGGAGTCGGCTTATTCTTGGGTATCATTGGTTTGAAAAGCGCAGGTATTGTTGTTGGCAGCTCGGCTACCTTAGTCACGCTCGGCGACTTCACCAAACCTGAAGCTATCCTTGCAGCAGTCTGCTTTTTCATCATCTCTGTGCTTTCCGTCAAACAAGTCTTTGGCTCTGTGCTCATCGGTATATTCAGCGTCACTTTAATTGGTCTTGGGCTGGATTTGTTCCAATACAACGGCATCTTCTCTGCACCGCCGAGCATTGCCCCCACCTTTATGGCGATGGACATCGCTGGCGCGCTGAATGTTGGCATGATCAGCATCATTCTCGCCTTCTTGTTCGTTAACATGTTCGACACCGCTGGCACCTTGATGGGTGTGGCGGAGCGCGCCAATTTGATGAACAAAGAAACGGGTAAGATTGATGGCCTGCCTCGTGCACTAAAAGCTGACAGCATGTCGAGCGTTATTGGTGCATGTTTTGGCTGCCCACCGGTAACCAGCTATGTGGAAAGTGCAGCGGGTGTTTCCGCTGGTGCTCGCACAGGCTTGTCCGCAGTGGTCGTCGGCTTCCTTTTCTTGGCTGCGATCTTCCTCTCCCCTCTGGCTGGCATGATCCCTGCTTACGCCACTTCAGGGGCGTTGATTTATGTTGCTTTTCTCATGATGAGCAGCATCAAAAACGTGAACTGGGAAGATTTTACTGACTCAGTTCCTGCCGCCGTAACCGCCCTCATGATGCCGCTAACCTTCTCAATTTCTAACGGTATAGCACTGGGTTTTATCACCTATACCGTGCTCAAAGCGGGAACGGGTAAGTTCTCTGATATCTCAATCGCCATGTATGCATTGAGCGTGTTGTTCGCGTTCAAGTTGGTGTTACTGGGATAATAAAATTGAGGGGCAATACGCCCCTTTATCTTTATCGATTCAATAAAAAAACACGTTTTCAGACAGTAATGTTTTCAATTTGGAAGCGTAAACAGTAGCTCGACACGTGGTGCCACTATGTGTCGGTGTCTTTAACCATTCGAGAAAGTATCACGAAGGAAAGCACGATGAAGCTCTTATATCAATTGAATGACAAGCCGCCCACGGGCGTCACCTTCATGCTCGCTGTGCAACACATGCTTGCATCCGTCGGAGGAATAATCGCAGTGCCGCTGATTGTGGGTTCTGCCATTGGTCTTCCGGGCTCAGAAATCGTCACATTGATCAACGCAGCCCTGTTTATATCAGGTGCTATCACTATCGTTCAATGTCTCGGCCTTGGCCCTGTGGGTATTCGATTGCCCGTGGTCATGGGCTCCAGTTTTGCCTTTCTCGGCATTGCCATCGGCATCGGTAAAGTCGATGGCATGTCAGGCATTCTCGGGGCGTCCTTAGTGGGTGCTTTCTTGGTGATCATTTCCAGCTTTTTCATGGAACAAATACGGAAATTGTTTCCTCCTGTTGTCAGCGGTGTCGTCGTCACCCTTATTGGTTTAACCATTTTGCCCGTTGCAATGAATTGGGTAGGTGATGCCCCCGCCGACAGTGAAAACTTTGCCACTTTACCCAAACTCTTCTTAGCGGCCGTTTCTCTGGGCGTTGTGCTGTTGGTATCAACCTATGCAAAAGGCGCGATAGCGGCATCTGCCATCGTCATTGGCTTGGCCGGTGGGTATTTGGTGGCCCTCAGCATGGGCATGGTGGATTTAACACAAATAGCTAACGCAGGCTGGTTTGCAGCGCCCGAGCCCTTTAAATACGGCTTCACATTTTCACTTACCGCCATCGTGAGTATGTCGTTGGCCTATATCGTGGTGATTGCAGAAGCGACGGGCGATTTCCTCGCGCTTGCCAGCAACTGTCACAAGAATATTTCAGGGAAGGATCTGAAACGAGGCCTGCTTGGGGATGGTATTGGTAGTGCCATTGGCGCCATGTTCAATGCGTTGCCACTGGCATCATTCAGTCAAAACGTCGGGATTGTGGGCATAACAGGTGTAGCAAGCCGATTTGTGGTTGGCGCAACAGGCGCATTGCTCATTCTCGCGGGTCTGTTCCCTAAATTTGGCGCACTGGCGGTTACCGTGCCAAAACCCGTACTGGGCGGTGTCGGCTTTATTATGTTCGGCATGATTGCCTACGCGGGTATTCGCATGTTGATCAAAGCCGCTGATACACGCCGTAATGCGCTCGTGATTTGTGTATCGCTCGCATCAGGTCTCGCCGTTACTGTTCAACCCAACATTCTTCAACACTTACACCATGACATCGCACAGCTTCTTCATTCTGGCATAACCACAGGTACGATCGTGGCAGTCATGCTTAACCTCGTATTGCCAAAAACCAAAGAGGACGTGGTGGCAGAAAAAGAGGCAGAGGAAGAAGAGCTCGCGCAACAGAACAGCGATTTCTCATCGTTGGATGATGATACCCCTAAGGCAAATTCTCAAACTCCGTCATCACCAACCACCAGCGCAGGCACAACTGACGGCGATCCTCCAACAAAACCTATTCAATAGCGCAACCCGCCGACACACCCTCTGCAGAATCGGAGGGTGTGTTTTACGCACTGGTGTCGACTAACGACAGTCACGTAAACTCATAAAGGACATTGGCTATGGCAACAACATGGATAAAGCACCCGCTCGCCATTTGGACTGGCACAGAAAACGACGCAGCAGGCGGGATTGTCGTCGACGGTGCAAACATCGTTGAACTGATATCGAGAGATGGCCAACCTTCTGTCGCCATTGATCATGTTGTGGACGCTTCCCAACATGTGGTTCTTCCGGGGCTGATTAACGCCCACCATCATTTCTACCAAACACTCACACGTGCTTACCCCGATGCGTTGGACAAAGAACTGTTTCAATGGCTAAAAGCCTTATACCCGGTTTGGGCCTGTCTTGATGAAGAAATGATGCAGCTGAGTACGGAACTTGCCTCTGCAGAATTGCTACTGTCGGGCTGTACAACGGCCTCTGACCACCACTATTTGATTCCAACTGGCCTAGAACATGCCATTGATGTACAGATAGAAGCAACGCAGAAAATGGGCATTCGGACTGTACTCACGCGCGGTTCAATGAGTCTCGGTGAAGATCAAGGCGGTTTGCCACCCAGACATACCATTCAAACGGAACAAGCCATCATTGATGACAGCATTCGTTTGATCAATCGCTACCACCAGCCGGAACACGGCGGGATGACACAAATCGCGCTCGCCCCCTGCTCGCCCTTTTCCGTCACCACCGACTTGATGAAAGAAACGGCGCGCGTTGCCAAACAGCACAATGTGATGCTTCACACCCACTTGTGTGAAACCATCGATGAAGAAGCATTTTGCTTAGAAAAATTCGGTTTACGCCCCGTTGATTACCTAGAAGATGTGGGTTGGTTACACGATCGAACATGGTTAGCGCACGGCATTCACTTCAATGATGAGGAGATTGTTCGTTTAGGTGCCGCAGGCATCGGCATTTGCCATTGCCCGAGCTCGAATATGATGCTCGCTTCGGGCATTTGTCGGAACTTAGAGCTCGAAGCTGCGGGCGCGTCCGTTGGTCTAGGGGTTGACGGCTCCGCCTCCAATGACGGTTCAAATTTGGTCAACGAACTGCGCATGGCGACCTACATTCAACGCCTGCGTTACGGCTCTGCCAACGTGAGCCATTTGGATGCGTTCCGCTGGGCCACACAAGGCTCAGCGCGTAACATTGGCCGAAACGATATCGGCACACTCGCGCCCGGCATGATGGCTGACATCGCCATGTTCACCCTCGATGACATTCGATTTTCTGGCAGCCATGATCCTCTCGCCGCGTTGGTACTCTGTGGCGCACAGCAAGCCGATCATGTGATGGTCAACGGGGAATGGCGAGTGAAAAATGGCGCGCTTGTTGATGTTGATAAACACGCCTTGATCGCGCGCCATCGTGAAGCCGCGAAAAGGTTGGCGAGCAAGGCGAAACAAAGACAGTAAATCCAATGCCAGCGACAGCGCACTCGGCCTCGACACCGCTTTATTGTGTCCAAGAGGCCGGTTTGTTTGGATCAAGGTTAAAGGCGTCAATCGCCGCGGCTTGCACAGATCTATCCACTTTCCCTTCTCTCACCAATGTTTCAATCGCTGTTAGGGCAATGTTATAGCGGTCGACTTCAAAAAACGCGCGAAGATTCTCTCGTTGATCACTGCGACCAAACCCGTCTGTACCCAGCGCGACAAAACGCCGAGGAAGGTATTGAGCAATCATCTGAGGCACCGCCCTCACGTAGTCTGTGGCAACAACCGTGGGTAACGTAACCCCAAGGGTTTTTTCCACATGCGACGTCGGCGATGCGGCATCCAGATTTCGTCGTCGTTGCCTCTCGACATTTTCCGCATCACGCGCCAGTTCTGAAAAGCTCGTGGCACTGAACATCTTGGTCGGAATATCGAACTCTTCGTTTAACAGCCTAGCGGCCGCAATCACTTCCATCATGATCGTGCCTGCGCCTACCAAATTGATCATGGCATTGCTCTGTTCGTATCCACGCAGTTGGTACAACCCTTTGATGATGTCTTCTTCGTCACCGCTTACTAGTGAAGGCTGAGCATAGTTTTCGTTCATGACCGTGATGTAATAGAACTCATCAATTTGCGCTTCCATCATTCGTTTTGTGCCGTAGTCAAAGATGACAGCAAGCTCACTGGCAAACGCAGGATCATAGCTTCGGCAATTAGGAATGGTTGATGCAATGAGCTGGCTCGTGCCGTCTTGGTGTTGCAGTCCCTCACCCGATAAGGTCGTTCGACCAGCCGTTGCCCCCAGCAAGAAACCGCGCGCACGTTGGTCTGCCGCCGCCCAGATCAAATCGCCAACACGTTGAAAGCCAAACATCGAGTAGTAGATGTAAATGGGCAGCATGGGCATGCCATGGATAGAGTAAGACGTCGCAGCGGCAGCCCAAGATGAAAGAGCCCCAGCCTCCGTGATGCCTTCTTCTAACAATTGGCCGCTGGATGATTCTTTGTAGTACATCATTGAGCCCGCATCTTCAGGCTCATATTGCTGTCCGTCTGGTGAATAGATACCGATCTGACGAAACAAGTTGTTCATGCCAAAGGTACGCGCTTCGTCTGCCACAATGGGGACTACGCGCTGTCCAAACGCAGGATCTTTTAACAGCCCTCCCATCATGCGGACGGCAGCCATGGTGGTCGACATTTCTTTTCCGTCAGCCTTTAGTGCGAATTTCCCGTAGGTATTGATATCAGGCACCGCGACTAAGGTTTCTGTTGGCGCAGCCCGCACCCGTTCTGGCATATACCCACCCAGCGCTTTTCGGCGGGCGTGCAAATACGTCATCTCTTCGCTGTGCGCATCAGGCACAAAAATGTTGAGATTCTCAACATCGCTGTCCGAAATAGGAAGGTTAAAGCGGTCACGAAATTGATAAAGCGCATCGGTATCCAATGATTTGGCTTGGTGAGCGATCATTCGTGATTCACCCGCACCGCCCATGCCAAAGCCTTTTTTGGTTTTTGCTAAGATCACGGTCGGACGACCTTTATGCGCTTTCGCCGTAGCAAACGCAGCATGAAGCTTACGAAAATCATGACCACCGCGTTTAAGGTTGTTTATCTCGTCATCTGACATGTGTGATACCAAGGAGGCGCTGCGCGGATCGGTATTGAAGAATTTGTCGCGGTTGTAATCGCCGTCTTTCGCACCAAGGTTCTGATACTCACCATCGACCGTGTTCGCAAAGCGGCGGAGCAAAACATTGTCTTTATCGCGCGCAAAAATGTCATCCCACTCTGATCCCCAAAGCACTTTGATGACATTCCAACCCGCACCAATGAACAGCGACTCCAGTTCCTGAATAACCTGACCGTTACCTCGAACAGGGCCATCAAGCCGTTGCAAATTACAGTTTACGATGAACGTTAGATTATCCAACCCTTCGCGTGCCGCTAGCGTCAGCCCTGCAATGGATTCGGGTTCATCCATCTCGCCATCCCCAAATACACCCCATACATGGCGATCATCTGTATTCAACAAACCACGTGCTTGTGTGTATCGCATGTATCTCGCTTGATAGACGGCATTCAACGGACCAATCCCCATAGAGCCTGTTGGGAATTGCCAAAAATCAGGCATCAACCATGGATGCGGGTAAGAACATAAGCCGTTGCCCCCTACTTCCTGTCGATAGTTGTCGATTTGCGTGCGCGTCAGACGGCCTTCTAAAAATGCGCGCGAATACACCCCTGGGGCTGAGTGCGGTTGGTAATAAACCAGATCCCCGCCAAAGGTATCCGTTCGAGCCCGGAAAAAATGGTTAAAGCCCATTTCGAAGATTTCAGCCGCAGACGCGTAGCTGGCAACATGACCCCCTAGTCCGCCATAAGCTTCATTGGCACGCACGACGATTGCCAACGCATTCCAGCGCATAATGGCAGTTAGGCGATGTTCAACCGCAAGATCACCTGGATACACACCTTGCTGTTCGAGAGAAATCGTATTTCGATAAGAAGAGTAAGGTTGCTCTGTCGCATTCAGCCCTTCAACACGCGCAGTGTCTTCTAACGTCTTTAATAGGTACTTTGCGCGATCCACGCCGTCTTCTTGTTTCACACTTAACAGTGAATCGACCCACTCCTGTGTTTCTGAAGGATCAATGTCGCTCTGTTGCTCTCGGTTTCCATGCATATGAATCGTCCTGATTTTCGATAGAGAAATATTCAAGCAAGGCGAAGAACCAGACGCATTGAATGCTGTCGACTCGGCATTATTCAGAGAACGCCCTTGCTGAACCCTATAAAAATCCTACCAATCAGTGTTTGAAATGTGCTTTCAAATTCACATTAATAATTCCCTAATGACGTAGTATTTAGTTTATGAATGGAATATCTGATAATTATTGGGTTATTTTATGAAAGATAATTACGCATCAGAAATAGACCGCATCGATCTCAACATCCTTCGGTTGCTTCAAGACAACGGACGTTTAACCAACGCAGAGCTGGCACAGAGAGTGAACGTGAGCGCGGCAACCTGCCATCGGCGCACGCAGAGGTTGTTTGATGAAGGCTATATCAAAAGTGTGAGAGCGTTGGTGGACCCCAAACGCTTGGGTTTAAACACGCTCGTGATGGTGGGCATCGTGCTTGATCGTTCAACACCAGAGAGCATCGCCGCATTTGAAGCGGCCGTTGATGTGCTAGATGCCATCCTAGATTGTGATTTGGTCGCAGGGGATTTTGACTATTTATTGCGGCTACGCGTGAAAGACATGGAAGATTATCACCACTTCCTCGCACAAAACCTCATCGCCCTGCCCGGCGTTCGACAAGCACGAACCTTCTTTGTAGTAAGAGAAGTGAAAACCAATGCACCGATGAAGTTTTAAGGGAAGATGAAAATCGAGTATCGCCATTGATAAGCGATGCAGGTTTATAAACCAAAAAAATCGAAACCGTGAAACTGACAACACGATAATCATCCAAAAGTGCCTATCTACGTTTTACTGCGCCCGAAACTGTCTCGGCGTAATTCCAATGTGTTTTTTAAAAGCGAGCGTAAACGCCCGTTCCGAGTCGTATCCCACTTGTTCTGCAATCTCATAAACCGGCAGCAAAGACTCGCGCAGTAATTCTTGCGCTTTTTGCATTCTAAGGTTGGTGAGGTAACCAAACATTGGCTGACCAACCAAGGAAGAAAACCGACTAGCAAAAGCTGCACGCGACATACCGATCTGACTTGCAACCGCAGCCAATGTCCAACTTTGTTCAGGGTTATCATGAAGAAGTTGCAGTGCACGGGAAATGCGTTTGTCGTTCAGTGCATCCAAAAACGAACTGGATTGCTTGCGCCCGAAGTTAATCCGTATGAGCTCAACCAGTATGATCTCCGTGAGTTTGTTGACGATAAGCTCAGAGCCTGGCCCTTGCGACATATATTCCGAACTCAGTTGATCAAAGGTACTGCGCAGCCAAGGGTGATCGAGAAAGTCTTTATCTCGCACTATCGTCATACGGGGGAACACGTCCATCAATGGCGTTGTTGCCGTGCGCGAGAAACTGAAGGAGCAGCAAAGCAGTAAGATCGTGTCATCCAGATCCGGCTTTCTTTTCTCGGGTGAAAGGCTGGAAAGTACATGGTTTTGACCGGGGCCGAGGAAAATCAAATCTCCAGCTTCTAGCTTTTCAATCTGCCCATCCACATTCGCCCAACATGCGCCACGGCGAATCATGTGGAAGCTGGCGTAATCCAAATCCTGAAACGTTTTCGTCCACGGAGCCTCGACCTGGCTACAGAAATACACACTGCCCGCCACGCGGATGGCGCGGAGAATATCGCTCATCACTTCCATTGTGTACCTTCCTTACCAATATACGATCGATGTATTTATTCAAGATTATTGTGCATAGATAGTCCGAAGCGCAACACCTAAAGTAGAACCATACACAAACACGACGGAGCACAACCATGCCGATGATTGAAATCTACACCAAGAGCTACTGCCCTCACTGCCGAGCGGCAAAACAGACACTAGGCCGTATGGGTCTTGCTTATCGCGAAATTGAAGTGAGTGATGACGCAGCATTGTTCAATGAAATGACATCGCGAAGCCAACGCCGAACAGTGCCGCAAGTCTTCGTCGGAAACATTCATGTAGGCGGTAACGACGACTTACAAAGCGCAATAAGAAAAGGTCAGTTTCAAAAAATTCTGGAAAGCCAAACCAACGCGGTTTAATCCAACCCATTAAGAAAACGAAAATGTTAGGAGAAGCATCATGACAACGATTAATAATGTACACGGCCGAATCAACAACCAACGCGCTCACGCACTCAACCATATTGCAGACAATGCAGTGCGCTTTTCCATCGTCATTGTATTGGCATGGATTGGTGCCATGAAGTTTACGGGTTATGAAGCAGGTGCGATCCAAGGTCTTGTCGCCTCAAGCCCTCTGACAAACTGGCTTTATAGCGTATTCAGCTTACAAGGTGCTTCTAACTTGATTGGTACTGTTGAAATTGCCACCGCCGTTGCTCTGTTGCTTGCTCCGTTTCATCGCACTATCACCATTATTGGTGCGGCTGGCGCGACAGTGACATTTGCTGTTACCACTAGCTTATTGTTCACTGCACCGATAGCCGAAGCAAGTTTGGGTGGCTTCCCTGCAATCTCAGTCGCACCCGGGCAATTCCTGCTGAAAGACATTGTATTGTTATCAGCAGCAGTCTCTCTGCTTGCCAAAGTGTCCACTTCCCCTATGCTGAGACAGTCTAAACTGGAGTTTTCTGCCACAGAAAAAGCAGGAGATCATCATGAAGAAGTCACGGTTTACTGAATCACAGATAGTCACGATCCTCAAAGAAGCCGACGCAGGCATGAAAGTTGACGATATTTGTCGCCAACACGGCATCAGCAGCGCAACTTATTACAATTGGAAAGCCAAGTATGGTGGGCTTGACGCGTCTGAACTGAAGCGCATCAAGGAGCTAGAGGCAGAAAATGCCAAGCTCAAAAAAATGTTTGCCGACGTCAGTTTGGAAAACCATGCCATGAAG
>NZ_FOWR01000004.1 GCF_900115495.1 Enterovibrio norvegicus DSM 15893 | reverse complement strand
CTTGAAAAGCGAGGGCATCTATCAGGAGTTGTGGGGGATCCTGACGTCTTACAATATCGTCCGTTTAGAAATGGCAGCGATGGCGAAAGAGCACAAAGTTGAGCCGCTTAGGATAAGCTTCCTCAATGCGCTATATCTCATCCAAGATGAGTTTATCTGGGCGAGTGGCAGAAGTCCTGGTGCAGTCCCAAATGCACTAAAAATGCTTAGAGAAAATGGCAAACGGCTGATATTACCTAACAAGAGAAAGAGGAAAGCGTACCCTCGGGCAGTGTTGAAAAGACCCGCAAAATATCCAACCAGAACCAGAGAGAAAAAAGCCACTCGCTCTTAAGCGAGCGGCCTTATCCTATCGGGTGGCTTTTTTGCATTTGGCAGAAGCTTTCCAAGCATTCAGCGCGAATCAAATACGTCTAAATCCCATTTATAGAACGCTCAGCGTCTGAGTCTGATTTTTATACTCGATTACCGCACATTGAATTCAGGGAGTGAAGTATGAATAAAATGTCGATACTTCCTTTCATGTTCATCAGCCTAACTGCCTGCTCAGATGAACCTACCGCTTTTTCATCTGGCGCTTTTTCATCTGGTGCTTGCCCATCTGAAACCAACTATTCTCCAGCTTTTCTGAAAAGCGATTTCTATTCTGGCTGGAAACAGTTACACGGGAATGGCACTCGGCGAGCTAACTGTAAAGCTGCAATGCGCTATTTTTCCCGTGGCGTAAGCCAAGGGTCGGTGTTTGAACTCTCGGCACTTTATCTCGACTATTGCGATGATGGCAGCCACATTTTACCGCTCGCTAATAGCAGTATTTACACCGGTGAAAAACAAGAAAACGGCATTGATTACGATGAATTCAAATGGGTACTTGATCTCGCGCTTTGTGACAGTCCAATAGAACAATATGCATTGGGAAACATGCTGGTCAAAGGGTTCATCACCGACAAGGACATACAAAAAGGCATCTATTTCCTTAGCCTCTCTGCACACCAAGAGTATGTTCACGCGCAAGTGTCATTGGCACAGGCATTGGTGGTTGAAGGAGAAACGGATGTCGCTGCTCTTTGGCTGGAGAAAGCCAAAGAAAACGGGGCGCATGTCTTCGCAGCGAAGTAAGAGGCCATCTCACATCTATAAGCGTTCTGAGATGGGAATTTGCAAGAATTTACACTTTGTGTGCTACTCATTTGTATTCATCACACGTAAAGTTACTTTATTGATGGAATGAAACAGAGTGATTGATGCAAAACGATCTTCCCCTATTTTTAGCAGGCCCCATTCTTAGAAGAACCACTGCCAATGAAATTTGCCTGTGGGCGATCACATCACGTCCTTTAGACGCCACCTTTCAGCTTTACGCACCTTCAGATAATGCCCCCCTTTATGTCTCGCCATTCGCTGAACAACCGAGGGTCGAGCTTGGGGATCATTGTCATGTCGTCATGGCGGCCTTCACAGATACGCACACCTTTCCGACTAACGTTCCTCTCGAATACGACATCATCGAAAACGCGACCTCTTTGCTTCGTGACATCAAAGGGTTGCTTTACGACAACGAAGATCGTCCTACCTTTGTGATTTCAACCCAAGCGAATTACATCGCGCATGGCTCTTGCCGTCACCCTCACCACTCCTGTGAAGATGCCCTCGTTGCATTGGACAAGAAAAACAATGGGCTTGATGCGAATGCGCGCGCCGACCTACTCATCATGGGGGGGGATCAAATCTACGCCGATGATGTGTGCGGACCCTTAATGTCCGCTATTCGACAGACCATCACCTTACTCGGAATGCGAGACCAAACATTTGAAGACGCGCCAATATCGGCGTGCAGTGATTTGGCCGAAACCACGATGCTTTATCAACGCGATGCGTTGCTGCCTCGCTCAACCATCAATCATGGGTTGTTCAAACGGCTATTCAAGGCGGAACCTGAGCCTGTTTTCAGTTCAGGGACCACAGAAAATCATCTCATCAGCTTCAACGAATTCATCGCGATGTACATGCTGGTATGGTCGCCTTCTCTGTGGGCATTCATTACCTTGGCAGAAAATGATGAATTTCCGTCGTTGACGACCGAGGAACGCAAACGCTGGGACGATCAAAAATCCGAACTCAAGGCCTTCTGCGCCGGACTGACACAGGTTCGGCGCCTGATGGCACATATTCCGACTTACATGATTTTTGACGATCATGACATCACGGACGACTTCAACCTTACGGTGGGTTGGGAACGCGCAATTTACGAATCTCCCTTTGCGCATGCCATCATCAACAATGGCATGCTGGGATATTTCTTCTGTCAGGGTTGGGGGAACAACCCCGCCGCATTTTCATCGTCTTTCTGGCAAACCGTCACAAGGTTTACTGCAACGCCAAACAGCGCGCACTTGAACGAGGTCATTGCCTTGTTTCAACATTTTGAGCAATGGCAATACACCATTCCAACATCACCCAAAGTGGTGGTGATTGACACACGTACGAGGCGCTGGCGCTCAGAATCCAGTAATAACAAACCGTCAGGCTTGATGGATTGGGAATCTTTGATGGATTTCCAACAAGACGTCTTTAACAATGACGCCGTTGTCGTTGTTTCTCCCGCGCCGATGTTTGGTGTGAAGTTCATTGAAACCATGCAACGTATCGTGACATTTTGCGGGCAACCGCTTGCGACAGATTCCGAGAACTGGATGGCCCACCCAGGTTCAGCCAATGCCCTTTTGAACATCTTCAAACACCCTAAAACACCGAAAAACTTCGTTATTCTGTCAGGGGATGTGCATTACTCATTCGCGTATGACATTCGCCTGCGTTTTCGTAAAGGCAGCCCGAGAATTTGGCAAATTACCTGCAGCGGGTTTAGAAACCAATTCCCAGAGCCTTACTTGTCACTTTTCGAATGGTTTGATCGCAAATTGTTCTGGCCTGAGTCGCCGCTAAATGTGTTTACACGCCGCAAGCGCATGCGTATAGAACGCCGATGCCCAGACAATGGCAGCAATCAGTTTTTGCTAAACCGAAGTGCCATCGGCGAAGTTCACCTGCATGCTGATGGTTCTCCATCACGCATTGGGTTGCTCACTGGCAGAGGGGAAGAAATCGCCTTTCTACCCACAGAAGACGAACAAGAAGCCTTATCCGTAGAATCGGATCGTCAATACCCCTAGTCTGATTCGTACGCTCAGCCCAGTCGGGAAGGTATAAATTCGCCGCGAATCGGCGAGGCAGGATTGACTTGATGACAAGGCTGCGAAATACTCCGCAACCTTAATTTTTGCTACACGCTACAGGTGCCGATATGTCACGCCAACTGCAATACACTTATAAAGGCGAAACCAAAGTCATTACGTTTTCTTATCAACAGCACCGCTCTGCGCACGAAGCCGCGGCTGAAGCTGAAGGCATTGATTTGACTAATTTCCTGAAAATGGAGCTTCAGCTTGAGATGGTGGCGGATACAAAAGCAGTTCGAAACCACCGTGATAGCTATTTCAACAAGCTAGGTTTTGGACGTATCCTTCTTCTGAAAAAAGAAGCTGAGTCCATCAAAGACAAACGCCAACCTGAATAAATATCGACATTCCTTACTGAAATAACGCGATTCCTTCGCAACCTCAAGGTGCTGCCTCAACAAGAATCGAACCTACTGATATCTCGTTGAATCTCGCATCTTGAGGTTGTTTGCGCTTATCGCGTTTCACTTTCAAGAAAACCGCTTCATCCCTTTTGCCGAATACTAGAATCCTTCTCATTTTGTCCCTATTCTCAAATCAGTGAAGTGATTTCTGTAACCCGATTTTTTGCTTGTGGCGTTTACGCGCTGAAGCTTAAGAAGAGAGGCTGTTCACCAAACTCGATGTTGATCGAAACTGGGAAGAACACACCAAAGAAATATCGCCTAGCCCAACGGGCATTGGCTGGATCGGTTAAAGGAGATGTTATGTTAGGCGAAAACCACGCATTGATGTTTGAGTTCCCTGAATACAAAGACAAAATCCACGAACTGAAAATGGCAGATGAAGTCTTCGGTGCAAAAGTCGATGAATACCACGATCTTGACCACAAAATCCGAGGCCTTGAATCTGGCAACGTACCAACTGACGACGCCACGTTTCGCAGTTTAAAAATGCGCCGTGCTCAACTGAAAGACGAGATTTACTCGCAACTTACTCAATAATTGGTGTTTTCCTTGCACCATTTCCCGATAAATGGTGCAAGTCATTCCTCCAATTGTTTTGTTCAATCTCTGCTCCTCGCGATTTCTGCACATAGCCCCATGAAAAAGACAGTATCTCTATCTACGCTTAACGAGCGCCATTTCGATTTTATACACATTCGACTCAAAAATGATACAAAGTTTGTGCAATGAGTTGGGTACGCTAGATAACCATAAAAAAAACAAGTTAATTCCACCGTTTATGCGCAAGGAAGTTCTACCAATGCCTACATTTTTTTTCCGTCCGGTTATTCTTGCCGTACTGATTTTTATCAGTTTTTCTAGTACTGCCGTTGAAAAAACACGTTCATTTGAAAAAACGCTGAATGGCGTTCAATCGATTCTTTACTCGGTGCCAATAAAGGCACGCGCTCTGTTGTCCGACCTAGAAAAAGTGGAGCTGAATGAGAACCAGCCACTCCCTTTGCTCGTTCGTTATTATCTGCAAAAAGCCACGGTTGATATTCTTCTCAATTCACCAGAACAAGCTGTCATTGCTGCCAATAGGGGGATTGAGCTAGCGAAAACTGACCCATTACTTAAAGCAGAGCTTTATCGCCTTGAATTGCGATTAAGCCAAGCCTTTATCATGCAAGGAGACGAAACCTCCGCTTTGCAACAATTAGATGCCCTGCTCGCTGAATCTGAAACCTTGAGCGATCCAGCGGTAACAGCAGAAATACTCTTGGTAAAAGGTCAGGCATACAAAGCACAAAACGAGTACGACATTTCGATGGCCGCGCTAATGAGCTCATTAGATGCCGCCAAAGAAACAGACAATGACATGTTGATAGAACGCATTGCGTCAAACTTAGGCAGCGTTCTCGTGCAACTCAATGGGTTTGATAAAGCCTCTGTGTTACTCGACCAGTCGTATCAATTCTTCCGCTCAAGAAAGATGTCGTTTAACCAACTCTTGGTCAAACTCGACATGGCAGAACTTGCCAGAAAACAAGGCGACAATAAAAAAGCACTGATCGAGTACAAACAGGCGCTGCAAATCGCCCAAGTATTGGGAGACGGTTCTCACCGCTTTCGCATTAACCTCCAAATTGCCGATCTCTTGCTACAAGCGGGTGACACCAAGAACATGATTCGCTATCTGCGTGCGACAGATAACCTACGAGACCGTGAAACCATTCGCTACTACATCAGCAAATACAATCACCTCAAAGCGAACGAGCAATTACTCAATAACAACTTCCAAGCGGCCATCGATCAAGTCACGCCTTTGATTAAAGATCAAGAGACACTCAGCCGCCTCTATCGCACAGAACTTGCGTTATACCTCGTTGCATCCAAAGCCTATTTTGGACTAGAGGACTACAAAAACGCATACCAGACCTTACTCGGCTACCAAGACCGATTCTCCACGTTCAGCTCAGATGAGCAGGTAGATAACCTTGAACGCCAACAAATGCTGTTTAACTTAGAAAAGTTGAAAGCAGAGAACCAAAATTTAAGTTGGAACAACGTGCTTCACACCCTTGAAATCAAGACCAATGAACAACAAGTTGAGTACTTAAACGTTCTTGTGATTGCAGGTATCAGCGCCACCATATTGGCGAGTTTGGTTGCCTTTGGTATTAACCGCCGCCGCATTCGCTGGGGTGAGATTGCCAACACTGATAGCCTCACAGGGCTGTTCAATCGTCGGTATTTCAATTCTCAGCTAGAGACCATGCAAAAAGACATGGTGTCCAGCAACGCCGATGTCAGTTGCTTGCTGCTTGACGTGGATTTCTTTAAGCGCGTCAACGACACATATGGCCACCCTGTTGGGGACAAAGTCCTGATCGGAGTAGCTGAGATGTTCCGCAATAATTTACGGCGCGACGATATTTGCGCCAGAGTCGGCGGTGAAGAGTTTATGTTGCTGTTGCCAAACAGCCAACTCGAACAAGCGGCTGTCATTGCGGAAGATTTAAGGCTACGTATAAGTGAGCTTTCTTTCCACAGCGAGCAAGGGGACCAATTTGGCGTGACAGCGAGTTTCGGCGTGCATCCGGTCAGCGCAAAGCAGTCTCTGTCTGAACTCTACAGTGACGTCGACAAACTGCTTTACCGTGCAAAACAGCACGGACGAAACCGTGTTGAATTGCCAGAAGGTCAAATTGATGGCGACACAACGACAGAGGCACCAGAAGAGGCATTATCGATGATGCAGCGCTCCGAACGCTTCGCTCGCCAGCTTCGTCGCTTGAAGTTCCGATTCGCGCAACATTTCAGCTAACGCTGACGTTAGCGCCACAATATATTGGTTCGAAAAAACAAATCGGTTCGAATTAAAATAAATAGGCTCAATAAATCTATCATTGAGCCAGTCATCAATAAGGGCATGCACATTGAACGAATGCGTTGATGGCATGCCCAATATGTAGATTCTCCAATGCTGAGAAATCCACAGCACTGCCATATTCGCAGTGCGTTAAGGGTTGCAGACAATCAGCCATTGTCTACGTTAAGAGGTGAAAACACATGGCTTGCCTATCCCGCCTTCTCTCACACGCGCATTACTTTTCTTTGTTATCCCTATGGCTTCTCGCAGCACCGACAAACGCCGATACGGTAAACACGCAAAAACATACGTTGAACATTGATGTCTTGGCTACAGGGCTTAACCACCCGTGGTCGATGGTGTTTCTGCCAGAAGGCGATATCTTGGTTTCCGAGCGAAACGGCGTGTTAAAGCGCGTATCTGATAAAGGCGATGTTTCACATGTGTCGGGATTACCAGAAGGCTTGGTATATAAAGGGCAAGGCGGCTTACTGGGACTCGCCCTCTCGCCTGATTTCAGCACAAACAAGATTGTTTATCTCGCCTTTTCCGAGGAAGGACAATTCAGCAAAGCAGGCACGAGCGTGATCCGCGCCAAGCTCCAAGGAAACGCTCTCTCCGATATCACTACGATCTTCCAAACTGCCCCTCGCTTTGCCGGAGGGCGTCATTTCGGTGGCCGCCTGCTGACCACCGATAAGCATCTTTATATCGCGCTCGGTGATCGTGGAAATCGAGATAAAGCCCAGCACCTTGATTCTCATATCGGCAGCGTCATTCGTTTAAATTTAGATGGCAGCACACCGATTGATAACCCGTTTTACGCTCAAAGCACCGCCACCAGCGATGGCACAAAGCCAGAGATATTCAGTTACGGGCACCGAAACATTCAAGGTATGACGTTAGATCCAAAAACAAACACGCTTTGGACACACGAGCATGGTCCCCAAGGTGGCGATGAAGTAAATACCATTGAAGCGGGTGCAAATTACGGCTGGCCGACCATCACGTATGGCGTGAATTACGGCACGGGCTCAAAGATCGGTAAGGGTACGCACGCTGAAGGCATGGAACAACCTCTTCATTTCTGGGTGCCTTCCATTGCGCCATCCGGCTTAACAATCGTGCAAGGCGACACTTTCCCAGAATGGCAAGGAGATTTACTGCTGGGTTCGTTGAAGTTTGGCCTCTTAGTCAGACTTGATATCGAAAATGGCATCATTGTGAATGAAGAACGCATGTTGGATGGCAAATACGGTCGAATTCGTGATGTGGTTGAAGGGCCAGGAGGGAAAATCTACCTGCTAACAGACGCATCCAACGGCCAAATATTGCGATTGCATCCTACACAATAATGTTTCGATTTCGCTGCCATAGAGACAAAGTGTAAAGTTATCCTAACAAGCATAAAATACTAATTTTGCCCAGAAAACGTGAACATTTTCGATTCACAGCGACAAATTAATTATGCAACAAAACGCATTACATAAAAAAAGTGACTACCTGCCCATGATTAAAACTCACTGCCAAGAGTATTGGACAGCCTTAGAACTCAGCATTATAGTCAGTCCATAAAAGAAAAAACGAAGTCACCTTTGCTTGCTAAAATAGACAACCCCCCACAGTCGCGGGGGTTTTGTTTTTATGGGCTCCACGCTTTTCTTCCTACCTCTCCAATGAAAATACGCATTTCATCAAACGAATCTTTGATGTTGTCTATACTCAGTTTATGGCCTTACTTTTCTTAAAGCGCATGAAACTAAAGACTTTTCCATATGCATTGGTATGCTATTCACTTATTTTTGTAAGCTCATTAGCCAACGCTAAAGATCAAGATGCCAAACGGTTTGTCGTCGGTGTCCAGAATTTTCATGATTACTCCCCCTACTCTTCCTTCGTCGACAACACCTATTCTGGTTTTAATAGAGAGTTATTGGATGCTTTCGCACAAGATTATGGCTATGAATTTGTATACATGGCGCTTCCAATTAAGCGCCTATACCGTCACTTTCTCGATGGGGCGGTAGATTTTAAATACCCCGACAATGCCAAATGGAGTGCGACGCAAAAAGAAGGTCACAATATTCTGTACAGCGACCCGATCGTCTCCTTTGTTGATGGCGTCATCGTGTTAAACAAGAACAAGCCAATTCAGCGCAACGCGTTAAGCAAACTCGGGATGATCGCAGGCTTTACGCCGTTGCCCTACCTCAAAGACATAAAAGAGAAACACATTGAAGTATTCGAAACACGAAGCTTAGAGCCACTCTTAAAGATGCTTGCAACAGGCCGTATTGATGGCATCTACACCAACCTGGCGGTGATGAGAAATCAAGTGAGCCATCAAGACAACCAAACGCCCATGTCGATGAGTCAAACATTGCCTCACGTTACTGGCACACGTCACCTATCCACCAAGCTATACCCCGGTATGATTGTGGAGTTTAATCAATTTCTTAAACAAAATAGGAAACGGGTAAACGAGATAAAGCAAAAACACGGATTGCTTTAAGTGGGAAGTGGGAAGTGGGAGGTGGGAAGTGGGAAAATATTTACCCCTATTTCAGAGAGGCAAAATAAAGCCGACGTATTCGTCGGCTTTATTATTACTAAGTAATATCAACATACTTGGTAATCTCAACATACTTGGGTGAATGCACCCCGGTAGGTTGGGTTTATTTCTTGGCGGTTTTACTGTGCAACACTTGATACATAGCGTCTGTGAGTTCGTCAGTCGGGTCGCCTGACAACTCCCACGTAAAGACACCCGCTAACCCCTGCTGCTTCGCCCATTCAGCTTTGGCTTTCACAGAACGCACATCTTCAAATGAGATAAACACTTTCTTCTCAGAGTTCCACAAATAAGGGGCTTGCGATTCTTCATCGTAGCCATACTGATAACCTTGTTCAGCGGTATAATTGGTTTTCAAATCCCAATACATGAAGTAACCCGGCTCACCCGTTCCAAAGCTCGCCCCCTTTTCCGACGCTAAGTCGCTCGTAGGCAAGCTGCCATCAAATTGAGAGCCTTCCCAACCACGGCCGTAAAACGCCGCACCCAATACCAATTTCTCTTTTGGAATGCCGTTTTCAATCATCTGATTAACAAACACATCCGCCCCCATTCCCCACCAGCTTCGCTCGGTTGCGTGGAGGTTCGTCAAATGGCCAGTTTGGGTTCCCCACCCTCCCAAGAAGTCATAGGTCATGGCAAACATGTTATCCATCATAGGGGCAACAGACGGCCAATCGATTTGTGCCGCTTTTGGCCCAACGCCAACAGCAGAAGACAATTCATAGTCTTGGCCGGTTTCTGCTTTCAATGCATCTAACTCCGAGCGCAATGCTGTGATTAACGTGGTGAATGCTTCACGCTCAGAGGCTTTTTGTTCATCTGTTAGCTTAGTTTCAGGGTTCCAAGGAGACGTTGTTAAGCCACCACCACCCGGGTACTCCCAGTCAAGATCAATACCGCCGAAGAAATCATACTCGGCAATGAGTGCCACCGCAGATTTAGCGAAGTGCTTAATAGCATCATCATCTTTGGCCATTGCATGGAAAGGTTCAGACATGGTCCACCCGCCGAAGGACGGTAAAATGGTGATATCTGGGTTGTCTTTTTTAAGCTGCGCTAACTGCGCAAAGTGGCCTTTAAACGGAACGTCCACCGACACCGAACCAAAATCGATTTCCAACGCGGCTTCTTGATCGACAACCACAGCAGAGAATGGTGCTTTCCCCTTGCACGCAGTTTCTACCTGCTTTTGAACCAACTCTGACGCACTATTGTGAGGCCCACACATACTTAAAAATGCGTATATAACATGCGTCATCTTATCCGCGGGAATATCCGCAACGGTATACGGATTGTCAAGGTTGGCATATTGCCAATCTGCGAAATACCCACCCACTATGTTGTTTTCGGCGAAAATTGGCGTCGCTATACACGCGCTCAATACCGCGCCTGCGAGGATAGTTTTCATGTCATCTCCTTCCATGAGGTTCATTGCTAAGCGACTAATTATTAAACAATATGCGCGCTTATTAATGTCGCTCATGTTCCGAAGGAAACGTTCTTAACAGCGCCATTACAAAGTTTGCGAGTGTGACGTTCTTTTACTGCAGGAAAGGCGAGTGAATGTGCATTTATTTGTTTAGCAACGCACAGTTATCTTTATGCTTGGGTCACGGGCTAACGCTGTGGCACAGCAAAGACATTCCGTTTTTTGAAGCGAGAGAGTATGCTTCACTTATCGTGTTAAAAATCATGTCTTTGCTCAATTTTTTTCGGCCTGCCTTTAGATTCGCCATTGCAAAGCATCAATCAAGGATTTTACGTTGAGCAACAAACTGATCAGTATCGATTTGTTTTTCGTCATTGAAAGGCTGCTACCCGGTAAACGCACGGTAGAGCTTTTCCGCAGCAACAATAAACACCTACCAGTGACGACCTTGCCATTAACCCACTACGATTCCGCGTCTTCTCTTCAGTTGGCGTTATTCAAGTACTGCATTAACTACGCCGCGTTTTCACAAGGCAAACCACTGGCGGATGACTACGCCATTGATGGCAATGATGATCAAATTCAACCTGCGACCCAAATCGTTGCGGGTTTCATTCGTGGTTCGTATTGGTGGGTTGAGCACTATTTAGAAGTGTATCGAGATGATTGGAGTGAAGATCAGAAAGACCGCTGGTTAAGAGATTTTAAGCTCCTCGTGCAAGCCATCATAGGCATTGGTAACTGTACAAAAGCAGAATGGTTAATCCGAAACCACGGCGCGATCAAGGCACTGACTTACAGTAGCCATAGCGCACCATTTTTGCAGCACTACGACTAAGCCCACCAGCGACTTATCTCCGTAAAACACAAAAAAGACTGCTAATCTTGCAGTCTTTTCGTTTCGTGTAGACTCCCCCTATTTCGACCTTCACACTTTTCTCTGTCGCAGTTTCGTCATTTTTCTCTATTACACTAAACACTATGCTCTCACTCATTTAGGTTCTGGTGAAAAGACTCAAACGCTACCAATACGAACGCTACGCCATACTGTGTCGAGATGCTTACCCAAAAGTCTTCGATCATGAACGCTATGGATTTTCACCAGATGGCCGCATTGATATCCACAATCGATGGGGAAAAACCATCATTCGCGTATTGTGGCGAGACGAAGGAGATGCGGTGGTGGTATTTAAAGGATCGCAAAGTGTGTGGGATTGGCTGTTAAATTTGGTCTTCATCCCCACCCGCGTTGATGCACCTAAACATGCGGGATATGTGCATTGGGGATTCCACTTTTTGCTTCGACAACCCAGTATACCGAGAAGGATCAATCGCCATCGTGATATCGCGAACCTGCCTGCAGGGTTGCAAGCCGACCTTGTTCACTCAAGAGAACGCTCAGCGTTAAATGGACATTCTGTAATGGAAAAGTTAGAGCACTGTCTGCTTCCTCTGATCGAGCAAGGCAAGCGATTGTCTTTCACGGGGCATTCATCAGGTGGAAGCATGGCAATCATCGCGGGCGAAATCTTGGAGCAAACCTATCCCAATTGCATTAAACGTATCGTCACGTTTGGACAGCCAGCAACAGGGTATTGGAATTTCAAAAAACGATACCGTTTAAATGCAAAAACCTATCGTATTTGTTGCGATGTTGACATGGTGACGTTTCTGCCAGGTATTCCCCTGCTTTTTTGGCATGTTGGCGAGTTACTTTGGCTACACAACGATAAAATCTATCGCAATATGCCGTCTTTAATTCGTATTTTTCGAGTACTAATAAGTTGGCTACTGCGCCCGATTTCGTATCACTTTATGGACAAATATATCAGAAGAAAAAACTATTTTGACAAACATTAGCGCATTATCACCCCACCGTTTAAAACAAGCGCTATTCCCCACATCTATGAATACATTAGTAAAACCTAAATGATTAATTAGTGATATTCAGAGAAAGGCAAAGTGAGATAAAAATCTCACAACTCATACTTTACTCATCGTAAATCAATATATGCAAACAGCCATCTGGTAATGAAAACACAAACTTTACTCATCCTAAAACCACAACACTCCTATGAAGTTCTCGTTAAATAATATCAAAAATCAAAACGCCTCATTAATGAGACAGTAATTGTTTAGTGAGTTACATATTCTCTCGTCATCTGCTGGGCAATGCATTGCCCTAGCACCGAAAACCTTTCAAGTGTATCTAACGTCGGTCCTCATCAAAGCCATGAAGCTGAGTAGCGACGCACCACATGATGAAAGGTTAACTTTTTGGGTAAAGGGATTTTATATGAACATGAAGAAAACGTTGATCTCAACAGCAATAATCGCGAGCACCTTCGTTTCTGCTCAAGCAGCCGCAAATTGTGCAGGTAATGTTTATTCAATGAACGCTGGTCGCGGCCATGTTGGACTGCTGTTAGATGTACAAGAGGCCGAAGTAATGGGCAGCTTGTACAGTGCTGATGCGTCTGACCGCAGCGCATATAATTCGCGTGCACTGTTTAGTGCTTCAAGCATGTCGTACGATCGAATCACTGACCGTCTCTATTACACCAATGCGCCTCAGCCGACGTCATATCATGTGACTGGTGCTCAAAATGACGTAACTGCTGAAGAGTTGAAGAGCTTAGATCTCCACGCTAAAACCATAGAAGCATTTCAACTGGCCTATTTCGATCCAGCGACAGGCAATCATGTGAACGGCCCAACGGTGAAGAAGCAGATTTTGCGCATGGCCTTTGATCCTGACTCAGGGGAGCTTTTCGCATCAGATTCTCAAACCATTTTCAGCGTTGACCCGGTGACAGGGGCAATCACTCATCTGGGTAATTTTGACTCTGGCTTAAAGAATGGCGGATTTTCAAACTGGGGGGATTTCGTCTTCCAAGATGGTGAACTCTTGTTTGTCACAAATGGCCGTACATTCTCTATCAATACGACCACGGGCGCACAAACATTTAAAGCCTTCCATTTCGTCGATTTCATTGCAGCAGCAACGTTGGACCAAAATGGACAAATGCTTATTGCGGCAAAAAATCAAAATGTTTCCGGCAACGTAAACAGCAACATTCTTTACCGCATTAAACCATCTACAGGTGAGAAAAAGCGTGTTGGTCTCTTCCCGAGCCGTATCAGTGCCATGGCAACCGTGACGTCTGAAGACCATACCTGTTACGAGAAAACTGTATTCCCTAGCGATTCAAAACCAGAAGTGTCTGGCTTTGCTGCTAATGCAGGTTCAGTGAGTGAAGGCTCCACAGCTTACTTCACTGCGTCATTTGATAAGGAAACAGCGAACGCAACGACTCAGATTCGTTTAGCGCTTAAAAATGGCAGCGCGCTTTTGAACAGCGACTACCGCAATACAGTTGAGTTACTCTATTCAGATGGCACTACAGCATCGGCGACGATTTCTTCAACTCTCACTGCGGTCACCATGCCACAAGGTGTTACTTCAGTGCGCATTGGCGTGCCAACAGTGAATGATTCAACCCATGAGGACAATGAATACTTCACGATGCAGGCGTGGATCAATGACGATAAGAGTGATCTTGGCACTGCTAACGTCACCATCGTTGATAACGATCCTGACTACTATGAAGTAGTTCAGTCTATTGCCGAGGGTTCGGGTGTTGCTTGGCATGGCAGCCAAGGTCGAAACCCAGCCCTTATTCGAGGTATACATGCTTACATCAATAGCGGTTATAGCCTCCCTCCGGGCGGAATTAGACTCGAAATTATTGTGAATGGTTCAGGATCACGCTGGCATACAATCACATCTACTGGAGGATTCTATTATGGCGACAGTAACACTGAATTAAGAATGTATGATGGGCAGGTCGCATGGGGCAAACTTCACTACGGCGGCAGAACTTATAACATCCGACGCGGTACAAAAGCTCAATACGGTTCCAACCCTAGTGTAATCTGCACCAATGGTTGCTAACTAAAACACAACAAAAAAGGGGAGCGACATGTCGCTCCCCTTTTTACTTTTTCTTTGTGTCTCAACGTTTGCTACGCTGCAAAAACTTATCCAATTCATTGGCAAATTTCTGGCGATCTTGCTGACTCAGTGCAGCAGGCCCCCCCATCTGCACACCACTCGAACGCATAGTATCCATGAAGTCACGCATGTTAAGACGTTGTCGAATATTCTCTAGCGTATACAGCTCACCGCGCGGGTTTAACGCTAACGCTTTTTGCTCAATCACT
The DNA here is from genome assembly GCF_900115495.1 of Enterovibrio norvegicus DSM 15893. GTDB lineage: Bacteria > Pseudomonadota > Gammaproteobacteria > Enterobacterales > Vibrionaceae > Enterovibrio > Enterovibrio norvegicus. The sequence continues at coordinate 183,385 of NZ_FOWR01000004.1, read as the reverse complement.
TCAGCAGCCAAAGGAATATCAGCGGTGATCACCAAATCCCCCACTTCAACACGCTTGACGATTTCGTCATCCGCGACATCAAACCCTTTTTCAACTTGGAGACTAGATATATAACGCGAAGGAGGCGTTCTTAGCCCTTGGTTTGCAACAAGCACCACAGGCGTTTGGGTTCTGTCTGCGGCTCTAAAAAGCACTTCTTTAATCACTGCCGGACATGCATCAGCATCGACCCAAATGGTTGCCATGTATATTTTCCTCAAACATCAATTGCAGCGAACATTATCAGCCAAACTCTGGCTAAGCAATATCTCTCATTCCGCGCTAGGTTTTCCGGCCTTCTGAACGGCATAAAATGTAGCGATATCCGCCAAATCTTGATCATTTAAAGCAGAAAGCTGTTGCTGCATCATTTTCGCCATGACACCGCCACGCTCGCTCTGCTGATAACCTTGCATGGCGCTAAACAAGTATTGCGCATTTTGACCGTTCAGGTGCGGATAATCATCGCGCTGACTATACCCCGTTACACCATGACAAAATTGACAGGAGTAAGCCTTGTTTTGCCCCAAATCCGAGTTTCCTACAGGCATGTCCGCCGATAGGGGTAACGAGGTAAAAAATACTGATAAAGCAATAAAATAGCGTAGTAACATTCGACTTCTCCTTTTCTAGCGGCATCATAGCGATACGCGTTAGAAATGCACGAAATCAATGAACGCATTCGAACAGATGCTCAAAAATCCATCATCAGCTCTTCAACTTTCGATACACTGTCGCCGTTCTCAACATCCTATACTCGGCTCGATATTGGATTAGATATCGCTTAACCCCTCCAATATCACAGTATTTATCTCTTTGCGCATCTTGGTGCATATTTAAATGGCCCGTTTATTTCTGGCTAGGCGACAAAGGCGATAGTTGACATGTTTTCTTCATCGACTTGTCACCAATAGTTAACAATGTAGAACCAAAATCCGCAGCCATAACGATAAGAAATTCCCCCTTAAATACAGAAAGTAAAGGAAGACAACGTGAGCGAATATAATCAACATGACGACCAACGCCCGCTAGACAGCGAGCCTGCATTTAATCGTTTCATTGATGCTGCGATGAATCGCCGTAACTTCCTGCGTGCTACTGGCGCAGCTGGCACGGTGGCTTTTTTTGCTGCGACTCCGGTAGCACAAGCCGTTGCCGGTACAATGAAAAAAAGCGAACTTATGGGCTTTGAAGCCATCCCAATTTCAACGGCAGATACAGTCATCGTTCCTAAAGGTTATGTGGCAGAGCCGCTGATCTCTTGGGGTGATGCACTGTTTGCTAACTCGCCTAAGTTCAGCCAAAGCAACGACTCAAAAGCACAAGAAATGCAATACGGCGATAACACCGACGGCATGACCTTTTTCCCTATCTCAGACACACGTGCAGTTTTAGTGGCAAACAACGAATACACCAATAACGAGTACCTATATCCACACCAAGGCGAAAATATTTCTGCTGATGATGTGCGCAAATCTCAGGCTGCTCACGCCGTCTCTATCGTTGAATTGGTCAAAAAAGACGGCAAGTGGCAAGTGAACACTGAAGGTCGGCTAAATCGCAAACTCACCGCCTATACGCCCATGGAAATGACAGGTCCAGCGGCGGGTCATGATTTATTGAAAACCAAAGATGACCCAACAGGAACGAAAATACTGGGCACATACAACAACTGCGCAAACGGTCAAACCCCATGGGGGACCTATCTTGCCTGTGAAGAAAACTTCAATGGTTACTTTGCTGCGTCTAAAGAGGTTGAGTTAACAGACGAATACAAACGTTACGGTGTAAAAGAGAAAGACTGGGGCTATGACTGGTGGAAACACGATGATCGCTTCGATATCGCGAAAACACCCAACGAGCCAAACCGTTTTGGTTGGGTTGTCGAAATCGATCCAATGAACCCAAATTCAACACCGAAGAAACGCTCTACACTGGGCCGTTTTAAGCATGAAAACGCCGCGATGGCGATCAACGATGACGGCCACGTTGTTGTGTATCTGGGTGATGATGAACGCGGTGAGCATCTGTACAAATTTGTTTCTAAAAACAAATATAAGCCTGGTACCCACAGTTCCAACCTAGACCTTTTGGAAGAAGGCACGCTTTACGTTGCAAAACTGGACGGAAAAGAAGGCGAGCTTAAAGGCAACGGCCAATGGCTAGAGCTGACCTTCGGTAAAAATGGCCTCACGCCTGAAAACGGCTTCAACAGCCAAGCCGAAGTGATGATCTTTGCACGTAAAGCCGCAACACATGTTGGCGCAACCACCATGGATCGCCCTGAATGGGTTGCCGTTCACCCAGATAACAAACACGTTTTCTGTACGCTAACCAACAACAAATACCGTGGTGTGAAAGACACACAACCGGTTAATGTTGCCAATCCACGCGTTGAAAACCCTTATGGACACATCATTCGATGGGAACCAAAAGGTGGCGACCACACGGCGACAGACTTCGATTGGGATCTGTTCGTGATGGCAGGTAACCCGGAAGTACACAAAGGCTTGATGGCCGGAACGGATAACGTTAACAAGGACAACATGTTCAACAGCCCTGATGGCTTAGGGTTTGATGCGGCTGGGCGCATGTGGATCATGACGGACGGCAAATATTCGAACAAAGACAACTTCGCAGGCATGGGTAACAATCAAATGCTGTGTGCGGATCCAAAAACAGGGGAAATTCGCCGTTTCTTAACAGGCCCTATCGCATGTGAAGTCACGGGGCTGACATTCTCACCCGATTACAAAACCATGTTTGTCGGTATTCAACACCCAGGTGAAGGTCTCGCGCCTTCCCATTTCCCAGAAGGTGGCAATGCAATCCCGCGTTCGACTGTCATGCGAATTACACGCAAAGACGGCGGCGTGATTGGCGCATAACCCGCCCATGTTTTTCGTAAGATAGCTCGAGATAAACGCAAGCCTACTAAAAAGCCCCATTAGCAATAATGGGGCTTTTCGTTTTCACGCGAAAGTATTCATCAAGATGAAGGCGACACTATTGAGGGCTGATCAGCACCGAGCGCATGCTGTTGCTGCCATGAGAAATACCCATCACAGGAAAACTCAATATATCGTCATCATTCTTCGCGCCCAGCGCATACAACAACGGCCAGTAATGCTCGGGGGTAGGAATCGCGAGTTCGATGTCTTCCCCCAATGAACTGTAATCGATCAGAGACTCGATGTCGTTTTGCACCATGTGATGCGCCATTTTTGCGTCCGCATGCAACGCCCACGGGTAAGCGTGATCTTCGCGAGGATCGATCACTGTGAGGTTATGGACAATGTTGCCACTCGCGAGAATGAGAACATTTTCATAACGCAAAAAGTCGAGTGCTTTGCCGCGTTCAAAATGCTCTCGCGCCGACAAATTCATGTCCAAACTCATTTGTACAACAGGGACATTTGCATCTGGATACATGTGCCGAAGTACCGTCCATGCACCATGATCGATTCCCCATCCTTCATCTAGCTCAATGTCGAACGGGAGACGTCCTGCAATGTCTCTAGCTAACGACGGCGCACCAGGAGCTTTGTATTCAATGACGTTGAGCCTCGTATCGATGGGCCCAAAATCGTAGATCGTTTTTGGATAGTCGGCTGTTGTAATGCGCGTGCCGCGTGTCATCCAATGTGCGGAAATGCATAAGATTGCCTTAGGCACTGCCATGCCTCTTGCGATTTGTTTCCAAGCATTCGTGTAACGGTTTTCAGATAACGTATAAATCGGCGTCCCGTGCCCGATAAACAGCGCAGGCATTCTTTGGCCCATACTCGCCTGCGTAGGTAGTGACATTCAGTTCTCCCCTTTTTGTCAGATATCCATTGGCTACATTTTTGTTGTTTTTCGTAGCACGACTCATTGCCTCCTTTTGGTGCACTATGAATAAGACATTTAGGACATAAAATCCCAGTCAATAAGATACAGATGCCCTCCAACACAAAAAACAGACATAAACAGAATTGACCTTTCGTCAAAACTGAACAATCTCCATTAATTTAATTACATTCAGCAACTTAGTTGAATTTCAAATTTTGATAAGATAGCAATGATTCACTGAGTGTCAGTGCTATGTGTGTAGAGATTGCGTGTAAATCGCACGCAAGATTGTCGCATTGTCAGCAGTTGCTCGAATCAACCACTCAGTCCGTCGAGCAAATTGCAGACGCTTGTGGGTTCAATAATGCTGTCACCTTACGACATCACTTTAAAAAATCATTTGGTATCTCACCGTCGGCATGGAGAAAGCTATTTGAAACCCCACTTTCAAACAACAAACTAAGACTAAAATAAGGGTAAAATAAACCACTTTACCCTTGTCTAAATGAATAGAATCTAAAATATTCAATGTATTAGACAAGGGATTTTTATTGTTCTCGTTACAAACTCATTCTTTTAAATGTAAATTTTTCAAACAAAACCCTCGTAAAACTCATTCTTCATTCATTCTAATTTATGCAATTTGTTCAAATATCATCTTTTCATTGAAAGCGCTTTCACGTTTAGCCAAACTTTATGTGACCAAGATGTAAACAAATCAGTACCAACCCTCCCGTACATTGGCGCTGATTACATTCAGCATAAACAGAAAACAGTCTCGTGAATGTAGTGATTAACTCTCTGGATAGCCTAACGATGAAAAAACAGTGAATGTCAGGTTATTTGGATAAACACGTGTAAACATTCTCTTTTAGCTAAGATAGCAGCCCAACTCACAATCATCGGTGGTTGGGATTTTTTTTGCCTTTTTTGAGGGGTTAAAAACTAACTGTCGTGTTTCGTAAGAGGGAAGAAGAAATGAAAAACCCACGCCGGCCCAATGAGTAAGAACTGAATATCCTTAAAGAAAGACGGTTTTTTACCCTCGATATGATGGCCAACGAATTGCAGTATCCAGAGTGGGATAAACAGTGCCGATGACAACACAAACACGCTCACTTGGGCATGTTGAAGCTGGACTAAGATCAGAGTACAAAACATGGAGAAAGCCGTCATCACGATGAATGCTTTGATTGACATCATGGCGTAGAAACCCAGCACAAATGCCAGCACGATGAAATACGGCGCTATGTTCACACCCGCAACAGATAGCGACGGAATGAGCCATAAAAAGCCCGCCACGGAAAAGAAAATCCCAGGAACGGCGACCTTATGAATTTTTTGGTTAGTGGGGTTCTGGTGGCTCTCGCCATACTCCTCAAACCATAGATCTAACGATTTCATTCGTAACATTCCTTGTTCTTGTTAGCGCTATTTTTTCATGCTGACCAGCTCAGGGCATGATGTGCAATACAATATCTCGAATGATCGGTATGACCGACAATACTAATAACAGTGACATGCTGTAGTTAAACACCTTTCTTCTCGCCAATATATAAGCACTTTTTCAGCATTGAGCCGAATAACAGCCATATGCCCACACTGGGAAATGACACAAAAAAGAAGGTTGTCGCGATGATGGCGTTTTGTGTATAAAAGCCCTCTCCGACGGAGGTGAAAGCGGCAATGGCTCCCGTGGCTACAACCCACGCTTTCGCATTGAGCCACCGAAATAACGCCCCTTTTAGAAAAGTGAGTGGTTTTGCCTGTTCGTCCGTTGAATGGGACATTTCACCCGCGCGCGCGATAAAGGCCATAAACAGCATGGTCGACGATGCGATCATCCAGCTTTTCTGCCTGTCGGATTACACCTTCCAATGTGAAGCCTAACCTCTCACATATCGCGCGGCTGGCTTTATTTTCCGTCGCAGCAGATATTTCCACTTTTTCCATACCAAGCGTTTCAAAAGCTATGCGAACAAGTGCCATCACGCAGCGAGAAACAATGCCTTTTCCTTGCTGGTTTTGGCAAATCCAATAGCCGATTTCCACTTTCTTTAGGTCATGAGAAATCGTATTGAAACTGATGTTTCCCACCACCTCCCCTTGGTAGAGCATCGCGCAGGTTAACGATTTCCCATCAGCGTAATCATGAAGCGAGCGTCGGACAAACCCTTCAAAAAAGGCAACACCATCGGCATGCGGTGGCCATGCTAACCATTTTGCCAAATACTCCCTATCGCGACTGACAATGTCGAAATAATCATGAGCAAAGGAAGGTTGAACAAGCGCGAGTGAAATGTCTTCATCGATAACAGTGGTAAACATAACGTTAATCCTTTACGCCTTTAAAGCTGCGTCCATCACACTCAAACGGGATGCACATAATTCGATATTTCTATCAAATTGCCATCAAGGTCGCGAAAGTACAATGATTCAATCGCGCCTTGCGCCCCTGTGCGCAGCACTGGCCCTTCTTCAATGGCGACACCCTCGCGGCGTAAGTGTTGAGCCGCCTCGCTCAGCGGGGTGGACAAGATGAAGCATAAGTCAGCACTTCCTGATTGAACATGGCGCGCATGGGGCAGGAACTCCGCGCCCTTTTGATGCAGGTTTATCTTTTGGTAGCCAACGTTCTGATGACCAAAGCTAAGCGCCGTTCGGCCATCACCAAAAGTAACGATGTTCATGCCAAGCACACGATGATAGAAATCCGCAGAGGCGTTAATATCCGTAACAGTAAGCACTAAATGGTCGAGATGACTGACTTTCACATGGCCTCCAATAAATGATGTGGCGATCGCTTTCTTAAACGCGTCGAGAAGCCATTGGGTGTTCAGGCGTTAGCTGCAGAAGATCCCAGCGATTACCATAGAGATCTTCAAACACGGCCACCGTGCCATAATCCGCCTCCATAGGCTCGCGGATAAAATGCACGCCCTCTTCACGCATTCGGTTGTAGTCGCGCCAGAAATCATCCGTAGAAAGAAATAGGAACACACGGCCACCCGCTTGATTACCGATGAAGGTGCTTTGCTCCTCGGTAGAAGCTCTTGCAAGCAACAGTGTCATGCCCTTCGAACCCGGCGGAGAAATGACAACCCAACGCTTATCCTGTTCAGGCTGGTAAGTATCTTCTACCACCTCAAACTTCAACTTATTGACGTAAAACTGGAGTGCCTCGTCGTAATCTCTAACCACAATCGCTACATGGATCAGCGCTTGTTTCATGCTATTCCTCTCATTACATTGTCACTCAAATTAAAATATATTATTTCTAACGATTTAATTATGATAAATTATCTTACAAATAAGAATATAAAACAACTTGCATTTAAAAATAATAATTTAACCAAATCAATTTAATTGTAGAAGCTTACACCCAATTAAATCTAAAAAAATATAGAACATGAAATAAAAATAGCATTTACTTTTAACCACTTACTTTGCATTTCTAAAAGACACAATAACTTTCATTGTTTTTTTCTATTATCATCATCGAAATAATCCCTTTCATAAATTGTTGCAACACTATCTATACTCATTTTACTGACAAACATTCTAGACACAACAATAGGAGGTGCTTTTTACAGGCAAACTAAATGACACATTAAGTGGTTACTTATTTAGCATTATTTATATCGTCAACATTCCGCATGATTGACCTAGGCCTCTTTTTGCATAAAAAAAAGGACAAGGTGAACCGAACGAAAATTGAGCGTTTTTCCGGTGTAAATATTACTCTTAACCCAAGTAAATACTGTGATTTTTTAAAGTCACATTCACTGTGTCAGCGTTTTGTCATTTGCACTGAAATACCGAGCAAAGAGACGTTAACTCCTTAAATTAAATAATAGACGTGTTTTTATTTTAAAAATAACGCGCGGATTACTGTATCTGCACACACGTATACATGGAAGAGGATAGTAACATGTTTAAAAAGACCCTTATTTCGGTCGTCTTGTCTGGTCTATTGGTTTCATCACCAACATTCGCGCAAGGCGAACCAAAATCAAACCAGTTCTGGTGGCCTGACCAACTCAATCTTGCACCCCTTCGTGATCACGGCCAAGAATCAAACCCGCTTGGCGAAGACTTTGACTACGCTGCTGCATTCGAAACGCTCGATCTGAACGCCATTAAAAAAGACATTTCCGTTGTACTCACTGAATCCCAACCTTGGTGGCCTGCAGACTACGGCCATTACGGCCCCTTCTTCATCCGTATGGCATGGCATGCAGCAGGGACGTATCGCGTGTCTGATGGTCGTGGCGGTGCGGGCGGTGGTCAACAACGTTTTGACCCGCTCAATAGCTGGCCTGATAACGGCAACCTCGATAAAGCGCGCCGCTTACTGTGGCCTGTGAAGCAAAAATACGGTGAAAGCCTTTCGTGGGCTGACTTGATGGCACTAACAGGCAACGTTGCCCTTGAATCAATGGGCTTTAAAACCTTCGGATTTGCCGGTGGTCGTGAAGATGATTGGGAACCTGATCTGGTTTACTGGGGCCCAGAAGAAGAAATGCTCGCCGATGAACGTCGTGATGAAAATGGCAAATTAAAAGAAGGCCTTGCAGCGGTTCAGATGGGCCTTATCTACGTCAACCCAGAAGGCCCAGGCGGTGTGCCTGATCCACTTCTAGCCGCGAAAGACATTCGTCATTCCTTTGGCCGCATGGCAATGAACGATGAAGAAATTGTCGCGCTGATTGCTGGTGGACACACCTTTGGTAAAGCGCACGGTGCGCACAAGCCAGAAGAATGTTTAGGTGAAGCGCCAGCAGGAGCACCTGTTGAAGAGCAGGGTTTTGGCTGGAAAAACAAATGTGGTACGGGCAAAGGGGCTGATACCGTTACCAGTGGCCTAGAAGGCGCATGGACAGTCACACCAACGCAATGGACAACCAACTACCTTGATAACCTGTTCGGCTTCAACTGGGTGCTAACAGAGAGCCCCGCGGGCGCCAAGCAATGGATCCCAGATTCAAAAGCCGCATCGCAGCTTGTGCCTGATGCGCACGATCCTACCAAGCGCCATGCACCAATCATGTTCACCACAGACATTGCAATCAAAGAAGATCCGCAGTTCCGCGCCATTGCGGAGAGCTTCCGCGAGGATCCTGCAAACTTTGAGCTCGCGTTTGCCAAAGCATGGTTTAAACTCAATCACCGCGATCTCGGCCCGCGTGCACGTTATATCGGTGCTGAAATCCCAGAAGAAATTCTGGTATGGCAAGACCCAGTGCCTGCGGTTGATCACCCGCTCATCACGGACAAGCAAGCTGACGAGATCAAAGCCGATATTCTGGCATCGGGTTTGAGCGTGCCTGAGCTGGTTAAAACAGCATGGGCATCAGCAGGCAGCTACCGTGGCACAGACATGCGTGGCGGTGCAAACGGCGCGCGCTTGCAGCTTGAGCCTCAAAAAGATTGGGCTGTAAACAATCCGAAAGAGACGCAAAAAGTGCTGAAAGCACTCACCAAAATCCAGAAAGACTTCAACCAACAAGCGGGCGACACGCAAGTCTCTCTGGCTGATGTGATTGTGCTGGCAGGCGCAGCAGGCGTTGAGAAAGCAGCGAAAGACGCAGGGCTGAAAGCGGATGTTCCGTTTAACCCAGGCCGTACTGACGCCACGCAAGCAATGACGGACGTCGAATCGTTCGCCGTGCTTGAGCCAACGGCAGACGGTTTCAGAAACTACTTTGATGCGGCGAAAAACTATCGCTCTCCGGCAGAAGCATTGGTTGAACGCGCTGACCTGCTTACCCTCACCGTGCCAGAAATGACAGTACTCGTGGGCGGTATGCGTGCCATGAACGCGAACAGCGATGGCTCGTCCAACGGTGTGTTTACGGACAAACCGGGCACCCTAAGCAACGATTACTTCCTGAACTTGCTTGATATGTCCACCAAGTGGTCAAAATCAGCAGACATGGAAGGCATCTATGTGGGTACAGACCGTGCTTCTGGTGATAAGAAATGGACGGCAACGCCAGTCGATTTGATTTTCGGTTCAAATGCAGAGCTTCGCTCAATCTCGGAAGTGTATGCATCAAACGGTTCTGAGCAGAAGTTTGTGGATGATTTTGTCGCAGCGTGGGTAAAAGTCATGAACAACGATCGCTTTGACCTGAAAAACTAAGGAAACTTCCTTTAAGACATAGCGATCTCATCCCAATGTCGCTTCCTGTCCAAAGAGCTCGAACCAAGGTTGGTCGAGCTCTTTTTTTGTCTTGCAGGCTATAAAATGAATGCACAAAAAAACCAGCCTCTCGGCTGGTTTTATGCAGATAATGCAACAGCGCTTAGGCGGTTACATCAAATCCGCTTTATCATCCGCAGCGATTTTCGCTTTGGCTTTATCAGCTTCAACTTGCAGAAGATCAAACCACTTCTTGCCATCGTCTACGTTCTCTTGGAACCAGGTGTACACAGGTGCAGCCGCTGCTTGGAACTTGGCTTTGTCTGCTGGCGATGGCACATAAAGCTTACCGCCTGATTTTTTGAAGGCTTCATAGGCGGCAATCGATTTACGCTTCGGAGACGCAAACGTTGCTTGTTGCAACGCGCGGAAACCGTCAACGATCACTTTGCGCTGCTCAACAGGCATGTCCATGAACACTTCGTTATTCATGTACCACAGTGCTGACATGTATGCGTGACCATCGAGCGTGACATATTTCAGGCCCGCTTCTGGAAACTTCATGCCCATGATGTCAGTAATGCCGTTTTTTGAGCCTTCAACCACGCCCGTTTGGAATGAGGTGTAAAGCTCAGGCCATGGGATTGGCGTAGGGCTAGCGCCCAGCGCTTTAACAAGTTCCTGCGGCAAATCAGCCACCACGGTACGGATTTTCAACCCTTCCATGTCACTTGGCTGTTTTACCGTGCGTTTGGTGTTAGCAAAATTACGCCAACCACCCGTGTTACCAATCGCCATCAAACGCAATTTGTTGTCGGTGTCAGCGAGGATTTCTTTACGTAGTTCACGCACAAAATCACCTTGAAGCACGGCTTCAGCGGTTCGATCATCAGGCAATACATACGGCAGATCCAGCACTTGGATATACGGGAACATGTTAGCCGCGCCACCAGAGGTTGAAATATAAACATCAACAGAGCCATCTTCTACTGCTTGGATGCACTCGGTGCCGTTGCCGCAAAGTTGGGTACCAATGAAAAGATCGACTTTAATCTTGCCGTTTGAGTGTGATTCAACAAAATCCTTGAAGACAACAAGACCATCATAATCTTCATCGTTTTCGTTCGAATTCGCGACGGCACGAAGGTTAAAATCGGCGGCCATTGTTGGCGCGGTCATTGCCATTGTCGACATGACAGCAGCCAGTCCGAGAGCACTTCCTTTCAATGCTTTATGCATTGTTTTTACTGTTGTTTTCATACTTCACCTTTCACATCCGTGGATAGCCAGTCGAACACTGACTTTGTTAAGGCGAGAACGTCAGTTCTCCGTTGCTTACAAACCCACTCACGCCAAGCCTAACCACTGCGGGATAGTCATAGACAGAGCCGGGAAAAACGTAATCAGGAATATCACCAATACTTCGACTGCCAAGAACGGCAAAATGGCACGGGAGATGGTTTCCACTTTTTCACCAGACACACTGGAGGCGACAAAGAGCACAAGGCCCATCGGCGGCGTCGCAAGGCCAACCGTTAAATTGACGCTCATGATGATGGCGAAATGCACTGGGTCGATACCCAGGCTGATAAAAACAGGCGCCAAGATTGGGCCAAGAATAATGATGGCAGGACCGGCATCGAGGAACATACCAATCACAAAGAGTAAAATGTTGATCAAGAAGAGTAGGATCAGCGGGTTATCACTGATGCCCAGCGTGAACTCCGCCATGGCTTCTGCTGCGTGAGAAAGCGACACCACGGTTTTAAAGGCCAGCGCGGAACCCACCAGCAACAAGATAACCGCTGACGATTTTGCACTGCTGGTAAAGATGTCTGGGATATCTTTCAATTTGACGGTTTTAAGAACAAACATTCCCACGACAAGGGTATACACAACGGCAATTGCCGATGCTTCTGTCGGGGTAAAAATACCCCCTAAGATACCACCCAAAATGATCACAGGCGTGAGCAACGGCCAGAAGGCATTTTTCGTTGCCACACCACGCTCTCGCCACGTCGCTTTTTCACTGGCAATGGGCAAATTTTGGCTCTTCGCCATCAAGGCAATCAGCGCCATTAACCCACCACCAATCAACAGCCCTGGCACCACACCCGCCGCAAACAATGCTGCGACAGATATTTCCATGGTGTAGGCATAAATGATCATGATGCCTGAAGGCGGAATGATCGGGCCAATCACGGACGAAGCCGCGGTAATGGCCGCCGCAAATTTTCGTGAGTACCCGTTCTTTTCCATGGCAGGGATCATCATGGAGCCGATTGCAGAGGTATCAGCCACCGCAGAGCCTGATAGCCCTGCAAACAACATGCTCGACATAACATTCACATGCGCCAAACCGCCACGCACATGCCCAATCAAAGACTGGGAAAAGCTCACCAAGCTGAGGGTGATACCGCTTCGGTTCATCACCTCGCCCGCCAACATAAAGAAGGGGATCGCCATCAGTGGGAATGAATCAATGCCGTTGTAGATGTTGCGGAACAGCAAAGGAATATCGCGATCCATGCCTTCTGCATACAGCATTAAGCCAGGCGCGGTCAGCAGGGCAAAAAACACGGGCATGCCAAGCATGAGGATCAGTAAGAACAGAGGTAAAAACAGGATTAACATTTACAACCACTTCCCTATGTTGAGCGTGGGTTTGGGCATATTTCATGCCTCACGTTACCCATCGACGTGCCAATAAATATGGCTATCGCCGCTATCCTTTTTCCGTACTCGCGTTAATGGATGTTCCCTCATCACCGCCTTTGTCTTCAGACGCATCACCATCAGACGACGCACTGCCTGGCAGTAAAGCGCGAAGGAACAATTCAACATTCGCCAATAACATGGTGCCGAAGCACACAGGCATCGCGAGGTAAATCCATGCGCGTTTCAATGGAAACGACGCAGCGCGGGTACGAAACCCGCGGTCAAAAAACTCAAGAGCAACGACGAACAGTTGAACCAACACGGCAAACGCCAGCGCAAGCAGAAAGATTTTGATGAACCGGCTAACGCTGGCAGGTAAGTAGTTATGGATCATATCGATCGAGACAAACATGCCTTTTCGATACGCTTCACCAGCAACCAATGCCATCATCCAAATCATCAATGCGCGCGCGACTTCTTCCGGCCAAGGTAGGGCGGAATTGAACACGTAGCGACACACCACTTGAAGCAAAATGCTGCCGACCATTAACGCCACCAACACCCACGCGATCGATGAGCCAATCTTCCCGATGCGATCGTTGATCGCGGAAATTGCGGTTAAACTCGTCGTCATAAATGCCATTAAGCCACTTCTCCTACACGACCAAATCGGCTTTGTTCAAACACCAACCCCGAACCTTCACGGCCAGAGCTAAAGTCCGTCACTTTGCCCAGCATGATGTCGTGATCGCCTGCAGCCACCACGCCATGCATATCACAATCAAACCACGCCACAGCGCCAGAAATGATAGCGCGACCACTGGGTGCACGTTCAATGTCGACATCGCTGAAACGTTCTTCGTGGCTTCCGCGGCAAAACTTCATCGCGAGCTCAGAGTGTTCCACGGCAAGCACACTTACCGTGTAACCGCCCGATTCAAGGATCGGCACTTTCGACGACGACCCACTGTTTAAGCTCCACAGCACAATGGCAGGCTCAAGCGACACAGAATTGAACGATGAACAGGTCAGCCCGTAATCTTCGCCTTCATGGCGTGCGGTGATGACCGTCACGCCCGTTGCAAAGCGTCCTAATGCGTTGCGCAGTTCCTTACTCATGCCACTTCCTCCCCGGCGGCTGCCGTTAAGAGTTCAAACCATGTTTCTCGGTCAATGTTCACCTTCAGTGCATCACTTGCGGTACGAATACGTGCCAAATTATTGGTGCCAACCACAGGCAAAATGCCCGCTGGGTGTGCCAATAACCAAGCAACCGCCACCGCATCAATGCCTACGCCAAAACGCTCCGCTTCACGTTGTAACAATGGCTTCACGCGCTGCGCTGCTTCGCCATTACCAAACAACTCACCACCCGCAAGCGGTGACCATGCCATCGGCTTGATGCCGTGTTGCTGCATAAACGCCAAGGTGCCATCAGTAAAGCTGTCACGCGCAAGCAAGCTCATTTCGACTTGATTGGTCACCAATGGGTTTTTCATGCCAGATTGGAGTAAATCCCAATCCCAGCGTTGGAAGTTCGATACACCAACGCCTTTCACCAAGCCTTCATCAATCAAGGCATCCAGCGCTTGCCCAGTGGCATGGTGATCCATGAAAGGATCCGGACGGTGAATCAGCAGTAAATCAAGGTGATCGGTATTCAGGTGTTTTAACGAGTTATGTACCGACGTGCGGATGTGCGCTGGCGAGGTATCGTAGTACTTCACGCGACGATCGGCGTATTTGTCGGACAGCAACATGATGTCGCATTTGCTTACGAGCTGTATTTGATCACGCAGTGACGGCGTTTTCGCCAACACTTGACCAAACACCGCCTCACATTCGTAATCGCCGTAAATATCCGCATGATCAAACGTGGTAATGCCTTGCTCTAAACACGCATCGACTTTCGCGCGGACATTCGCTTCTGAGGTATCAACATCGTCGGCTAAACGCCAAGCGCCATAAACAATGCGACTAAAAGCAGGTAAAGCGTCGTTCAGTTGGGTGTACTTCATTACTTTCTTTCTCCCACACCCAAAGGTGTTGCTGGTGTTGTTGCCGGCACACGGCCATATTCTTCTGGCATTGAACAGGTTTTCAGGTGTGGCAGAATTTTCTGGCCCACAATTTCACATTCGTCTTTGTGCGGGTATCCCGAGAAGATAAACGCGCGAATCCCCATTTTTTGGTATTCCTCAATTTTGGTCAGCACTTGGTCAACACTGCCTACCAAGGCCGCACCGCACCCAGAGCGCGCGCGACCTACGCCCGTCCAAAGGTTCGATTCGGTGTAACCAAACTTGTCTGCGTCTTCACGCTGCTTCGACTGAAGCGCCACACCAAGGCTGGTTGCATCTAACGCACGCTCTTTGATCGAGCGACCAAATTCATCGTCAAGCTTCGAAACCAATGACTCTGCATATTCTTTGGCTTCTGCTTCGGTATCACGCACCACCATGTGAACACGCAATCCGTAATCCAAGGTGCGATTGTGGCGTTGTGCCACTTCATTCACCGCGCGCATACGATTCGCCAACATGTCTTGCGTTTCCGGCCACATCAGGTAGACATCACACTCAGAACCACACAGCTCTAAGGCATCTGGTGAGTAACCGCCGAAATACAGTAACGGGCCACCGTTTTGTTGATATGGGCGCACCGGATCTGTCGACAAATCGCTCAAGTTATAAATCTCGCCTTGGTAGCGGATTTCATCTTGCGTCCATGCTTGGCGCAGGATCTCAACCACTTCTTTCGAACGGCGATAGCGAAACGCGCTGTCTTCTTTCTGTCCGGGGAAATCAGAGGAAATCACATTCAGGGTGAGTCGCCCTTTCATGATGTGATCGAGTGTCGCTACCGAGCGTGCCAACATCGCAGGATGAACCTCACCACAACGAATCGCAGCCAACAGGTTAATGCGCTCAGTCAGTGGACCCATCGCCGACGCGAAGGTCATGGTGTCTTGCCCGACTTGGTAAGACGAAGGACATAAAATGTTACGAAAACCCTGCTTTTCAGCGGTGAGTACGATGTCTCGCGTGTTTTCCCAATTACTTCTCAAATTGCCATCTGGCACACCTAGATAGCGATAGTCATCACTGCAAATAGGTGCAAACCAAGACACCTCCGAGGCATCTAATCCTGCACTTGTGATGGGCACTACACTCATTGTCCAATCTCCCGCTCTTTTTTCTTTTTAAACTCAATTCACGCACACCGAAAGTGCTTAACAATCAGCACCTAACGCTCCATGCGAAAATACCCACAAGGTAAATGAATAGTGAATGATTTGTTAAATAATGCTATAAGATAAATATGAAAAGTAAATCAATGCTGAATGAATTTGATGTTGATTTAGCACTAAGATATCGCTAGCGAGCGGTAAACCATTAAATTAAAAGCATTTATTAATTTCGAGAATTTTTAGAAATGAGTGAATCAATCCGATTACCCCTGTTCATTCAAATTAGCGAGCTGTTGCACAGAGAAATCACCGCTGGCTATTGGCTGCCAGGCGAGCGATTGCCAACGGAAGCAGAATTGTCAAAAAAACTGGGGGTTGCGACAGGCACGCTCCGCAAAGCACTCGCAGAATTGGAAAACAAAGGGCTTTTAGAACGAAAACAAGGTTCTGGCACCTATGTAAAAGAAACATTGAGCGACAATGCCATCTACCACTTTTTCAGGTTAGAACTGCAAAGCGGTGGCGGGTTGCCGAATGCGGATTTTCTTAGTGTAGATAAAATGCAGAACACCTATGTGGCCTCTTTACTCAGCCTGCCTTCGAATGCGCCATTGTGGCGATTTCGCCGTTTGCGTCGTCTTGATCAAAAACCCGCTGCAGTAGAAGAAATTTGGATCGATGGGCGACACCGTACTGCCATAGACCCGCAAGAATTAGTGGAATCACTTTACGTGTATTACCGCGAGAAGTTGGGGTTTTGGATCTCCCGTGTTCAAGACAGCATCACTGTCAGTAACGTGCCAGATTGGAAGCCCAAAGAATTTGAGTTAGCTGAAGGCTCACCCTGCGGCTATATCGAACGAATGAGTTGGTCCAACCGAGACCGCATCGAAGAAGTCTCATTCACTTGGTTTGATCCCCATACCGTCCGTTACGCCGCACGATGGTCTTAATAACTATCGTTTTTTATAACAATCGGTCTTGACGGTATTCCTCCCATTTTTCATAAGGACAATGCAATGACACAACAAGGAACCCCTCTTCGCTACGGTATTCTCGGGTGCGGCATGATGGGACGCGAGCACATTCGCAATATTCAACTGTTAGACAATGTCGAAATCACTGTATTGGCCGAACCTAACGCTGAAATGCGCGAGCTTGCCCACACACTCGTGCCAGAAGCAACCTGTGTTGATGACTTAGACGCCTTGATGGAAACAAACAATGTCGATGCCATTGTCGTGGCCACACCTAACTACCAGCATGCAGAGCAATTATTGGGCATGTTGAGCCGCTGCTCTCTACCCATACTGATTGAAAAGCCCATTTGCACGCGCATCGAAGACGTAAACCTGCTGCTCGACGCTGCTGCAACACACCCTTCTCCTATTTGGGTGGCGATGGAATACCGTTATATGCCGCCGATCACCAAGTTACTCTCATTGCTCGATAACGGCGAAGTCGGTCAGCGTCATCTGTTTTCGATTCGCGAGCACCGTTTTCCTTTCCTAGAGAAAGTGGATGACTGGAACCGCTTCAACCACAAAACAGGCGGCACCCTGGTTGAGAAATGCTGTCACTTTTTCGATCTCATGCGTTTACTAACCCAAGCCAATCCGGTTCGTGTATTCGGCTCTGGCAGCCAAGCCGTGAACCACCGTGACGAACAATATGACGGTCAAACACCTGACATTCTCGACAATGCTTTCGTCACCGTAGAGTTTGGTAACGGTACGCGAGCCAGTTTGGAACTTTGCATGTTTGCAGAAGGTTCACGCTACCAAGAAGAAATTTGTGCCGTGGGGGATGCGGGAAAAATTGAATGCTTCGTCCCTGGGCCTGGTCGTTTTTGGCCAACGGAAACGCTTGGAGAAGCTCCTGTTTCAAAAGTCATCTCTAGCCCTCGCAATCCGAAAGGGCCAAAACAGATGGATGTACCTGTCGATCCAGAATTGCTAGAAGCAGGTGACCACAACGGTTCAACCTTCTATCAACACCAGAAATTTCAGCGCGCCATCTTGGGTGAGCAATCTGTGGAAGTGACGCTGGAAGACGGTCTTAAAGCGGTTGTACTCGGCCTCGCCGCACAAGAGGCAATCAAGCGACACAAGGTGATCAATATTACTCAAGGTGGGCTAGGGTTTGAGGGATAACCTCAAGCTCAGACTTCAACTTAGCTATTGTTGGAGACAGGCCCTTTATTCATTTAACACTGTCGATAGTAATCGCTGAAAAGTGTGAAATTTATTTATTATGAGTAAGTTTGACCGGTAATTTTACATAATCTTGCACAGAGTATTTGAACAAGATCAACAAAATTATCCCATTTTTTTCTGTTCGTCACTGACCTATCGTTACTGCATCCGATAACAAAACAACTATCACCCATGTAGGAGATACGATCATGAAAACAACTCTAACAGCTCTAAGCCTTATTCTTGCTTCAATGACGGCAACTGCGATGCCTAGCCATAACCTAGACGTTTCGGTGCACGTTAATGACGGTTCGGCGACCGTAAAAGTTTTTCGAGATGGCACACCAATTGAAGGTGCAACGGTAACAGCCAATAAATTCTCTGCGGTAACAAATGACGAAGGCTCAACCTTCTATAACTTGGTATCACAGCGCTCACAATATGTAGAGTTTACTGTTACTGATAACGAAGGTAACAGTCAAAGTGTTAAGCGCTTTATTACCGGCGAAAGATAATCGAGCCCAGTAACCACGTATAACGAAAGCCCTTACTTGTGTGTAAGGGCTTTTTTTTGAATTAAACTCAAATGAGAATAATTATCATTGACAGCGTAAGGGGTGTGACGATATTGTGAGCAGGTAATGACAATAAACACGCATAAAAACAAAGAGACAATGAATGAAGAAACCTAGCCCTACATCGCTTGTTGTTCAATCCAGCACGCAAATCACGCCTAACATGCAACGCATTGAGCTCCATGGTGAGGGATTGGCTCGCTTTCCTGCTGATTGTGAAGGCGGCTACATCAAATTGATGTTTACAAAAGAAGGCAGCGCGGATTTAAGCAACCTAGCCGACGGTGAGCGTCCTGTCATGCGCACCTATACCATTCGAACACTCGACTTCATGACCCAAACAATGACCGTCGATTTTGTACGTCATGAAGTCGATAATTGCGGTTGTGGCCATGCGGCGCGTTGGGCATTAAACGCAAAACCCGGCGACACCATTAACATCGCAGGCCCTGGCACGATTCAAAACATCAACAGTGCAGCGGATTGGTTCTTCATGGTCGCTGACATGACATCCCTACCTGCACTGTCAGCAAAACTCAAAACCCTGCCGGACAACGCAAAAGGCTATGCCGTGGTTGAGGTGCTGTCCAAAGAAGACATTCAAGCGCTTGAGGCACCTGAAGGGATCGAGTTTGATTGGGTGGTCGCAGGCAAAAGTGAATCTCTGGCTGTTCGAGCGAAGCAAAAAGCATGGCTAAACGGCGACGTATTCGTCTGGAGTGCGAGCGAATTCGACACGATGCGCGAACTCCGCCAATACTTCCGCAACGAAAAAGACGTCGATCGAGATAACATCTACATCAGCAGCTATTGGAAAAATGGGGTGACCGAAGAAGGCCACAAAGTGATCAAGCAAAAAGACGCAGAAGGCGTGGCGTGATCCTGGTGTGATTCTGACGAAATAGCGGAGCACTCCATAAAAGGACACATGATGAGTCCTTTATAACGCAAAAAACCGCGAATCATGATCGCGGTTTTTTGTTTCTCACGCTAGAACCTAGTAGCCGTAGGCTCTATAGGCCTTGCTGGTACTGATCATTGGTGTTGATAGGAACCATTGTAAATAGCTCTTCTCGTACCGTGATATCACCATTAATCAGTTTCTCAAAATGATTAACCAACTCTACTTTGTCAGCCTTCTCTTTAGAGCCGCCGCCAATGTTAGTTAAATCAATAAAGAACTCATCAAACAGGTGCGACAAATCGGTCACGATATCCATGTTCAAGAATTGCTCGTGGTTATAAATGCTTGGGTAACCGCCTTTTTGCTTGTCCACTGCGAATGAAACGCCCTTTACATTCGTTATGGTGGTCGCTTTTTCACATCGCAGCATACAACCCGCTTCAATGGCTGGCTTGTTGCAACCTACCGTCTGCTGGAAGAAGCACTGACGGCTCGTCATCATCAAAATCGGGTGATAAATGCTGTAAGCCAATTTGAAGTTTTCAGGACGACGAATATCCTTAATTTGCATTCTATTGATTTCATTAGAGATGAAGGCACCTGCGCAATTTAGCGATTCTTTCATCGTAACGAGAGCATGTGAGTTTGTGGTGTTTAAGAATGGACCCGCGACCCACTCAATCCCCATCTCATACGCTTTGTAAGCAATACCTGTATTGTTCGTGACAATTCGCGCAGGCTTCACTTCTTCTAGCACTTTGACTGCTTCGTCATAGTCTTTGCCAATCAGTACCGCAGGGAACCATGGAATCAGGCGTGGGTTTTCTAGGAAAATATTGATGTATTTACGGTCACGCTTTTTAAAGCTTTCAGGCAACTTGAAGTAAATATCTGCGTCTGTCACATCACACACATTCAAATCTGCCACATCCGCAATCAGCATCGAAAGCGTTGGCTTCTCAGCCACTTTCACTTGCTGTGGCAATGCTGGCACATCAACGTGTTTGATCAACGCTTTGGAGCCATTCAACAAGAATGCGACACGATCTTTCAATTCCGTCACTTCTCTTAAAGGAACCGAGAGGTTTTCGTCAAGATCTGAGAAATCATATCCAAGCAGTTCGTAATTTGGGGTGATCACCCCTTTAAAGCGTTTCTCTAACTCAACGGATGTGATTGCCTTTTCGCTCACTTCACGGAGCAGCGAAGTGGTCGTCACTTCAAATGCGTCTTGAACACCTTTGCTTGGTGTCACAACTACAGTAAGCGGTTCACCCACTGTTGCTTTGAACGCAATGGTAATCGCAATTTTATCAATGTCTAAGCCCTTCACTTTATCTTCAAGCGTCGCGCCAATTGCGTTCTTGTCGTTATAAAGGTCTTTTCTCACGTCCTGGATCTGAACAACATCAATCGCGTTATTTTTTTCAACCGCATAATTCACGCTGTTATCACGCGGGTTATCGATAAACATGTCTCTGGTTAAGTTGCCTTTCAGAAACTTGTTCGTTAGCCCACGGTTAAACACTTTGTGCAGGTTCGAGTCGTCTTCATACAATTCGCCCGTTTCTACAAATTTGTTGATGTTCTTACGCCAGTTCTCAACAACAGTGTAAACGTAGTGCGCGCCTTTAATACGACCTTCAATTTTCAGTGAGTCGACTTTCGCCTCAACCAATTCAGGAAGATCAAAATAGGCTGAATTGTCTTTCAAGTTGAGCGGGTATTTTGTGCCAACGTTTGTCACTTCATATTCGTCACGACACGCTTGGCTACAACGCCCACGGTTGCCCGAGTTACCGACGCTAACTGAACTTGAATAACATTGACCAGAGAAGGCGATACACAAAGAGCCATGAACAAACACTTCCGTGAGCATGTCATGTTCATGAGCCACTGCCGTCATTTCTTTAATTTCATCAATATTAAGTTCACGAGATAAGTTAACGCGCGAAGCACCCACCTTACTTAAGAACTGCAATTGACCTTCATTGTGCGTGGTTAGCTGTGTAGAAGCGTGAACATCTAATGTTGGGAAATATTTTTTCACCAAATTAAACACACCGAGATCTTGTACAATAATGCCATCGATCGTTGTATTCACGAGTTGATTTAACAACTTTACAAGTGATTTAATCTCACGTTCTAAAATAACCACATTTAGCGTCAGAAATACTTCACAACCGTATTCATGAGCCAGTCGTAATACGCCATTTAGCTCATCAAATGAAAGATTGGATGCGCGATTACGGGCGTTGAATATATCTAAGCCACAATAAACGGCATTTGCCCCTGCAACGATGGCCGCTTTGATCGCTTCGACATCACCGCCTGGTGCCAATAATTCAAGTTTTCTACTCATTGTGAGATTGCTCGCTTCGGTATTTTATGTAGTAATTTTTGAGGGAGTATTCTACTCGCCTCACGCTTTCATTGCCACACACGAACGCTTTTCTTGACCTAGATCATGATAGAAATCTTCGTGAATCCCCTCCTTCTATCCGATAAGATGTCAAACAAGCCAACGTTTTTTAGGTACTTAGCCGATGACAGCGCCGATTCTTTACTCATTGCGACAATGCCCCTATGCCATGCGAGCTCGTCTCGGAATACTCCACGCTCGTCAAGTAGTAGAGCTCCGTGATATCGACATGAACAATAAACCGCAAGAGATGCTGTCTATTTCACCAAAAGGCACGGTTCCGGTTTTGCAGTGCCAAGACGGCACAGTGATAGAAGAAAGCATTGATGTGATGGTATGGGCGTTATCTTTATCTGATCCTAGCAACCTCCTCTATTCCCACGATGACCAACAACTGCCCCTCATGTTGCGCTTAATACAAAGCAGCGATTCCGATTTTGTCCATGCTTTGCAAAAATACCGCGCTGCTTCCCGCTACCACGATGACAATGCAATCGAATGGCGTTATAGATGCTGCGAATGGTTAGTAGACATTGAAAATAAGCTCTCTCAACATGCGTATATCATGGGTAATTCACCAAGCTTGGTGGATTACGCCATTCTTCCTTTTATCCGCCAATTCTCTCGCGTCGATAAAAAATGGTACGCCCAATCACCACTTCCCCATTTACGCGCATGGCTGATTAATCATTACAATGATCCGCTATTTTCTAAAGCGATGGTGAGCCATCCAAAATGGAATGAGAATGATGAGGGAGTTTTATTTGGGTTTAATCTTGCTGACGGGAAGTATTGTTAAAGAGAGACATCTTTTAATACGATCTTTTTCGCACCAAAAACTCACACACATGAAAAACAAAAAGGCCAAGTAACAATACTTGGCCTTTATATTTTAAGTTGAAGAACTATTGATTAACGTACTCAACAGTTACTTAATCACCTTATCATTTACTGAAATAAATGTTATCTAAATAAACATCGACAGACTCATTGCTATCAGCTCTTGAAGCAGTGATAACAATTTGTGCAATCGCATCTCTTGATAAATCACCGCTGCCACTCGCATCGGTAAAATCATCTAGCGAAACACTCAATGTCACTACATCAGTACTTGAAGGAACACTGGTGTATTGAATCGCACCAGTCTCACCAGAGCCTCCAGCATGGTTAGACAACTTAATGTTAATCACCTGACCTGCTAACAAAGGATCGACTTTGTATTGCATGTTGAATGTCGTGAAGCTAGATGCATCAAATGCTGCCGAAGAGAAATCAATGCCGGCAAACACTTGACCTGCTTCAACATTAATCACTTTAGCTGGACTACCGTTAAGATCGCCATCAGTGATACGTGCTGAAGAGTCACCCCAGTTAGGGCCCCACTCATTTACAGTGATATCGGTGTAGTCATCACTGAAGATGGAAACAACGTCACCTGTTGTGTCAGTGCCGCCATCAGTACCACCATCAGTGCCACCGTCAGTGCCGCCATCATTAGCAGTCGGAGAGATGACAACATTGTCTATCACGTACTCAGAACCGATTCCTGTATCCCAAGCTGGGAACACCATAATCAGGTCAATTGCAGTGAGGTCTAGGCCGTTGTTCGACAGGTCGCTCAGGTTGAACGTGTAGTTCTTCCATACGTTCAACTCTGGAACAGTGTCTAAACGCAGCTCCACAGCTTCACTACCACCATTTGACTCTACTTTGAAGTTCCAAACATCAGCAGGTGTTTCACCTGCAGCAAGTAGCTTGATATCAAATGAGATGACACCTTCTACCATCCATGCATTCACATCGATTGGCTGAGGATCCGTAGCAACACCGTCACGAGAACTAAAGCCGTTCACTGTCGCATTAGCCACTTCAAAGAAGGTCACAGCGCCGTAAGTCGCATCACTATCCGTCGTAACAGGTGGCGTCGTTCCACCACAACAATCCCATGCTACCCACTGCGGGTTAGCCGCATCGTTAAAGATAACGATTGGCGTGTTGTCAGTCGTGCCGCCGTCAGTTCCACCGTCTGTGCCGCCGTCAGTGCCACCATCGGTGCCGCCGTCAGTACCACCATCGGTGCCGCCGTCAGTACCACCATCGGTGCTGCCGTCAGTTCCACCATCGGTGCCGCCGTCAGTACCACCATCGGTGCCGCCGTCAGTGCCACCATCGGTGCCGCCGTCAGTACCACCATCGGTGCCGCCGTCAGTGCCACCATCGGTACCGCCGTCAGTGCCACCATCGGTGCTGCCATCACTGAAATAGATATTATCGAGATAGATATCTACTGGCGCACTGCCATCAGATCTTGCCGCAGAAATGACGATTTGTGCGATAGCATTTCGTGATAAATCACCACTGCCACTTGCGTCTGTAAATTCAGTAAACGGAATCGCAAGCGTAACGACATCTTCACTTGAAGGTACGCTGGTGTATTGAATCGCACCGGTTTCGCCATTGCCACCATCATGATTTGACAACTTAATATTAACCACTTGCCCAGCTAACAAAGGATCTAATTTGTACTGCATATGGAAAGTAGTAAGACTCGTCGCGTCAAATGCTGCTGATGAGAAATCAATACCGGCGAATGTTTGACCTGCGCCAAGCGTGATCACTTTGGCTGGGCTGTCATTCAGAGTGCCATCGATGATGCGAGCTGAAGAGTCACCCCAGTTAGGGCCCCATTCATTGATGGCAATATCGGTGTAATCATCACTAAAGATAGACGTCACACTTCCAGTCGTACCACCATCGGTACCGCCGTCAGTTCCGCCGTCAGTTCCACCATCAGTGCCGCCGTCCGTGTCCGCTGCATTGAATGTGATGTTGTCGAAGTACATGACTGCATCAGCATCACGCATAGTATCCGCATCAACAAAATCAGGGAACACAACTACGCCTGTTACAGGACCGTCATACAAGTCTGCGACAGAAGAGAAATCAAACGTCAACTCTTCCCACTGGTTAACAAGCGTATTGTTAGCAAGAAGCTCTTGCGCATAACCACTTGCTGTTTCCAGTTTGAAACGTACTGTGCTGATTTTGTCTTTATACACCATCATACGAACAACGCTGTTGGTCGCATCAAGGGTAAACGGTTCTACGTCGCGAGTGATTGCACCAGCCCATGGTTGGCCATTTTCACGTGCAATTAGCTTGGCTGCTGTCGCAGAAACATTTGCACCAGATGTATCTGGGTTAGCAACAAGCTCAACCGCTGGGTTGTCATCGTTTTCGAACACTTCCCACGTTACTGTGTTGGCTTCGAAGTCAATAATATCGCTCGCTGTGATAGTCACACCGTCAGTGCCACCATCGGTTCCGCCGTCAGTGCCGCCGTCAGTACCACCATCGGTGCCGCCGTCAGTACCACCATCAGTGCCGCCGTCAGTACCACCATCGGTGCCACCGTCAGTACCACCATCGGTGCCACCGTCAGTACCACCATCGGTGCCACCGTCAGTACCACCATCGGTGCCACCATCGGTGCCACCATCGGTGCCACCGTCAGTACCACCATCGGTGCCGCCGTCATTATCAGCGTTTACAAACGCGAGGTCTGCAATCTGGAAGCTACCGTTTTCTGACAGGACAACCGCGAAGGTTGTTAAATCCGCGAAGTCAGGCAGTGGTAGTTCCATTTGTACCCAGCCATCTGTCAGCGCTGTTCCGTTTGAAAGCAAGTAATCATCAGCCACTTCACCATCGGTTACACCTTGGATTGAGATGCGAACCTGAGCAAGGTCAGTCAGAAGCTTGAAGCGTGCGTGTGTGTATGACGTAACGTCAATTGGGTTAAGCGTACTTGACCACGCCAATGCACCCCAACCATCAGTGACTGTCAATTCAAGTACAGGGTTATACAAGTCACTGGTAGCATCACCTAGACCTGCATTGTTCCAGACTTGAACATCATCGAAAACAAGGTTGGTTTCTTGGCCTGTATACAGGATGTAGCCAACTTCTGGCGCAGCACCACCATTGCCTTTGTTCACATAAGCAACATCAGCAATTTCCAAGGTGCCGTTTTGGCTCAATACCATCGCGAAGGTTGTCATGTCTGTGAATGCGGGTAATGGCACTTCCATTTGTACCCAGCCATCAGTCAGAGCAGTACCCTGTGACAGTGAGTAGTCATTAGCGACCTCATCCTGTGACAGACTCTGAATAGACAATCGAACCGCGCTTGCATCTGTGCGCACTTTGAACTGTGCATGTGTGTAAGACGAGATATCAATTGGATTTGAGCTGCTAACCCAAGCAACCGCGCCCCAACCGTCCGTTACGTCGAGTTCTAGTACTGGATTGTACGTGTCATTAGCGACCTCGCTTAAACCAGCATTGTTCCATACTTGAACGTCTTCAAAGACAATGTTTGTCTCTTGACCGGTGTAAAGTACATAGCCCGTTTCTGGAGCGTCAGTACCGCCACTGCTATCGTTGTTCACGAATGCAATGTCAGCGATCTCAAGTGTTCCGTTTTCACCAAGCGTCAACGCGAATGTCTTCATATCAGTATAAGAAGGCACTGGCACGCTCATTTGAACCCAACCATTATCAAGTGAAGTACCTGATGACAGTGAGTATGGGTTAGCTGTTGTTTCATCTGCTTGGTTGATGAAAGTGACATCAACATTCGCAGCAGATGTTTTAACTTTGAACTCGGCATGTGTGTATGGCGTAAGGTCTACTTGTGTTGTGTTAAACAACCAAGCAGCAGAACCCCAATCACCCGTTACCGTAAGTTCTTGAACAGGTGAATAAGTGCTGTCACTTCCGGCACCAATTGAAGCACCCGAACCGTCTTGCGACCATACTTGAATGTCGTCGAAGCCGTGAACAGTGTCTTTACCGGTATACATGACGTACCCAGCACCAGAGGTATCAGAACCCGTTTCGTACGGAATAGCGTGAATAGCGTCAATGACGTTTTGCTCAACACCGCCGTTTGACTTAACGATCTGATTACCACCGCGAGTGATTCCTTCAAACGCACCGGCATCAACCAGATCCCAAATGGCATATTTCGCATTACCATCAATGTCGATCAGACCAAAGTGTTTCTCTGGATCGCCAGTGTTTTCAGCACCACCTTTCCATGGTTCATCAAATGCTTGGAAGAAGAATACAGATGCGCCGTAGTCGATAGCCCATTGGCTCATCGCATCATAGTATTTCTTCTGTTTGTACTCATCAGAAGCACCCGTTCCACCAGCACCGAAACCAGTGTTCGACTCAGTCGACCAACCTGTTTCACCAATGTGAATCTGCTTAGTGCTGTCAATTGCCATGACACTGTCTTTAACAGCATCAATTTGAGTTAGCGCTTTGTTGAACGCGCGCTCCATGGCTTTATCAGCTTGTTCTTGACGAGTAAGAGATTGCTCTGACTCAGGAACTGGCCAGAAATCACCGTCATGGAATGTATCGTGGAATGGGTAAACATGAACGGACACGTAGTCAACTGCTTGAATCAGTGCTTTGATGTCTGCTTCATGCGCTTGGTAGTAACCATTGTTGATAGACCAAACCGCCCAGTTTTCAGAACTGGTGATCCAAATATCATCACTGATTGTGCCATCGGCCTTCATTGCTTGAAGTTCGTTAACACGGCTCAGGATAATACCAGGCTCAACACGGTAGCTGCTCGCCCACTCAACCATTGCCTCATTACCAACCGCAATCACTTTGATAATGTTTGGATAGGTTTGAGCGAACTCAACCGCTTTATCCATTTCCAATTGGTTGTTGGCATGTTCTTGTGAACTGTCTATTTCTACATTAGAGAATGCATTGAGTGCTGAAATCCACACACCAAGCATGACGTTCATTTCGAAGCTAGCGTCTTCCTGCTGAAGCTCATCAATCGCCTGAAGTAAACGTTCAGTGTCTACGAAGTCCTGAGTGTTATATGTACGCAGCATACGAATGCCAGTTGCATGCATGATTTTCAGGTCTTCTTTAACTTCCGCAACGCTTGGAGCATTTTCATTAGAACGCACGTTTGTGCGATATGCACCGTAAGAGATTGCAGGCAGTTGAGCAGTGCCAAGCACAGGCTGTCCTGATGCATCACCACCAGTAACGGTTGAAACTGGGAAGTCACCCGTTGCCGTTGGTTGTGGCGCAATTTCAGGCGCTACTGAGTATTCAGTGCTGCTGCCGTCAGTGCCACCATCAGTGCCGCCGTCAGTGCCGCCGTCAGTGCCACCATCAGTGCCGCCGTCAGTGCCACCATCGGTGCCGCCGTCAGTATCGTTCTTGACCAGAGCAATATCAGCTATCTGCAACGTGCCATCTTGTCCTAGCACCACAGCGAATGTAGTCACATCTGCAAAGGCTGGGACCGGTATTTCCATTTGCACCCAGCCGTCAGCTAGTGCTGTACCTGTCGAAAGCGCGTATTCGTTCGCAACTTCTCCGTCACTCTGGCCAGTGATAGACACACGTACCTGAGCAGCATCAGTCTTCACTTTGAATTGCGCGTGAGTGTATGGAGTGAAATCGACAACGCTTGATGAGTTAGCCCAAGCTAATGCACCCCATCCACCAGTAACGGTCAGCTCAAGTACTGGGTCATAAGTACCGCCAGAAACTTCCGAAATACCAGCACCATTCCACGCTTGTAGATCTTCGAAAGCAATATTAGCTTCTTGACCAGTGTAGAGAATGTAACCTGTATCTGGAGCGTCAGTGCCGCCATCGGTATTGTTGTTCACCAAAGCAATGTCAGCAATCTGCAACGTACCATCTTGTCCTAGCACCAAAGCAAACGTAGTTACATCTGCAAAAGCCGGGACGGGTATTTCCATTTGCACCCAGCCGTCAGCTAATGCTGTGCCTGTCGAAAGCTGGTGATCGTTCGCAACTTCTCCGTCACTTTGACCAGTGATAGACACACGTACTTGAGCAGCGTCAGTCTTCACTTTGAATTGTGCATGAGTGTATGGAGTGAAATCGACAACGCTTGATGAGCTAGCCCAAGCTAAAGCTCCCCAACCACCAGTGACAGTTAGCTCAAGTGCAGGATCATAAGTACCACCAGATACTTCCGAAATACCTGCACCATTCCATGCTTGTAACTCTTCGAAAGAAACATTGGCTTCTTGACCAGTGTAGAGAATGTAGCCTGTACCAGAAGAGTTTGAACCACCATCGGTGCCACCGTCAGTTCCGCCGTCAATACCTTGACCTTGCCCAGCACCAACGTTGACAAATTCTATATCGGCGAGCTTCATCTTGCCCACGCCGTTAAATTGAATCGCGTACCATGCTAAGTCCTCTACACCTGCGGGGACAGGCACTTGCATTTGGATCCAGCCATTACCGAGATCGGTTCCGCTAGAAAAACCATAGTGATAGCGTGTTTCAAAAGGGTTTTCGGGATCATTCTCATTTGGTTGAATAACAACACTTTCGACACCTGTAAAGTTACCAGGTTGAACCTTGAATCGAGCAAAATTATACGCGGAGATGTCTGCCGGATTGTTTGGTAGGCCAAATGCAGTTACTGCAACGTCGATTCCCCACTCATTGCCGCTAGTGAGCTCAAAAGCTGTCGAATATTCCTCTCCCGTCAAGTTCGAGACAGTAGAACCACTACCAAAATTATCGAACCAAATTTCAACAGGCAATGTAGATTGTTGACCACTGTATGCGATGTATGAGTTAGCAGTTACAGCACCGTTAAAAACGGTCCATTGCTCACTGTCAGTACCAATTTCGGAATTAGGAGATTTTGAAAAAAATGCGTTCCGGACTTCTACTGTACCGCCGTCAACACCTGGTCCTGCAATGAATAAAGGTGACGATACATCTGTAAAATCAATAGGCAAGCCGCTAGTCAACTCAGAAATACTAATCTGATAAGTTTGCCAATCACTAGTAATCGTACGACCGCCGGCAAGCGCATTTACACCACTGTTAGGTGATGCAGCAGTTGGCTCAAACACAACTCCGTTAGATGCGTCAGGGCGATCTGCATTACCAAACTCTCCGGTCTGGAAGCCGATAGTCACCGGAGATTGAACAGTACCTTTCACTTCAAAATTTAGATAACCATCACCGTAGCCTGAAAGATCAAGTGCAGGATCTGAAGTTACGCCCGCTCCCCATTTAAAATCGCCAAAATCACCCGCCTCTGCTTCGCTAGAAGGAGTAGTAACAGTGACTGCATCACCAGAAGTAATGCGAGCAACACCTTCCCAACCATTCAACCCCAATCCAGAGCGCAGTGCACCAGAGGATTGAACGGTTAAAACATCTTCAGAACGGGGCGAGCCTTCTATCGACTCACCCACGATAGGGTCATCCCCACCACCACAGCCAGTTAAGGCGACAGACGCCATCAACAGCATTTTTGCAAATATATTCTTCATCATATCGTCCGTATTTCTAATCCTACATCTTGACCGCAACAGCGCTGCGCGCATTGCGGAAGTTCAGAACTCCCCTGTCGAACGGAGAAACTTGCTTTGGTTGGGTGTCGCCGCCAAAAGAAAGCGCTTTCAGCAGTGCTTAAAAACAAAGCCAGAAAACTGACTTTGACTTGCAGATGGATAGACCCATCGCCTAGCTTGTAAAAATATTGTTAATGGACAGGTCGATACAACATGAATTTAATTTCATTCTTTCAATTAATAGAAACACTCACAAAAGAAAGCGCTCTCTTTGTAACAAGACTCACAAGTGATACGTCACATCAAAATGTGAATTATTTTTAAGACAGAGCCGATAGTCATGGTCTTAATGACCAATAAATAAGGCCAAATGTAAATATTATGTGAATTAGTTAAAGGTTTTTACAGTTACTGATTGCAGTTGAAGGCAGACCTTCTTAACGTCGCAATTGCATAGCGCTTTCTTTGAGATTTACACGGACCGATGTTTAACATCACCGACAAAGAAGGTGAAAAGCTAGTCAACCTCGATTTTTTCTAGAAAAAAACCTCTCTGGGTGTCAGGTTTATTCGATGTCGATTTCGAGCATTTATAAGCACAGAAAGAAAGCGCTTTCTTGCGAAACAACCTTTAAGATCTCTTCACGGAGTCAGAATGAAAAAGTCAAAACTGTCGATAGCAGCGCTCGCTGTTGCAGGTGTGCTATCAAGCATACCTGCTGCGAATGCCGCCATTATCGACGAAGTCGAATTTCACGGTTACTTTCGCGCTGGTTTTTTTGCCAGTAAAGAAAATGATTTTAAAAAAGCAGATATCGGTGGTCAAAAGGAACAGCTCGGTCGTTTAGGCTTGGAATCCGACAATGACGGTAACTTTGGTTTCACCACCATTACCAATATCAATGAAGACCAACAACTCCGTATTCATATTGGTGTCGGCGACACCGAATTCGATGATCTAATTGGCTATTTAGAAATGGATGGCGTGCTTCCATCTGGTACTTTATGGGCAGGCAAGAGAAAGCTGGCAGAAGAAAACTACATCTTCATGACAGATTTTTTCTATACGGATCTAGAAGGTATCGGTGTCGGTATTCAAGATTTTGAAGTCGGTGACTCATTTTTGGATCTTGCATATATATCTAGTGAACGAAACATAAGCTTGGATTACGGAGATTATGACGACTTCGTTAATACAGCATTTGAAAATGGCGAGTTAGATGAGAATTTTAACAAAAGATTCTTTACTGAGTCCCAACGCGAGCAAGTAGTTGCAAACCAAAATAACTCCATGCATACCCTTCATGCTGCATACACTTTGGGCGCTTTAACACTACACGGTAACCTAAAATATTTGCCAGATAACTATGCGCTTGATGGCAAAGAGTGGGCAGACACTGGGTATGATGTAACTGCTATCTATCACATGCTAGATTTCTTTGGCCTCAAAGGTAACGCTTTTTCTTACGCCATTCTTCAAGCTGGTAGAGGCCTTGGTTCAGGAAATCTTCTAGGCAGCACGGTCACTGACTATTCATCTCTACGTCCAGGGTCACTCATTCAAGGTTATAAAGTAGGTGAACAAGGCCCGTGGTTTGGCGACCCTTATTCCCGTATAACTTTCAGAGAAGATGATGCGACTTCTGCTCGACTTCTGCTCTGGGGTGGATACACCATGGATAATGGCATCGGATTTTTCCCTTCTGTACAAATTCAATATAACGATGAAGGGACAAATGATGACTACTATACAAATGGCAATAGCCTAGACGGTGTTCATTCTGGCTATAACTATTGGGTTTCAGCCATGATGCGTAATATTTTCCCTGTTAAAGGTAACTTTATCGTACAAACTGAAGTGGGATATTACGAGAATGTTCAAAATGGCGGTCACTGGCACCAGTCTAAATTTACTGTCGCTCCTACATTTGTCTTATCTGACGGGTTATCTACAGCAGAAATTCGATTTACTGCCACTTATCTCCCTAGTTCTTGGACAACAGGCGCACAAAACGATCCTACCGTTCCAACAACGGATGACATTGTCTTCGGCATTCAGGCTGATGCCTACTGGTAATAGATGGGGTGATGCCAATTGCTCCTATGTTACGAGTAATCGGCAGCTATCTTAAGTTTGTATGTGTTGCGTGTTTTTTGAGCACCAAAAGTTCGACCTGTAAGGATACGAAAATGACTAATTTCCCCTATCGTCGCGCACTGATTGCGACTGCAGTAGTTGCTGCAGTGGCTGGGTGTTCGTCGAAAGTCTATCAGCCCATTTCTCAAGGGCCTGATACCAGTGGACCAATGATCAAAGCGCCAAAAACATGGACGCTGGTATGGAACGACGAATTCAGTGGTGCTGCCATTGATAAGAGCAAATGGAGTCACGAAGAAAACTGCTACGGCGGCGGTAACGCAGAACGCCAATGCTATACCGATCGTGACGTTAACTCGTTTGTTGAAGACGGTAAATTGCACATTGTTGCACGTGATTTCCAATTCACGGGTCCATCAGACCCTGAAGGAAAGAGCCGCCGCAAAGCGACACTCCCCTACACCTCTGCTCGCCTAAGAACCATGAACAAAGGCGATTGGCAATATGGTCGTTTTGAAGTGCGAGCTAAGCTTCCGTTTGGCCAAGGTACTTGGCCTGCGATTTGGATGCTTCCAACGGACTATGTTTATGGTGGCTGGGCTGCATCGGGCGAGATTGATATCGTTGAAGCCGTTAACCTGAAAACGCCGACGGACGAGCTAGGCGCGGAGCCGGGCAAAGAAGAAGCGCGTATTCACGGTACTTTGCACTACGGTCGCGAGTGGCCTGACAACGTGAGCACTGCTGCAGAATATCACCTCCCTGATCACGTCAACCCTGCTGATGGCTTCCATACCTATGCCATAGAGTGGGAGAAGAACGAAATGCGTTGGTATATCGATGATATCCACTACGCAACGCAGCGTTCTGATGGTTGGTTCAGTCAATACAAAGAAGGTGGCAAGATTGTCACTGGAGAAGAAGACGCGCCGTTTAACCAGCGTTTCCACATGATCTTAAACCTTGCTATTGGCGGTTCATGGGCGGCGAATGCCAACGAAGGCGGCATTGATGATTCCATCTTCCCGCAAACCATGGAAGTTGACTACGTTCGTGTCTACGAATGTGCAAAAGATCCGGTTAATGGCAAAGGTTGTGCGACAGTGTCGGAAGACGCCAAGTTTGTTGCAGGTACACCTGCACCTGAAATCATCATTCCAGGTCCAGACTATGCAACAGGCCCTGAGTTCTTGCTGTACGGCGACAGCCTAGACAAGCACCTGCGCTCGAAAGAATACGATCCGCAGTTCAAGGTGTATGTTGAAACCAAGCAAGCTGAAGGCCGTGGCGACATTCTGGCGATTAAGAAGACTGGCGACATCGGTAACTTCTACTTCGAATCACCAGAAGTCAACATGGGCGAGTGGATGAGCGGTGGTGACATTGTCTTTGACCTTCTGGTTGAAGAGAAAGATCCAGCAGCTAACCTGATGTTGAAAGTCGACAGCGGCTGGCCAGCAGCGAGTGACGTTGATGTGGAAATCCCACCTCTTGGACAATGGCGTGAAGTGCGTATTAACTTCGCTGACTTGATCAATAACGGTAACCGTTTTGCACCTGGCGCGAAAGCCAATGTAGAAGGTCTGAAAAACATCTTCGTTATTGAACCAACAGGGCCAATGGTGCTTTACATCGATAACATTCGATACGAAAAGTAACCCATCCTTTGGTATGAAAAAAGCGGCTGAATCAGCCGCTTTTTTATTGGGTCACACATAAGGTTCAGTTGCTTTCGCCGCTATTCAAGATTGGGTTCTATTTAAACTGATATTCTCTTGCTAAGTTTGACGCCGCTTCTTCTGCAAGCGGATTGAGCTCACCCGATTCTAATGCGTCAAACAAACTGTCTTTCATGTCTCGCGACCAAAAACGACGAATATGAGATGCCACTTCATCAATGGTCTCTTCTTCACTTCGTCCATGGGCAAGATTATCGGCAATTTGGTTTGCCATCGCATACAGCTGTTCGTTTCTATGTGCTTCGCCGTCCATACTCAGGCTCTTCCTTCTTTCTTATTGAGTGACACTCAGTCCGTATCTTCTTGATACGCCGCCGAGACGTGTGCTTGCTGCTCTTCATCAAACGCGCGGAAGCGTTCTTGCCACTGTGCTTGATCTGCAGCCACTCGCACTTGTACTGCGGTCACTTTGTACTCTGGACAATTGGTCGCCCAATCAGAGTTATTCGTGGTGATCACATTGGTACCCGAAACAGGATGGTGGAAAGTGGTATAAACCACACCCGGTTGCATCCGATTACTGATTAACGCAGGTAATGTTACCTCCCCTGCACGGCTGCGAATGCGAACTGGCGTGCCATCCACAATGCCGCGATCTTCCGCGTCTAATGGATGAAGCTCGAGCACATCTTCTTCATGCCATCGCGAGTTTTCCGTTCTTCGGGTTTGCGCGCCAACATTGTATTGACTCAGGATCCGACCCGTGGTCAGCAACAATGGGAACCGCTTGTTCACTTTCTCTTGTGATGCGACATACTCCGTCACCACAAAACTGCCTTTACCTTTCACAAACGCGTCAATGTGCATGGTTGGCGTACCCTGCGGCGCGTCATCGTTACATGGCCATTGAATAGAACCCAGTTCATCCAATTTTTCATAACTCACACCATGAAATGTCGGCGTCAACTTGGCAATTTCATCCATGATTTCTGACGGATGTTGATACGTCATTTCACAACCCAGCGCATTCGCCAGCGCGACGGTTGCTTCCCAATCCGCCTTTCCTGACAGAGGTGCCATGACTTTTCTTACCGGAGAAATTCGTCGTTCAGCGTTCGTGAAAGTGCCGTCTTTTTCGAGGAAGGTCGCTCCTGGCAAGAACACATGCGCAAATTTCGCGGTTTCATTTAAGAAGATGTCTTGCACGATCAAACATTCAAGCGAAGAGAGTGCAGCTTCGACGTGCTGTGTATTTGGGTCAGATTGCGCGATGTCTTCGCCCTGCACATACAAGGCTTTGAATCGACCTGCGATCGCAGCATCGAACATATTAGGAATACGAAGCCCTGGTTCGTCATCAATCTTCACCCCCCACTCGCCTTCAAACAGCGCGCGAACGTCTGGGTCTGAAACATGGCGGTAGCCCGGCAATTCATGAGGGAACGAGCCCATGTCGCAACTACCTTGTACGTTGTTCTGGCCACGAAGCGGATTCACACCCACACCTTCACGGCCAATGTTGCCCGTAACCATCGCAAGGTTAGCAATGGCCATCACGGCGGAGCTGCCTTGGCTGTGTTCTGTCACACCGAGACCATAGTAAATGGCACCGTTGTTCGCACCGCCATAAAGCCGAGCCGCTTCGCGGATAAGCATGGCTGGCACCCCCGTTTCACTTTCCATTGCTTCTGGCGAATGGTGTTCGTCAGCAATAAATGTGCGCCATTTTTCGAATTCCGCCGTGTCGCAACGCTCGTCAATGAATGCTTTTGCATCCAACCCTTCCGACACAATCACGTGTGCCAATGCATTCAGCACTGCAACGTTGGTGCCCGGACGAAGTTGTAGGTGGAACTTGGCGCGCACATGCGGTGCATTCACCAAATCAATTTCGCGAGGGTCAATCACTATCAACTTCGCGCCATTGCGTAGGCGACGTTTAAGCTGCGAGGCGAAAACAGGGTGTCCATCAGTGGGGTTCGCACCAATCACGACCACCACGTCCGCTTTTTGCACCGAATCAAACGTCTGTGTCCCTGCGGATTCACCTAACGTGGTTTTCAAGCCGTAGCCCGTTGGTGAATGGCAAACACGCGCACAGGTATCGACATTGTTCGTCCCGAACCCTGCACGAACCAATTTCTGCACTAAGTAGGTTTCTTCGTTGGTGCAACGTGAAGAGGTGATCCCGCCCAGCGCGTTCGCGCCGTATTTGTCACGTAACGTATTAATGCGGTTGGCGGCAAAGTCGATGGCCTCTTCCCAGCTCACTTTGCGCCAAGGTTGATCGATGGAATCACGGATCATTGGGTCAAGCATACGATCACTGTGTGTTGCATAACCAAATGCAAAGCGCCCTTTCACACAAGAATGGCCTTGGTTTGCTTTGCCGTCTTTGTTCGGCACCATACGCACAAGCTGGTCGCCTTTCATTTCCGCTCTGAACGAACAACCTACGCCGCAATACGCGCACGTTGTGACACGAAAATGACTCGGCGTGCCCTGCTCAATCACGCTATTTTCCGTCAATGCTGCCGTAGGGCATGCTTGAACACACGCGCCACACGACACACATTCAGAATCCATGAAGTTATTGCTACCCGCCACAATGCGAGAATCAAACCCACGGCCTTCAACGGTTAACGCAAACTGACCTTGGATGTCAGAGCACGAGCGCACGCAACGCGAGCACACAATGCATTTACTGCTATCAAAGGTGAAATACGGGTTTGACGTGTCTTTTTCCATCTTGAGATGGTTTTCACCTTCGAAGCCATATCGCACATCACGCAGGCCGACAGCACCGGCGACGTCTTGTAATTCACAATCGCCATTCACGGCACAGGTCAAACAATCAAGGGGGTGATCAGAGATGTACAACTCCATCACGTTACGGCGTAACTTTGACAGTGCCGCATTTTGTGTGGTGACTTTCATGCCTTCCGACACAGGTGTGGTGCAAGACGCGGGTTTTCCGCGCATACCCTCAATATCCACCACGCACATGCGGCACGATCCAAACGCATCCAAGCTGTCAGTCGCGCATAATTTGGGGATTTGAATATTCAACATGGATGCCGCACGCATCACCGATGTCCCCTCTGGGACGGTGATAGGCCAGCCATCGATGTTTAACGTAATTTGCTTAAGATCTTCGCCGGTGACATTGGGTGTACCAAAATCTTTTCGGTCTTGATCAATGGGAATGTAAAACTCAACCATTGTAATACTCCTTGGCGAAAACTAATCGCCGTTGCCCGCAGCGTTGGTGTGGTGAATGGCCGCGAGGCCAAAGTCTTCAGGGAAATGCAAGAGGGCGCTTTTCACAGGATACGGTGTCATCCCACCCATGGCGCACATTGAACCCAGTTCCATTGTGTCGCAGAGATCTTGCAGCAATTCATGTCGCTCTAGCTTTTCATCACCAGAGGCTTCAACCAATTGGTCAATCACTTCCACACCACGCACGGCGCCAATGCGGCAAGGCGTGCATTTCCCACACGATTCCAACACGCAGAATTCCATGGCGAACCGCGCCATGTGGCTCATGTCGATTTGATCATCAAACGCCACAATGCCACCATGACCGAGCATCGCCCCTTTAGAAGACAACGCCTCATAATCCATGTCGACATCCCACTGCGAAGCCGGCAAATACGCCCCGAGTGGCCCACCCAATTGCGCAGCCTTTAGCGGACGACCTGTTTTGCTGCCGCCGCCAAAGTCATACATCAGTTCATTGAGCGATACACCAAACGCCAACTCTACCAAGCCGCCACGTTTAATGTTGCCCGCCAATTGCAAAGGCATGGTGCCTCGCGAACGGCCTTGGCCGAAGTTTTCATAGTAGCTTGCGCCCTTCGCCAAAATGGTTGGGACAGACGCTAACGAAATCACGTTGTTGATTACCGTTGGGCGACCAAACAAGCCTTCAATGGCAGGCAAAGGCGGTTTGTTACGCACTATGCCTCGTTTTCCTTCAAGGCTTTCCATCAAGGAGGTTTCTTCGCCGCAAATGTACGCACCTGCGCCCATACGAAGTTCAAGATCGAAATGATGGCCAGAACCGCAAATGTCCTCACCGAGATAGCCCGCTTCATAGGCTTTTTCTATCGCCTTGATAAAAATCTCGCAAGCTTTCGGGTATTCAGAGCGTGTGTAGACATAGCCTTGCGTTGCACCAACAGAAATGGCGCAAATGATCATGCCTTCAATCAAAGTGAGCGGATCGCCTTCCATCAGCATGCGGTCAGCAAACGTACCTGAATCCCCTTCATCGGCATTGCAGATCACGTACTTTTGGCCTTCTTGTTGGTCGGCGACCGTTTGCCATTTGATGCCCGTCGGGAAAGCCGCACCGCCACGCCCTCTCAATCCGGATTGTTTCACCGCATCCAGAATTTCTTGTGCATTCATGGCCAAGGCATTCTTCAGCCCTTCAAACCCACCATGACGTTTGTAGTCATTCACATCCAAAGGATCGACAATGCCCACGCGTGAAAAGGTGAGCCGTTGTTGTTTCTTCAACCAAGGAAGCGCTTCGGTTGGACCAAGATAGAGAGCGTGTTCTTGGCCTCCCTTTCCTGAACCTTCGACATCAAAAAAACGCAATGCCATAAGGGCATCTACGTCGTCTTCCGACACAGGCCCAAAAGCGACACGGCCTTGCGGCGTATCCACTTCCACCATGGGTTCCAGCCAGAACATGCCTCGGGATCCCGTTCGAATCACGGACACTGCTTCGCCGCTGTTCACGGCGAGGTGTTCCATTCTGGCTGCCACTTTGTCAGCACCAAGGGAAACCGCTGACGTATCAAGGGGCACATAGATTTTATATGTCATGGTGCTTTCACCTCGATCACTTGTGTTAGACACCCTTCCACCAACGCATCAAAACGCGCTGCATTCATATCGCCATGTATCTCATCTTCGACGCGGATCGATGGAGAATTCATGCAATTTCCCAAGCAATAAACCGGTTCAAGCGTGAAGTTGTTGTCGCGCGTCGTTTGATGAAAATCGATGCCGAGTCGCGAACGAACATAGGCTTCAAGCGCGAGAGAACCCATGGATTGACAGGACTCTGCTCGACACACCTGAATGACGGTTGCACCAGGCGGCGAATTTCGGAACTCATGATAAAAGCTCATGGTGCCATGAACATCGGCCTCAGATTGGTTTAACGTTCTGGCAATCTGAGGGATGGCGGCAGGCGGAACAAAGCGCAATACCTTTTGGATATGATGCAGCACAGGCAACAATGCGCCCGGCGATGTGCTGAGTAAATTCAATGCTTCATTCACGACCTGACATTGAGATTCGGTTAGCGGAGGGGTCGCCAACGACGCACCACATGATGATGTGGGAGGTGTCGTCTTTTCCATTTGCATTCCTTGCGAGTAGACCAATAGTCTAATTGTAGTGCGATTTACTTCCTCGCCTGTTGGCGAATTGAGACGTTTCATGGTCGAGTTGCGACGTGCAAGAGGATGCAAACAACACCTAATCACTTGCTAATCCAAACGAAAAAGATGCGCTGTTCACAATCTTATCAATTGTTGTTCGTTTGCAATTGACTATTAACTCAAACACGCCAACACTAACATTTGTTTAACAACCGAACATGTGTTTATACAGAGCTGTAGAGGTAACGATGACATCACGTGAAGATGAGATATTGCAGCTGATCAAAGGGGACCCATTCATCCAGCAGCAAGCCATTGCGGATTTACTCAACATTAGCCGATCAGCCGTCGCTGTTCATATCATGAACATGACGAAGAAAGGGATAATCCAAGGGAAAGGGTATTTCATCGCCAACCAACAATATGTCGTGGTGATTGGCGGCATGAACATGGACATCCTTGGCCAACCTGATAATGCATTCATCGAACGTGATTCAAACCCAGGGAAAGTGAAAGGCTCTGCTGGCGGCGTAGGCAGAAACATCGCAGAAAACCTCGCACGGCTAGGGACAGACGTCAGACTTATATCCGTCGTTGGCGATGATGCCTATGGTGATTTGATCCTGAATCAAACCAAAATGGCGGGAGTGGATATCAACGCCGTCAACCAGATCAGCAACCAAACCACGTCCACCTATTTGTCTTTACTCGACAATCAGGGCGACATGGTGGCTGCAGTGTCTGACATGTCAATCTTGAAACACTTGAACGTGGGTTTGCTGTCGCAATACGTCGAGCTCATTCGAAACGCCTCGGCAGTCATTGTGGATACCAACCTTTCAGATACCACGCTCGCGTATATCTTTAGCAAATTCTCTGACAAGAACATTTATCTCGACGCCGTCTCATCAGCCAAAGCAAGCAAAGCAAAGCCTTACTTGTCTCGAGTCCACACGCTGAAACCTAACTTGATCGAGGCACAAGCCATATCAGGCCTGCCGCTTGAATCGGAGTTAGACATTGACAACATCGCGGATTGGT
Source organism: Enterovibrio norvegicus DSM 15893 (assembly GCF_900115495.1). GTDB lineage: Bacteria > Pseudomonadota > Gammaproteobacteria > Enterobacterales > Vibrionaceae > Enterovibrio > Enterovibrio norvegicus. The sequence continues at coordinate 142,801 of NZ_FOWR01000004.1, read as the reverse complement.
TCATTCAACACGGCGTACAAAGGCTATTTCTCACCATGGGAGCAGACGGTGTTTTGTACCGTACGCAGAACAATGAACAATTAGTCCGACCGCTACCCGTTAAGGTCGTTAACGCCAACGGCGCAGGTGATGCATTCCTAGCGGGTATTGTTCATGGCCAACTCGCAGGGCTATCAGACATTGAAGCCTGTCATTTTGCATCGGGCTGCGCGGCCATCGCATTGGAACATACCAACACCATCAACCCCAACATCAATGAATTGTTGGTTCAACAACGCATAGAGGACGTGCCATGTTAAACCCGTATCTCGATATCCATCCTGATATCGAACGCGCGATTGCAGAGGGAAAACCTGTCGTGGCGTTAGAATCCACCATCATTTCTCACGGCATGCCCTACCCACAAAATGTTGAAACCGCGCTACGCGTAGAGCAAAAAGTACGAGATAGCGGCGCGATACCCGCGACCATCGCCATCTTGAAAGGCCGCCTAAAAGTCGGGCTCTCTGAAGAAGAAATCACCTATCTCGGCCAACAGGGTCTAAAGGCAATGAAAACCAGCCGACGTGATATCCCATTCATCGTTGCCACAAAAGGCGATGGCGCTACGACGGTTGCTTCAACGATGATACTGGCGGATATGGCGGGAATTCGTGTGTTTGCAACAGGCGGCATAGGCGGTGTGCATCGCGGTGCGGAAAACAGTTTAGATATTTCAGCGGATTTGGAAGAACTTGCTCAAACCAAAGTGGCTGTAGTCTGTGCAGGTATCAAATCCATTCTAGATCTTGGTTTAACCTTGGAATACCTCGAAACCAAGGGTGTGCCCGTGGTGGGATACCAAACCGACACGTTACCTGCATTTTACAGTAGAGAGAGTGCATTTAACGTTGATTACCGCCTCGATGCGCCGCAGCAAATCGCCGATGCACTAAAAGCGAAATGGGCGATGTCTTTAGAAGGCGGCGCCATCATTGCCAATCCAATTCCAAAGGAACATGCCATGGCAAATGAAGACATTGACCATGTCATTCAAAGTGCCATTGAGGAAATGGATGCCCAAGGCATAAAAGGCAAAGCCTCTACCCCTTTTTTACTCGCCAAAGTGGCAGAAAAAACACAGGGCGAAAGTTTAAAGGCCAATATCGCCTTAGTTTTAAACAACGCGGCGCTCGCGTCGAAGATTGCCGTTGCTTATTGCAACTAACCCCCTCTATCCATGTGCGGCATGCGTTTAACTTTCAGTGCCGCACCTTTTTTACACTCATCTCTTCCGCGTTGATTCACCCGCATTTTATAGCACGTCAAAAAACAAAGAAAACATCGATTTTTTTCTTTACAGCACTAAGCATTGTTAACGCCGTGTAACAAAAAAGCACCCAGAGTAGACTGTTTCATTTTTGATACGATCGCGTTCTAAACGCTATTGAGATACCTTTTTCACGTCTATTTCCTTTTAAACGCCAACGCAACATTTACTTTTTTTTAACATTGGTATATGCAGAGAAGAGATGCCGTTTTTCTGTCGAATGCGATTCTCTACGTGTTGTAATCATTTCAACCTTGATATCAATAAAATAATTGAGCAGTGCAAAGAGATAGAAGGGATTAACGATGGGATCAGTATCATCACTCCGCCAACCAGTGAGAATAGGATTTTTCCTCTGCCAACGCTTCACCATGATTGCAATGGCGTCAGCAATCGAAGTGTTACGAATGGCCAACCAACTTTCAGGGGAAACCCTTTACCGTTGGTATACGTTCAGCGAAGACGGAGAGCCTGTATCAGCCAGCGATTCACTCGCCATTAATGTCGACGACAAGATCCCAAACAGTATGGACCTTGATGTCGTGATCGTATGCGGCGGGATTGATGTCCACGAAAACTGCTCCCCCAAGTTGCTCAGTTGGATTGCACAACAAGACAGAAAGCATCTTAAAATTGGTGCCATCTGTACGGGCAGCTACGTCCTTGCAAAAGCAGGCGTTATGCATGACAAAGCCTGCTCTGTGCATTGGGAAAACCTAGCAGGACTGCAAGAGGCCTTCCCCACCGTTCGCATCAGCAACAAGCTTTTCACGATCAGTGATACGCGCATGACCAGCGCGGGTGGCACAGCGCCAATGGACATGATGCTTACCATGGTCACTCGCGAGCATGGTAACAAGCTGAGCGCTGCCATCTCTGAAATGTTTGTGTGCGAGCGCGTGCGAAACACGGAAGATGTGCAGAAAGTCCCGCTGCGGAATTTGATTGGCACAGCACAACCCAAGTTACTTGAAACGGTTTCCCTAATGGAAGCTAACCTCGAGGAGCCTTTCTGCATTGATGAACTTGCAGGACTTGTCGAGTTGTCTCGTCGGCAGCTTGAGCGCCTCTTCCAACGCCATCTTCAATGCTCACCTTCTCGCTATTATTTGCATTTGAGGCTAAGCCGCGCAAGGCAATTGCTCACGCAGACCAACCTGTCCGTCATCGAAATTTCGATTGCGTGTGGGTTTGTATCTACGCCACACTTTAGCAAGTGCTACCGTGATTACTTTGGTATTCCGCCAAGAGAAGAGCGTTTGGGGTTGAGCCAAAAAACCGCGCAACAACAAACCAAGAATAAGCTCTTTGTTGCGGACGAAGAAAACAAAGAGCAGATCGCGATTTAATCAGGCAACCCTTTCTTTGCTTGAATAAATGGCTCAGTAAATACGTAAACGCCCTCGAAACCCAACGAGGGCGTTTTTCGTTCGTTTCTGTTTCTTTCGCAGTTTATTGGTCGGCGCTGTCCAATGTTCACCGCCAATGTTGCCATGTGATGTTCTGTTTTCTCTCATACACCACCGAACGCCGAGACTTGTTACCTGTTACTGGTCACCCGTCACCCACAAGGACTGTACACTTTTTAACCGCTGCGTTTTCTTCAAACCTCTCGCCTCTTTATTGCCAATAAAGTTGGATGTAAATTCACCCAGCTTTGATGTAAGTAGGCGTCAAATGTGCGAGCAATATCGAGCATTTTCGGCCTCTAAATACGGCGAATCATGTTTTAGGCAATTGTGCTAAAGCCGCCTGACAAAAGCACTCAACGACTTTATTCAAGATGACATTTGTATTAATCCAATGTTACCCAAAGGGTTATCCACCGTTTCTGTGGGTAACTTCTTAAAGTCATCGTAATGTATTGAATTTATAGGTGGAAAACACGTGTAAGCGTTGCCAAGAAGCGTCTTAAATGTGAAAGTTACTGACATCAAATGATCACCAAGCCGCAACATGGTGTGCCTATTTATGGAGACACAAATGCGAGGGAAATATGCAAACATTATTCATCACTGGCGGCAACAGGGGTATTGGCTTGGAACTCGTTAAGCAAAGCCTGAAAAACAAAGATGCCATACTTGCCACCTATCGCGGTGATACGCCCCCTGAACTTCCACTTACCCAAGACGAGAAAAACAGACTCACATGGTTACGACTTGATGTTACCAACGCGACTGATCTCGCCCATCTGCCAGACGTGTTAGCGAATCAGCACATAGACATCCTCATTAATAATGCGGGTGTCATCGGTCCTGATAGACAGTCTTACAACGATATGGACACACGAGGCTGGTTACACACATTCGAAGTGAATACCATTGCCCCACTGATGGTGATGAACGCCCTCTTAAAGAATCTATCCCTAAGTTCATCACCACGCGTTGTGACGGTTTCCAGCCAAATGGGGGCGCTGCATAGAGAATCTACAGGCATGATTGCTTACAGAAGCTCTAAGGCTGCCATCAACAAAGTCATGCAGGTATTATCGCTAGAACTGAAGGCACAAAAGATCGTTGTTTGCCCTGTTCATCCTGGTTGGGTACAAACGGACATGGGAGGCAGTGAGGCGGACATTACGGCAGAACAAAGCGCATCGGGTATTCTCTTACTGGCTCACCGCTTAACCATGCAAGACAGCGGTAAGTTCTTTACGTGGGAAGGCAAAGAGCATGTCTGGTGAGTCACTTCTCGCCGTTTTAAAATAACAAGGCGCATCGTTTAAGGCATTAAAACGTAAAAGAATGGAGGCATGAATGAAAGTTAACAGTGATGTTGAATTTGTTACGCTCAATCGCAACGAACCATTTTATCAAGATGCGCTGGATTTGAGGTTCACTTTGTTCTTCGAGCCCGTCAATCTTCCAAGGAACGTGATTTTTGATGACATTGAAGCGCGCAGTAATCACCTCGCGCTCACGCGAGAAGGCACGCTGGTGGCCTATTTACGGGTGACTGAAACATCGGAAAACCACTATCAATTGTCGCAAATGGTAGTGACACCAAAAGACCAAGGAAAAGGGTTTGGACATCAACTTGTCACCGAAGCCATTCAATACTTACGATCACGGTCAGCCACGGATGTCACACTGAGTGCAAGGCTGAATGCTATTCGTCTTTATACTTCTGTTGGATTTGTTGTTTCCGGTAACGTCTATTTATCGAAAAGAACGGGTGTTGAACATATAAACATGCATCTAAAACTCCAACAACATCAAAATAAAAACGCAACAAAGGGCCATTAATTAAAATGGCCCTACTATTATTTAACCCAAAACTAAATGTAATCTATCGTTCAAGATAAACAGAAGAATTACACAAGTTCAGCGTTCTTCTCTTCAACGGATTTTTCAAGTTCAGGCGCAACGCGTGGTTGTCCATTAATTGCAATGCTTCTTGGTTTCATTGCTTCTGGAATACGTTTTAGAAGTTTAATGGTCAATAGGCCATTTTCTAAATCAGCACCTGTAATTTCGATATAATCAGCGAGGTTGAACTTTCGCTCAAACGTACGGTTCGCGATACCTTGATAGAGGTAATGCTTACCCTCGGCTTTTGCCCTCTCACCACGAATGGTCAGCACGCCACGTTCAACATTGATGTCTAACTCATCTTGCGTAAACCCAGCTACAGCAAGGGTTATGGCATATTTATTCTCTTCTAGAGACTCAATATTGTACGGAGGATAACCGCCTGAAGCACTTTCTGCTCGAAAAGCGTTATCCAATAAAGATGCAAAGCGGTCAAAGCCAACGCTATTGCGGTACAGTGGGGTCAAATCGATAGTTTTCATCATAATATCCTCCAAATGAAGCGATATGGTTAATAGAGTTTTCATATAAAGGCCGCACGAATATCGCCACAACCTTACATCACTCTATTTGGCGTCTACCTAATCTATTTTCAAGTATCTCATGGAAAATATTTTTTAATTTACTTATAAGTTAACGAAAAGTAAGGCGTTATTTTTCTCCTTTGAAGAGATAAAAAATCAACACCAAAAGAAGAAAGAAAAAAGGTAATCTTAAAGATATGGAGATAGAATCAAACGTTTTCAAGCGTAGATATAAATATTTTAAAAATTTAATTTAGCAACAAGATGAATTAACACTTTGTTAACTTTTATTTCGCAACAAAGCGCCGCTTATTGCGCCTTTTGAAGACGATGAACACATGCATTCAAACATAACTTTTGGACTGCTTGCTTAGATTCGACATCAAGACAACTAAACTCTGCAGCACACAATTGCCCATTGAGAAACAGCCGTTCCAAGCTATCAACTGATATCTCTATCTGCACCGTTCGCTTTTTCGGCGTTATCTCTGCTGGAGGATGAGTAACGATATTTCCATGAACCATGATGACGCTCCAATCTCTGCCTTGCCACTAAGATTAGATGAGAATAACTCTCATTACAATAATTCAACATCAAACTGACGGTAAAATTACAGTGTAAATTGTGAGCGTTCATCTCAGGTGTTAAGGTGTTTTGGAGAAGACTCAGCACAACGGATATAGAATGTTACACATATCTCCCAGGCGTGCTTCCAGTCATCTTACGGAAAAAACTGATAAAGGCGCTGTCGCTGGAGAAATGCAGCCCACTTGCAACGTCTGATACACTGTAACCCTGTGACAGACGCTCAACAGACGTCTGCAATCGCCATTGCTGCCGCCATGATTGATAGGGCATGCCCGTTTCCCGAGTAAAAATCCGGCTGATGGTTTTGGCGCTTGCGCCAATATCCTGTGCCATTTCATTTAATGGCGCAGGCAAATACTCTCCATCCAACACGCCCTGTAACCACCGCACGATGCGTCGATCCGTGGGCAATATCAACGAGAACTGTTCTTCCTTTGCGGATTTAAGCTCCTCACAGAACAATGAAAACGCAGGTTTTTGCGCCTGCATTGGCATCTCCCAATCCCAATACGCCATGCGCTCTATCAACTCTCTCATCAACCCATTAACCGAAATGATCTTTATCTCCGATGGCAACATGGGTGCGACGTCACGGTGGAAATAGAGAGAACGATAGGCTTCTACGTTTAACATTTCGGTACAATGATCAATGCCCGCAGGGATCCACGCCGCACGAGTTGGTGGCAATACACACCAAACACCATTCAGCATAATGCTCATGCAACCAGATGATGCGAACAGCAGTTGCGGTTTAGCATGATGATGCATACGCACATCTTGCCTGCCCACATTAGCCGCAACACCAATCACCAAGTTATTCAAATGATCAGCATTGAATGAAGTCGTTTCAGAAATATCAGCCATAGTGCCTTTTAGCCATAGCTCCTTTTAACCATAGCCACTTTGAGTAGTAGCTCCGTTGAGCGGTAGTTACATTAAGCAGTAGTTACATTAAGCAACCGTTTCGCAGAGTAACAATCCCGTAGACAAAATAGTGCCTTAGGGGCATACGCTGAAATCACAGCGAAGCGAAATAGCGTTTACAACGATACGTCGAATAGAAATCTATACGGCACTATCACGTCTATCGGATTACTTTATGGGTATAGGGTGCTTCTGGAATGCTTAGGGTCTGCTGAGGTTGAGGTTGAGGTTGAGGTTGAGGTTGAAAGAGTGTCAAAGGGATAGAGAAGGCACAACAGCAGCACTGAGACAGAACTGCTGTTTAAAGAAATGAAATAGCCATAGAGCCAGATTAGGCCTTGATCGGCGTACAAAAACTCACATCAGCAATGTGATGTTCTTGGTCGTAAGTGTGGTACCACTCAAAGCAAGGGCGATTATCAGGCTCAAGACCAGAGTTAATCATGTCTGTCATGATGTCATCCCACGCCCCAGAATACTGCGAAAAATCGGTGATGGTTTTGCGCATCACACCGTAATTCCCCCCCGGAAAGTCTTGCAGTTCGATGTCCCCTTGCACAGTCGTGTCTTCTGGCACCATCAAACAAATGTCGGTCCGGCATTTCTCAGCAGGCGTAATTTCGGGGTTATCGTGGTAAATAAAGAGGCAAGTGGCCTCAGCAAGCCCTTTCGGCCCTGCCCATTGATAGAGCTTACCTGCCGCTGGCTCATAACCTTCACCATAAGGGCCTGTGACACGTACATACGCCAATTTAGCACGCTCAAAATATTGCGTTTCCATAAATTCACTCCTCGTTGATGTCGTTGAGTCAATATACAATTCTGTGTCTCGTTCCGCGTTTCCAATCTTGCGCAACGTGTGTCCAATCTTGCTGCTTCGAGAAAGTTGACCAAACATTTGCCAGTCTTCACAGTCTCTGAACGCTGAAGGTGTAACACCAAAGTGCTGCTTAAAAGCTTTAGCAAGGCTCTGTGACGATGAGAACCCATAATCAAGCGCAACGTTCAACACCGGAGGCTTGGCCTTGAACAACTCCTCAGCCGCCGCTTCTAGCCGTAGACGACGGATAAAGTCGGCCAGGGTTTCTTGCTGCACCGCTTTGAACATTCGATGAAAATGGTAGGGAGATAGGTTGGCAAGCGCAGCCACTTCAATCAGATTGAGCGGTTCGTTGAAATTTGCCTCCAAAAACCGAATCACAGGCAATAGGCGCTTCTTGTAGTCCACTTTCATGGCTGAATGATGCTCCAAGGATGCGTAACGTAGCTCGAGACTATCGAACTCATTCCAATAAGTCTTCTCTATGGTAAGTGAAATGGTACATGGACCGAGATAAGGCCAAGCCTTGATGCATGCTTAAAAATCACCCAAAAATCCATAATAACTTCTATGTTTGTCTCACGAATCACCCATCTTGGATTGGCGAGTGAGAGCAAGCTCACCGAACGCTAAACTGCCCCTACCCTACGAATGTCAATGCGTTAAAGTGCATGCAATCTATTGAATACAGTTAGTCAGAATGAAATTCGAACAACAATTAGACCACGCACACCAAGTACTGCTCGAAAAGGGCTTTCTTCCTTCTTCTATCAGCCCAATCATCTACCGTTTAGCGCGTCGCGTTGGCATTAAGGTTCCGCCACCGCAATTTTGCGCGTTTGCCGTTAACGTGCTGTTCGGGATTGTATGGTTTGGCACCATTTGGGGTGTGATCATGTGGTTTATGCAATGGCGCAGTTTAGGTGTCTCTGTGTTTTACGCATTCAACGCATCACTGTTTACGGGCGTTGTCTTCGGCCTATTGATGGCGAGCTGGTACAAGTTTTCTGCGAAGCGCAAAGGTGTGCCGAGTTGGAAAGAGGTAATGCGTTAACGAGATACGAGGTTATCTAAAGCGAGAAGCGAGAAGCGAGAAGCGAGAAGCGAGAAGCGAGAAGCGAGAAAATAATCTGCGATTTGTGCTCGGTTTGCCAATGACCTTATTTGGGGGAATGGGTCGTTGGCAAGCCAGCCTTTCTAAGAAAAAACATCAAACGAAGGCCTACTGACAAACATCAATAAACCGCCGCCATTAACTTACTCCGGTTTCAACACCTACTTTTCAACAACTGCGCGCCACAAACTACTCTTCAATGCCACGCAAACGTGCACTTCGACGGCGTAAAAACTCTAACGTTGTTAACAATGCAATCGATAAAACCACAAGCAAGGTTGCTGCAGCCAAGATCGTTGGGCTGATTTCTTCACGGATCCCCGACCACATCTGAATCGGCAACGTTGTTTGCTCAGGCCCTGCAATAAACAGCACCACCACCACTTCATCGAACGACGTAATAAACGCGAACAGCGCACCAGAAATCACGCCGGGCGTTACCAGCGGCAGGACGACTTTAAAGAAGGTATAAACCGGATTCGCCCCCAAACTCGCCGCAGCGCGGGTAAGTGAGTGGTCAAAGCCGCTCAAGGTAGCTGTCACCGTGATAACAACAAACGGGATACCTAACGCCGTGTGAGCGAGCACAACGCCAATGTACGTATGTGTCATTTGGAATCGGGAGAAGAAGAAGAACATTGCTGCCGCTGAGATGATCAACGGCACAATCATTGGCGAGATGAGAATCGCCATGATGGCATCTTTGTATGGCATGTAACGGCTTGATAAACCAAGCGCGGCGGTGGTTCCGAGCACTGTCGCAAGGATCGTCGATGCTATCGCCACAATCAGGCTGTTCTTAATGGCGGTCTGCCAAGATTCGGAGCTAAAAAAATCGTCATACCAACGCAGAGAAAAGCCTTCGGGACTAAAGCTCAACATTTCAGGTGTGAACGTAAAATAGGGTTCAGCGTTAAAACTTAGCGGGATAATGACCAACAAAGGGCCAATAAGGAACAAGAATATACCGGCACAAATGATACGAAACGCAACATACCAAACCTTTTCACTCGTGGTGGCGCACTCTGGAATAGCCATGTTATCTCCTACCCTAATTTCACGTTATCGACGCCAATAAGGCGGTTATAAAGCCAATACAATCCGATAACGATGATCAGAAGAATCGACGCAATGGCAGCAGCCAAGCCCCAGTTCAGCGAGGTTTGCATGTGGTACGCAATAAAGTTAGTGATAAAGGTACCGGTTTGTCCGCCCACTAATGCGGGGGTGATGTAGTAACCAATCGCAAGAATAAACACCAAAATCGAGCCAGCACCAATACCGGGCAATGTTTGAGGGAAGTAAACACGCCTAAACGCGGTAAACGGTGTCGCCCCCATAGAACGCGCAGCACGCACATAACTTGGAGATATGGTTTTCATGACGGAATAGAGTGGCAATATCATGAACGGCAGCAATATGTGTGTCATCGCAATCAAGGTGCCAGTCTGGTTATAGATCATTTGTATCCGGTCTTCGTCCGACAGAATGCCAGCCCCCACCATAAGGTCATTCAACACGCCTTGCTGTTGAAGAATCGCAATCCATGTTGCAGTACGCACAAGCAATGACGTCCAGAACGGTAACAACACCAAAATCATCAGTAAATTCGCCTGACGAAGTGGCAGGTTTGCCAACAAATAGGCTATCGGGTATCCCAACAACAAACACAAGGAAGTGATCGCGATACTCATGTAAATCGTTCGGAAGAAGAGAGAATTATAGATTTGGAGATGTTCGGGCTGCGCCACGATGTCGCCATTGTCAGCGTATTTGTGGTCAACCGCGTTAAGATAATAAGAGAACGTATAAGGGCTAGACTCACGCTGAATAAGTTTCCACACACCAACATCGGCCCAGCGTTTATCTGCCTTCAACAACTGTTCTTTGTACGCCCCTTCTTTAAAGCGTTTGGATTTACGTGCTGATTTCATGATCAGCGAGCGCATACCCGATTTTTCATAGTTTAGTCGTGACGCGACTTTACCAATGGTTCGCGCTTCTGCACCTGCTTTTAGATCCACTGCCAACGCAGCAAACACACTTTCATCAGGCAGTTCGTCGTCATTCCATTCTTGCAGCGCAACAGTTGTGGTGGGAAGGTAAGTGAGTACTTCGGGGTTTTCGACACTGCGTTTTAGCATATCGACAATGGGTAAAACGAACGCCACCAGCAGAAATATCAGCAGCGGAGCCACCAATAAAAACGCTTTGATTTTGTTGCGTCGAATTGATCTTTCTTGACTGACGCGAAGTGAAACGCCATCTGCTGTCGTCAATTCTTGTGTTTTACTTCCCTGCACGTACTCTCTCCAACCGCTTGCTCACAAAAAGTCGGCGGATAACCGTACGTCATCCGCCGACTTATTGTTACGTTACTGTACTAACCACGCGTTAAAGCGTTGTGCCAGTTCATCACCATTGTCAGCCCAGAACTCATCATCTTTCGGAATCGCTGTGCTGAAGTTAGGACCAAAGGTTGGCATGTGCGGTTTCATGTCGATACCCGTGTCCGCATGCGTTGTCACCATCGCCGCGGAAGAGTTTCTTGCTGGGCCATACGAAATGTATTTCGCTTGATCAGCCAAACGCTGAGAGTCTGTCGCAAAGCGAAGGTAATCTTTCACTTTGTCTAGCTTACCTTTTGGCACGACCCAACCATCCAGCTCAAACACTTGGCCGTCCCAAATGATGTCAAATGGTTGCTTTTCATTCACCGCCGCGTTAAAGATTCGGCCGTTGTACGCAGAAGCAAATGCCACTTCTTTGTCAGCAAGAAGTTGTGGTGGCTGCGCGCCCTCTTCCCACCAAATCACAGAATCTTTAATGGTGTCGAGTTTCTTGAAGGCACGTTGAACACCTTCTTCGGTGCTTAGCACATCGTAGACTTCGCCTGCAGGAACGCCGTCTGCAATCAATGCCCACTCAAGGTTGTTGATAGGTTTTTTCTGAAGCGAGCGCTTACCTGGGAATTTCTTCAGGTCAAACACGTCATTGATAGAGTTTGGCTGTTTGCCCTTAAACATTTCAGTGTTGAAGGCAACAATGTTCGAGTAAACGATCGAAGGAACAAAACACTCACTCAAAGAGCCTGCAAGGAAGTCTTTTGTCGCTGGCATGCCATCTGGCGAAGCGGCAAGCAATACATCGTGATCAAGAGGCTCAGCCAAGCCTTCATCACACGCGACAATGGCATCAGAAGGCAGAATGTCTACCAAATCCCAGCTAACATTGCCCGCTTCAACTTGCGCGCGCAGGCCTGAAAGGCCGTTCTGAGATTTATCGATATTGATGACTTTCTGACCCGTTTTAGCCGTCCAAGGTTCATGATATGCCTTGGTTTGGCTGGCAGTATACGCACCACCCCAAGACACAACATTTAACGACTCTTCTGCAAAAGACGCGGATGCAACACCCGTTAGTCCTGTCAGGATTGCAACTTGCAACGCGAGTTTTTTCATTATTTTCTTCCTCAAGTCTATCGCTTGTTAACATCTAGACAGGTGCAGGAATCCACTTTTGCATGGCATCAATAGTCCTCTTTCATGCCATGCAAAAAACTGCGTTCCTAAGTGCCCGTCTTTCAGTCCTCGTTTTCCATGTGTTGTACGTTTTTACGTCACGTTCAAACTGGGCATACACGCCAATTTAAACAGAGTGAGGTGATGCTATGAGGCATCCAATGCACGACAATCTTCTTCAGCCCAACCGACACGGATCATTTCTCCGCGGCGCAAGTTTGGGTGACCGTCAGCATTGGGGGTTTTGATAATAAATTCGTTGTTTTCGCAAACATTCACGCGAGTGCGCAAATGATCGCCGAGGTAAATCACTTCCTCGACTTTCGCATCAAACACATTCGCCATTGCGCCATCTTCGGGGTTAATGACGATACGTTCAGGGCGAAGTGACAAGGTTGACTGCGACCCCATGCTGTCTACCGCCACGGGTTTCGCCGTAATGATGTCGCCATTCGGTACTTTTACGCGGCACTGCGAATCGCTTAACTCGATGACATCGCCTTTCAAACGATTATTCTCACCAATAAATTGCGCCACGAACGCATTCACGGGTCGCTCGTATAATTCTTCTGGTGTCGCTAGTTGCTGGACGACACCGTCATTAAATACAGCAATGCGATCAGACATGGTCAGTGCTTCGGATTGATCATGCGTTACGTAAATCATGGTGACACCCAGATCTTGCTGAATGTGTTTGATTTCGTACTGCATCTCTTCACGCAAGTTTTTATCCAGCGCACCGAGTGGTTCGTCCATCAATACCAATTCTGGTTCAAACACCAAAGCGCGAGCCACGGCAACGCGTTGTTGCTGACCACCCGAAAGGTGGGCCGGACGGCGATGCCCAAACTCAGAAAGACGCACCATATCTAAGGCACGTTTCACTTTTTTTTCAGTGTCAGATTTAGAAAGGTTGCGAACTTGCAAAGGAAAGGCGAGGTTTTCTTCCACCGTCATATGGGGAAACAACGCGTAGTTTTGGAATACCAATCCAATGCCACGTTTGTGAGGAGGCAACGTCTTAATCGGTTGGTTGTTCAGGTAGATCTCACCATGGGTAGGTTGTTCGAAACCCGCCATCATCATGAGAACAGTCGATTTTCCCGAACCAGATGGGCCAAGAAGCGTGATGAATTCACCCTGTTGAATATCAAGATCGAACCCTTTGACGACCAAACTTCTCCCGTCATAGCTCTTTTGAACATTGTCGAAACGCACAAAAGGAGACCCACTGTCGCTTTTCTGTTCCTGAATGATTTCGCGGATGTTTCCTTGTCCGTTCCCAGCATCTTGCATGGTGAATGCCATCCTTTACACTTTTAACCAACCTAGAGCGTATAACATGGCATTAACATTGATCAAAGAGCATGCCCCCCCAATGAGAGGCTGATCAATTCATCCTGCTCCCAGTTATGAAACACTCATTTTTAACTTTGAATTAGCAAAATCTAACAAACGTCACGATTACCGTTAAATTCACACGCTTCATTCATACACTTTGTTATCGTCTTTCACTGAAGGCATTACGCTGAAAACTAGACTCAAACGACCTGAAGATGCTTGAGCTCAGAGGCGCTCACAACCCCCGTAAAACGCCCTGAATTCTGCACCTTCATGTTGCGTTGGCATAAGGTTTAACACACCAAAAAATAAAAAGACGAACATCGTCTACTGCCGGAGATTTTCACATGCAAAAACGCTATCTTCCGCTTGCGCTGCTAGCTCTCTCTCCTTTCGCATCTGCAGATGAATGTGGCAACGTCACCATCGCGGACATGAACTGGAATTCAGCCACACTCATTGCAAACGTAGATAAATTTATTCTTGAGAATGGCTACGGCTGCGACGCCGAACTTGTGCCGGGAGATACTATGCCAACGGGCATCTCCATGACGGAAAAAGGCGAACCAGATATTGCCCCTGAATTCTGGAGCAACTCACACAAGGAAATGCTTGAAAAAGGCGTCAGCGAGAAAAAACTCCGCTTTGCCGGTAAAGCATTTGCTGAAGGCGGCGAAGAAGGGTTTTGGATACCAAAATACATGGTCGAGAAACATCCCGAACTTGCCACGATTGAGGGTGTGAAGGCGAATGCCAAGCTCTTCCCTCATCCAGAAGATGACAGTAAATCAGGCTTCATGACCTGTCCGTCAGGTTGGACGTGCCAAATCACCGCAGGCCATCTATTTAATGCACTCAACCTTGAAGACGCCGGTTTTGAAATGGTTGACCCAGGCTCAGGCGCTGCGCTGGCAGGTTCAATCGCCCGTGCGTATGACCGCGAGAAACCCTGGTTTGGTTACTACTGGTCTCCAACGCCCGTGCTTGGTCGCTACGACATGGTAAAAGTCGACTTCGGTGTAGAAGCCGATCCCGTTCACTATGAGGCGTGCATTACGCAAGAAGGCTGTGAATCGCCAAAAGTGACGGCTTACCCACCGTCTGCCGTAAACACCATCACAACGGAATCTTTTGCAACGGACTCCCCTGAGGCTTACACATACATCGCCAATCGTGCGTACCCGAATGCTGACATGAGCGCGATGATGGCATGGATGGAAGAAAACCAAGCGGATGGCGAAATCGCGGCGCTAGAATTCCTTGAATCCTACCCGCAGCTATGGAGCCAATGGGTGCCTGCTGACGTTGCAGCTAAAGTGAAAGACGCATTGTAGGCACATCATCTCGACAAATATTCCCCGTCATTTATCGACACTGTTTTCGATATGTATTGCGGCGACATTTTAAAAACCAAAGGAGGCGAAACGCCTCCTTTTTCGTGTCTTTCACACCCTCAATGAAAAAGATCACCCGCGTTCTGACTTTTCCCTCTCACACCACACCGCCTTCAACTGTCTGATTTACTTTTCATTTCTCACACCTCAAATGTTTATCCCTTGGCGCGCAATTTTCGCGTTTCATTCGTCCCAAGATGGACACAACCCAATGTGACAGGTTGCTTATACTTTTTCGTATCGCACTGGAGAGGCAGCAAAAATGGACATTCAGCCACCACGTTTCACTGACGTACACCAACATAATTCCTTGTCAACACACGCTAACTCGAGCGGGGAGCATTACGCATGAACAAATGGATCTTAGGAATGCTGGTGATCATCTTGCTCGCCTTTGGCACCGTTATTGGCTTTAACCTTTTCGTGAACAATAAGATTAAAAATACCCTCGCCAATCTGCCAGAGCCTGTTTACCCGGTGACGATTGAAACGCTCACCCCAACAGTGTGGCCGCAAAATATCAGTGCGATCGGGTTTATCGAACCTAATCAAGGGGTCAATATCTCTAATGAGGTCGCGGGCATCGTCACCGGCATTAACTTTGAAAACGGCCAATCTGTGGAAAAAGCCACCGTGTTGGTCAATCTTGATGCTTCCGTGCAAGCCGCCGATCTGAAAGCACAGCAAGTGCAATTGCCGTCGGTGCGCGATGACTACAACCGCCTCGTCAAACTCTATAAAGAGCGCTCGGTATCAGAGCAAAGCGTCGAGGCAGCGCAATCAAAATATGAGGCGCTGCTTGCCAGTATTGAAAGCCTGCAAGCCACCATTGCCCTCCGAGAAATCAAGGCTCCCTTTAATGGTTTACTCGGTATTCGCAACGTTAATCTCGGTCAATATGCCTCTGTAGGTTCTGACATTGTCCGTCTCGATGATTTGTCCGTCATGCGTGTGCGATTCAGTGTGCCGCAATCGGAACTCGGGAAAATCAGCATCGGTCAGCCCATTTCACTCACTGTTGAAGCGTATCCCGACCGGGCATATGAAGGAAAAATCAACGCCATCGAACCTGTGGTAAACGCCCAAACAGGTTTAGTCGCCATTCAAGCCGAACTGCCCAATGAGGACAGGTCATTGCGTGGCGGTATGTTTGCCGACGTCGCCGTTGCACTGACAGATTTGGACAAACAGTTTGTGGTTCCACAAACCGCCATCGTCTTCGCCTTGTACGGTAACTCAGTGTATGTCACCGAGAAGAAAGACGACGAAACACGGGTAAAACAGGTCACGGTTGACGTGGTTGCGCGAAACGGTAACAACGCCTTGATATCGGGAGCGCTGAAATTCAATGAGGACGTTGTCACCACAGGCATTTTGAATTTGGGCAACAACACCAAAGTGAAGATTGTGCCAAACCCCATTTCTGTTCCTGATTCCATGCCACAGTTGTAAGGAGTCAGACGATGAAATTTACAGATATATTTATCTACCGCCCTGTTATGGCGACATCACTCAGCATTTTATTGCTATTGCTCGGCTTGAATGCGTTAAAAGATCTGCAAGTGCGGCAATACCCAGAAATGACAAATACCGTCATCACCGTGGGCACCGCGTATCCGGGGGCAGATGCAGAATTGGTGGAAGGCTTTATCACCCAGCCTTTAGAACAAGCGTTGTCTCAAGTGGACAACCTTGATTTCATGACCTCCGCGAGCGAGCTTGGCAGTTCGAGCATCGTGTTGAACATGATGCTGAACACTAACCCCGATGAGGCATTGGCGAACGTCCTCTCCCAAATCAATTCCGTCACAAACCAATTGCCGCAAGAAGCTTACGATCCGTCAGTGACCTCATCGACAGGCTCCACGACGTCGATCATGTATTTGTCGTTTTTCAGCGAAGACCTCAACTCCAGCCAAATCGCAGACTACCTAGAACGGGTGGTGAACCCTCAACTTTCGACCATCAACGGGGTGTCCAATATTTCCATGATGGGCGGCGCCCCGTTCGCTTTGCGAATATGGCCAGATCCGGAAAAGTTGGGACAGTACGAGCTCTCCACCTCAGATCTTGTCGGCATCTTGCAGCAAAACAACTATCAATCCGCCGTCGGCCAGTTCAGCAGTTATTTCACTGTGTTAAACAGTACGATCGACAGCCAAGTTGACACGGTAGAAGGGTTACGCAACCTCATCATTAAAAGCCAGAAAGGCCAAGTTGTGCTGCTCAGTGACGTGGCCGAAGTGAACATGAGCAAAAGTAACGACAGCTTCCGCGCGTTAGCCAACGGACGAGAAGCGGTCATTATCGGTATTAACGCCACCCCAACCGCCAATCCGCTGGACGTGGCAGCAGGCATCAGTGGTTTGTTCACGTCGATTCAACACAATTTGCCGTCCACCATGAAAGCCAGCGTACTGTATGACTCCACGCTGGCAATCATAGATTCAATCGACGAAGTCGTAAAAACCATCGGCGAAGCCGCACTCATTGTGATTGTGGTGATCTTGCTGTTCCTTGGATCGTTTCGCGCCGTCGTCATTCCTATTGTTACCATTCCCTTGTCACTCATTGGCGTCGCTGTCGTCATGCAAGCCTTTGGCTTCACGTTGAATTTGATGACCTTACTCGCCATGGTATTGGCCATCGGGCTGGTGGTCGACGATGCCATTGTGGTGGTGGAAAACGTCGATAGACACATCAAGATGGGTACCAAACCTTTTAAAGCCGCGCTCGAAGCGACACGAGAAATCGCCGTCCCTATCATCTCAATGACCATCACCCTTGCCGCGGTTTACGCACCGATTGCCCTGATGGGCGGCGTCACAGGCGCATTGTTCAAAGAATTCGCGCTCACCCTCGCTGGCGCCGTGTTTATCTCAGGCTTCGTGGCGCTCACCTTGTCGCCCATGATGTGTTCCAAAATGCTCAAACCACACACCCAACCGAGCCGCTTTGAAGCCACGGTTGAACGCGTGTTAGGTGGATTAACCCAGCGCTATCAGCACGGCCTTCACGCCATCATGGAACACAAACGCGTCGTGGTTGTCTTTGCGATTGCCGTGTTCGTCGCCCTTCCCATGCTGTTTACCTTTGTACCTTCCCAACTCGCGCCTGATGAAGATCAGGGCGTGGTCGTGGTAATAGGCAGCACACCTTCCACGTCGAATAACGATTACATTCAAGCCAACATGAAATTGATTGCGAATATCATCGCCGATCAACCACAAGCAGAAGCGTCGCTAGCCCTTGTCGGCGTGCCGACCAGCAGCCAAGGCATCGCGATTGGCCCATTGATTCCGTGGAGTGACAGAGCGTTAAGCCAGAAAGAAATATCCGCCAACATCAACAAAGCGGCGAAAGACATCCCAGGCATCAATGCAACTGCCTATCAAATGCCCTCGTTGCCCGGCGCATCTGGCGGCTTGCCGGTTCAGTTCGTGATCACAAGCCCTGCAGATTTTGAAACCTTGTTCAACATTGGCAACAAGATCTTAGAGAAAGTGAAAGCCAGCCCGCTTTTCGTCTATTCGGACGTGAATTTAAAATACGATTCAGGCTTAGTGCGTCTGCACATTGATAGAAATGCAGCCGGGGCGTATGGCGTCACCATGCAAGAGATAGGCGCGACGTTAGGCACCATGATGAGTGGCGGGTACATCAATCGCGTCAACATTGATGGTCGCTCTTATGAGGTCGTTCCGCAACTTGATCGGGTTAACCGCGCCAACCCGCATAACATCAATAAATTCTACGTGACGACACAAGACGGATCCGCCATTCCGCTCTCTAGCTTGGTCAGCTTCACCGTGGATGGACAAGCGAAATCACTGCCCCATTACAACCAAATGAACTCTATTTCGATTGAAGCTGTGCCTGCCCCAAATGTTGCAATGGGCGATGCCATCGCCTTCCTTGAAGGATTAGCGGTCACTGACTTACCACAAGGTTACACCTATTCCTTTATGGGCGAAGCGCGTCAATTCGTGGAGGAAGGCAGTTCCTTATACCAAACCTTCGCGCTGGCATTGGCCATCATCTTCTTGGTGCTCGCAAGCCAGTTTGAAAGTGTTCGTGATCCTTTGGTGATCATGTTCACCGTTCCTCTTGCCATCAGTGGCGCATTGATTGCCTTGGGGTGGACACATGTATCAGGGGAAACCTCGATGAACATCTACTCGCAGGTCGGATTGATCACCTTGGTAGGGCTTATCACCAAGCACGGCATTTTGATGTGTGAAGTCGCCAAAGAAGAGCAAATACTGAAAGGTGCGTCTAAACAAGCGGCGATCATTGAAGCTGCCACTGTGCGTCTTCGTCCTATTTTAATGACCACATCCGCCATGATTGCAGGTTTGATCCCCTTGCTGTTTGCCACAGGCGCGGGCGCAGCATCCCGCTACAACATCGGGCTCGTGATTGTAGCAGGCCTTGCCGTGGGCACCTTATTCACCTTGTTCGTGCTGCCTGTGATGTACACCTTCATTGCGGATCAACACAAATTGCACCAAGGGGAAATGGATGAAGTCGAAGAGGAAGCATTGCATGACGGTATCGATGCAGATCTCGACGATGTCGCGCTTGGCGATAAAGGAATTGGTGAAGAGGCCCCTAAACCGAGCCATTGATGACATGTTTTGTTGGCGCGAATTTCGAGCGCAGGAAACACTATGAACGACGAGTCTTAGCCCACATCTTGGCTTTGCGAGTACGTTTGCTTTGCGTATACTGCGCCCCTTTGATTCAACCCTTATCGGTCACGACCTATGATTATTTTATCTACCAACTTCGGCGACATTGAAATCGAACTCGACATGGACAAAGCGCCAGTCACGTCTAAAAACTTCCTGAAATACTGCGAAGAGGGTTTCTACGACAACACGATTTTCCACCGTGTGATCAAAGGCTTCATGATCCAAGGCGGCGGTTTCACCGCGAAAATGAAAGAAAAACCAACACGTGAAACGATTGTGAACGAAGCAAACCGCGGTTTGAAAAACGTCACAGGCTCTATCGCAATGGCGCGCACAGATGCCCCACATTCAGCAACTGCGCAGTTCTTCATTAACTTGGAAAACAACCATTTCCTTGACCACACCGCAACGACCAACCAAGGTTGGGGTTACGCAGTGTTTGGTAAAGTGACCGTGGGTATGGATGTGGTAAACAACATTGGTAACGCAATGACCACGCGCGTTGCAGGCCACGATGACGTGCCGATGGATCCGATCGTTATCCAAAGCGTGACCATCAAATAACACTGACTTACCGTTGTTTAACGACACAGCATTCAGTGAAAAACAGACACAAAGAAGGCAGGTTTTTAAACCTGCCTTTTTAATTTCTGCTATTCGGTTAGGGTGTGTTCAACTCGCTAACGACTAACGTGCAAAGCTGCGTTGAGACCAGGTCGCTTCCGCTTGTTGTACCCCACAGCAAAGCGCCATGATGATACCAAAACACGCACCTTGCGTGATCATGGCCGTGCCACCGTAACTAATGAACGGCAACGGACTCCCCATCACCGGCAGCAACCCGCTCACCATGCCGAGATTGATAAAGGCATACAGGAAGAAACTCATTGCCAGAGCACCACTCACAAGACGAGAAAACGCCGATGGGCTTTGGCTCGCGAGCCATAGGGTTCGACCTGAAATAAACAAGTACAACAAAATAACGGTCGCGCTACCCAAATAACCCCACTCTTCCGCAAACGTCGAGAAAATGAAGTCAGTGTGACTTTCAGGAATGAAGCCTAATTGCCCTTGGGTCGCACTCATGAACCCTTTGCCTTTAAAGCCACCAGACCCAATCGCAATCAAAGATTGGATGATTTGATAGCCCGACCCGAGAGGGTCAGATTCAGGGTTCAAAAACTGGGTAACACGCATTTTTTGATAGTCTTTCATAAAGAAAAACCACATCACTGGCACAGTCGCTGCCACGGTTGCCAATACGGATCCGATGATTTTCCAACTCATGCCCGCTAAATACAGCACAAACAGTGCGTACATCACAGTGAAAATCGCACCATCCAAATCTGGTTGAATAACAATCAATCCAGCAGGTAGCGCCGTGACTAACCCGCACATGGCGATTTTATGAAACCCCGGTCGCCCTGGGTCTTTCACAATGAGCCATGCCACCATCATTGGCATCGCCACTTTGATCAGTTCAGAGGGTTGAAAACGGATTGGACCGAGCGCCAACCAACGTTTTGCACCATTTACTGTGTCACCAGCAACGATAACCCCAACTAACAACACCACGGCAATAATGAAAAGCTTGGGTGCAAAATCTTTATAGCTTCTTGCAGGGATGGCTGATAAACCTATGAGTGCCAAAAGGGCCAACGCGGCACGCGCTAAATGGCGTTCTAGCGTGGGCAAGCTATAGCCACTCGCACTCCACACACTTAGCGATCCGAAGGCAATCAACGCACAAATCGCAAAAAACAGCGGATAATCTATCCGCAAGCGAAAGCTAAACACGGAACTCTCTATCTCACTCAGTTAAAAAAAAGCGCGCCATAGTAACGCCAACGCGCACAAATGCAATCTTATGCGGAGGGTTTCAAGTTACCTTGCAGCGCTTTACGAATACGCCACGTTACCGCCGTCAAAATCGCGATACACAGAGTGATCACAGGTGCTGCCATCAGCCCCATGGTCACCAAACGACTGATCGGCTCAGGCAGCGACGGTAAGAGGTAACCCAATCCCGACAGCAAGAACACCCACATGGTTGCACTCAACCACGCAAAGTAGTGAAAACGCGGTGCCTCGTGAACGCGCATCCCCATCATCATTGGCAGCACAGAGCGCACACCTGGCACAAAACGCGCGATAAACAACGCCACCAGACCATGACGGCATAACAGCGCATCGACTGTGCGCATTTGCTTTTCAGGCACTTTCGCCAACCATGACTGAACCAGCGGCAATCTGTTCAGCCATCGTCCTTGAGAAAATGCCAACCAACTGCCCATGGATGCCGCAATGATCAGCATTGGGAACGCAAGGAAAGGATCCAGCACACCCACCGCTGACAAGGTGCCAACGAGCACGACGATACTGTCACATGGCAAAGGTGCCGCAGGGAGAAAACCACTCTCAAGGCTGATGAGAATCGCCACGAGAATGTAGATAAGGGTTGCGCTGCCCGGGGTGAGAAGTGCGTTGAAATCTTGGTGCCAAATGGCGACCAAAACTTCTTGGATTGCTTCAAACATGGTTTCTCCAAAAATACCAAGGTTCAAGAAATGCGTGTTACGGAGTCATTGGTTTTTATTGTTCTACACGATGTGTTCCGCCACGTGAGGCGTGATCACAGGAAATAGGGGCGTCAATGTGTTGCTCGACGTTGGGCTTTTAGCGAGAGTGAATAAATCGATATTGCAGATTGGCGTCTTGCCAACCTCCTAAGCGATCGGTGTCGATGGAAAGATGTGTTCTTGGCAACCCATACAAGATGCGTCGCAACACTTGCAGGCTTGCAAAAGAAGCAAACAGCATCGGCCAAGAGAGAGGATCTTTGTTCAGTGGGTATGACGCTGAAACGAGTATTCGAGGCGACGCAATACGCGGGGCTAATGTGTCAATTTTAGTGTCTGGCACGGATTCTTGGCTGACAGCCTTATTTATCACATTTTTAGCATAACTTAACCCCATCACACCAAGGGCGTAACTGCAAAATAACACAGTAAGCAATACCATGATAAATGGCAGCTTTTTGAGCAGTTTTTCCACGCGAGAACCAAGAGAATGAAGATAGTAACTATTTACGTCTAAACCTGAAAAAAGACAACATTTTTTCAGGGCGAATACACGTAAAGTTGAGCAAACACCCACGGTTTAAAAATCTACCAAGCAGGCGTAAAAAAAGGGCGCACGCCCTTTTCATCAACCCTTACATCACGCTTGGTTATTTTGTATCCGACCTCGCCGAAAAATGGCGATTTCCGCGATGGGTACAAGCAAACAGATACCCGTCGCGAAGACAAGGGAACCAAAGAGATCCACAGACCAATGCATACCAAGCCAAAGCCGACTCATGCCCACAAGGCCTGCCCACATTGCCAACATTACCGCGAGCAAGCGATGCCCTTCAGACAACAAAATAGCGCCCCAGAAAATTGCAGCGCAAGCCGCAAAAATCGTATGCCCAGACGGGAACGAATAGTTTGTTTCCCCTTCCCAATGCGGCAAACGCCATTCGCTTACTAAGCCCTTCACCGTATCAATCGCCTTGACACGTTGTGCTGAAGACAACGAATAGAAACCGTCCGCAGAATCCACAGCGCCTAGATCCTGCAATACATACGTATAGGGACGAGCTTCTTGAGTGACCGATTTCAGCACGGTTTTGGTCACGAAACTCGCACCGAGTACAAACGCAAAGCACGACAAACACACCAGCACTCGCTGACGAGGCCATTTTAAGAAAAAGGGGATAGCGCAGAGTAGTGCAGTAGTGAACAAGAACCCTTTAGATCCCGCAGACCAGGACAAAAAAGAAAACGCTCCACCGAGCGCGTCATTCACTTCACCAACGAACGAAAAGCGCACTGAAACAAGCGCAGAGAAAGACAAAAACATGCAAAGCAATACGGCGCACATCAATCCGTATTTTTTCTGAAAAACCATAAACAACGCGACCTTTCACTCTCTAAAAACAAGATAATTGGATTCAGCAGTTTACCGCCAAGCCAAAAGCCGCGTGTAAGAACCCGGTGAATTCTTAGATTTCATTTTCTAAAAGGCTTGCACAACACCCGATGCAGCTTCCTGTTCACCGTGAAGACAAACCTCAGTGAGTGATGACCTGTTTGATTTCGCCCAATTGAACTGATGCTCAAACAAATAGAAACGGCCCTTGTGGGCCGTTTCTATTTGTTAGTCTTCGCCCATTCATTAGGGCTGACCCGATTCACCAAACGTGCCTCGTGTCCTAAAGACCCAAGGTGTTTGCGATGCGCTGACCGTAATCGGCATCGGCATTGCTGAAATGTTCGACCATGCGGCGTTGAACGTCTTCAGATGCCTGTGAAAGTGATCCACAGATAGTGTCAACTAAACGCACTTTTTCATCGTCGCCTAATAAACGGTATAAGTTCCCTGCTTGCGCAAAATCATCTTGGTTGTAACGACTGTAGCGATCCGCCTCGCCGTCTAAACGCATTGGGGGTTCTTTAAATTCTGGCGCTTCCACCAAAGTGTCTTGTTGGTTTGGTCCAAAATTTGGTGATGCATTTTGACCGGTTTGGTGACCAGAGTATGGGCACTGAGTTCCCGCCATTGCACCCGCACGTTGGTAGTGGTTTGCTTGAGTCGCATGTGGGCAGTTTACTGGCAAGTGGTTATAGTTCGCACCCAAGCGGTAACGCTGTGCATCAGCATAAGCAAAAAGACGTGCTTGCAGCATTTTGTCTGGGGAAGCACCCACACCTGGTACCAAATTGCTCGGTGCCAGCGCCACTTGCTCTACTTCTGCAAAGTAGTTTTCTGGTAGGCGATTGAGCTCTAGCTCACCAATTTCAATCAGCGGATAGTCGCTGTGTGGCCACACCTTCGTTAAATCGAATGGGTTAATGTGGTAGTTGTTCGCATCCGCCTCTGGCATGATTTGAACATTCACGCTCCAACGTGGGAAGTTACCGTCTTGAATCGCAATAACAAGATCACGTTGGCTTGAATCTGGGTCAATACCACGTAGGGTTGCTGCTTGGTCATTGGTCAGGTTCACAACACCCTGCAGACTCTTAAAGTGGAACTTCACCCAAAAGCGTTCACCCTTATCATTCCACAACGAATAGGTATGCGAGCCGTAGCCGTGCATCTGACGGTAGTTAGCAGGAATACCACGATCAGACATCAGTACAGTTACCTGATGCATGCATTCTGGGTTCAACGACCAGAACTCCCACATCGCCTGAGCATCTTTCAGGTTGGTGTGAGGATTGCGTTTCTGAGTGTGGATGAAATCAGGGAATTTAATACCGTCACGCAGAAAAAACGTTGGGGTATTGTTGCCAACAATGTCGTGGTTTCCGCGCTGCGTATAGAAACGAAGACCAAAACCACGCGGATCCCTCTCTGCATCAGCAGACCCCATTTCTCCACCCACGGTAGAGAAACGAACAAATGTTTCTGTCTGTTTACCCGCACCATTGAAGTGGTCAGCTAAGGTAAATTCAGAGAGATCACGTGTCAGTGTGAATGTGCCATAAGCGCCCGTCCCTTTAGCGTGAACGATACGCTCAGGTATACGCTCTCGGTTAAAATGGGCGAGCTTTTCTATGAGGTGCCAATCTTGCAGTAATACTGGCCCGCGCTCTCCGGCAGTCAATGAGTTTTGGTCATCAGCAACAGGTGCGCCATTTTGGCTGGTGAGGTAGCGTGTGTTTTCCATACTATTCCCTAAATACGTCAATGCTTCGTGCATAAACAAGAATCAATATCATTCCTATAGGGGAGAGTTATAAATGATTACTGGCATTTAATATTGATTTAAATCATAACCATGGTGATAAATGTTAATATCAAGGGGTTTTCATGGGGATAAATTGATAAGTCTCCGTGGCATGCGTTGGTTTTTTATCCAAACATACACATGCTGGCGATAAGCATCAAAGCAGCGATAACACCGTAATTATGAGCAATGCAATCCATCGCTCAGACGATTTGAAATCCAAGCCATGTTTAAACCAGAAAATCATGAAGAAAAATACGGGTATCAAGTACAAGCATTTCATGGCGACTGGGAAACAGTTCTGAAAATACCATGACTTTTTATGTAAGAGCGTTGTCTCCGACGTCACTAGCAATTCCTTTGCTGTATTGATTAGCGCAGATCTCGCACTTGGAATACGCGCTGACCCTTACTACCACTAAACTCAATAGCTTCGTAAAATTCATACGCGCCTTTTCTACGTTCATTAAACGGACTATTAACACCCTCATTATTATCCCAGGCATATTTTACTCACCACATATCCTTATTAGGATCATTCTCCTCCACCCACGCCTCATCTTCTCTGGCATCTAAATACAACTGCAAGCCGTTGTAGGAAGCAAATGCCGCAGCGCCGCCGAGGTGTTGAAAATCATCAAAGTACTCATCTTCCAATAGGCACAGAGCGGATAGCGTATGTGCGCCTCTGTCCATCGCCCATTGAATAGCGAAGGTGGGTGCGATAGCACCTGATACCGTGATTTCAACAATGGCATGATCTTGGGCATTCATCGCCAATCGTTCGCGCTCGGCTTCTCGGTCTTCGACTTCTTGAACAGCGATATCATCGATGATCTGGGTGCGTCGTGCAGGAGAAATGCGTTTGTTGAGTTTGGCGATTTTCAATGCGTAGCCGAACCGAGCTGGCGTAACAATATCCACCACCTGAGTCAGCAGATCTCTGTCTACATCACTCGCGTTCACGAAGAATTCGACACACGCAGCAAGCGAGGCATAGTGCATGCCGTCAAATTCAAAACTGCTCGTATCATCAATGGCGTAAAAAGGCAGACCATCGACGATAAGCGGCCAACCTTCGTAAGCGATTCGCTGCTTGGCGATTTCATACATCTGCCACGCGCTTTCTCCGAACCCACCCAGTATCGAGCCTGAAAACTCACTGTCTTCAAGTTCTTCCTTCGTCCAGTTTTCACCAACAGCGAGGTGTTTGGTGTATTTGGTCATCAGTTTCTGTTTGATATGGGCGCGCAATTGCCAAATCGATTTAATGTCACGAGGGTGTGAGATTGCCTCGCACTCTTTGCAAGCGGGGATCGCCAACAATGCATGTTCTACGTTTTTATTGGCGCGACGCGGAAAGTTCAACTCTCGAGAGGCTGGCTCGCCACAAAACCAACAGGTGTGGCGAAAGTTGAACGGGATATCAATCAGGGTATGAGAGTCAGTTTGCATGGCAGCTATATACTTGAACGAATAAGGGCAGTTTACGTTGGAATGCGAACAATGTATCTATTTGCGCGACGACAAAGTCGGCTTCTTTGTTTCAGCCTCGTCTAACGCATATACCCAAACAACCTGAAGATGCTCGATTTCAGAGGCCATGCTCGGTGTTATCCCTTTTTGATGGAGATCACTACATCGGCAAAGGGACGCCTAGATCATAACGTGAGTAAACCTCGCTGAATCCTGCATCTTCAGGTTGTTTGGGTATACATATTGCAACAAAGTTTCCCTCAATCCCTCGATGAAAAGAGATATGATTTATAGCCTCCTCCTGTACGAGATAACACATGCAACTGATGAAGATCGACAAGACACTTTACCGTTCACGTTTAAATATCGTGATTATCGCCTGTATTGCGAGTTTGGCGATTTCAAGCTTGGCGGTCTCTCAAATTTTGATATTCCTACTCCCTGATGAATCAGGCTCGCATTTTCACTGGAATTTGCTCGGTGTTGTTGTCAGTTCGATTGCTCTGGTGGCGGGGCTAGTAAAACTGAAATCACACCCTAAGATGCGTGAAGTGGCGTACGTGTGGGATCTCAAACAAGCGCTCAACCTTATCTACCGCAAGAACAAAAAGCTCCTTGCCGCAGCCGAGCAAGGTAACCCTGATGCGATGCTTGCGCTGCAATTTAGCTATGAAGGCTCTCGCCAACTGTGGCAGCTTGATGACAATACCATCACCATGAGCAGCCTTAATGCCGCGCAATCGCAGCTTGATGGGTGGGCACAGGAATACAATGTTCAGTTAGACATTGCTAACTACCGTTCAGAGTCACTTAGCGCGTTTTAGTTATCAGCAGATTTTTCGATAAAAAACGGCCGAGAATGGCCGTTTTTTTATATCAGGATAGCTTTAAGCAATGTTTGTTTCTCACACAATCACGGCGCTATTTCAATCTTTGATTGGGATGTAGTTCATTGAATAATCTCACTGACATGTCGTAATTGTGTTGCCTTGCGATTTTTTGAGAGAAAAACAACTGCGGCAATTCATACAATGCCAATGCGATTAGCAAATAAACAACGGCATACACACCCGCAAACAACCCAATAATGCTGAAAACGAGTATCGAGAATTCGATAAAGAATATGGTGTATTTCCCAAGGTAGATGTGGTGAAAACCGCCGAGAAAGAACCAGTTCAACGAGGCATAGGTATCAGGATCTTTTAGATTTTCCCCTTGGGCCGCGTAAAACGCTTTCTTCTTTTCTACTGACAACGCATTGACGCGCTGTCTTAGCGTTTCTTCGCGCTGTTCTAACTCAGCCAAAGGCTCTAATAGCTTCACTACGGCACCTCATCATGGATCTTTTCTACTAGGTCAGGTTTGTTGCAACGCTTGATTCTCGACAGGCCGAGTCTCCATCCTTTCACTGCGCCATACTTAATAATGCATTGCTTTGTGTATTCAGAGCAGGTAGGGACGAAGTTGCATTCAATGTTTAGCAACTTTTTTGATCCACCGCTCGCTTGGTAGCGATGGATCAATGTTAAAGAGATAAACTTCAACAATTTTAGCGACCTAAGGTCACGATCACCGCTTCACGTTTCCAAAATAACATGAACCTTTTCTGCTCGACGATTTGGAAAACAACCTGCCATCCATCCTGAGCATATTTATTAAGATCCGCTTCCATTTTTTGAATAGGTAGACCACTTGCGCCCAATAGAAGTGTTCCGCAACCGCCTTCAACAATATGCACAACTTTAAATTCCGTGAACTTTGTCATTTTTCATCCATTTTTTATAATACAAGCCAACTTATTGATACAAAGATCTTATGCATCCATATACCCAAACAACCTGATGATGCAAGATTCAGGTTGTTTGGGTATAGACATAAACACTGAAAATCCCATGTCATAAAGTGAATAAATACCACCCTGAATAAAGGTCGAGCGCATAATAAATGACCCATGCACTGTTTACAATATTTATATTTAACAGTGAGATACATGAGGAGAGAGTGATGAAACTGAGAAAGATCATCTCTCCGTTCGAAGGCAACCCTACTCGAGTGCATCAAAGATACATTCATTTCACGCACATAATAAAATCAACATGCATGTATTTTATAAATGCTAGGCAATAAAAATGCAGGACGTACCTGCATTTTTATTGTTTTCAGATTTTATGTTTACCCTTTCCACGCACCGCACCATTCATCACGGGCTTCTTTATTCAAGAAGGTCCATGCAACCACGCGGGTGATTTTCTGGCCCTGTGCCATTTCAATGGTGCGAATGTCTTTCGCTTTGACGGCTTTTAACGCTTGGTTAATCGCGGGCAGGTTTTCTTTTTTCGATACCATGGTGGTGAACCATAAGCATTGCGTTTTGAACGTGGCGCTCTGTTCGATCATTCGTTTGATAAACGCCGCTTCTCCGCCCGGACACCATAACTCTGCGTTTTGGCCGCCAAAATTCAGTTCAGGTTTGGTTTTCTGATGTGGCGTGTTTCCGGCTTTCTTCTCAAACGGTTGAACCTTGAATTTTTCTGACCCTTTTTTCTTCGCGTTAGCGGCAAGGTTGCGCACTTTGCGCTCTGAGCCTTTCGTCGCGTCTTCCATTGAAGCATGGAAGGGAGGATTACACATGGTGAAGTCAAAACGCTCGTCGGCGTTGATCATGCCGGTAAAAATGTTGTCTGCATCTTTTTGTAAACGGCACTGAATACCGCCTTTTAAAGATACGTTTGCATCCACCAGTAAGGTCGCACTTTTTACCGAAACCGGGTCAATATCTGCACCAACGAATTGCCAGCCGTAAACACGGTGTCCCACCATAGGGTAAACGCAGTTTGCCCCCATGCCGATATCCAGCCCTTTCACCTTTTTACCCTGAGGGATCTCACCATCCGCAGTATCTGCGAGCAGGTCCGCAAGGTAGTGCAGGTAATCCGCACGCCCAGGGATGGGCGGGCATAAATAGCCTTTCGGAATGTCCCAAAACTCAACGTGATAAAAATGATGCAGCAATGCTTTATTCAGCGTTTTCACTGCGTCTGGATTGGAGAAATCTACAGACAGATCACCGAACGGATTTTTCTTCACGAACGGCACCAACGCGGGGGTGCTTTTCATTAGGACAGGAAAATCATAACGGGCACGATGCGGGTTGCGAGGGTGCAAACCTTTCTTCTGTTGAGGGCTATTGTTACTTGGCTTTACCATGTTGAAATCCAGTTGCAGCTTGGTCTGGGAAACGCAGGGCTGGCATTCTACGCATTCACGCAGCAGCGTGACAGCGATAAATCGCGCAGGGGCTGACTATTTCCTCCAACACACGTCTAGGTGCTTGGAAAAGCAATGCTGTGTTCTGTCGGTTGCGGAGTAACGGTCATCACTTTCACACCCACAGGCGTGCTAAAGCGGTGCCAAATACCTTGCGGCACTACCACGAGCTCCCCCGCTAATAGTGAAACGGGCTTTTCTTCTCCGTCGATCAAGAGATAGATTGTGGTTTCCCCTTCAATCACTTGGACCAATTCATCGCCGGGATGGCGTTCCCATTCACTGCTTCCAGAGTAATGCGCGATGAAGATGCCGCCATCACGGTAGTCAGACAGCGTACCAAAGCAATCTTGTCCATCACCTGAAAGAGAATGCTCTGGAGTTCTGCCATCCAGAAATGACACCTTGGAAAAGGCATCACTGAGAGAAATACGCGGCGCTTTAGACATGGTCGGTCTCCTTAAACATAGCTATTCATCTGATTTTTCGGTGTCACCGTCTTTGTTAAACCATTGACCTAGCTTTTCATTGGCCTTGTCAGAGTGCTCCGATTTCACATGCATCACCACAGCGGCTGCAGCAGCAACCAACACACCCAAATCATCAGAAAAACCCACGACAGGTGTCAGGTCAGGAATCGCATCAATCGGCGTAATGAAGTACCCCAAGGAAGCAAAGATCGTGGTTTTTGCCCACTTTGGTGTGTCATCATCTGTTGCTGAATAATAAAGCTTCAGCGCCTTTTCAAGCACATCGTACCCAGCCTTCTGCGCAAAACCCTTCACCTTGCTCCAAAAGCTGGCGTCTGAATACTCGTCTAGGTATTTGTTATCACTCATACACGTTACCTCTATGCCTCTTGCTGCCAATGACTGTACTGGCAAATGCTATAATTCGCCATGAATGAGGATGAGAACTTATTCACATTCAGCAACTTTGAGAAAAGTGACCCCGCCGGCAACTGGTATAGTTGTGGCATTCAATCATCACAAAACGGAGCTTTCGTGACAGGCATCAAGACATCGAAGAGGATCAACTTCTCTTGCGATATGACGTATCTAACTACCGTCTCCGCACAAGGATGTGGAGTGCGTCAATGTTAAAGTGGTACATGGTGCGCAGGTGGATAACCTCGCAGTTTCAACGATTGAGTGGCAAACATGTTGCCATGGCAGTATTCGCCTATGCGTTACTGAGTTGGGTGATGTTGACGCTTGCGGGCGAAACAGCACTCACCACACCTTTCGTGGATTTTATTTACTATTTGTTCGTCACCGCCTCAACGGTCGGGTATGGCGATATGTCCCCTACCACGGTAGCGGGAAAATGGGTGGTCGCACTGTTTGTGATCCCTATAGGTCTCGGTATTTTTGCTATCGCAGTGGGTCGATTAGCAGGGGTTGCAATCAATTATTGGCGTCGCGGTTTATTAGGTAAAAGGAGTGTTGACGTGTCAGGACACATTTTGATTTTGGGTTGGAATGAGCATCGTACTCTGCATCTCATTGACATGTTGCTTCATGAAGAAAAAGACGGACGTCCTATCGTGCTTTGTGTGCGGCCTGAAATGGAAAATCCGCTTCCCAAAGAAATAGAGTTTGTTCGCACCGCCAGTTTTACCGACGAAGCCAGCATGGCGCGCGCCGGTGTAAAAGATGCCGATTGCATCATCATCGATAATCCAGAAGATGACATCACCTTCTCTGCCGCACTCTTCTGTGCCAGCAAGAACCCTGACGTTCACATTCTTGCTTACTTCCAAGATGAAGTGCTGAGCAACTTGCTGAAATCTCACTGCCCGAATGCCGAGTGCGTGCCTTCCGTGTCGGTAGAAATGATGGCAAAAGCCGCAGTCGATCCCGGTTCTTCAGAACTTCACCATGAGCTATTGAACACGCGTAAAGGCATGACACAATACGCGGTCGAATACCCTGCCAACGCTCACCACACCACAGTGAATGCATTGTTCCTCCGCATGAAAACGGACTACGATGCGACGTTGATCGGGCTGCGCCGTGACAACGAAGTGATGCTAAACCCAGCACTTGATGCAGACATCAAGCCGAATGACTTGTTGTTCTATATCGCCGATGAGCGTATTGATGATTTCAAATGGGACTAGCGTTCACGCAATGACAAAACACGAATAAAAAAGGGGCTAAACAGCCCCTTTTTGTTTTCCTTTAGCCTTGAGTGCACCGATACGATCTATCGCATCACTTGGCTTTATTCGCTTTCTCGTATCTAGCCTCTATCTCATCACGAATAGAATTAGCCAATCTTCAACGACGCATGCAGCTGTCGTCGTAACAAATACCCAAGCTCACGCCCTTGTTTGCCTTTGTGCGCACCGAGCAAGCCACCAAATCGCGCCCCGTCTTTTGCATCCTGATACACCAAATCAAACAGGGTATTCTCAAGCTGCGTGAGATAATTACATCGATTGTCGCTGTCACACCAATTCAAGGCACGCTGATTTAGCGGCGCATCAAGCAGCGTTAAACGCTTTTCTTCAGGCAAGCGCACCAATATTTCGTTCATCACTTTGAGCAAGTTGTAAGGGCGCATGGTATCTGCCTTACGAGAGAATTCTGCAGCATAAGACACAGGGGCGACCTCAAGCTCTGCATCCCTCAGTAAGCAATGGCGAAGTAAAGAGGCAGTGCTTTCTGGCCAAATTTCAACCTCAGACGAACAGGATTCATTCACGTATGCCCATTCATAGCTGTGGTTCGCAGCGTCCACTTTATTCAACATCACCAACATGCGTTGCTCGGTTGACTCACCAAGTGCAGGCGCAATGACTTTATTGATCAACTGATACCCATCATTCAGGTTTTGCTGCGCGGCATCCAACACCACAACCACTAAATCAATGAGAGGTTTTCCCGCTTCATCATATTCACTCAACGTCGCCGCAAGTTGCATGGCCGACTGGGTGTCTTCTAATCGGTAACCGGGGAAATCCCAAAGCACTAACTCACCAGATGAGAAACGCACGATCGCACCTTCATCCTCCGCCCCTGATGTTTCAAACTCTTCGGTCGCAAAAAGCGCGTTGATGGTGGCACTTTTGCCCACACCCGATGGTCCAGCAAACAGGATGTTTAACGGTTGGTCATTGAGTTGATGAAGGCGTAATTGAAGGCTTGATGTCTTCCATTCATCAAGAATGGGAGATTGGCTGATATAGCGAGAAAGTTGGCGTGAAAAAGCGCTGTTATTTTCCATAGGATTATCCTCTATGGCTAGGAAGTGCGAGCAACGGTCTGCTCGCCTTCATTTAGGATCAGTTACACACTCGTGCCGAATTGTTTTCTCAATCCATCACTCACAATGTCACCAAGCGCGCGACCATGTCGACCTAAAAATGCACCAAGTTGACCACCAAAACGATCGCCATCTCGAGCCCCTTTATGCAAAGCGTCGAAACACAGGTTTTCGATTGATTGCATGTAAATCTTTCTTTCATCGTGGTAACGCCATGTTTCATCACCTTGTGACAACGGCTGATTCAACAGCATCAAGCGTTTTTCTGGCGGAAGCGCGACCATCAATCGCGCCATCAATTTAATGAGGTTATAAGAGCGTACCGCTTCGCCTTTTTGCACTGCAACGGCGCTGTAAAGCAATGGCGTGATATGAATGCCTACGTTTTCTCGAAGGTGGAATCGAATCGCGGCTGAGGTGCAATCTAGCCAAACTTCCGCATCCAGTGGCATCATATCTTCAACATATTCACCACGGATACATTGTGCGACTTTATCCACCTTGTTCATCAGCACAACCAAACGCTGCTCTGCATGCTCACCCAATTTAGCGATAAGGGTTTTCTGAATGTCTACATAGGCGTTATCGATATTGGCGCTACTTGAATCCAAGACCACCAGCACCAAATCGACCAACGGCAAGCCATTTGCCGCAGTCTCTGAAAGCAATGCACTGATTTCGCAATCTGTCTGCTCGGGCTTTTCACTTTCACTCGGCAACAAGCCTTCCCAGCAGGTCAATTGATTTAGTTCATGACGAATAAGCTCAGACGATGACTGAATAGCATCATGATCCCATTCATGTTGGCCAAACAGTTGCTTTAAGGTGGCGGTTTTCCCCACCCCCTGCGACCCCACGACGAGTATATTTAACGAAGATTGAGATAATGTTTTCAAGCGATCAGTTAACGAAGCTTTAAACGCATCATCCATGTGTGCATGACCAGAAATTCGCGCGCGAACATCATCAAAGAATGAAAGACGCTGTTTCGGGCTTGTCCCTGAAGCATGGGATGCATCAACGAAGCGCCCCCTTTTAAACACTTTATTATCCACCGTCATTTGAAATTGGTCTGGTAACATAAAGTAGGCGCTCCCTTTGGCTAAACTCACAACTGAACCTACGAACACTATATGCACGAAAGCACCTAGTAACGTGTCTCGGAATTGAAACCAGCGTGAAACTCATACTTTTGTTTTAACACTCGGTGTTTCACAAAAAGGAAAGTTCAGCTAGGGTAAATGGATAGAGACGTATTTTGTGCGGCGCAAGGTGTGAATAACTTGGAACTGTGCAAATGTGGCCATTAAAGACATGTTTACCAACGACAAGGAGGATAGTGCTGATGTTTTACTGCAACCTTTGCAGCAATCATTCTGACAGCGCTTTGCTGTCACACTGGTACAACAATGATATTCAACTCGCCTACGATTTCCCTCGCGTTTGATCCTGTTTGACGCCTTCGCGTCACCTTCACATTTTTAATTTTCTCGTTCACTGAGTGTTTAGCGCTTTCTTTTGTGATCTCTTCGTCTTGTCATTCAAGCAGTAGAGCCCTGCGAATTGCCACCTCTTGTGATCGATACGCCCAATGCCATACGCGCTCCGCACTTTACGGTAAGTTCTTGGCAATAAGTTATTTAAAAACAATGCTTAGCGACAAGTTCTTCGTGACCAATAAGGGCGCAGCTTTGGGCAAAAAATAGGATCAAAACAATGAAACGATTACCAGAACCTTTCCGCATCAAGATGGTTGAACCCATCAAAATGACCACGCCTGAATACCGTGCTAAGGCACTGCAAGAAGCGGGGTTAAACCCTTTCTTGTTGCGCAGTGAAGATGTCTACATTGATCTGCTCACCGACTCAGGCACAGGTGCCATGAGTGATAATCAATGGGCAGGCATGATGATGGGTGATGAATCTTATGCAGGTAGCCGAAACTATTACCATCTCTGCGACGCAGTAGAGCACTTCTTTGGTTACAAGCTCACTGTACCGACACACCAAGGTCGCGGCGCTGAGCAGATTTTGTTTCCCTGCTTAATCGAGCGAATGCGCCAAGTACGCGGCGGCACCGATCCGGTGTTCATCTCGAATTACCACTTTGACACCACGGCAGGTCACGTTGAGCTGAATGGCGGCATTCCCGTTAACGTGTTAACCGAGAAAGCCTTCGACACCAACACTTATGACGATTGGAAAGGCAACTTCGACCTCGACAAACTGCGCGAAACCATTGCGCACTATGGCGCAGAAAACATCGCCGCAATCATCACGACAGTGACGTGTAACAGTTCAGGCGGTCAGCCGGTATCCATGGCAAACATGCGCGCAGTGTATGACATCGCCAAAGAAGCCGACATCCCCGTGGTGATTGATTCCGCCCGGTATTGCGAAAACGCATGGTTCATCAAACAGCGTGAAGAAGGGTATGAAAATGCCTCCATCACGGACATCATCCGTGAGATGTATACCTATGGCGATATGCTCACCATGTCGGCGAAGAAAGATCCGCTCGTGAACATCGGCGGCTTGTGTTGTGTGCGTGATCACCAAGAGTTGTTCCAAGCCGTGCAAACACGCTGCGTTCCGATGGAAGGCTTCGTTACCTATGGCGGCATGGCAGGCCGAGACATGGAAGCCCTCGCACGCGGTCTGTATGAAGGCGCTGACGAAGACTACCTCAATTACCGTATTCGTCAGGTGGAATACTTGGGCGAGCGTCTGCGTGAAGGCGGCATTCCCATTCAGTATCCAACCGGTGGGCACGCTGTATTTGTTGATGCAGGGAAAATGCTGCCTCATCTTCCTGGCGATCAGTTCCCAGGCCATGTGCTTGCGAACGCACTTTATGTGGAAGCGGGTATTCGCGCCGTCGAGATTGGTTCTTTACTGCTTGGCAGAAACCCAACCACGGGTGAACAAAAAGCCTCGCCGATGGAACTGATGCGACTCACTATTCCACGCCGCGTTTATACCAATGACCACATGGATTACATCGCCGACGCGCTGATTGAACTCAAAGACAAAGCAGCGTCGCTCAAGGGATTGGCATTCACCTACGAACCTGCAGTATTGAGGCACTTTACTGCACGATTTAAGCAACAAACTAAATCATAAGGATTATTACTCCTCTTCCTCCTACTGAGAGGAAGAGGCATCGCTTCAACTTTTGTTAGATCGCATTTCTTAAATTCTCTTACATACCTATATCAAAAACTCGTCACCACACACTGTCGATTTGTTGTTATTTTGTGCTGGAATGATTACCGGTATTTGCAGGGCAGCAAACGCCAATCACAAAAAGATCCAATGCCTTTCATAACAATGAACTCTTTTCGTTAAAGGAATAACAATGAAAAAATTACTCGGTTTGGCTTTGATAGCAACACTTGGTCTTTCTGGCTGTGCATCTGTACCTATGGTGTCAGATGCCGATACAAGCGCAGCAAAAGAATTTAAAGCGCCCATCTCTTCAGACAATGCGGGCATTTATGTTTATCGTGTCGATTCTGCTATTGGCGCCGCATTGAAAAAAGATGTGTTTATCAATGATGAGTGTGTAGGTGAGACAGCTCCTGGTATTTTCTTCTATCATGAAGTCCTTGCTGGCAAAGGAACCAAAGTCTCGACTGAATCAGAATTCTCTCCCAACGATCTTCTGATAGACACAGAACAAGGAAAGCTCTATTTCGTTGAGCAATACATCAAAATGGGGGCTTTTGTCGGTGGTGCTGGCGTAGAGTTAGCGGATGAAGCAACAGGTAAAGCTGAAGTCCAAAAGCTCAACATGGCAGTGAAAGGTTCTTGCTCGGCAAAATAACAACCTATTGACTCATATCTAAAAAGCCCGCTTCTGCGGGCTTTTTTACATCCTCTTAAGCGTTTTGTGCGACTACATTTCACCGTCGGAAATTTTGCGTTGTGCTTCTTTTTCCGTCAGTTCTCCAAAGAGCAATGCCATCATGGCTTGAATGCGTTTGTTGTCATTGCCAAACTTATCGAGGTTCGCGCTATAAGGCGCAACAAAGGTCACCTCTCCCACTTTTTCATTCTGCTTGAAAGCTGTGATTTTTGCGTCTGCAATGTAAGTCCGTAAATCCCAGCTCCAGCGAGAGATGTAATTCAAGGTTAAAGGCGCATCACCTTGGGCGCTTGCTTGACGCACAACCTTGCAGTCTTTTCCTGAATCTCTGCACCAATCCAGCATGTTATCGAGAAAAACGGCACGTGTGCGCTTGTGTTCAACAATCGTCACTTTGTCTTGCGGTATGTCTGTCGCAATAGGCGTTACTGTGAATTTAGGCGCTGAACAGCCCGCCAAAACAAAACATGCGAATAAGATAACTAACCATTTCTTCATTGTTCGTCCTTGTTGGTCTCAACACATTCCGATATTTAGCGCGCATTGAATTATGACCGTATGTTCAAAGAAGCAGGTGCATCAAAAGTTGTTCGTGGCGAAATCAGTGTTATATACCACTCAAATCGTTGGATTTTTCTTCGACTTTCGACCTTCTTTTCACATTCTCTCGACCATACTTTTGTTATGAGCAATATCCAGTACGTATTGATTTATGTCGCTTTTCAGCAATGGGACGTACTTTACTCCCGTGTTCAGGCAGGATAGAAAACACGAATTCGTGAGAGTGAAAGAATGAAAATTTTAGTGGTAGAAGACGAGCCACGTTTGGGTGAACAGATACTCGAAACGCTAGAAAAAAATGATTGGATGCCTGAGCTTTCTCAAGACGGCATTGATGCCCTCTATCGCGCAACGTCTGAGTCGTGGGATGCCATCGTGCTCGATCTCGGCTTGCCGAAAATAGACGGTTTAACCGTGCTAAAAAGCATCCGTGACGAGAACATCAACACGCCTGTGATTATCCTCAGTGCGCGCGATACCTTGTCGCAGCGCGTTGAAGGGCTAAATGCTGGCGCAGATGATTACCTCACCAAACCTTTCGAAATGCTCGAGCTCACCGCACGTTTACGAGCACACCTTAGACGCGCTTCAGGCAGTGCCTCCCCGACGTTGCAACTGGGCAATCTAAGTTTAGATACCCGTACCTCTACCGTTCTTTGGCATGGCGAAGCCGTTAGCCTGACGGCATTAGAATACAAAGTTATCGCGCATTTCATGCATAACCCCGAAAAGATGATCTCCAAAACGGAGCTCACTGAGCACATCTATAAGCAAGATTTTGAACGCGATTCGAACACGGTTGAAGTGTTCATCGGCCGTATCAGAAAGAAAATATCGCCCGACATCATCAAGACAGTTCGCGGCTTGGGGTATCAATTTAATGCGCAGTAGAGTCAGTTACATTGGAAAACTGAGCTTAAAAAGTCGCTTATTATTAGCCACTGTCATTTGGTTGACCGTGATGGTGTCCATCGCTGGCGTGGGCATTCCTGTGTTGGTGAATGACTACCTCGTCGACGCCACCAAAGAGCGCTTACAGCTTTCGATGACCGAGATTTCGACCAACTTACAGCTTGCTGAAGATCAAACGCTAAGCCTCTCCCAACCGCTTTCAGATCCAAGATTCCAACAACGTTTCAGCGGTTTGTATTGGTCTATCAGTGCAGGCAGCCAACAGCTTCGCTCCCCTTCTCTCGCAGGCAAAGATTTCTATGAGGACGTGAAAGGCCCCCTCAAAGAAATACATGGCGCGCGCAAAGAAACCCTGATTACGATTTCGGATTCATGGCTACCTGACGGCAGTCAACATCCCGTCAAGGTTATGATCGGCATTGATGAAGACCCAACCGAAGATGTGCTTAAAAGCCTTACCAGTAAGTTATGGGTTATTTTGTCGATGCTGTTTATTGGCGTGTTGGTCCTTATCGGCTTGCAAGTCGCGTGGTCGCTGTTGCCTTTAAACGACATGCAACGAGAATTGGTCGCGCTGAAAGAAGGAAAACAGGATGCGCTGAGCACCAATTATCCGCAGGAAGTGTCGCCTTTAGTATCGGATTTGAACGCCTTGCTTTTCCATTATCACGAGCTGCTTTCACGGGCGCGACACCACGCAGGTAACCTATCCCATGCGCTAAAAACGCCATTGTCTGTGCTGAAAAATGACATTCTCACCCTCGACGAGGAAACCCAGAAGAAGCTGCTGCCTTCAGTGACGCAAATCCAAACCCAAATTGATTATCACTTGGGGCGCGCTCGGGTGGCGGGATCAATGAACATTCTGGCGGTGAAATCGAACCCCTGTGAGCGTGTCGATGCCATCACCATGGCGTTTGATAAGGTTTATGCCTCGCGGGAAATCATCGTGGTTAACGAGCTCGACGATGCATTGGATGTGGCGGTTGACCCTGCAGATCTCGACGAAATGCTCGGAAACGTGCTGGAAAATGGCTACAAATGGGCGAAATCGCTCGTTCGTGTGTATGAGATTGATGCAGGGAGAGAAACGGTTCAGCTGTGTATTGAAGACGATGGCGACGGCATTCCCAAAGAAGAAATGGCAAATGTGCTCGAGCGCAGTGTGCGTCTGGATGAATCCGTTCCTGGCACAGGGTTGGGGTTAAACATTGTGAAGGAAATCGCCCACAGTTATCGCGGTAAACTCGACCTGTGTAACGGGCGCATGGGTGGATTGAAAGTGGTGTTAACCGTGAAGCGAGCACGCTAGTTTTCTCTCTTTACCGTCTCAGTCTCCACATCTACTCACACTATGCGGGGTGACACTCGACGCTTTATCGCTCTGAGTGTTACCCCGTTATCACCGGAAAATCAGTGGGCTTGATGCGTGAGCACGAGCTGAGGATCGTTCACCACCAGCACACGTCCGTCGCTGTAATAATCATGGTCTTCATCGACCGCCAAGGCAGGCATGGCTTGATAATAGGCAGTCGTCATCTCGGGCAATTCTGTGTTGATCAACGATGCTAGCTTGTCTCGCTCTGCATCTATGTTAGGGTCAATGCTATGTAATACGGTAATGATCCCAGAATACATGGTGAGCGTTAGTCCATCGTCATAACTGATTGCGCCCACCCACATCGGTTGATTCAACCTTTCATCGATTCCAGCTTGCCACCAACGAATATGCGCTCGCTTTAGCAAATCACCCGGCAGTTGGAATGCCATGTCTTGCGGACGACCATTCCAGAACAAATCAGACACAGGCGGTGTTTGCCCTTTCAGCAAACCCACATAGTCATTCCAATCAATGTCGTTGCGAGAAAAGGTCTGATTCTCTATCCATCCTAAAGACGTCATCATGGTCCTTGGTGTCTCGCCGACAAACAGTACATTGACGCCCTGCGCATCAAAGATCGGCGATTTCCCTGGGTACGCTTTGTAGTTCAACGATAAAGGCGTAACCGTGGTTGTTGGCGTCGTATCGATAAAGTTATCGGCAAACCAGAAATAGTGGCTGTAATTCACGGTTAGCATGGCCGCGAGGAAAAACGCACTCACTTTAGGTAGTAATTTTTTCCAGCGATAAACATACCCTACCCACGCCAGAACGATTGTTGCTACCGTGGCCATTAAGCTGTATTTGTGTTCGACCAACATGGTCATGAATGCATCGAGATAAGGGTATTGCTCAACGCCTGCAGCGAGTAAATAGCCCCAGAAAATAAACTGCCCCGCGCCAAGCATTAAGCCAATGCTGGAGAAGATCGTAAATCGTGCCCATGAAATTTTTTGTGTGCCTGCCATAAAGGGAACAACCCAAGCAACGGGGCCCAGCAAGCGTGAAAAGGTAAGTGCCGCCGTGCCTTTGGTTGCCATGAGATGACGACAGCGAGCGAATGCGCGTCGGGTTTTAGGTTGCCACTTCATCAGTTTTTGTTGGGCAGGCTTACCAAACTTTCTACCCGTCAAATAGCTCAATTGGTCGCCAAGAAACCCACCGAGCAACACCATAAGAACGCCTGATACGATGCCATCGTAAAGCTGATATCCTGCGGCCAGCAGAAATGGCTCTGCTGGCACAAACAGGTTAGGCCCAATCAGCGCATCGAAAAATGCACCCAGAAACAGACCGAAAGACTCAAACATGATTGCCTCGAATTACCGTGTTTATGTTTGTTTCGCTAACAAATCCATTCACGTTACTTTTGCTCGTGATAGTGACCGAACTTGTATTCCATTTCGTTGTTACGCATTTCGCCAAAGAAGAAACGACGCACATTGGCTTTCACGTACGTCATGCCTGTCGCCATCATGCCGTCTTGATCGAGTCGACGAGGGTCAAAGTCAAACGTGGTATTGATGAACCGGAAACGCGCATTTTTGCTGGCGCGGCGCACGTAGTCGCAGTCTTCACACAAGGTGATCCTTTCATCAAAGCCGTTCAGTTTTTCGTGGGCAGCGCGTGTCGAAAAGATGCAAGCACCGACCGCGGTTGGGAAGAAGAATTGGGTGGCGAACATGCCGCCGTTGAACGCCGCATAACATAGCTTTTGCACCATCGGCAGGTTGGTTGCGCCCATGTAAACGCCAGCGACGTCGAGGTCTTTGTCGTTCAGTTGATTGACGGCTTTTGTTAGGAAATCCGCAGACAAACGAACGTCGGCATCCAAGAATAGTAAACGTTCGTTGTTAGCGAGCGACGCCCCCGTATTACGGCCAAGGCTGACACCACGGGTTTCCATGCGGTGAATGGTCAGAGCTGGCAGGCTTTCCGCGTAGGAACGGGCAACGTCG
Organism: Enterovibrio norvegicus DSM 15893; assembly: GCF_900115495.1. Lineage (GTDB taxonomy): Bacteria > Pseudomonadota > Gammaproteobacteria > Enterobacterales > Vibrionaceae > Enterovibrio > Enterovibrio norvegicus. The sequence goes on along the minus strand of NZ_FOWR01000004.1, from coordinate 100,791 downwards.
CAGGTTGCATCGTCGCTGTTTGAATCCACCAAGATGACTTCAAAATCGCGGTGAGTTTGTTGGCACAAATCGTCCAGCAGACGACCAATTCGTTTCTCTTCGTTCAGAGTAATAATGACGACGCTAACTGATTCCATGTGTTGCTCCTTACCTTGCAATTGATATGTTTGCTTAAGTTGATAAGAAGCTTAACGGGGTGACCCTTAACCCAGCGTGAGGAGGTTGTTCATATTCAGTTCAGGTTCGATTTCAGCGCGTCACTGTGAGGTACAATGTCGGTCAAGCATAATGAAGCGGGCATGTCCAAAAAATGCATACCTGCGCCAAATTTATGGCAGCGTTTAAAGAGAAAAGCCCGCGTTTGCGGACTTTATTTTTAGTGCAAGATATTAGTAACCTGAGGCGAAGAAACCAAACACCTCATCATCGGAAGCGTAATCGATATATTCAGATTCAGGGAAAAACTCACAATTTTCAGCAACTGGTTTGATTTCACCAGACCAACCGTAGGGGATAGCGATCAGATATTGTGCCCTTCCTCTTCGTTTACTGGATAAATTTTCAAATTTGACCTTGTTGAGATCGCATCCATCGTTCATTAGAAACGCTTTGATCGTTAGTGTTTCTCTCGAGGAGGTCAACGAAAAATCAGAAAGTACAGTATCACTGCCAACCCATCGAATAGCCTGCGAATCTGCCTCATCAAAGCCGCGTTTATATGCAGTCAACTGACCACTCCAATTGACAGGAACGTTCAATTGAAAAATACCCGATTCGTCCGTTTTTACATCATACAAGTATCCCGAAACATCGACATTTTTCAGCGACACGCCAAGACGGTCGATAACACGCCCAGTTAACGACACTTCATACATAGCTTTGGTAAATAGCGACGCTGAAAAGCTGCTAGCAACAAACATCGCGCCCTTGTCGACATCAAATGCATACCCAAAGCTGTATTCGCTCCCCCTAATCGTATCCACCATGCTCCATGCATCAGCGTTATCGCGAGCAAAGTGATAAATACTTGTATTTTCATCATCGCCTACGAACAATTGACCCTCGCTGAGCTCTACATCATGCCCAAAGTAGCCATTTGGATTAGACGCCGTGATGAGCGCTTCTTCCTCCCATTCACCAACTTCATTTCTTTGATATGTTTGAACGTTACCGGGGGATCCGTATGCCGCGACGGCAAGTAAGTCACCCTCAACATCAAACGACCACCCAAAGCTTTGATACTCTCCTATGGCGTTGGGTTTGCGTATCACTTGCTTGAGTGAAAGTTGGTTAGAAATGGAATAAACATGAACCTTGTTTGCCTTATAAACACTGACGAGGAGATCGTCTCCTGAACGTCGAATGTCAGTTCCAAGCTCACCGACAGCGCCTTCAGGCAATTCCAATGACCGATTAAACACCCATTGCCCATTATTTTTCTTATACACATCTACACGTTGCACAGAGACAGTAAACGCCAACAGATCATTATCTACGTATACCGTCTGCCCCCATCGGTTTTGTGACGACGAAGTCTGAGCGATTTCTTGTGACGCCTCCCATTGATAAGGCCAAGTCGTGTAGTCTCGTTTGAAAAGCGATATTTTCCCCGCAGGTCCATAAATAGAAGGCTCGCCAACTGCAATATTATGCTCATGAACGGCAATGTTTTTATTCGACCCTTGGTTCGAGACTGAAACAGGTAACATTTTACCGAGCGTCCAGTAACCGTCTTGTTTTTTATAGAGTTGATTCCCCACAAGCGCTGTATTGCCATGCACAGAGGCAGCATGCTTCCCTTGATTCAGCGGTATCATGCGGCTCATCAAATCATCAGACACCTTTTCCTGAGCCCATGCCAATGAAGTGACGCACCCTAATAGTAAGAGCCATGTTTTATTACGCATTTCATTCCCTTCAAATTGTAAGAATTGAGATATCGAGTTACTCCTCATTACCGGTAACACCAAAACAAAACTGCGTTTTTCAAAGGCGAGAAAGAGAAAATAAACATACAAAGCCCGAACAAACCGAGCATATGCACATCTCGACTATGCGACCATAGTTTATATGAATATGAAAACAATTATCATTTGATAAATTAATATCAATTAAATGACAATATTCACATTAGGGTGAGATCACTTATGAAATAGAGGGTTATCATGTCTGAGCCCCGTCCATAGAACCTGATGTCAATGGTAAATCAGGTATCTGTTATTGCGAGGAAGAGAGAGACAAAGAGGATTTTTGAAGCTCAACATGGCGAAAAGTTTAAAAAAGCACGCCACACATGATGCATGGCGTTTTTCTTTGTTCGTTTGCGCGAATGCTATTGCTGTTGAAGCCTGATCGCGCCAATCAAAGCATCAACACCGGCTTCGACTTTCGAGCGTGAACACCCCAAGTTCAGACGCACATAGCCCTTCCCTGCGTCGCCGTACACACTGCCATTCATGATGGCAACGCTAAACGAATCAATAAGGTCGCGCTGCAATCTGTCCATGTCTAGGTTCAACGATGACAGGTCAATCCACGCCAAGTACGTTGCATCTGGTGTGCGGTAATTCACGGAAGGAAACGCCGTATTCAGGCGTGACGCGACATACGTGTGATTTTCTCGCACATAGTCGTTCAAGGCATTCAACCAAGGCTCGCCTTGCTCGTACGCCGCCATCATGCCCAACACGCCCATGATTGAAGGCGACGACAAACCATCCACCTCTTTTAACTTGAACAAGTAATGCTCTCGGCACTGCGTATCAGGAATAAACGCATACGCCCCATTCAAGGCAGGAATGTTGAAAGACTTCGAGGCCGACGTGACGAGCGCCCAACGCGTCTGCATGCCAAAGCCTTGCCAAGGCGTGTGGGCTTCAAACGCGACATCCATGTGGATTTCATCGGATATGACCGCCACCGCATGTTTGTCGCACAGCGCTGCAATGCGGGTAAGCTCCTCTTTACGCCATACACGCCCCGTTGGGTTATGAGGGCTGCACAGTAGGAAAATCGTCGTGTCTGGCAGGGCAAGCTGTTCTTCAAGACGCGTCCAATCCACGTCCCACCCTGAATCGGTTTTGATCAGCGGATTACGAATACAGCGACGACCTGACCCTTCAACCAACTTATCGAAGGCATCATAAGCAGGCGTTTGGAATACCACGCCATCAACGACATGGCTCCATTTCTCAATCAATTTAGCGATGATATAAATCACCGAGGGGCCGTAAACAATGTGTTCAGCATTCACTTCGACATTAAATCGAGAGGCATACCAGCGCACGATCGCGCCTTTAAAATCATCATGATTCCAACGGCTGTAACCCAACACTGGGTGCTCTAGGCGCGCTTTCAACGCCTCAACCACAGCCTCTGGTGCACCGAAATCCATGTCTGAAATGGTAAATGGCAACAAGCCAGCTTTCCCAAAGCGGTCTTGCACGTAATCCCACTGCGTGCAGTACGTGCCCATGCGGTCAATCGTGGTGTCAAAATCAAAGGTCTTGGTCATGCTTTGTATCTTCCGAACTCACACCGTCTTAATACGGTGTGTTTTGTACGAATAAAACTGAAAAACCCCAGCCTGTTAGAGACCTATCAGACCGGGGATTTCATGTGGGGGAATCGTTAATTTAGCTCGCTGTTGCTGTCATCAGGGCTTGCATTTCATTCTTCACCAAATGCACTTGCGTACCGATAACCACTTGCAGGCTGTGCGCATCGAGCTTCACCACACCCAGCGCGCCGTAAGCTTTTAGCTTGTCTGCATCGACCAAATCCATGTTATCAACCGTCAGACGAAGGCGAGTAATACAGTTGTCTAGAGACGTGATGTTGTCTTTACCGCCTAGTGCTTTCAGGATGGCTGCACCTTTGCCTGATTCGTTAATGAATGCAGCTTCTAGCTCGCTATCCACTTCTGCGGTATCCACTTCACGGCCCGGCGTTTTTAGGTTGAACTTCAAAATCGCGAACTTGAACACACCGTAGTAAACCGCGAACCAAGCTGCTGCAACCACAGGCACCAAGTACCACTTCGTTGCTGTTCCTTGAAGCACGCCGAACACCAAGAAGTCGATGATATTGCCGTCGGTATTACCGATGGTCACGTCCAGCAGGCCCATCACCATGAAACCAAGGCCCGTCAAGATAGCGTGAATGAAGTACAACGCTGGCGCAACGAACAGGAACAGGAATTCAAGCGGCTCAGTGATACCACCCACGACACATGCAACCACACCCGAGATAAGCAGCGCTTTAATTTTTGAGCGGTTTTCAGGTTTTGCACAGTGGTACATTGCCAGCGCCGCACCAGGTAGACCGCCAAGGAAAGCTGGCATCTTACCTTGTGAAAGGAACGCCGTGACTTCTGGCGTGAAGCCGTTGGTTTCTGCACACGCAAGCTCTGAGTAGAAGATGTTCAACGCGCCAGACACAGTTTCGCCACACACTGCCATGGTGCCGCCCGCTTCAGTAAAGCGAACCAGCGCAACAAGAATGTGGTGCAAACCGATAGGTAGAAGCAAACGCTCACCCGTACCAAACAGCATTGGACCAAACGCACCCGCACTTGCAATCAAGTTACCGATACCGTTGATGCCTGCAGCAAAGTAAGGCCAAACAAAAGGAATAAGCACACCAACCACACCCAGCGTGATGGCTGAAATGATAGGAACAAAGCGCGCACCGCCGAAGAATGCCAATGCATCAGGCATTTTGAATTTGTAGAAGCGTATGTGTAGTTTGGCAACAATAATACCCACCAACACCGCACCCAAGATGCCTGTGTCGATAGATTCAATGCCGATGATGCTCTTCACGCCATAAGCTTTGCTCGCCGCAGGGTCGCCCAGCACATTTGCCACAGTCAGGTAGAAGTTAATCGCCAAGTTGAACGCTGCGTAACCCACAAAACCTGCGAATGCTGCCACGCCTTTTTCTTCACGTGCCAGACCCAGTGGAATCGCAATCGCGAACATCACTGGCAGATAAATGAATGCCACCAAGCCAATCTTGGTCATCCACATAAACAGGTATTGAAGCAAGGTGTTATCTAAAAATGGGATCGCTTCGCGAATCGCTGAGCTCGACAGTGAACTGCCCACACCCAATAAAATGCCTGAGAATGCAAGAAGTGCCACTGGCAGCATGAAGGTTTTGCCAAGGCTTTGTAGGAATTCCCACATGGTGGATTTTGTCGCTGCTTTGTTCGTCATAACCACTCTCCGAAATTGAGAAACATGACAGTTGTGCTGGTTACAGCCCTATCGTTAGGACTATGTGTTTTCTACGCGGATAATAGGGAAGGAAAAATTTTGATAAAACGTTTTATCAAAACATTTGTGATCTGTGCATGATTGCATAGTCAGCAAATTTGATCGGCTTTAAAAAACGGGAAAATAACCGTATGCTTGAGTGATAAAACGTTTTACCTATGCTGAAAAAGGGAATCTGTTGAAAAAAGTGACCATCACGGAAGTGGCTGAACACGCTGGCGTCTCTGTTACCACTGTCTCTATGGTACTTAGCAACAAAGGGCGCATTTCGCCCGACACCATAGAAAAGGTAAATAACGCAGTTGCAGCACTGGGGTACGTGAAGAACCGATCTGCCGCTAACCTTCGCTCCAACAGTAGCGAAATCATCGGGCTGATCTTAAAAGACATCAGTGACCCGTATTACGCACAAGTTGCTGCAGGGCTTTGCGAAGAAACAGAAAAGCAAGGCTATATGGTTTTCCTCGCACAAAGTGGCGAGAGTGACGAAAAGTTCGAGCATTGCATGCTGACCATGGCGCGCCAAGGCGTCGGCGGTATCGCGTTTTGTCCAAACAACGAAAACCAGCACGTCAATGCTGATGTATTAAAGGCGCACAAATTACCTATGGTGTGCATTTCCCGCGCATCATTGAATCAACAGATTGACTATGTCGGCCCTGATAACGCCAGCGCGGCCAAAATGGCGACCGAGCACCTGATCAATCAAGGCCATCGACGCATTGCGTACGTCGGCGGAAAAAGCAGCTCTCTTTGTCGTGCTGAACGTGTTGGTGGCTATTGCAGCACCTTGATGCAATTTGGCTTGCCGCTCAAACCAGAATGGGTGATTGAATGTGATGCAGGCCAAGCCCCTGCTGCCGATGCCGTTCAAGCCTTGTTAGCCACGCACCCGCAAATCACCGCGGTGTTGTGCCATTACTCGTCAACGGCAGTGGGCGCGGTTCAAGGCATCGCGCGCGTGGGCCGCTCTGTCGGGGAAGACATTTTTATCGGCAAGCAACTCAGCATCGTGGGCTTTGATGCGGTACAAGACGCCGAACTCACCGAACCGCCGATTACTTTTGTAAATTCCGATGCGAAGGAAATCGGCCGACAGGCTGCGAAGCGCCTGATTGAGCAGTTTGAGGAGAGTGACACGATTCCGCGCAAAGTCATTGTTGCCCCCACACTCACCAATGCGTAGTCAGCCTGATGTAAGGTGGAAGCAAAAACTGGTACATTAGCGCCATCACTCACTACTCTTTGCATCATTTTGGAATTATTCAATATTTCTTGCCTGGGCAAACCGCTTCGCTTAGAAGGCTCGCTCGCAGGTTGGCAAGCGCTTTACTGGGATAATCAACTTGTCTCTCAATTGGCAGCAAGTGCGGACAGCGAAGAAGAAAAAACTCACTCGTTTCAACTCGCAAGAGACGAACTGATCTTAACGGTCAACGTCGCTTCCACCGTAACCTGGCAGCCGTTTACGATCGACTATCGCGTTACCGTTAACGACGAAGTGGTGGAATCAGGTTCTCGCGATGAAAAAGACATCGAGCGTCAAACGCCGGTAGTTGAACCGCAAGGCAAGACAAAATTTAGTCTGATTGGTTTAGCGTCTCTCGGCATGAAGCTATTCAAAAGTGCCAAGGTCATTAAAGTGGTGCTTGCCGGTGCAAGTGTTGCTGCCTATTCATGGCTTTTTTCTTGGCAATTTGCCGTCACGTTGATCGCGTGTTTGGTCGTGCACGAGTATGGGCATATTCGCGCCATGAAATACTTCGGCATGAAAACCAAAGGAATCTATCTGATTCCGTTCGTCGGCGGCGCGGCACTCAGTGATGAAAAAATAAACACACGCTGGCAAGACGTGGTGATCTCTATCATGGGCCCGACATTCGGTTTGTTTATGTCGTTAGCCGCCATGGTGGCTTATTGGATCACTGGCAACATTTTCTTTGCAGGCATTGCGACATTTAACGCCCTGTTGAACCTGTTTAACTTACTGCCCATCTTGCCGCTTGATGGAGGGCACATACTCAAAAGCATCAGCTTTTCGATGAACAGTATCGCAGGCTTGATTGCGTGTGTAGCTGGCGCAGCAGTCGGTGTGTTTGTTAGCTATACCTTCGGGCTCGCCCTACTCGGCTTCTTGCTGTTGATAGGTAGTGCGGAGATTGTGTTTGAATGGAAGTATCGTCACCACTCTCACCTACTGCCGCTCACCCGCTATGGGCAGCTATTCAGTACCGCATGGTATTTGGTGACGGTAGCGTCATTGATTGGCGTGATCATTTACTTTGCGACCAAAGGTGATGACATGCTGGCGCTGCCATTGATGATCCTGCAAAGCTAACGCTTTCGGAACGCGCACATGAAAAACGCCAGCATTTGCTGGCGTTTTTTTGTGTCTAATCAAGACGAAAACAGCAAATCAGTTTGTTTGTTGCACCGTTTGCATTTTAATCACGCTCATTGCTGACGTGATGTTTTCCGATGTCAGCCCTGTTTCGAAGTTCACATAATATTCAGAACTTGAGTAAGCCAGTGCTGAGAGACTAAAGAATTAACGAGAGCGCCTCGCCAGATGCGAGAAACGCTCATGTTAATCGGTTCCTTCAAAAAATTAATGAAGAACCGTCGGTGTTTTGCTTTTTCTGACAGAAGTGAGTGCGTCTGCCATGGCATCAAAACTGGCTTCATCGACAGATTCGGCGCCTTGCATGCGCATTTCGAGTTTAATGACGTTCTCGATTGATTTGCGCAATTTGAACACCGCGACTTTCAACTGACCGATAACGGATAACACGTCCGTCGCCAATTTAATGTCTTTTGAGTTGAACGTCGCTTCAGATTGAATACGCAACATTTCTTCTGCACTGCGAGAGAATGCATCCGCATCTACGAGTACGTGTGCACTTTCCTCATCAAAGTAACCGGATGGGATCTCTGAATGAATGATTTCATAGAGCTTATTGTTCCAGTTAGCCGTTTCAATCTGAATGGAAAGAAGCGACACATTGATCGTATCTAAAAAAGGTGTAGTTGCTGTTCTATTTTGATCTTCCGAATAGGTCCCTAATGTACTCAATGCATGGACTGCATTCAGTAATGAAGTTCTAGCGTCCTGGCTCAGCGAAAAGAAATCAATATTCATAACCAGATCCTTACTCACTTTATTACATTTAAGCTTTAGCGAATTGACGAAACAACTCGAGTTAGTGAGAGGCTAGCTATGAGAGTTTGAAATTACAACCCTCTTTATTTACAAAGCTAAATATCTAATGAGATCTGTTTTATATTAGAGACACTTGAGCTGGAGTTGCATAGAAAACACGTCGGATTGGCACATATATATTTACAACTGCACATTTTGAGAAAAACAGACACAAAGAGCCAGGTACATTAAGAATCAGACAAGGTGTTAAGCATACAATACACAACTCAACACCTTGTTATTATTAAGCTAATACAAACTACTCATTGTCAACTTTCAAAATTTTCATTAATCAAGTCATGCTCCTAATTTCCTGATTTAACGTATTAAAGCCTGAAATCACACGCACTTTTCAAACAAAACAAAGTGCATATTCGTATGTAACTGCACTGGATATATTAGAAAGTTATTTTTCAATGCGAATCAATAAAATTTTAATTAACCTATTGTAAATAAAACAGTAATTAAAAATCTCCAATGGCAGACCTATCTATCTCACGCGTTATCGGGATGCACACCAACAACGCGTGAGATAACGTCTCTAAACGGTGGCCTTGCCTTCTTGCCATTTGTCCACGACCAAGGCTGCAATCAAGTCACCCTCTACATTCACCGCCGTCCGAAAAGTATCAAGCGGGCGTTCAATGATCAGCAATATAGCAATGGCTTCTAAGGGGATGCCCGCCGCAAGTAGCACCAATTGCATTCCTGACATCGAGCCCGAGGGCATACCTGGCGCGCCGATGGAAGACACCATCGCCATAATAAAAATCATGACCAAACCACTCGTGCCTAAATCGATGCCATACAACTGAGCGAGGAAGATGGCAGCCACACCCTCAAACAAGGCTGTGCCATCCATGTTCATGATCGCGCCCAGCGGTAACACCATGCTGCTTGTAGATTGAGAAACACCCAGCTCCTCTTCCGCAACCTGCATCGACAATGGCAATGTCGCAGAGCTTGAAGAGGTGGCGAATGCCATTGCCATCGGTGCAGATAGTGCCTTGAAGAGCTGACCCAACCGAATGCCCGTCATCAGCCTCGCGATCAATGGCAATACAATACCGCCATGTATCGCGGTAAGCACAAAGACGAGCAAAGCAAATAAGGCAAGTTGTCCAAACAGGGCATCCCCGCTATTCAGCGTGAACTCAACAACAATCGCGAATACCGCAAGTGGCGCGAGTCGAATGATACCAGACACTACATAATTCACCGCGGTGTTGAGGCCTGAAATCACTTCAAATACCGCGTGCTCGCGTGGCAAGGTTGCCAACAATGCCATGCCCAACATCAATGAGAAAACGACAATCGCAAGCAAGTTGGTGTTGGCAAGCGCATCAACGGGGTTGACCAGCGCCATAGAAAACAACTTGGTCGCAATCGAGCCCGCACTGCTGGATGCTTCACTGATCAACTCAACGCCCGGTTGAACAACCACGGATGACGGCTCGATGAGTGCTGGCCATTCAGGCAATGAAAGCGATACCCCAAGCGCAAGAGAAATCGCCAGCAATGACGTCATGAAGTAAAACACGACCGTTTTCATGCCGAGTGCTTTTAACTTAACAGTCGAACCAATGCTGGTAATGCCTTGTAGCAGAGATAGCATCACCACCAAACCAACAACCATTTTGAGCAGGCCGATGTAGGTGGTTTTTGCCAGAACGATCAGGGAATACAACGCGCTGTCAGTAAACGCACTATCAGAAGGTAAAAGTGCCGTAAAGCACCAAGCCGCAATCCCGGCGAGAAGCAATTGAACAGGAAGAGATGAGAGTAATTTGCGGTTCATAACGAATATCCGTTAGGCGTAGAGCTGATGGTTAATCTTGATGTACAAAGCGATGCTGCTCACCGCTTGACCTTGTAGGGCCGACAACAACAAAAAACGGCCTTCGAATAAAGGCCGTTTTTCGAGTATTGGAACGAGAATTACTTATCGAAGTGGATCACAGTGCGAATGCTTTCGCCTTTATGCATTAGATCGAACGAATGATTGATGTCGTCCAAGCCCATTGTATGGGTGATAAAATCGTTCAATTTAAACTCTCCAGCCATATAGCGTTCAACAATTTCTGGCAGTTCAGAACGCCCTTTCACACCACCAAATGCGGAACCACGCCACACACGGCCAGTCACAAGCTGGAACGGACGCGTAGAGATTTCTTGGCCAGCACCGGCAACGCCAATAACCACAGACTCACCCCAGCCTTTGTGACAGCACTCAAGCGCTGAACGCATCACATTCACATTGCCGATACATTCAAAAGAATAATCAACCCCGCCATCTGTCAATTCAACGATCATATCTTGAATAGGCTTGTCGAATTGTGTCGGGTTGATGCAGTCTGTCGCACCTAGCTGACGCGCTAACTCGAACTTGCTTTCGTTAATGTCGATAGCAATGATGCGGCTCGCTTTCGCCATTTGAGCGCCAATAATGGCAGAAAGACCAATACCACCCAGACCAAACACTGCCACCGTGTCGCCTTCTTGTACTTTCGCGGTGTTCAATACCGCGCCCATACCTGTCGTCACACCACAACCCAGCAGACACACTTCTTCTAGGGGCGCTTCTTTGTTGACTTTTGCCAGAGAGATCTCAGGCAATACGGTGTACTCAGAAAATGTCGAGCAGCCCATGTAATGGAAGATAGGCTGGCCGTCTTTGTAGAAGCGTGTTGTGCCGTCAGGCATCAAGCCTTGACCCTGGGTTTCACGAATTTTCTGGCAAAGGTTGGTTTTGCCAGACTTACAGAACTTACACTCACCACATTCAGGTGTGTAAAGCGGGATAACATGATCACCCACCTCAACGCTGGTCACACCCTCGCCGACCATTTCAACAATACCGCCACCCTCGTGACCCAAAATGACAGGGAAAATACCTTCTGGATCATCGCCTGACATAGTGAAGGCATCCGTATGACAAACACCGGTTGCCACAATACGTACAAGCACTTCGCCTGCACGTGGCAGCATCACATCCACTTCTTCAATAGACAGTGGTTGGTTTGGTGCCCAAGCAATGGCCGCTTTAGATTTAATAAATTGGTCAGTCATTTTTATCTCTCAATAATTCATGCAGCAGAACTAAAAACAAATCAGGTTAAATACGTCTGCATCGATATATCCAAACAACCTGAAAATACAGTGTTCAGTTCGTTTGGACTTAAACAGGAAGAAACCGCCAAAACGAGTCAACACCGTTTCGCGTTTCGATGGGGCGCATTTTAGGCTTTTACTGAGATTTGATAATCCATCAAAATTGAAAAGAACTTTTACCTGTGGGTAATAATCGAAAGGCGTGAAATACGATAAACACAACAAAGGACGGACGTTTTGTTAGAAAAATGGACGATGTAAGCTGCGTTAGTCCCATAGCCAGAGAATAACGCAGCACAAAGAAGGATGGTGGCTACGTTTGGCTCGCAAAGTACGCCATGATCTCGGCTTCAGTCATCGCTTTAGTTTCGTTAGAGAAACAATAGTAATCCGGTTTGAGATCGCTGAAGTACTGCATGTCCATTTCAAGCGCTGGCAACGTTGGGAACAGCCCAAGCGATAAGTTGTAGCTCTGCGTACTCTTAACGCGATAAAACAAATTAGTGCCGCATTTCGCGCAAAACCCACGCTCTGCCCAAGGCGAAGAGTCGAAAATCGTGATGTTTTCGTCTCCCTCCAGCACCACACCGGTGCCACACTGCACCGCAAACAATGGCCCACCTGTCCACGTTCTACATGTACCACAGTGACACACCGTAAATTTAGGATTTATTTCAGCGACATGGAGTTTTACGCTGCCGCACAGGCACTGCCCTGTATAGTTTTCAGACTCACTCATACTGCATCCTCATCCAATAAAAAAAACTGAAATACTGTATATAAAAACAGTTATTTTATCTACACAATACCTCGCCAAATCGGCAAGATCTCACTGAGTGAACAAAACATGTTAACGTTCACCAATACTCAGTTTTTGGCGCATAAACAAAAAAAACACGCCATTTCTGACGTAGTTTCTTATTGATAGGGCTAAGCTTTCCCCTTTAAAACGCGAACAAACCGCCGTGACGCGAGAGAGAAACATACGTACTTCTGAAGCCATGAGACCAATCATGCACCATATAACCGCCGGGATCTTGCGTGAAGCCGACGGGGGCATCATCGCGATAGTCCGTCAGAAATGAGCTCGCAACACCAGGGGCAGAAAGTACGGTCGCATTGCCAATGTTACACACAATACTGTTATGCAAATGCCCGCAAATCACCCGCTTCTCTCGCGGCGACTGCGCCAAAATACGCGCCATGTCATCTCGGCCTTTTAACCCGATGTTATCCATAAACTGGATACCCGAATCAAACGGTGGATGATGCATCGTAATCAACGCCGGCTTCTCTAAATCTGTCGCTAAAGCAGATTCAAGAAACGCGAGTGTATTGTCGCTCAACGCACCTGCACCACTCCCAGGTATGACCGTGTCCAACGCAATAATGTCAAATGCACTAAGGGGGTAAACACTGTTTAACTCCCCTGTCTCCCCACACACTGACAGACCATCAATGGCTGATACCATGGCTTCACGCTTATCATGATTGCCGGGTATCACCACATAAGGCAGATTAAGCCGAGAAATGATCGCATGAAAATCGCGATAACTTTCCTCATCGCCGTGGTCCGAGACATCCCCAGTCACCACGATAGCATCCACCTGACCAAGCCTTGGCAGATCATCTGCAATCTTTTCGATAGCCTGCTCAAACAAGGTATATGTATCGAGCACCTTAGAAACCCGCTGTTGGCGCGGCACAAGATGAATGTCAGTTAACTGAATAACACGAGAACCCATATTTCTACCCTGTTACTTAATACCCGCACGCAAGAATGCCTGAACAAACTGACGTTGGAAAATTAAGAATGCTATCAACAGTGGTGCTATCGACATCATGGTTGCCGCCGAAATCACCGAAATATCTACACCATTTTCTGGTGCGCCGAAAATAGATAGCCCGACGGTCAATGGACGCGTGTCATCAGAGTTAGTGACGATGAGCGGCCAAAGGAAGTTATTCCAGTGTGTAGACACTGACACCAAGGCATACGCTAGGTAGGTTGGCTTCGCGAGAGGCACATAGACTTTCATCAAAATGCCAAACATGGAACAACCTTCTACACTCGCCGCTTCATGCAGTTCATAAGGCACAGACTTGAAGGATTGTCGCATCAAGAATATCCCGAAGGCACTCGCCATATAGGGCATACCGACACCGAGAATGGTATCAAACAGCCCCAATTTTGAGGTTATCGCATAGTTTTCGACGATCAACACTTCCGGCAAGATAAACAGTTGAAGCAATACCAGAATGAACACAAAGTCCTTACCTGGAAACTTCACTTGTGCAAACGCAAACCCCGCCAAGGTGGTGATGATGAACTGTCCAATGAGGACTATCGTCACGAGGCAAAAGGTATTCCAGAAGTAGCGAAGCCACGGTGCGCCGTTCCACACTTCACGGAAGTTATCCAGCGTCCAACCTGACAGAAGGTTGAAATTAACTGCGTCAGACGTGGTATGGAAAGCCGCCCAAAACGCAAACACCAGCGGGGAAATCCAGATAACGGCAAGAAGGTGTGCACCAAAGGAATCAATAAACTTATTAAACGATTTCATTGGTAATGCGTCCTTCTATCAAGGTACAAAAACTGAATGGCAGCTGCGATACCCAACACCAGCAATACCATTACGGTCATCGCGGCGGCATGTGGGGCATCAAAGAAGGCAAACGCCATCTCCCAGATGTAGTAAAGAATAAGTTTGGAGGCGTCTGACGGCCCGCCTTTGGTCAAGATGAACAGATGGTCAATGAGTTTGACCGAGTTGATCATCGCGTTCACCACAATGAACATGGTGGTTGGCATCAACAGAGGTAACACGATGCGGCGCGTATAAGTCCAACGGCTTGTGCCTTCAATGTCAGCCGCTTCTTTGTAGTCCACGGGGATAGTCTGCAAAGCGGCCAGATAGAAGATCATGAAAAAGCCAGCTTCTTTCCAAATCGTCACAATGATAATGGCCCAAAGCGCCGTATCAGGTCGCCCTAGCCAGTTCATGGATGGCAAACCAAACAGTGCGCCAATCTGATCAAGCACGCCTAAATCTGGGGTATAGAAGAACAACCACAGGTTGGCCGCCGCGATCATCGGCAACACGGTCGGCGTAAAATAAGCCGTACGCACAAACCCCGTGGCGGGAATCTTTGAGTTCGCCCAGAGCGCCATAGCAAGTGCAATCGCGATAGATGCAGGAATGGTAATCCCTGCATAAAACAGGTTGTTTTTCACCACAATCCAAAACGTTGGATCGTTGAATAAGTCGGTATAGTTTTCTAAACCGGAGAATTCCGAAGGCCGTCTGCGCGTGCCGCGCGAAAACAGACTCTCCCAGAACGTCGCTATCGATGGATAGAAAGCAAAGAGGGTTAACAGAATTGCCGCTGGCGTAAGGAGAAACCACCCATAAAGGTGCTGCCGACGACGCTCCATTTCTGCGTATCGATTCATAGTATTACTCGTTATTTGTACCGCTGCGCTAAATTAGTACCGCTACGCTAAGCGAGAAATGGCTCCGCTTGTGGTCAAGCGGAGCAAGATGCAGTTATTGATAATCTCGCAGTAAGCGTTTTGCAGATTTTTGCGCTTCGCCCAACGCCTCTTCTGGCGTTTTACTGTCTGTCAGTGCCGATTGAATCGCGTTGTTCAACCCTTCACGGACACGTGCCGTTTCATAGGTAGAAAACTCAGCCACGGCGTGTTCGAGCTGGTTGCGAGCAACTAATGAAGGTGGGAACTCAACGGTGTAGTTCTTGAGTGCTTCCGTTTCATAAGCACTTTTCGATACGCCCATGTAGCCTGTAGCAATCGACCAGTTAGCCGCTTGTTCTGGCGATGTCATGAACTTAACCAGTTTGAGTGACGCTTCTTTTTCTTTCTGAGACGTGTCTTTGAACAGGTAGAAGTTACCGCCACCTGTTGGTGAACCTAAACGTGCTTTACCTGGCAACATGGCAACACCGAAATCAAATTTCGCGCCTTTTTTCACCGATGACAGGTTACCCGTGGAGTGCCACATCATCGCGGTTTTGCCTTCTAAGAACGCTTGGCGCAGGGTGCCCCACTCAACCGTACCTGTTGGCATAATGCCGTGTTCCGCAGACAGTGATTTCCAGTATTTGAGGGTTTCTAACACCTTTGGATCATCAAAGTAGGTTTCTAGACCGTCATCAGACATGAGCTTTTGGCCGTTTTGAATCGCCAGCGCTTGGAACATCCAGTAAGGGTAACCCGTCGATGGAATCATCAAGCCATAGGTATCATCATTGGTGAGCTTTTTGCCCATTGTTACCAATTCGTCCCACGTTTTAGGTGGCTTCTCAGGGTCTAATCCAGCAGCCTTAAACATCTCTTTGTTGTAGTAAGCAACAATGGTGGAACGTTGGAATGGAATGCCCCATGTTTTGCCTTCCGCTTGGCCGTTTTCCATCAATGCTGGATAGAAATCGTTCAACCACGCATGGTCTTCTTCACCATTCATGACGTCATCAAAAGGGGTAATCAAGTCTTGTTCGATAAGGTCATAAACATCGATAGAAAACATCACAGCCAGTTGTGCAGGTTCGCCGGAACTCAACGCTGACAACGCACGAACACGCGTGTCATCATAGTTGCCTGAGTAGATAGCATTTACTTTGATATCTGGGTTTTGTTTTTCAAACTCAGTCACCATGCCATCAACCACTTTCGTGAGTGATCCACCCACCGCAATCGGGTAATACATGTTGAGTTCGGTTTGTGCAGAAGCCGTGTGTGCAGACATCGCAAATGCACCTGCAAAGGCACAACTGAATAACGTAGAGAACTTCATAGTTTCACCATTGTTTTAGTTGAACATTAATCTCAAGTTAGTTGGCTGTGGAGATATATGCGAAT
Source organism: Enterovibrio norvegicus DSM 15893 (assembly GCF_900115495.1). Classification (GTDB taxonomy): domain Bacteria; phylum Pseudomonadota; class Gammaproteobacteria; order Enterobacterales; family Vibrionaceae; genus Enterovibrio; species Enterovibrio norvegicus. Next base: position 84,320 of record NZ_FOWR01000004.1, on the reverse strand, counting down.
GCACACATATCCTCAGCATCGTCAGCATGCTTCACGAAGCCATGCGGTTACCGTTTTCATCAAAGTAATGCAGCGCCGAATCATCAAAATCGATGTCCACCGAACTGCCTTCAACCAGCGAGGCATAGCCATGAAGCTTCACCACTAGGCCTTTCCCTTCTGGGTGTTCTAACTGAACGTGCGTTTCCACACCCAAATATTCGCTTTCTGACACAGTGCACGTCAGGCGGCCTTTGCCTGCCTCCACCACAGTGACATCTTCTGTTCTTACACCGACTTTGCTCGCATGCTCTGCCCCTTTAATGGCAGAGCCTGAAATCAACGCCATGGGTGGTGCACCCACAAATTCTGCGGCAAAAGTATTTTGCGGCTCGCTATAAAGCTCTTGTGGAGAACCGATTTGCATGATGCGGCCATCTTTCATCAAGATGATCATGTCGGCCATGCTCATGGCTTCAGTTTGATCATGCGTAACGTAAACCACGGTCATACCAAGACTACGTTGCAGCTTCTTGATGTCTCTGCGGACGGAGTTACGCAGCTTGGCATCAAGGTTTGATAACGGTTCGTCCATCAAACACAGAGGCTGCCTTGCAACAATGGCGCGCGCCAAAGCGACACGTTGGCGTTGACCGCCCGACAATTCGCCAGGTTTACGCTCTTCATAACCAAGCAGGCCAGTAATTTCTAACGCGTTATGCAGCTTTTCCATGCACTCTTCTTTTGGCACTTTTCTTACCTTCATCCCGAACATGACGTTTTCTGCCACTGAGAGATGAGGGAATAGTGCATAAGACTGAAACACCATGGAGAGATTGCGCGCGGAGGGTGCCATTTCTGTCACGTCTACGCTGTCGATAATAATTTCGCCTTCATCAGGCGTTTCAAGCCCTGCTAGCAGGCGTAATGTGGTGGATTTTCCGCACCCTGACGGGCCTAGTAATGCGACAAATGCGCCTTCAGGGATCTGAATTGTGATGTCTTCCACACCCAACTGACCGTTCCATCGTTTGCCAATTTTGTTAAACGTCACAAAAGGTTCTACGTTCATGAAGCCTTGCCTCCAACTAACTTCAAACGATCTCCCACCCGCTCGCTGAGCGCCGAGAAATCATCCCCTGGATGTCGATCCATGATGATTTGGTCCACATCAAAAATACTGCCGCCCACCGCCGGTGCAGTGCGCGTTAATTTGGTACTGTCCATCACGAGAATGGAGGTTTTACAATGCGTACGAATCGCTTCACGTACCCGCACTTCAGAAGCATGAAAATCCAGCATGCCGCCATCTTCATCGACGCCCGCCACCCCGAAAATGCCAAACTCAGCACGATAACTATTGAAGAAATTCAATACCTCATCGCCCAATACATCGCGGTCAGGCATGCGCACCTCGCCTCCCGGAATAATGATCCGATTGGTTGGCTCGTTGCTCAGTACCATCGCCGCGTTCAAATTGTTCGTCATGACCGTCAGTCCGGTTTTCTCAATCAAGGCTTCAGCCACGATCGCGGGCGTTGAGCCAATTGAAATAAACACGGTTGATCCGTCCGGCACCATTTCCGCGACAGCTTTTGCAATCGCATGTTTCTCTTCAGAGTTCGTCACAGCACGCAGTTCATAAGGCGTGTTCAACTGACGTTCAAACCGTTCAACGCCGCCATGACGACGACGAAGCAAGTTATCGCTACACAGTTGATTAATGTCTCGACGAATAGTTTGCGCCGACACACCCAGCGTTTCCGTTAGCACTTCGACAGACACGTTGCCGCGATCTTGTGTCAATTCGATGATCTGGTCTCTGCGTGCTTTCGTTTTAGATTTCATTTTCGAATCGAGACTCATAACTGTTCACATCGGCCATTTTTTATTCACTCTAGGCTCAAAATTAACAACTTGCCAACATTTATTGAGCGAATGGTTAATTATTATGTTCGTTTGTTGATCAAATGCTCACTTTCGAGTACTTTTATGTTCATGTGCTCAATTAAATTGTTCATTTGTCGCCTCATATGACTCAAATCAGCGACAAAATGAGCACATGCCCATCCTTCACTTAGATGAGAGAGTGATAACAAAAAAATATTAAAAAGAGATGTCACATGAGCGGAACGTCAGTTCTCATTCAATTACTCGGAGGGGTTGCGCTGCTTCTTTTCGGGTTACACCTTGTTAAGCAAGGTGTCATCAAAGCGTATGGCGGCAAGATGCGTCGCCTTCTCGGACGAAGTTTGTCTAACCGTTTCAATGCCTTTTTCGTGGGAATGGGCGTGACGTGCTTGCTTCAAAGCAGCACAGCCACGGCGCTTCTCGCCAGTTCTTTCGCGACCCATGGCGTTGCAACGGCATCGGGATTGGCATTGTTATTAGGTGCAGATGTTGGCACAACGATCGTCGCGCAAGTGCTCACACTCGATCTTTCCTGGCTTCAACCCATTGTTATGCTTGCTGGCGTCGGTGTGTTTACACGCGCTAAAAAAGAAAAAACCAAACACGCAGCGAGCATAGCAATAGGTTTAGGCTTGATGTTGTTAGCCCTAAGCCTGATCTTGCAAGCCTCTGAACCCATGCGTGAGTCCCCTTTGATTCAATCCTTGTTGGGTTCACTTAGCGGCGAGCCTGTTCTCGCAGTATTGGTCGGCGTATCCATTGCCTTTCTCGCGCATTCTAGCCTTGCGACTGTGCTGTTGATTGCCGCGCTTTCCAGCTCAGGTGTGATTGCATTGGATGTGGGGTTTGGCCTGATCTTAGGCGCAAACTTGGGGGCCGCACTCCCCGCTGTCGTAAACACATCACGTGCAGAACCTTCGGTAAGGCGTGCCCCAATGGGTAATTTGTTGTTCCGATTAATGGGTGTCTTGATATGTCTTCCCATGATCAATCAACTCGCAGACCATGCGTTTTTTGCCTCCACCGACATCGCCCGTCAATTGGTCAACTTTCACCTTTTGTTCAATATCGGCTTAGCATTGCTGTTTCTTCCATGGGTGAAAACCTCAGGAAAAATGATGGAACGTTGGCTTCCCAATAAGGAAAGTCCCGACGTGGATAACAAACCACGCTATCTCGATCGTAATGCATTCAAAACACCGTCTGTCGCCCTATCAAACAGTGTGCGTGAAGTGCTCAGGATGGGAGATTTACTGCGAACCATGCTGGATACGACTTTCGACGCGTTAAGTACGCGCAATGGTGCAAAATTGCAGAGCGTGAAGCGTTCAGACGATTTGGTGGATGAATTTCATGACAAAATCAGTTTGTATCTCACGGAACTAAGCAGACAAGATATCCCCAAAAAATATCGACGTCGTTGCTACCGTATTTATGCGTACACCACTAACTTAGAGCATGCAGGGGATATTCTTGAATGCAGCCTCACTGATGTGGTGTCAAAAATCATTACCAACAATGTGGTGCTGCCCGATTATGAGCTAAAAGCCATTGATGCATTGCGAAAATACATCAACAGCAATATGGAGCTTGCCTGCAGTGTGCTACTCACCGGTGACATTAAAAACGCCCGCGCATTGCTGGAACAAAAGAGTGTCGTGAAGGACATTGAAAGACGTGCCGCTTTGGCACATCAAGAAGGGTTACGCGATCAAACAGGGTTACCGGCTGAAGGTAGCAGCCTGTATTTAGATCTCTTGCGAGACCTAAATCGTATTAATTCGCACTTTTCTTCCATCGCCTATCCCTTGCTTGAGCAAGCAGGCGAATTGCGGTCAAATCGTTTAAAAGCGATGCCTGCAGACACCAAGGAACCTACACTTTCCGTCAACGCTGATCGTTCTTCGCTATAAGCTTTGAGCTATAAGCCACGAACTTTATGTGCAATATCTAATTCGAACGAGGACATCGAATGACCGTGTTTAAAAACAGCTATTTTCTGATGCGTCATGGGCAAAGCAAGGCCAACGTCGCAGATATAGTGGTAAGCGATCCAAGCATTGGTTGCCATCAGTATGGTTTGTCTCCATTGGGCGAGGAGCAAGCTGTTGCTTCTGCTCTGGCAGTTAAAGACGCGGGTATTTCCGTGATTGTGTGTTCCGATTTCACGCGTACGCGAGAAACCGCAGCACTGGTGGCAGAAACACTGTCTATCGGTGAACCCATCCAAGACATTCGATTAAGAGAACGGTTTTTTGGTACATGGGAGGGCAAGTCTTCCGAAGCGTATGAGCAGGTCTGGGCGAAAGATGCAGTATCATCATCCCAAACAGAGAATCACGTCGAGAGCACTGAGCAGGTGAGAAGACGCACCATGGGTGCGATTCTCGCGCTTGAAAGCCAATTTTACGATCAGGTGATCTTGTTGGTCTCTCATGGGGATGCATTGCAAATTCTCACCACCGCATTTAATGCGCTTTCACCCGGTCAGCACCGCACATTACCGCACCATGAGACAGGTGACATCAAGCCACTTGCGGCGAAAGGAGAAGCGTTGCCTCACGCATTTTCTGCTTTAGAGGTGGTGTAATCACTTTCTAAGTTGCGCGTTTCCAGTATTTACGATAACGACGCCGGCAAACAGCTGGCGCTTTCCTATACCCCATATGGTAATAAAGGAAAACTCAAGTGTTTCAAACGTATAGTATAATGTGGTTATTCTCGTTCCGTTTTCCTTCAATGTTACCGCTGCGCACCTTTGTAATATTCGACGATGCTGAGATCTTTTATGGCTTCACGGGTTTTTCGGCCCAGAAAATATACCCCACTCGCCGCATCGACATTGTAGGCTTCAGGAATTAAGCGATCGAAATATTGTAACCAACATAAACACAACTTGATGAATTTTCCAATTATTTTGGAACGAAAGAGGCCACAAAAAAAACCATCAAGCGCCCACAACAATTGCGTACCCGCCCCTGCTGATGCCCCCGATTTAATCAAAGAAAAACACCTGAACAGATAACGGTGACCGCTCTCTGTGTATCTTTTGAAATCGTACGCACCTTCATGAACGTGCTGTAAAAAGGGTGTTTCTGCGTAAACCAACCCATCAATTTTTAATACGCGATATGCTTCTGCCACTACTTCTTCCGGCCTTAACACATGCTCTAACACGGCTTGAATGATCACGGCATCAAAGCTTTCGCTAACCAGCGGAATATTGTGTGCATCTGCCAAAAATTGCACGGAGGGAGACGCATAAATATCAAAAGAAACAAGCTCGATACGAGGGTCTGTGTAGAAAGGCTCCATGCCACAGCCCACGGTGCCACCACCGACGATCAATACACGCGCTGAGTTCTGCTGGGAAAGAAGGGTGTCTAAAAGGAGTTCAACATTGCCTTTGGTAACATGGCTTGGAGGGCACGCGAGACGCTTAGCAACACTGAACACACCACCATAAGACTGGCGGTGTACTGTTGATGAAAGACGTTGAATATCCGATTTATCGAGAATGCTGTTCTCAAATCGGATTAACACAGGGTAACTATCAACCACATCATATTCGTGAGTACCATCCGTCGAATATGCAACTAATACATTAGTATCTAATGGCTCAAGACTTACCCCAGACACTGGGCAACACAACAATTCTAAAACGGCTTCCTGCCCTAGTAGCATCTTAACTCCTGCTCTTTGGCCACATTCCTAATAGCCAGAAAAACACACATATTAAATCAATTTACAGCTGTAAAAATAGTAAACGCTAACATTTCCATTTCTAATACACATTAATTTATGGCTTAGATTATTTTTCTGTACATTATCTTGAGAGTGTCTGAGTTTTCTATATTTTCACGAATAACAAAGATATATAAGCATCTTCTAAATCAGGTGATTCAAATTTTTCAAAATAGAAAGTTTCCAGATAACGCCCAAAATATGCACAATATGCACAATATGCAAATAAACCACATTCTTTATGTCTATTATTCAAGTCACTTTACAGCGCTGCACATATTGACACTTTTTATTCTCACTTACTAATCAGTCATTACTAATCGTCATTCTGTTAAGTCACCCCGTAGACTTTTATTGAGCTTTTTCTAGTTATTTTTGTATATAAATCTATATATAAATGCCTTATATATACAACACTTATCTAATGATATTTCACGAACAAATAGTGATTTTATCTAAGTCGAAGTATGAACTAAGTAGCATATAAACAGCGGGGAAATTTACAAATTCAGAGAAATGCGTTTGAACAGCACGTTAACATTATGTTTACAGGGGGAATTTAAGCGCAGTCGCGTATTAATTTTAAAAATGCAGCCTAGGTAGAAGTACGAGCGCGACAGCAAGCTGCCGCGCTGTATGATTATTTTTCTGCAGAATAGGGATCTTCAGCCAATAAAAATGCACGCAGATCGGCTTTTTGTGGGTGTGAAAGTATCCATTCTCTCAGCGCTTTCACTTTTTGGTAGTCCTCTTCGCCGAACTTAGACACATATAAATCAGTGAAGCTTTGCTTGGCGCTCTGTTCACGCACTTTGTGCTGCCACTGCTCTGTCACTACGCCACCGACAGAAGTTGCTAAACCTTCAGCTTTCAGCAACTCCCATTCACCATGATCGAGCCAGATGCCGCCAACCGCCGCACTGTAATCAACCCTATGATCATGCGCAGCTGAAATTCTGAATTTAGACATAATGACGCCCGATTGCGGACACAGCATGGCTTTTTTTGTTTCTGACGCATCCAGGGTTAACGTCGCGTTTTCTGCGAATTCATAGCCCGGGTTTCGTTCGCGCCAAGCGATAAAATCTTCAATCAGAATCCAATCGCCTTTGCAGTGCGAACAGGTGTGCGCGCGAAACTGGCCTTCTATATAACTTGGCTTCAGAACGCCGCGTTTACAGCTTGTACAATCCATGTTAGCTCTCTTTAATTATCCGTGTTTATTCACCCTACATTCTCACGAATCATTGCTCAAGTTCCATATCAAACATTGGAATTTCCGCGGACTAAATCTGAAAGATCTACTAAAAACCAAGTGATTACATGTGAATTTGATCCGACGTTGAAAGTACAAATAGAATCCGCTTTTGATCTCGTTAACTCACCCATTCAAGGGCATTGCACGCGAGAGGTAGGGCTTGGAAATAGAAGGCTCTTGTCGTGATCTCCTGTATCTCTTCATGCCTTGCAAGGCTAACCAACAGCAACCACATTGGCGGGAATAACTTTCGTGACCAAGCTTAGAAACGACAAAGGCAAGCCATTTCAGGCTTGCCTTATCAATCGATGAGTGGATAGCGCTCAAACCCAACGTTACACCTGAGTTAGCTTGTGAAAGCACAGGTTCAGTGCACTGAAAATGACACCACCTTATTCGACAGAATCAAAGCAGCGCAGCAACAGAGCAGTTAATGAAGACGCTCGATAATAAAGTCGGTTTCATCGCTGTTATGAATGAATAGTTCACCTTCACCTAATTGTTCATTCAAGAAATCCACTTTCCCTCTACCAGACATTTCCTTGCCTTCGCAGATCCCTTGCCATGAAAACTCGAGGCTAGGCTCCTTCGATGAAATGCGAACATCAAGGTGTCCTTTGACAGCACCGAATACAAAATTTCCTAGCGCATCTCGCGAAAATTCCATGTAACCCGGCTCAAGAAGATCAACATATTCTTGCGACCAGTTAGACATCCACTTGATACGCCATTTACCAATGAAATCATGCATTTTAGTACTCCATAGACACAGTTTCGGGGCAGGATGTCCTTAGTCCACCACCATATAAAACAAACAATCGGACAAAGCGATATCATGTCGCGTTGTGATCATAAACAGCTTACTTGCGGCTTTGAGTTTGAGTTCACCGTCTTTTTCGTAAAAAAGCGAGGCAATCGGATGGCCGCCTTTACCATCATCCGTTTTTAACGCATCCAACCCTCGACCGCCTAACCAACCGATATGCGTATCCGCAGCCATCCGACCAAAGTTATGTCGGTCGATATCTGGCGCGAGTGTCAGGTCAGCGTCGTCGATCTTTTGATCGTGATAACACAACGCCGAATCATGTTGCATTTGAATGCGCACAGGACGATACAGCATCTCTATCGGCCAAAAACCAGTGTGACCTTGGAAAAGGTTTTCTGCCGTCATGAAGTCATTCAAACCCTTCTTTGCCACATCATGGGCTGCGCGATCACCTGCGCCACCACATTCAATAGTGACAATGGGCGATGTTTCACTCGTCATCTCCATTAACGCGCCAAGACGCACGTCCGAACAAAGCATATTCTTAGTGAACAGCGACGCAATTTGTTTGTGGGTATCATCATCGCGTATCGACACAGCAAAAGCAGGGCTCGTGCCCGATGTGTTGTGTAAATCCACGACCGCTTCCGGTGCGAGGGAGGTGATCCGCGCCAAGATCTCATCGGCGATCTCATAGCTGTCGTCCTCACCTTGTCGTCCAAAGCAACGGTTCATGTCCGGTTTGCCGTCTAAATGCCGCGTCGTAAACGGCGTATTCGTCTTGGCAGCATTGACGTTCGCCAAGCAAAAATGCGTCGTGACCGCGCACTCAGGTGTGTTTTCAACAAAGTGCCAGAACGCATTCGTGCCTGAAGGCTCGTTACCATGAAGCAAGGTAACAATCACACGATGTCTGTTCGGATCGCGCCCCGGCAATGTTAGCCAGCTTGCGCCCGGGAGCGTTTCTAGCCATGGAAGCAGACCACCTTTCAACGCTGCTTCGCTTGGCCAACTGACATCGTGTAACTTCATCCATTTCCTCTCTTCAATCCGTTTTGTTGCAATGTGTATTCGTATACTCCATCACAAAACGGACCAATGCGAAACCGGCTCTCCTGATAAAAATTGCTTTTGATACAAACCGAACATCCTGCCAAGCGCTTCTGATGCAGAATATTTTTTCTCCAACGCCGTCAAGGTAGCAAGCTGCCAACTCGCCCCGTTTTGACGCTTGGCGAGACGATGCTCAATCACCATCATCAACATGTCTGCTTCTTGACGAGAGACACCGAGTTGGATGAGTGAGTCCGCCACCTTCGGCAACAATTTGACCAACACATCCGTCAGTGCAAACTCTGCTAGCGAGCCGTTTTCCGATTCCCACAAAATCTTGGCATCAACACCGAATTGCGCGGCGCGATAAAAGTTGTATTTGGCAAACTCAAACGGCAGCAGATCCATCAATCGATCGAGATCATCTCTGAGCGCATGCGCCAATCCAATGCACAAGGCTGCATTGGCTACCATGTCGATCGTTGTTGGCCCTGCAGGTAAGCTTCGCAACTCAACGCGCAAATGCCCATTGTCAGCGTCGTCATACACTGCTCGGTTCCAACTCCAGATGGTGCTTTGGTGTAGACGTAACGCTTCAAGCGGCGGCCCACAGCCTTCTTTGGCTTGGGTATCGCACATGTCTGGTAATAGCACGGGTTGCAAGCTTACGCCTTGACGAAACAGCTCAAGGGCGCTTTTACGCACATACCCTTTACCAAACGAGACGCGTGCGGGGGTGTGCCAGTTCATGCCACACAGGTTTCGGCTATCAATGGATTGTTTAAAGAGCGGCACGCGGGTTTCATGCCACAGTTTTCTTTCAAGGAAAATGGGCGAATTCGCCCCCATGGCAATGGTAAAGATGGTGGCAAGTTGAATGCCGTTGTACCAAGTTGCAAATTCATCTGGCTTGACGCGGTAATGCACCTGGAATGAGGTATTTGCCCCTTCAAGTGTTAGGTCGTCTGCATCTATCTCTAAGCTTTCTGCACCGTGAATACGGATATGAAATGGGCCACCACGAGACTCACACAGAATTTCTGTTAGCGCGTGATAACGCGGAGAGTCCGTCATGGAGGCCAAACCGAAATCACCATGTTGTAAAGTGGGAAGAATCCCGATTGGCGTGACGTTTATCCCCGTTTCGCTAGCAAGCGATTGAAGTGACAGTAATCTGTCATCCATATGGTGTTTTAAGAAGGAAAACGGCGCGCCTTTAAAGGTGGTGTACGGACAATTGTATTCGAGATTAAATCGGTTAATTTCTGCGGTCATTAAAGGGTCCGCGGCTTTTTCGAGCAAATCTAAGTTGTAGTGAGCAGGCCGATGGTGTTTGTCTGTCAGGTACAATTCGAGCTCTGCGCCTAACGTACACTCTCCAACGCCCCATCCTGGTGTGTTGAGTAACGCTTCCAGTTGTTCCAGTTCGGATTTTAGTTGCAAAGCAAACCGTGTATGGTCACTTGCACTAAACGAGGTTTTAATTATATTTTGGCCCACTGCTCAGCCCTCTCCTCGCGTGATTGAATTTTTAACATAGAACAATTTTGCAGCGATTACAGTGCAGGAGTTGAGGGCTTGGTGATGGATGATTTCATCGTCTTAACAATGAGTTTTTCTTCTCCGATTTTTACGCATCTGGTTTCGTGACTGCTCTGCACATTCAGGCAGAATCTGGTAAACTCGCGCTCCTTTATTTTGGTCTGTTCCGGAAACATAATGTCTGACAACGCTTTCACTCTTCTCAATGAGACGCTTCAATCGACGCTAAGTGCGCTTGGTTACGCTCAACCAACTGACATTCAGCAACAGGCGATCCCGAAAGTATTGGCGGGAAAAGATGTTATGGGCGCAGCCCAAACAGGCACAGGAAAAACCGCCGCCTTCACCTTGCCATTGATTCATCAGTTGCTTGAGAAAGGCGTGAAAGGCTCAACCCGTGTTCTTGTTGTCACCCCAACGCGCGAGCTTGCACAACAAGTGCTAGAAAAGGTGGCGGAATACAGCCAGAACACACCACTGAAGTGTGTTGCACTTTATGGCGGCGCTAACATCAATCCACAAAAAAACGCCTTGGCGAAAGGGGCTGAAATTGTGGTGGGCACGCCGGGGCGTTTGCTTGATCACTTGCACATCGGCACGCTGAATCTCGGTGCTTTAGATACGCTTGTCCTCGACGAAGCCGATCGTATGTTAGACATGGGCTTTATTTCAGACATCAAACGCCTGATGAAAAAAATGCCAAAAGAGCGCCAGACGTTGTTTTTCTCTGCCACCTATCCAAAACAAGTGATGGATTTGGCCTATCGTTTACTGAACGCCCCTGTTCGCATTGAGATTTCCACCAGCAACAGCACCGCTGATACCGTGGAGCAACTTGTTCACCCGGTTGATAAAAAGCGTAAACGTGAGCTGCTCTCTTACCTTATTGGGAGCAAAAACCTACAACAAGTGTTGGTGTTTGCCAAAACGCGCCAAAGCACCGAGGCCTTGGCCAATGAGCTAAAACTGGATGGATTGGAGGCCGAAGCGATCCACGGAGAGAAAACCCAAGGTGCTCGCAATCGTGCCTTAGAAGGTTTTAAGTCTGGAGAAGTACGAGTACTCGTCGCGACAGATGTGGCTGCTCGTGGGCTAGATATTCCGTCACTCGATTACGTGTTCAACTATGAACTGCCACATCAACCCGAAGATTACATTCACCGAATTGGTCGCACAGGCCGTGCAGGTAAAAGCGGCAAGGCCATCTCACTGGTTAGCCGCGAAGAAGAAGGGATGTTAGTTGCCATTGAAACACTGATCGATCAGCGTCTGCCACAAGAATGGTTGGAAGGCTATGAACCAGACTTGAACGCAGACAAAGAACATCACGAAAAACGCGGTGGTCGAGGTGGCGAGAAGCGTCGTTTGAAGCGCCAGCTAATTAAAAAATCGGGAAAAGCCCGTCGCTAAAGGCCAGAAAGTCGGAGTTGTTCTGCCATAGAACGCGCCTTGCCAGACTCGGCGAATTCGGTAGTCGCGGATGTAAAGCCGATGCGGATGTGCCGCACAGCTTAAGCGACAACGCACTCGCAGTTTGAGTGGATATTCGTGCTTTTATCGAAAACGTTTCACGACAGGTGAACACTGTTTGACGCGAATCTTCCGGTAAATACAAGAGCGACGAAGGACAATGCCCCGATATCGGGGCATTGTCTGTTCTACGCTCTCAAATCTTCATCAGGCAAAGGATCGCTCTCAACATCGCCCGTTCGAATCACCGTGCAATCTCTCCCACTAGATTTGGCCTCATACAGCGCTTCATCTGCGGCATTAAAGAGATCTTGAAACTGATTAGCACCGCGTGGTACCGCAGTTGCAGCCCCAATACTGATTGAGACTTTTCCTTTGTCTTCATTTCCGTTGTGCTCAATCCCGAGCGCGGCAATTTTCGCGCGACAGCGTTCCGCCACATTACCGGGCTCTGTGGTATCCGGTAATACGATCACAAATTCTTCCCCCCCATAACGACACACAATATCCTGCGAACGCATTAGCGCATGTTGAAGCGCAGATGCGATTTGCTTTAAACACACGTCTCCCGCGTGGTGCCCATAACAATCGTTGTATCTTTTAAAGTGATCGACATCAATCAGGAGGAGCGACAAAGGGGTTTGCGTGCGCTGGGCACGTAACCACTCTCGACTCGCATACTCATCAAAATAGCGCCGATTATACAACCCTGTCAGAGCATCATTCTGCGACAATTTCCTCAGTTCATTGTTAGCAAAATCGAGGTCTTTGGTCCGTTCAATCACCTCTTTCTCAACCAACCCAGAATGGCGAAACATCAAGCTTAAATAGGCAGTAAAAAAGGCCGTCAACATAATGCCAGAAGCGAAAACAATGATCGGAGTCATGCTCTTTTTTCCCGCAAGATATGCTTTGGTGGCGGTCACTTCCATTTTCCATTGACGCCCAAGAACCGTGGGCAATGACGTGGTGTAACGTAAATCGTCAGATAAGATGGCGTCTTTCGGAGTCCTATCAAACAGCAACTCCACCTGCTTGGGGTTAGTGATATCGAACAGCCGAATGGATAGATCTGTAGGCAGTTCCCCATGTTGGGACATAACAAAGATATCGCCAATGCGATTCACAGCAAGCACGATGCCAATGATGTTCTTTTGTCTGTGCGCGAGGGTTGATACGGCACCTTGGTAGATAGGTACCATGGTCAAAAAACCACGTTGGTTCTCGGTTTCTTGAATCAATCGAATACTGGCGGTTGCCTTAGCTTGACCGGAATCCCTTGCCTCAATTAGCGTCGACATCCGACGAGGGTTTGATCCAAGATCGAAACCTAAGACTTTTTCATTCCCGAAATAAGGCTCTACATAATAAATGGGGTAGTATTCTTGGCTTTCTTTGGCGATCGCCATGTTGCCGTGAGGCGAAATATGCGTAAACGAGAATTCAGGAAAGTGAAGTTGCATCACACGTTCAGCGTCTGTACGTTCCTCTTGAAAAATACGTGGCGCCCACTCAAGGCCTTGGATACCCGAGTGCCTTTGCAAAACACGTTGTGCTTCTTGCTTGAACATCAAATACCCGGTATCGGGGTAAGTTCTAAAAAGCGTGCTAATCGATTGAAGCGCTTCGAAGTTCATATCTAACGTTTGAGAGAATGCAGCGGCTTTTCTTTCAACCTCAAATTCAAAATCAGACACAATGTTTTCATGTTCAGAGGCGCTAAAAAGGGCAGAGAGACTGGCGGAAAATACGATTCCGATAATGACGACGAACATCCTAATGTAACGTCGCTTGAGCAGCGCCATGCTTCACCTCCTAAACATAAAAAATTCGACACATTAATGTTTGAATCATTTGTGAGACAAATAAATTATGATATGTAATAGCGTTACTTTTTGCATAAAAAAAACGCCCCGACCAAAAATCGAGGCGTAAACTTGCGTGCTAACGAAGACAATGCGTCGCTTAGATACGATAACCCCACGCAGCATCAATCAACTTGATCATCATCTCCTTCGATATTCCCTCAGGATCTTTCTCCGGTAAATACTCAAGAAAATCAATGCCGACAAACTTAGGGTGCGCCGCCAATTCATGCACGAGTGTGAGTGCTTCTCGCGCAGACAAACCACCCACATTCGGTGTTGCGCATGCGCGGAAAATCGCACCATCAAGTGCATCATAATCAAACGAAACGAAAAAGCGGTCGTAGTTGCCTTCAAGTTCGGCGATCAGCCTGTCGAGCATGGTTCGAAAACCAATCGCATCGATCACTTCTGGGCTATTGAGATCAATTCCCTCCGCTTTGATCAGTTCCGCTTCTGGCAACATCAAATCACGAACCGCTACGTAGTAGATGTCTTGGGGCGATAAACGAATGTCGGCGGGTACAGACCAATTGTCATGAGGGTATTTGTCCATCAACAACGCGAGAGGCTTACCGTGCAGATTTCCACGTCCTGTGTTGCAATCGGCATGTGCATCCACCCACACAACAGCAACATGTTCGCCTTGCTCTTTTTGAAAGTACTCCAATGTGGCTTGCATGGTGCCAAGCGTGACGGCATGATCGCCGCCCACCACAACCGGGGTTCGGCCAGCACGATACGAATCCAACACCGTGGTTTTCAATTGTTCACAGTAGCGCGTTAATCCTTGCAGATCTTCACCATGGTTCACGAGAAATTTTGCCTCGTCATCAGGTAATACATCACCTTTGTCTTCGATATCGGCTTCCCAGCGTTTGTTTCGCATTTCGAGCCATTCAGAAAGACCTAACCAACGCTCTTCGTCCAATCGTCGCAACGCTTCCAGCGTGTTCTTCTCTGTTTTTACAGAGCCAAACTGATTGAAAGGTGCGCCGATAAGATCGAAGGATCGTTTCATAGTGAATTCCTGTAGTTGTCTTTTTATTTTTGGGATTTTTTTGTTTGAGATTCTGATGTGTTCGGCAGTGAAAAATTCAATGAGCCCGCTAAATGACATGACTTTGTCAATTTACAATACAAGGCATAAGCTACTGATATATTGCCGAATAATCAGAATTACCACCTATTCAAAAGACATTGATAGCGTTATAAGTAACAAAATCCAACAATCGTGAAGTGATACGCAAATAGCCCTTCACATTCACCACTCCCCTCATTCATAGAGACAAAAAAGCCCCAAGAATTTGGGGCTTAGTACACTTTTCACACAGGCATTACGCACATTTCAACATGACGAAAATCCTTGGTGTTGGCATTTCATGCTAGACAAACCAGTGGCGCGTCCGATTCGCAAACCACACCAATGACAGCATCACTGGCACTTCCACCAGCACACCCACAACGGTTGCAAGCGCGGCGCCGGAATGTAAGCCAAAGAGAGAAATCGCGACGGCGACCGCCAATTCAAAGAAATTTGATGTGCCAATCATACCTGCGGGGGCGGCAATGTTATGCGGTAACTTCATCCACTTTGCAACGCCATAGGTAATGGCAAAAATGCCATAGGTTTGAATCAACAAAGGAATGGCAATCAAGAGGATAGATTGTGGCTGGCTAACAATGGTTTCGGCCTGAAACCCGAAGAGCAGCACAACGGTTCCCAGCAATCCGACAATCGACCAAGGCTTTGTGGCAGCAAGAAACGTGTTGAGCGTCTCCTCACCCTTGCCAAGCAGGTTTTTGCGAACAATCGCGCCTGTCACTAGAGGCAGCACAACATAAAGAAACACGGAACTGGTGAGGGTTTGCCAAGGCACAGAGATATCGCTGACACCGAGTAGCAATGCTGTTATTGGCGCAAACGCAAACACCATAATGATGTCATTCACCGACACTTGCACCAAGGTGTAGTTTGCATCCCCTTTGGTAAGCTGACTCCATATGAACACCATCGCGGTACACGGCGCGACGCCAAGCAGGATCATCCCGGCGATGTATTCACTGGCGGTTTGCGGGTCGACCCAATCAGCAAATATTCCTTTGAAGAACAACCAACCTAACGCGGCCATCGTAAAAGGTTTCACTAACCAGTTAATGATCAGCGTCAGCACAAGCCCTTTTGGTTTTTTCCCGACATCTTTCACCGCACTGAAGTCGACTTGAACCATCATGGGAAAAATCATGACCCAAATAAGCACAGCGACAACAAGATTTACGTGTGCAAACTCCCAACTGGCGATAGATGCAAACACAGAAGGAACAAGGTTCCCCAGTATCACCCCAGCAGCAATACACGTCGCTACCCAAACCGACAAGTAGCGTTCAAACATTCCCATTACATCGTCCTCATTTTTATCTCATTAATCCGATATATATGATTTTTCATATATATCAATTCAAATTTTTTAGCAGCATGCGGAAGCGCGCGCTGGGCGATCACCCATGCGGCATAAACGCGCCATGTCGTCTTCTAAAAACGTAGCGTTAGCTTTCATCGTGGTCGTTAATACATCTTTTGCCCAGGCAGGCAAATCAGCGTTGATTCGATAAAACACCCACTGACCTTGGCGTCTGTCTGTCAAAAGGCCACACTTTCGCAGTTGGGCAAGATGACGAGACACTTTAGGCTGACTCTCATCCAACGCTGCCATCAATTCACAGACACACAACTCTTCTTCTCGCTCCAACAACAACAGGGTTTTCAAGCGCGTTTCATCAGCTAAGCATTTATAGAAATTGACAGGAGACATGAGGCCTTCGGGATTATTTGATTGAATAACGTCACTTTATATATGTTTTTCCATATGTAAAGTGACGATTACATTGCAGCAGAAAGATTAGGGGCAGAAGAGGGTTACGATTTAAGGGCTTGTTCGACAGCTTTTGGGGAGAATCCATGCAGTACTTTATCGCCGATTTTTATCACGGGTACACCGCGTGCACCCAATGCTGCATGTTCTTTTTTCCCACGAGGTGTGCCTACATCGCATTCTCGATAAGCAATTTTCTTACTATCAAAAAATTGTTTCGCCGCGTTGCAGTGCGCACATTGTCGGCTGGTATATATTGTAATGCGCTTCACGCGGCCTCCAGAATTCATCATGTTCAAATGCAACCCCAAGCAACCTGAAGATGCGCTCATCAAGGCTGGCTGGGAATTGCGAAAGTCTAATGAATTACAGCAAAGAACACGACAGTTTATTCAAGGCGACCTAGACGCCCTTTTCTTTGAGTAGCTGCATGATTGATTCAGCAGCTTCTTCAGGTGTGGGGTTGTGCATGACCTTCCCACCGGATGAAGCAGGCGCTGCTGTTGCCGCGCGAAATCGATCCCGGCTCGATGAAGCTGCTGCCACTGTTTTTACACGTTTGGCCCGTTTTTTTGCCACTTGCCAGTGCCACGTATTCAACTCTGCGTCTTCAATTTCAACCACACTCAATGAATGAATCACGCCATCTCTCGCCTTAGTAAACGCACTTTGCCGCGCCGCAGGTGCGGATGCGCTGGCAATCAACACGGCGGGAAGTTGAACCTGTAATCGGCGGCGTTGACCACCCGCGAGCGCTTGCAACACTTCAACGGATTCTGCATGTTGAGCCAAAATATCAACCACGTCTGGCACCACTGCGGCATTCAAACGTTTTCCCACCAAATACGGCACCATTCCCGACGATTCACCTTGCTCTGCACGATGACCGCATAGGACTAGACGCGGTGACTTTTGATGTACGTAACTGGCAAGCGCAACACTCACATCGGCATCTGCCTTTTGGGAGAGCACATCGATTTCAGGCACGCCCATGCCCAAATAGTCACGTAATGCCGAGCATTCGGGATCACCCGCAAACACCACACGTGGTGAAGCCGTATATTGCAGCGCGATGTCGAGCGCTTTTGCATCTCTCTCAGCACGTCGTTCTCTGCCAGAAAGCGGGTGATGCCCGCAGGAAACCAACACCATGATGTCGTCACTAACTTGCATCACTGAGCTCCTTGCTGGTTGTCGAACCTTGAACCGCATCCACGAGGGCTTGCATCACCTCAGAGCTATCCGCAATGATGCTAAGGTCTGCGCGTTTTACCATGTCACAAGCAGGATCTGCATTTATCGCAATGACCGTATCGCACTGTGTCATCCCTTGAAGATGCTGGATAGCGCCAGAAATACCTACTGCGATATACACCTTGGCATTAACATAAGTCCCTGATGCGCCCACTTGTGTCGTTCTGGGCATATGCCCATTATCGACCGCTACGCGGCTTGCCCCTTCGGTTGCGCCTAACGCGTCTGCACATTGATGAAACAACGCCCAATTTCGCACGCCGTTTCCGCCAGAAAGGATAAAACCTGTTTCGGGCAGCGGGATGTTTTTGGGATCAACCGCCACGCTGCCAGCATCTTCAATGGCACAAGCCTGATCAGTGTCAAAGGCGATCTTTAGTAAAGTGTCTATCAGTGATGATTCCATTGACGACGCATCCGTGACGTAGCCGGAAATCGGATCTGCCACCTGTTCTTCTACCAACAAGACGCGAGCGAGTTGTCGGGTCACCGTTCGCCCTGCATCACCGCTACCACACTCGATCTGCACATTCTCTGCTTGTGTGTCTACCAAGCCTCGAACGCGCGTAGCGGGTCTTTCATTGAATTCGACACTGAGTTTTCGCCCTAAATCACCGCCCACCAAGCCCGAATCGGGGAAAATCCAGTGAACGGGCATAAGAGACGATTCAAGCGAAAGTAACGCTGAAAGCCACTGCTCAGGAGAGTAAGTGGCAGGGGCATTGAGCGCCAATACACGGTCAGCGCCCGCTGCTGAAAAATCATCGTGTCGCGCAAAAACAGTGACCAACAACACGGCGGTATCATCGCCGTGTCGCGCCGCCAATTGCTGCGCCAAACCCAGCATGTCTTTATCGAGCGTTGACAGTTTTTCGCTGTCGCCATCTGACACCACCACCACATAACCCGACGGCGATGCGATGTGTTTTCTTGGCAAACTTTGTTCAACCGATTTTGCCGCGATGCCCGCACCCGCTGACGTCTCGCCAGATCGATCAATACGCTTAATGCCTTCAGGGGTAAAGAACCCAACATGGTGCGGATCTTTTCGGTTTGTGCCGCCGAGCATGATGTTTTGCGATGCCATGAGGGCGGCATGTTCGGGATGCAGGCGATTACGCGCGATGCATTCGAGTCGTCGATTACGCCTCAGAGGTACGCTTGGTTTTGTATCATCGCTCATCACAGCTACCCCTCTTTCTCAATGCGATCCAACAGCATCACGGCCACGTCTCTCACTTCTGGTCGTGGCATCACCACACCTTCCAACATCACTGCACACTGAGGGCAAGCAACGGCGACCAGATCCGCCCCCGTTTCTCGTGCATCGTCCATGCGCATATCAGCGATGCGATGCTCGCCAGGAATGTCCGTGATTGGCGCACCACCGCCACCACCACAGCAGCGTGAACGAAAACCTGATCGTTCCATCTCATTAAGGGTAAACCCCATGGCGGTGAGCAGATATCGTGGTGCGTCATAGCCACCGTTGTAACGGCCAAGATAACAAGGATCGTGATAGGTGACGTCTTGCGTTTTGGCTTCGGTGAGCGTCAGTTTGTTGGTTTTTACCAGTTCGGCTAGAAACTCGGTATGGTGCATGACCTGATAGTCGCCGCCAAAATCGCCATACTCATTTTTCAACACATGAAAGGCATGAGGATCAGGCGTGACTATGGTTTCAAAGCTGTATTTATTCAGGGTGTTAACGTTAGCGTTTGCGAGACGCTGAAACGTTGCTTCGTCGCCTAATCGACGCGCAAGATCGCCGCTGTCTAGTTCTTCATTGCCTAAAATGGCGAAGTTCACCTTGGCTTGGCGAAGCAGTGCCACCACGGCGCGAAGTGTGCGCTGATAGGCTAAATCAAACGCGCCGTCTCCCGCCCACAAGAGGACATCGGCACGACCCACGTCTGACATCGCATCAAGCTTCAAATCAATTGACCAGTTGGCGCGATTCGATGGAGAAAAACCGTTCGGGTTGTCCGTCGCGATCAAATTATCGAGCGAGTCCGACCCCTTCCCTGCGGTTTCACCTTTGGCCAAGGTCAAATGACGGCGCATGTCCACGATGGCATCAACATGCTCAATCATCATCGGACACTCTTCAACACACGCACGACATGTGGTGCAAGACCACACGGTGTCTGTGTCCAACAAGCTTTCAAACAACGGCGTATCCGGTGCGCCACATTTCGCGCTTTCTTTGCTCGCCTCCTTTCCTGGATAAGGGCTACCGGCATAGTGAGAAGTATCGCCACCCGCCATGCCCACCACGAGATCTTGGATCAGCTTTTTCGGATTAAGCGGCTGACCTGCTGCAAACGCAGGGCAGACTTTTTCACAGCGCCCACACTGCACACAGGCATCAAACCCCAATAGCTGATTCCAATGGAAATCCGTCGCCATTTCGACGCCGAGTTTGCTTTCATTCAAATCAATGGGTTTAAGCCCTGTGGAACGTCCTTCCGCAAAACGGTCTTGGCGTCGGTGAAAACCTAAGTGAAGCGCACCCGCGAAGGCATGCTTCATCGGGCCCCCCCACGTCATGCCAAATATCAGTTCCGTTAAGCCAAGCAGTACACCCGCAATCAAAAAGAAGGTGACGACAATGGATATATTGACGAAGCCAAGAAGTTGGATGATGGAGATACAAAGGCCTGAGAGTGAGAACACCAACAAGCTATAAGGAAGGCGTTGCCAAGCACCTTTAGACAAATTCGGCGGCGGGTTTTCGCGGCGTTTTTTGACCTGATACGCGCCAACACTCATGACAGAAAAGGTCACCGCCAGCAAGCCATAGGTTATTGACGCGTCACCGCCAAACACATACACCACCAGCATGACAAGCACGGAGGCAACAAAGCCCCCCGCCGTTGCCACGTGGGTATTGGCAAATTTTTTGTCTCGCGCCACCACATCATGCAAGTCATGAAGATAACGAGGCAGAATGGCGGTGATGGCTTTAAAAAAGGGAATGTGATCAGGCTTACCCTGACGCCACATGTTGATTCTTCTCCCTGCGCCAATCGCAGCAAGCACGATCACAAGGAGGAGAAGAGGACCAATTAGCGCTGCGGACATATCGCTCACCTCGCCAAATGCTACAGGTCTTTACAAAGGCGTAAGGCGTCGTAAATCGCCGCATGAATATTACGCGGCGCGTTGCAATCACCCAAACGGTACAACAAATAGCCCTCGCCTTGTTCGGAAAAAGTAGGCTGAGGCTGCGCTGCAAACAGCGCTTCAATGTCGATTTGCCCTTTGTTGCGTGAACCGTCTTTGAACGCGTAATAAAGTGCTTCATCCGGCCTAACCCCGTTTTCAATCACCACTTGGTCAACCACACGTTCTTCTTTCACACCCGTGTACTCATTTTCAAAGTGCGCGATCAAGGCATCGCCTTCTTTGTAGACTTTCTCTAACATCAAATCAGAGGTCATCACGACATCTCGGGTATAGAGGCTACGGTAGTAGGTAGGGAAGCTGGTGCCTCCCACTGCCACCCCGGGTTTAATGTCATCAGTGACCATTTCAACTTGTGCCCCTTTGGCGGCGAGAAAATCCGCTACTGACATGCCACTAAATTCACAAATCGTGTCATACACTACGACGTTTTTACCCGGCTCAACCGCACCACTGAGCACATCCCAGCTGCTCACGACCAAACCATCGTCTGCGCCCCATTCAGGCATCTGATTCACGAAAGGTTTACCGCCCACAGCGAGTAACACCACGTCAGCATTTTCTGCCGAGATCATCGTTTCATCAGCGGTCACATCAAACACTAAGTTCACACCAAGGCGGCGAAGTTCAAGATCAAACCAACGCGTAATACCCGCAATTTGTTCGCGCTGTGGCGCTTGTGCTGCAATGGTGATCTGCCCGCCTAGCTCGCTGTTTTTCTCAAACAGCGTCACTTGATGCCCACGCTCCGCACAGACGCGTGCCGCCTCCATGCCCGCAGGGCCACCACCAACAATCACTACCTTGCGAATTGGACCGTCTGTTTTTTGGATGATGTGCGGCATGGTTTGCTCGCGAGAGGTCGCGGCATTCTGAATACAAAGCACATCGATGCCTTGGTACTGGCGGTCGATGCAGTAATTCGCGCCGACACATTGGCGAATTTGATCTGTCTGTCCCAGTTTCACTTTGGTGATGAGGTGGGGGTCGGCAAGGTGGGCACGGGTCATACCCACAAAATCAATCAAGCCGCTCTCTAAGGCACGCGCCGCTTGTACTGGATCTTTGATGTTTTGCGCATGCATCACTGGCACATTAACGACACTACGAATGCCTGCTGCCAAGTGAATAAACGGCTCTGGCGGGTACGTCATGTTCGGAATAACGTTCGCAAGCGTGTTGTGGGTGTCACACCCTGATCCCACGATGCTAAAGAAATCGATCATGCCCAGACTATCGTAATAAGCGGCAATCTCTTTCATGTCGTCTTGGTTGAGACCATCAGGGTGAAACTCATCGCCCGTCATACGAATGCCGACCGCAAAATCGGGCCCAACTTCGTCGCGCACGGCTTTTAGCACTTCAACACCAAAGCGCATGCGGTTTTCGAAACTGCCCCCCCATTCATCTGTACGCTTATTGACACGCGGGCTCCAAAACTGGTCAACGAGATGTTGGTGAGCAAACGAGAGCTCTACGCCATCTAAACCGCCATCTTTTGCACGTTTGGTGGCTTTTGCGAAGTCGCCAATAACGCGCCAAATTTCCTCCGGCTCAATGGTTTTACACGTCGCACGGTGCACTGGCTCACGAATGCCACTAGGGCTCATCAATGATGGCCATTCGCCACCATCCCACCGCGAGCGACGCCCCATGTGCGTAATTTGAATCATGATCGCCGCGCCATGCTTGTGCATGGCATCTGCAAGATTTTGTAAATGAGGAACCACATCGTCAGAGGCCATGTTGACGGATTTCCACCAACCTTGGGGGCTGTCAATCGACACAGGGCTAGAACCGCCACAGACACACAGTCCAATACCGCCCTTGGCTTTTTCCTCGTAATACTGGATATAGCGCTCAGTCGGCATGCCATTTTCCGTCGAATACACCTCGGCGTGGGCCGTACTGATCACGCGATTTCTGATCATCAGCTTGTTGATAGCAAGCGGTTGAAAAATGGCATCAAACTGGGACATTGCACTTCCTTATTATTTTGAATGCAGATTTCGAGTTTCGAGTTTCGAGTTTCGAGTTTCGAGTTTCGAGTTTCGAGTTTCGAGTTTCGAGTTTCGAGTTTCGAGTTTCGAGTTTCGAAAGAGTGTGTTGAAGCCACGCATCGACTCAAGCTCTGTAGCTTTTGCTTTTGCTTTTTCTCGTACCTCAACTCTGCTCTTTCTCTACCCTCTCTCGCACCTGCTTTTAAATCGGCTTCACCTCAAACACCCCAACATCACAGCCTTCTTCTGAGCCGCTTTGCAATTGGACTGCTTGCGTTTTCAATGGGAATCCAACACTTTCAGACACTTGATCCATCGCGCCTGCGAACCACCCCGTGAACATGTAATCCACTTTGCGGTTATTTTTTCCGTAGTAATACACGAATGCGGAATTCTCGAGACGCACTCGCGCTGTGCCTTGGGACACATCAAGTTGTTCGATAAAGAACTGCCCCCAGCCGCGTTGCGACAAACGCTTCATGTAGTGATCAAACACTTCAGCGCCTGAAATACCGTGGGTTGCCCCTTCTTGTTCACACCAAAAGTAAGCGGATTTGTAGCCCGCCTTGTAGAGCAAATCAGCGTAGACATCTGCGCCTAATGCTTCTTCAACCGCCGCATGATTGTTGATGAAAAAGTGGCGCGGCACATACAGCATGGGTAGCCCATCGGTACTCCAAACGCCGGTTTCGTCATCGACGTTGATGGGTAATTCTGGTGGATGATGCCCCATGGTACTTTCCTTATAAGTTGGTTATTCCGGTTTGGCTTGGTTAAATTCAACAGGTCATGCGACGAACTTATTCGCCCCATACATCCTTAAGGACATTGACCCAGTTCCCGCCCATCACTTTCTGTACTTTTTCTGGTGACCAGCCATTGGCAAGCAAGGCTTCCGTGAGATTTGGAAACTCACCCACAGTGCGCATCCCCTTCGGGTTGATGATTTCACCGAACTTCACCAGTCTTCTGGCGTAGCCTTTGTCATGTGTGATCCATTCGAAGAAATCTTGCCCGTGACCTTGCGTGAAATCGGTGCCGATACCAACACAATCTTCACCCACCAGATCCACGATGTAATCGATGGCTTCGACGTAATCTTCAATCGTTGAGTTAATGCCGTTTTTCAAGAAAGGAGCAAACATGGTGACGCCGATAAAGCCGCCGTGATCGGCAATAAACTTAAGTTCTTCATCAGACTTGTTTCGAGGATGATCTTTCAAACCCAGCGGCAGACAGTGGGAATAACAGACAGGCTTTTTCGATGCGAGGATGACTTCTTCCGATGTCTTTGGCCCAACGTGTGAAAGGTCACACATGATGCCAACACGGTTCATTTCAGCAACGACTTCACGGCCAAACCCCGATAAGCCACCATCACGTTCGTAACAGCCTGTGCCAACCAAGTTTTGGGTGTTGTACGCCATTTGCGCGATGCCCACACCGAGCTTTTTGAAGATCTCGATGTAGCCCAGTTTATCTTCGAAAGCGTGTACGTTTTGGAAGCCGAGGATAACCCCCGTCTTTCCTTCTTCTTTCGCACGGAGGATGTCTTGCGTGGTATGAACAGGACGAATTAAGTCGCTGTTTTCTTGAAAGAGTTGATTAAATTCAACGATGTTATCAATGGTGCCTTGAAAGCCTTCCCATACAGATACAGTACAATTGGCGGCCGTTAAGCCGCCCTTGGCCATATCTTCAAACAGAGCCCGGTCCCACTTGGCGATGATGAGTCCATCAATGATGATAGAGTCACTATGAAGTTTCGCCGCGGCTGGATTGATGTCCGACATTGCGCTGTCCTTGTTAGTTTTATCCTTGTATGTCCTCCAAGTTAACCAACAAGCTCTAATTTCAGCGACACGATTGCGACAACTTATGGCGGGAATGCGTCAGGGAAAAACACACTCTACGATGCCGTGAAAATTCCAGAGAATTTGCCTTTAATTTACGCGTTCGTCTTCTTCGTTTTTTGTTATATTTCTCAATACATTAATGGGATATAACAATTGTCCAATGATGGTTTTCGGCAACGGCTTTGTTGTGCCATATTCCGCTGGCCAATGTTGAGTGGGCATGTGCATGGTGCCAAACAACCAATCAAACAGAACCAAGTGCGCAGAGTAATTGGTATCAATCGCCGGCTTTTCAGAGCTGTGGTGCCAATGATGAAATTGCGGCGTGACGAAGATGTATTTGAGCACACCAAAATGCATACGTGTGTTGCAGTGGATCAGTACCGCTTGGAGCGCAGCGAAGATGACGTATGCATTCAACGCACTTTCAGACGGACCCAATAAATACAATGGCACCATGACCATTGCGCGCTCAGAGAACACTTGGAGAAAATGCCCACGCGACCCTGCCAACCAATCGAGATTCTTCACGGAATGATGCACAGCATGTATTGGCCACAGTAGCTTCACTTCATGGAACAAACGGTGTTCCCAATACAGCACGAAATCAGCCGCAATCACGATCATCGCGAATTGCACAATCGTTGGCAGAGATTGAATGGTTTCCTGAAAAGAGCCGCTCACCGCCCAACTAAAGTGGCTGGTATGGTAGTTGGCATAAATCAAAATGGCGGAAATCGCGAGATGATTGAAACAGAAGTAAAAGAAATCCGTCTCCCATTCTTCGCGTAAAATCACTTGGTTTTTGTATTTAGGCAACAGCTTCTCTAGCGTAATAAAGACTAATGCCGAGCCTAAAAACGCCAGAATGAGCCAATCAACACCAAGTGACAGCGATTTGGGTTCTACTGGCCCAACCGGGACGGTGTAACCGCCAAGACCAAACGCGATCAATGTCAGCAACATGCCCGTGCATCCGAGGCGACGGTACTTCTTTAAAAAATGGGTCATTGCACCGAAAAAGAGGGAGAAGTACATGCCGTATTTTAAGACCTGTTGCAGGCTTTCAGCGTCATACGCTTTGCGAAGTTCAGTGGTTGTTAGGTAGGAAGGAAACAGATAAGCAAGCACAGCAAGAAGCGATAAAGCACCGAGAAATACAGACAAATACCCACTGATTTTCCCTTCACCAAATCGAAATGCCCGATCGGCATCTAACTCGACGTTTCGCTCACGATATTGATACGGCCTTTCCTTTTTGCACATAACATCTCCCCATTACTTCTTGATTTGGGAGCACTCTACATGCTTGAAGCTTTGACAAACACCGGCAAAAGCCAAGTAACAAAAAGCGCGACCTCTCGTCGCGCTATTTGTCACTTTTGTAGCAATATTGGCGAAGACGTTTTAGATGGGTTTAGAACAACCCAACAATTTCCCCGTTGTCATCCAACGAGATACTCAACGCTGCAGGTTTTCTTGGTAGGCCAGGCATGGTCATGACATCGCCGCAGATGGCGACCACAAAACCCGCGCCTGCCATTAAGCGAAGCTCGCGCACGGGCAAGATATGGTCGCTTGGCGCACCCAAAAGTGTGGGGTCAGCAGAGAAACTGTAAGGCGTTTTGGCGATACAAATCGGCAAATCACCAAAGCCTAGCGCCTGGATTTCGTCCAGTTGCTTTTGTGCGGCGATATTAAATTGCACGTCTGAAGCGCCGTAGAGTTTCGTCGCGACAGTGCGAATTTTGTCGTCAATCGGCAGTGCATTGTCGTAGAGGAATTTTACGTCGGGCTTTTCGCCATCCAACATGGCTTTCACACCTTCCGCGACAGCTTTGGCACCGAGGCCACCTTCCGCCCAGTGTTGAGCTTCTTCAACGGGTGCACCTAACGACAAACAAACCTCTTTTATCGCGGCCAATTCCTTATCATCATCGGTTGGGAATCGGTTGATAGCCACCAACGGGGTTAAGCCAAATTGCTGCAAATTTTTGATGTGGCGGGAGAGGTTAGAAGAACCCTCAATGACGGCCTCAACGTTAATCGCATCCAAGTCGGCTTTTGGCACACCACCCTGCATTTTCAATGCCCGCACTGTACACACCAGCACGACGGCATCAGGCATTAGGCCCGACATACGGCATTTGATATCGATAAACTTTTCCGCTCCGAGATCGGCACCGAAGCCTGCTTCGGTCACCACAACATCACTG
This sequence comes from Enterovibrio norvegicus DSM 15893, assembly GCF_900115495.1. GTDB lineage: Bacteria > Pseudomonadota > Gammaproteobacteria > Enterobacterales > Vibrionaceae > Enterovibrio > Enterovibrio norvegicus. The sequence continues at coordinate 57,344 of NZ_FOWR01000004.1, read as the reverse complement.
AGTGCCATCGCGGTGCGGGTTGCCATCACAGAGTTACAACCGTGCGCAATATTGGCGAAAGGGCCACCGTGAATAAGCGCAGGATTGTGCTCTAAGGTTTGAATCAAATTGGGTTGAATCGCTTCTTTAAGCAGCACGGTCATCGCGCCTTCAGCGCCTAGCTCTCGTGCAGTCACAGGTTGATTGTCGCGGTTACGACCGATGATGATATTGCCGAGACGTTTTTGAAGATCTTTTCTGTCTTCGGCTAAACACAAGATCGCCATGATTTCTGACGCCACAGTAATGTCGAAGCCCGATTCTCTCGGTTGACCATGCGCAGGTCCACCAAGCCCCACCAGCGTGTTGCGAAGGGCACGATCATTCATGTCCATCACACGTCGCCACGTAATACGACGAGGGTCTAGGTTTAACTCGTTACCCCAATGAATATGGTTGTCTATCAATGCTGCAAGCAAATTGTGCGCAGAGGTAATGGCATGAAAATCGCCATTGAAATGCAGATTCAGATCTTCCATTGGGATGGCTTGAGCACGACCGCCGCCTGCGGCACCGCCTTTCACGCCGAAACAAGGGCCAAGCGATGGTTCACGTAAACAGACACTGGCGTTAATGCCGATGGCATTTAGCGCGTCAGTCAGTCCAATGCTTGTGGTGGTTTTTCCTTCACCCGCTGGTGTCGGTGTAATGGCGGTGACCAACACCAATTTACCCAGTTTGGTCTTGGTTTCAATCTGTGCCAAATCGAGCTTAGCTTTATAGTGTCCATAAGGGATCAGCGCGTGATGCGCGATGCCGAGTTTACGCTGCGCCACTTCGAAGATAGGCCATGGTTTTACTGCACGTGCAATATCAATATCCGGCGAGCCGGGAGGAGGTAACGTTGTCATAGTGGTTTCTACCAGTACTGCATTATGTTTATTGTTCACCATGCCTGCCGCTTATGCTGGGATAGTGGCGCGCGAGTGACAGCATCTCACCAAGCTCATTAGAAAGCGCTTTTTTGGCATCTAACAGGGCAGATAGCCACTGAGCTCGATGACATATACCCAAATAACCTGAATCTTAAAGTTGCTTGGGTATAAAGCATCGCAGCGTAAGTAGACAAGAACGGTGAACACAATAGGTTGATGTTGGTCAATTCTCGATATTAACGCACGTTTTTTTCACCACCGATTTGTCTTCAACTTACGGTATATGCGCTATTTTGTACGTATTATCAACAGCATTCCTGTCAGTTTACACTTTCATTTGCCTGCTTCTAAGATGGGTGTAATTCTGATTTTGCAGTATTCCAACCGCGACATGGCAGAGAGTAAACGCGTCAAAAACTCAAAGAAAAGCATTCCAGATAATGGATGTTCGAATACCACCTCCGTCTTTCTTAAGGTTACACTCTTACCTCAATGGATTGAGGAGAAAGAAAACCATGCCAAGGATTCTGTGTTTCGGTGATTCAAACACTTGGGGATATAACCCTTCAAACGGCCACCGCTGGCCAGAAGGTGTTCGTTGGACATCTCGCTTGGCAGATTCACTCAATAAATCGGCCCCCTCCGATGTACGTTGGTATTTGATAGAAGAAGGCTTGAACGGCCGCACGTCAGTCTGGAACGACCCGATGAAACCACATCGAGATGGCAGCTCGGCGCTTCCCATGTTGTTACTGAGTCACCGTCCCCTTGATTGGATAGTGATCATGCTCGGTACGAACGATTTGAAATCGCAATTCCCATCAGAGCCGGCGTGGATAGCTGAAGGCATCAGAAAGTTGGTAGGCCAAGTTCGTGATACTGACAATGCAGGCCAGACTTCACCAAACATTCTGGTTGTGTCTCCTCCTCCAATGCATGACAAAAACAATTGGGCGACCGGTTTTCATCATGGGCGTCAAAAATCCCTTCAGCTCGCTGAATTTTATCGCGCAGTGGCAAAAGAAGAAGGCTGTGCATTTTATGACGCCGCCGAGGTTTGCGAAGCATCCCCCATTGATGGACTACACTTGGATGCTCAGGGCCATGAGGCATTGGCTGAAGGCCTTGCACGCTTGTTTAACAAGCCATCTAAACAAGATGTATTCAGTTAATTGATCGCAAAGGATTTTATCCGCGTATTGATCTGAAAATACACACAATAAGAAGAATCGATATGATTAAAAAATTCGCCATTGTAGTTGCGCTTTTGGTTATTTCTGGGTGCCACTCTGTGCCCGAGGGCGTTACCCCTGTCGCTGGGTTTGATAAAGATCGCTATCTCGGTAAGTGGTATGAAATCGCTCGCCTCGACCATTCTTTCGAACGCGGCATGAGCAAAGTGACAGCAGAATACAGCCTGCAAGAAGACGGGGGCATCAAGGTGGTCAACCGCGGATTTAAAGCAGACGAGCAGGCGTGGTCTGAAGCCGTCGGTCGAGCGTATTTCGTCGATAACGACTCTGTCGGTCATCTAGAAGTGTCATTCTTTGGTCCGTTTTTCTCCTCTTATGTGGTTTTTGACCTCGGTAAAGACTACGAATATGCCTTTGTATCGGGCTACAACACGAACTATTTGTGGTTACTGTCGCGCACACCAACTGTATCAGATGCGTTGCTCGCGCGCTTTTTAAGACAGGCTGAAGAAAAAGGATTTGATACTGAAGAGGTGATCTTGTCGGTGCAAAATTAGTCACATTCGACGCTGATTGATTAAACTATCAACAAGCTCGCTGATAGCCTCTGGAAACCGCTAAACATTTCTCCTTCGTTTTGGTTAAATGTCGGCGGTTTTTCATTTTAGTAGACGAAGCATGACGGTTATTACCGATACGGCGGCAATGCGAAATACCCTCAATCGCATCAATCAGGATGCGGTTGACTCGCTCTCCCATGATGGCGAGTGCACGGTAAAAGTGGGCGACCTTTCGGCCCTTCTCATGGCATACAGAATTGAATTGAACAAAAACAAGCGGCTAAAGAAGACGCTTGATAGCCAAACTGTTGTTGCAAGCGCCCTGCTGTAAGGGCGTTTTCCATCTCTTTTTTATCTTGACGCTTCGCGCTTCGCTTGTTTTTTACCCTGCCAGAAAATACGCAAAACGACGCATAAAGCACACTTTCTCTCGCGACTATTTGGGGAGTGAGATTTTGCTCACGGTGTGATTTTTTATCGTTTCCACAAACCTCTTTTTTATTTTAAAACCATAGAGCTAGCTTTTAGCAGTCACTGAAAAGGCATTCTCATGGAAACCTATAATTACCGTCTCTATTGCACCGATTGTAAATCTGTTACCCCTCATGACTTTCCCAATGTCGAAAATTACAAAGCGTCAGACTCCGTCGGCACAAGTTTTATCAAATCACTCTTCAATGGCCTCTCTGGCTCCATGATTTCAGGGCAAGCACACCGCCAATGCACCCACTGTGGAAACGAATTTCACTCCTAGTGTCTGCAAACACGAATCCTTGTCGTAATACATTGGCGTGAGATAACACGAGAAGCACATCTTCCTTGCGTTTCAACCTTGTGCACCTGCGTTGCTTAGGTTTTAATCAATCTTCACGTCTTAGATTGTCCACATGCAAGGATCGCCCGCTCATGCTTAACGCCGCTATTCCCTTTGTTTTTGTTTTGCTCTGGAGCACAGGGTTTGTTGGGGCGAAATTCGGGCTTATTGATTCGAATGCCGCGACGTTTCTGCTTATCCGCATGACGCTAAACGTATTGGTATTTGTCGCGATTTTGTTGGTCATGAAACCGGTCATGCCGAAAGGCATGCAAATTATCCACGCGCTCGTATCTGGATTACTCATCCACGGATTTTATCTTGGGGGTGTGTTTGCATCGATTGGGCTCGGCATGCCCGCTGGCCTTTCTTCTTTGTTAGTCGGGCTTCAACCTATTCTCACCGCAGTGATCGTCGTGAATACTTCATCAGAGAAGCTCAATCTCGCGCAATGGCTTGGGCTAGCGGCTGGGATTATCGGTATTGCCTTCGTGGTGCAAGGCAAGATGAGCTGGGGGCTTGATGCACAACCACTTTATGCCTATATGTTTGTCGGTTCCGCCCTGCTTGGCATTACGTTCGGTACTCTCTATCAAAAACGCTTTTGTCAGGAGATGAATTTGGTCGCCTCCGCCATGTGGCAATATGTCGCAGCGACTGCCGTTTTTTTACCGATTGTTTGGTTCATTCAAGGCTTCCAAGTGACATGGACAATCACCTTTAGCCTCACTATGTTGTGGTCGGTACTTGTGTTGTCAGTGATCGCGGTTCTCCTATACCTCTACATGGTCGGTCAAGGCGCGGCGTCAAAAGTCACTTCCTACATTTACCTGGTTCCGCCATTGGCCGCGATCCAAGGTTGGCTGTTTTTCGACGAAACCTTCTCTGGCGCCACATTGATTGGCTTCGCATGTTGCGCATTGGCGGTGTATTTGGTGATGAAAGCACCGAAATTGTCACTGTCTTAATCACGGCTGGTTGGGAAAAGGCTGCGTATCTATTCAATCGCAGCTTTTGGTTACACCGACCGGCCACCTTCTTTCTGAATTCAATTTTTCTTCACTTTTTTCAGCGTTGCTCCCTTACTTGTACTTCTCTTACACACGATCAAGCGTTCAATTTATAGTCAGTTATTTCGTCTGGTATTTGAGCAAAAACAAGTAGTCATCGATTATTTATACCCGCCCACCCAAATCAATTGACTTCTTATTCGCTTTTAACGACATTTTATGCCCCTTATAGATATTGAGAAGTGATGGAATGTCTCAACCTCATGTTTCCACTCAGGATTCATCATCAGGTGTAAAAAAGTGGCAAATGCCAGACACCTTGATCCTGATTTTTATTGTTGGGTTATTAGCGGCAGCGATGACCTATTTGATCCCTGTGGGTCAATTCGATAGCCAGCAAGTCTCTTTCATGGCAGACGGCGTAGAAAAATCTCGAACTGTCATTAACCCAGAATCTTTCCGCTACGTAACCGACGAAAGCGGCGAAATGGTTTACAACAAAGTCCAATTCTTCGCCTCTGGTGGCGGTATTGGCTTAATGAACTTCCCCTTTGAAGGCTTAGTATCCGGTTCAAAATGGGGCAGCGCGATTGGCGTTATCATGTTCATGCTTATCATCGGCGGTGCATTCGGCATCGTGATGCGCACGGGCACCATTGATAACGGCATCTTGAAACTGATCGACAAGACCAAAGGCAGCGAAGCACTCTTCATTCCCGCTTTGTTTTTGCTGTTCTCTTTGGGCGGTGCAGTGTTCGGCATGGGCGAAGAAGCCGTTGCATTTGCGATTATTATCGCGCCATTAATGGTTCGACTGGGCTATGACGGTATCACCACAGTGATGGTGACCTATGTTGCGACGCAGGTTGGCTTTGCGACCTCTTGGATGAACCCTTTCTCTGTTGCCATCGCACAAGGCATTGCGGGCGTTCCCGTGTTGTCAGGTATGACGATGCGCATGGTCATGTGGGCTGTGTTTACCCTTGTGGGTATCGGCTTCACCATGATGTACGCATCGCGCATCAAAGCAAACCCTTCGGCGTCTTATAGTTTTGAGTCCGACGCCTACCTGAAAAACAAAGACGTCGATGTTCAAGTATCTCGTTGGGGTTTCGGCGACACCTTGGTGATCCTGACGGTTGTTGCAACCACCATTTGGGTGGTTTGGGGTGTGGTCATGCACGACTGGTACATTCCAGAAATCGCCTCTCAGTTTTTCACCATGGGCTTTGTGGTTGCCATCATTGCAATCGCATTCAACCTGAACAACATGACATTCAATGACGTGGCAGATGCCTTCAAAGAAGGCGCTGGCATCATGCTAGCACCCGCATTGTTGGTTGGTTTTGCCAAAGGTGTGTTGCTGCTATTGGGTGGTGGTTCCGAAGACCCGAGCGTCTTGAATACCATCTTGCACAATGCAGGCAGCGCAATCAGCGAGTTGCCTTCTGCGATGGCTGCGTGGTTGATGTATGTGTTCCAGTCCGTTTTCAACTTCTTCGTGACATCCGGCTCAGGTCAAGCTGCATTGACCATGCCATTGTTGGCACCTTTGTCAGATATCGCAGGAGTGACACGCCAAGTTTCAGTTTTGGCCTTCCAACTGGGCGACGGCTTTACTAACATCATCGTTCCTACCTCTGCATCTTTGATGGCCACATTGGGTGTGTGTCGAATTGATTGGGGTAATTGGGTGAAGTTCGTGTGGCGCTTTATGCTGTTGTTGTTCATCATGGCAAGTATCACCGTTGTGGGTGGATACATGATGGGCTTTGCATAACCGCAAAAGCCTTCCGCGTTATACCGCATACATTTACAAAGGCGAGATCACCATCTCGCCTTTTTCACAGCAAGAAAATGCAATGACGACATACATTGAAAACAACAAAATTGATGGCCTAGACGTCATCAGCGCGCTTGACGTCACCACACTTGAAGCAGGGCTGCACAAGTTTTGGTTCCGCATTGCTACCGATGCGTTATCACAGCATCAGCATCTGCCAGTTTGGGTATTCAAAGGCAGCAAATTGGGTAAGAACATCGTGGTTACAGCGGGTGTTCACGGTGATGAATACAATGGTGTTCTCACCGCACAACAGATAGCGCGCGAACTGAAAGGTAAAGACATCGCAGGTTGCGTGACCATTGTACCGACGGTCAACCTGACGGGCATGAAACACCATACCCGTGATTTCGTGTCATCAGATCCTGATGTCTCAAACGGTAACCTAAACCGTTTTTTCCCAGGCGACGCGACGGGCAATGATGTACAACGATACATCTACCCGCTTTGGCATCACCTGCTTCAACCGAATGCCGAGTTGGCAATTGACCTGCATACTCAAACATCAGGCACGGTTTATCCGCTTTATACCTTTGCAGATTTTCGCATTGATGATGCCGTGCAAATGGCACGTTTGATGAACCCAGATGCCATCTTGAATGACCCAGGCGACCCGGGCATTTTGGAAACCGTGTGGAATGAAAACGGTATTCCGAGCATTACCGTTGAAGTTGGCATGGGGCGTTACACAGACATCGAATTGGTACAACGCACCACGCGTGGCGTGATGAACATTTTCAAGTACCACGGCATTATTGAGGGCGAAACAATGACATTCGTCCCGGCCGTTGAAGGTGAGAAGGTGACGAGCATCCGAGCGGAACAAGGTGGCTTTATTTTGCCACAAGCCGAGCTGATGCAATTCGTCGAAGAAGGCCAATTACTCGCCATCCAATACGACAGTTTTGGTGAGGAAATTCACCAATACCGTGCACCAGAATCGGGCATTTTGTTAAGCCACAATGTCGAATCAATGCGTGCTGCAGGTTCATTGGTGGCTCGGATTATTCACCCTTATAGCTAGTAGTCGTCAACCTCAATACTCGCACTTCCTAAAGCCGCACTTGAGCGGCTTTTTTTATTCGGCGCTCGCTCCAATTTAACGATTACACAGAGTGTGGCACTTTAACTTTCACTTTCACTTTCACTTTCAGCACCATGTTCACCTTACAGTGATCGTAATAGGTTGAGAGAATATAGGCGGGGAATGCGGTACATGCTTATCATCCCCCAATAGAAGTTGAAGTGTATGTTTCCCTCTAGGCAACGTAAGCGAGACATCCGACTCGCCGCCATCAAGATGCACAATATTGGCGTTCACTGGCAACGGCATTGATAAGTCGACCAAATCATCAAGATTGATAAGCACATGACAATGCCCCAAATTCGGCCCTGCCTCACCCACGGGCGTAATACTCCCCTGCTTAACGCCAACTTTCACGTCAAACTGGCGCGAAACAATATCCCCATCTGTCGGCGCAATGAAATATACGTTGGCATTCTCAGGCGCAGAGGCTGCTAGACATTCAGAAAATGGTAGCGCCGAAAAGATAACGAGATAAACCAATAACCGTGATGGAACCGCAAAGACTGCATTCATCCACCCACCCTTTCGTGATCGCATATCTTTATAGCGTGGTTGAGAGTTCGCCATCCAAAGCGTCAGGAAATGGGACAAACGGAGATTTTCACATTGGCGCTGAGTGAAGCAGCGCCAATGAAGACAAATCCCCCCAAAACACGACAACGTGCTGGATGCTATTTTTCGTCGTGAACAACGTCTGTTGATCCCGCGCCTTGACTGTCTGCTTTATCCACCGAACGGCTATAGATAAAAATCGCGGCGAATATTCCACACGCTAACAACCGAAGTCCGATGGGTAAACTCGGCCACAATAAAAGCACACAGGTGCCAAGGAGAACCAACCGTAAGGCGATATTGAGCGGCCCTTCAAGGTAGCCTTCCATTGCCCCGATCATCGCATAGGTGCCAACGATGGCGAACACCCCCACCAACAACACATCGCTGATGTTCCAACTGATCAATTGAGTGTACGCAATGAGTATCGGCACCAGATACAACCCTTTCGCAATTTTCCACGCCGTCATGCCTGTCAACATGGGGGGTGTACGTGCAATCGTCGCTGCTGCAAAGGCCGTTAAACAAACAGGCGGGGTAACATTACTGTCTTGCGATAACCAAAATATGATCAAGTGGGCAGACAGCAGTGCGAGGCCCACGGTTTCCACACCCAAACTCTGCTCAAGTAAGGTTTCTTTAAAATCAGCGGGGACGAGCAACAACATCTCTTTCGCCACTTCCAACGTCATTGGCGCATTGAGTAACGACAGTTTCTCCGGTGCGGCGAGCATAAAAATCGCTTTCGCTTGCTCAGGTAACTGACCTGCGATCATCAAATCAAGCAACTGATTTTCCGCCAACAGGGTAAATAACGCTGGCGCTGACAGTGTACCCAACACGATGTAAGCCGCCGTGACTGGCAAACCCATTCCCAAAATTAATGACGCCAATGCAATGAGAACGAGCATGATCAACAGATCGCCGTTTGCCCAACCATCAATCATGAGGGAGAACGTATTGCCGATGCCTGTCGTACTGATCACGTTCACCACCAACCCAATGCCTACCAACAACACTGCCGTTGGAGCCATGTTTCTTGCGCCCAACGCCAGCGCTTCCAATACGGCTTTGGGCCCCATTTTGTGATCTTTCGACAACCAACTGGCTGCAATCACCGACAGTATCGAAATGCCCGCGGCGTAGGTGGGTGTGAAGCCTTCAATCAGCAAGGTCACCAGCACCGCAATCGGGATCAGGTTATGCCAACCTGAGATGAGTACTTTCATGATGGATTCTTCACCCGACTCCACTTTTTGTACTTTGCTGCGCTTCGCTTCAATCCGCACAAAAAAGCCGACCGAGAGAAAGTAGATCAGCGCGGGAACAAAAGAGACGGCAATAATATCGACGTAAGGAATCTGGGTGTAAGACGCCATGATAAACGCACCTGCGCCCATCACTGGAGGCATCAATTGCCCACCGGTGGATGCCGCTGCTTCTACGCCCGCTGCAAAGCGCGAAGGAAAGCCTGCTTTTTGCATCAAGGGGATCGTAATGACCCCCGTTGAAACGGTATTTGCCACGCTTGAACCGGATACAGACCCCATTAGCCCTGAACCCAATACGGCGATGAAGCCTGGTCCGCCAATCACCTTCCCTGCCGCTGCACGTGCAATGTTTACAATGAAATCACCTACGCCCGAACGCACTAGGAACGCCCCGAACAGGATAAACATGAACACATAGCTCCAGCTGATTCGAGAGATAGGGCCAAACATGCCTTCTGATGAATAAAAACTGCGGTAAAGCAGCGTTTCCATGCTCAAGCCCGGAAAATGAAAAATCCCCGTCATCCACTTGCCCCAAAAAACCACATAACTCAGGCAGATAACAATCAACACAGGGATAAACCAACCCATGGTGCGTCGAACCAATTCCATCGCAATGACGATGGCGACAATCGCGAAAAACCAATCACTGGCGATGAATTTCACGCCGCGCTCATAGAGTGCATCTTCGGCGAACGGAATGTAGATAAGACAGGCAACCGCTGCTAAAGCGAGCCAAATATCCACCACCAGTGCCATTTTGTTTCGCTTCATTGACGCATGTGCGGGATACCAAAGAAAACAGATCACAGCGAAACCCGCGAAATGGGTGGCGGAGACCCAAAGTTCTGACCAGGTAGATAATGTATTAAACCAAATGTGTACCGTTGACATTAACACCGCTAACACGGTGATAAGTGTGTTCACCCAAGGGAAATCGGTGCGCGTCGGTAATTCGAACTTTTCCAAGTCCTTTTTTACTGAATCGCTCATGAGTCGCTCCTATCCCACATCTAGAGAGATATTTTTGATGATCGCCCGCTGACCGCAATCTCAAAGAGGCGGCGAAACAAGCGTATAACAATGCGTTTTATCGCGAGGAAAATGCCCCTTTTCAGGGGCAGGATGCATTAATTAACGAGCAGTGATGCTGGAATAGTCACGCCCACTTCTGTGTAAAAGCGCGCCGCGCCAGGGTGCAGAGGCACAGGTAACCCAGCAATCGCTTTTTCTATTGCCATGGCTTTCGTGGCTTTGTGAATGCCTTGAAGAAAAGGGAGGTTTTCATAGATGGCTTTGGTGAGCTGATAAACATCCTCTTCGGGTATATCACTGCGTGCAGCGAGGAAGTTAGGCTGAGCAATCGTCGTTACAGGCTTATCAAGTCCAGGATACGTGTTCGCGGGGATTTCGTAGCTTGTCCAAAGGTTGTATTCGCCGTTCGCTTGTTTGATTTGCTCATCGGTAAACGACAGGATTTTGATCTCATCCCCCATCGCTGCAAAGGCTTGCGTGACTGCGCCAACAGGCACGCCTGCCGGTGTGTTCATGCCATCGATGGTGCCGTTTTGGAGGGCGTTCGCACTGGCACCATACCCCATGTAAGCCAGGTTAAAATCATTCGGGTCAACCGATACGCCTTTCATGATTTGGCGGCCTGAGTTTTCTGTGCCAGAATTCTTTTTGCCGATCGAAAACTTCTTGTCGGCGAGGTTTGCAAGATCTGACACTGTGCCCGTTTCTGCCAAATCCGAGCGAACGATAAAGTGCTCCACGTTTTGCCAAAGCATCGATACAGCACGTAAATCTTGTTGTTTAACGCCCTTATAAGGGCCACCACCACCCCAAGCCCACGCGCCATATAGACCTTGCAAGATCGCAAACTGCGCTTCGTTCTCATTCAAGAGTTTTACGTTCTCGCCCGAACCTGCAGAGCTAATTGCTGATAAAGAAAAGTGATATTTCGGACCCAACTTCACTTTGCTCAGCGTGGCTAACGCGACGCCAACAGGGTAATACGTTCCCCCCGTAGACGCCGTGGCGAGAATGTAGCTGCGATCTTCCGCGGCGGATGCGACGGACACGGTGCCTAGTGTTGCCATTACCAGCGTCAACGCGGTTGCTAACTTCTTGATTGTCATCCCTGTACTCCTACTGCTTTTATTCCGTTAACGAAATGTTAACCAGCAGGGCTATAGGCAAGCACAGTGCCAAGATTCAATCTCTTGTTTTACAAAGAAAAAAACTTTATACACCCAAGCAATGAGCAAAAACATGCTGATTCACACGAATTGCTGTCGGCAAGATATTGCTCATTGTTTTGGAGAAAGAGCCTGATGGCACAAGGGGGGAACAGAAGTGCATAACATCAGCGCATTGCGGAATGAGCAAGAATCTGCCGATGACTCAATCTTTGAAATCTGCCCTGTTCAAGCCAAATTTCTGCATTTTTTGGTTCAATGTTCGACGTGGAAGATCGAGCTCTTCCATCACCTCAAGGATTCGGCCTTGGTGTCGTTTCAAGGCTTCACTCAACACTTTTCGCTCAAAGTTATCCAGCTGCACAGCAAGAGGTACCCCTTTCGTACTCAGCTCTACCGTCGATGTTGGCCGCATTGATAACACCTCAATGGCAGAAACAGAGTTATCGAGGGCGTAACGCACCGCAATGTTACGCAGCTCCCTGACATTCCCCGGCCATGAATAGGACAACATGCCTTTGCGATCAGCCTCGCTAAGCACGCGCGTATTGGCATTCGCTTGCTGGGAGAAATGCTCAAATAACATCAAGATGTCTTCACTTCGATCGCGAAGTGGAGGAATGGAGATTTGCGCCACATTTAACCGATAGAAGAGATCTTGCCGAAACGACGGGTGCGCCAAAAGATCTTCCTTTGCAGCGGCGATAACACGCAGATCGATATGTATAGATTGATTTCCACCCACGCGCTCCACCGTGTTTTCCTGCAAGCTTCGCAGCACCTTCACTTGCATCGCCGCAGGCATACTTTCAATTTCATCAAGAAAGAGCGTGCCTTTGTCGGCATATTCAAGCTTACCGATGCGACGTTTTGACGCGCCTGTAAACGCCCCCACTTCATGACCAAACAGCTCACTTTCAAAAAGATTTTCTGGCACGGCGCCGCAGTTAATAGGAACAAAAGTTCGTGATCGACGCTCGCTTTCATTGTGCAGGCTGTTGGCAACCAGCTCTTTCCCGCACCCTGTTTCGCCATAAATAATGACATTGGTATCAATCTTCGCCACGTGCGCAATTTGCTCCCGCAAGTGGCACATGGCATCGCTTTGTCCAATCAGAACTTTCTCTAACCCTGAAACGCGTGCAAGATATTCGCCTCTGAGGTGCGTCGATGCTTGTGCCCTAAAATGCTCAACAGCCTGCGTCACGCGCTTGGATAATCGATCGGGCTTGAAGGGTTTCTCGATAAAATCAAACGCGCCCAACTGCAACGCTTTAACCGCCATATCGACATCGCCATGACCGGTAATAATAAGCACTGGCGCATCAATTTGGTTCGACTTGAATTGCTCTAGCAACGAAATTCCATCAATGTCGGGTAATCTCACATCGCTAATGATCGCGTCAAATTCACCCGCGCGTATTTTGGCGAGTGCCGCGTATCCCGTGGCAAATTCTTCCACCAGAAACCCAGCCAACTGGAGCCACTGCGTGGTGGCTTGTCGCACAATTTCATCATCTTCGATCAGCGCTATCCGTGCGTCTTGTGTGTTTTCCATGTATTAACCACTACTGCAAATGTCTTTGTCTCGCCCCATCAAACCTCACGTTAAACATGGGAGGAAGTCGATGTCTATCGATACGCAACCATCACGCTTTCAGTATCTTTTGGCAAGCAATGCTGTCTTAAGATGGCTTAAATATATACTGTAATGCTCGCAAAGGGATAAGTCAGCGGAACCTGAGGCATTCAGAGAACGCTTAAGTAATCAGAAGATGAGAAGCAGGAAACGGCACATGGATCGTAAATGGATTTTGGTTTCTGTAGCCACATTGCTCGTCTTTACGTTTTATTGGGGGAGCAAAGAAATGGCCCACCAATGGCTTACCCAACAAGCGCAGAACAACGCACAACAAAGCTTACTCAACGCGATTGGCGAAATGCGTCACGCACTGCGACGTTTCTATCATTTGCCGTATCTCATCAACAACAATCCTGACGCTGTGTCCTTAGTGGTTGGTCGTTTAGACCAATCAGACGACATTGATCAAGCCCTCAGCCAACTCGATAAAGCCGCCAATACCGAGGGTTGGTATCTCTTGTCGGATAAAGGGCAATTGGTCGCCTCTAGCATCGCGGGCGACCACATCAGTAACGCCGATTTACAAACCATTGTGGCGGATATTCATCGACTTGGGGAAGGCACATCCCTCGTCCTAAAAACCAAAGGGGAGCGCCCTTTTTACTATCTCTCCGCGCCAATATTTGAACATTTAGCGATCGTCGGCATTGTGGTGGTTCAACTGGATCTTCGCCTTTTAACCGATCAATGGTTAACCAGTTCGGATGTCATCCTATTGCGTGACCCCAATGGGAAGTTCTTCCTTTCGAGCAGCGATACCTACAGCGCGGATTGGCTAAATGACGCTGAAAGCCGCATTAACATCACCGAAAAAACACTCTTACAGGGAGAATCGCTCACCCTTTGGGATATGGACAATCAACGCTATTTTTCTCAAACGATCCGACTGGATGATGTTAAATGGTTACTCACTTACCTTTCTCCCACGACGCCAGTTGATAGAACGTCTACAACAATTGGGTTAAGCGCTTCAATGTTCTTTTTGCTGTTGTTCCTGATCGGCGTTATTGGGTATCAACGGCATCAAAAGCAACTTTCACAACAACGTATTCAGGCATTAATTAAAGAGTCAGAACAGAAGCTCAACCAAATGATCAATAAGACGCAAGTGGGTTTGCTACTGCTCAATGAACAAGGAAATATCGTCGATATTAATGCCATGGCCATTCAACAATTTGCGATTGAAGATGCTTCCTTCGCTGAGATTAATTTGCGCCAACTCTTCAAGAAACATGACGACACGCAATCGCCTCTCTTTCCTGAATCAACACAATTCCCCGAATCGCCTAACAGCATCGACAACCGCATAGAAGAAATGAGCGCGGTTGAAAAAGTAGCCGTTCGTCAAGATCAGTCGACGTTTCCCGTTTTATTTTCACTGACGTCATTTCCCTTTCACGGCACCCAGTATTATCTCGCTACCGTGTTAGACATCAGTAAACGAAAAAAAGCCGAACACGCACTCAATCAAGCCAACATGCAACTCGCTCAGCGTGTTGAAGAGAGAACATCAGAGCTGCGCGAGGCACAAGCTAGCCTGATTGCATCAAGTAAAATGGCGGCACTCGGCAGAATGTCCAGCGCGATCGTTCATGAACTGAATCAACCACTGACTGGTCTAAGAACGCTCACCACGTCCAATGCCCTGCTTTCAGAACGTGGAGAAATGGCAATGGTAGCGGCCAACAATGATCTCATCGAAACCTTGATAGATAGAATGGTCGACATGGCAACACAACTCAAAACCTTCGCCTATAACAAGCCTGAACGTTTACATGCCGTGTCTTTTACTGAGGGATTACAGGAGGTATTGCGAATTTATCAGCAGCAGTTGTTAGAGATAGACGTGAGAGTGCGTATTCCCTCAGGCTTACCAAAGATACAGGCTGAAGAACAACGGCTACGACAAGTTCTAGGCAACCTTGTTTCCAATGCCATTGATGCCTTAGAGCACACCCCGCAGCCAAGAATCACCATCTCAGTGGTACCGACTGAAACATCACTAGAAGTAAAAATATCAGATAACGGGTGTGGCATTGATGGCGAAGCGCTTTCAACGATCTTTGAACCTTTTACAACCAACAAGAAAATAGGGAAAGGACTAGGGTTGGGACTATCGATTGTTGCAAATAACATGCGAGACATTGGAGGGGATATTCAAGCCAATATCAATCAAAAAGGGGGAATGACGTTTGTGTTGCGGTTTACGTTGGTGACGCCCAAATAATCTATGCGACACATTACTGTTCGCGCAGCTCGTCCTCGTTTTGTTTCGACGTTTTGCTCGTAAGGTCTTCTTGAGCAGAGTAATCAACTTCACCCAATCTATCTTCACGGCGCATCTGCTTAGCCTGCTTATCATAGGCGTCGAGGTCTTTTGACCATTTAGACAGTGTGGAACCCATCGATTTTAAAAACTCGGTCACTGACCGCGCCAACGCTTTCACAAACAATCTCATCACCGCGCCTTCGTGAAGACGTCTCGCCAAACAACAAAACAGCATTAGTCAAAGGACAATGGTATGCCACACAATAATGTTTCACAACTTACCCACTAACAATAGCCTCAAATCAGAAGCCTTGTGTTAGAAGATGGTTAGCTTTTGCTGGGGCACCTTACTATTCATGGGACATAAATCGTGTTATTGAATTGAGAAAAAACGTGCGTTGCTTAAACCTTTATCAACAAACATACGCCATACTTAGACACTTCGTTAATCCGCCTCATCTCAATACTGAGTTTGGCGGAAACGCTATAGAATAAGAGCGCCAAACGCTATTTACATACCACTCATACATACTCTTTAACCACCTATCAGTCACTGTTAGTACAAACAGAATCGCCCTACATTCCATTTAAAATTGAAGATGAATAACCTTACTTGAAAGGTGACTCTTACCTAGATTTCAAATATTAATGCGAAATAATTAAGTAAAAAGGCCCTAATCTAATAAGAAAAATGCCCAATTAATATGACAACATTAATCATCTTCAACTTAATAATCCCTTATTTTTCCCACCATCTAAAATTTTGACATGGGAATTATGACTATTTTTCATGTCACCCTGTACAGACATATGATCAACGGATCCAGTAAAATATAAGAGCAATGAAATTAGACACTTAAGAATTAAATTTAAACGCCACTTTTCACTAAAAAATATTGTGAAGACCTTCAAAAAAAATAACTTAGCAAATACTAATTTAAGCGAACCAGAAATTAGACAAACAAATTAGTTTCACATTAATATTCGTGACATAACACACACTAAGCCAAGATTATAATCACACTGTAGCATATGATTTTTTTTATTCTTAGCCCTCACACCAACTCAATATTGAGACACTAGATCTTCATGTGAATCAAGTGAGACGAGGCCAACATATAGATTATTTTACACATGAGATATATCTTAATTGCTGACTTTGAAATCATCTGTTTGTCACTAACACCCTATTGTAAGTACGGATAGATAAAAGTCACCTTACATTAACAACCATTAAATGACCAAAAAGTGAATGGAGTCTAACCATGTCAATTTTTTATAAAGCCAAGAGCTTTTTCTATGAGCAACATTTAAAAGCATACCTCAAAGATGAGCGTGGCGTTACAGCCATAGAATATGCTGTTATCGGTGTGGCCATTTCATCTATCATGTTGTTGGTATTTGATGATACAGGTACATTTTCTGCAGCACTGAAAGCTGCTATCGACAAAATCACAGCTAACCTAACCGCAGCTACAACTTAATCCTCACTAATAAGATAATTTGAAAGATTAATGTTTCTTGACATTGTCTTGATATCCAGCTCAATAGCAGTAATTTTGAGTGATGTAAGGCATAGAAGGATAAGTAATGTGATCATTCTAGTAATAGGTGTTACATGCATGCTGATGAGTGTGAAAAACCATCTATTATCACTTCACTTCTATCAATCTATCTCAGTATTGCTTTTTGGGCTGATTTTGTTCAGGTTCGGGATTCTAGCTGCAGGTGACTCAAAATTACTGGCTGTCTACTCGATTGTTATTGATCCATCTTACTTTCAGTTATCATTAATTTTAACTGGGATTATTGGAGGAGTTTTAGCAACAGTCATTCTTATTAGAAAGAAAATTTCTTACAACAAACCTGACGATGGTGTGCCTTATGGGATACCAATTGTAATATCAGGTTTGATGGGTATTTATCTTAGCAAGTTGAGCTAAACAATGAGTCAGCGCGTTTTTTTCCTTATCTCCATTTTATTAGTATTCATCGGAGTCTTGGGGCTAAGTGGTTTTTTTAAAAGTAAAACTCCAAGTGCAGTCATTGCTCCGAATGTTATCTACAAGGTCGCACAGTTAAATTCAGACATTCGTAAGGGCGAAATTCTGGAAAGACCTGATATTAGATATATAAAACTAACGGAAGAGGATGCTCTAAAAAATGGAATATCTAATAACATTCAAATTAATCACATCTCAGGAATGGTCGCTAAAAGAAACATAAATGCATCAGAGTTCATAAGATCCAATGATTTTTTAATGCCTGGAGACCCTGGGTATCTTGATGCTGTCACTAGGGAAGGTATGACGCCTTACCCTCTCAATATTCTTCGTTCAGACTACATTGGGTTAGGTATCTCGGTAGGAGACTTTGTAGATATTATTATTTTAACATCTGATGAACAAAATATTGGGGAAACGTCAAACTCCAAATATATTAGTTCTTTTCGATCTTTAGCAGTATCACCACTCATTAAAAATGTAAAAGTACTCGCTATTGACGAAAACGATGACGATTTTCTCCCTCTAACAATTGAATTAAGTCGTCAACAGATTGCAAAGATGGTGATTGCTCGACGAATTGGGATTATCGAAGTTATAAAATCATCGTTCAAAGTCCAGTCTCACAATATGGATATAAATGCCAATACACATGATGTATTACCAAACTTCAAGTCGGTTGTAGAGATACGTGGGCAAACAAGAGCCCTAAATTAAAGAGAAAGAGAATGCTACGTCATTTTAAGTTTTTCATTTTTGCCTCAATTTTTGGTTTATCTCTACCAGCAAGTGCTGCTGGTATTATTAACTTAGGCACAGGAGATGCTCGCTCTCTAAGCTTTAAATCTGTTGTTGGTACTGTGTTCATTTCCAACCCGGATATTGCTGACTACCAAGTTATTGACAATAACCGCTTGGTTGTATTTGGGCGAGAAATAGGTACGACTACCTTAATTGTATTTAGTGAAGATAGTCAGGAGTTAACTAGGAAAAAAATTGTTGTTAATCATGCCCTAACAAATATCGAGCAAGTACTATCCATACGTTATCCGAATATAGACATCTCAGTATTAAACTTGGGTGAACAAGTCGTTTTGTCCGGTTTTGTACCAACACAAAAAGAGAAAAATGATATTTACTCGATGGTAGGGGAACTGCTCAACAAAGATTTTACTGAGACACGCGTGGAATGGAAAACGAGTGATGATGAAAGTATCGATATCAACTTTATGGCGAGAAAAACCTACAAAGGCTTAGTGAACAACCTTGAGGTATCTGTTACTAAACAAGTAAACGTTAAGCTTACAATTGCCGAGGTAAATAGTTCTCTTATCAATGAGTTAGGCATCGAATGGGGAACCATTTTATCAGATGGGTTCGGTGGGAATGGTCAGTTTTTCAGAGGGATTTCTGGATTCTCCGGCGGGGCTACAAATGTTGCAACATTTATTTCCGCCATCAATGACGACAGTGTCGGACAAATTCTCTCTGAGCCAAACGTCTCAGTAATATCAGGCGAAACAGCAAGCTTTTTAGTGGGCGGAGAGATCCCAATAAGTTATCGAGTAGATGACGGTTATCGCATTCAGTATAAAGAATTTGGTATTGGCCTTGATTTAGCTGCCGAAGTCTTGAGGGATGACAAAATTAAACTAGCTATACAACCCCAAGTAAGCTCAGTAGATTCTCAATTTGGTAATACTTTACTTGATATCCCTTCGTTTAAAGTTCGTAGGGCAAGAACAACGTTAGAGCTGGGTGATGGGCAGAGCTTCATACTAGGCGGTTTGCTCAGTACTGAAGATGAAGAAGCACTTTCCAAAATCCCTTTCATCGGTGATGTACCCATTCTAGGAGCGCTTTTTAGAAAGACATCCACAACGCGAAGAAAAACAGAGTTAGTTATCGTTGCGACTGTTTCTCTCGTCGAGCCTATTGCTTCATCAAATATCAAAATCCCTAGCATTCAAAGAACCTCAGCCCTCTCTCGTTTTTTTGGTATAAAGAAAAGCGTTACACCTGAAGTTTCTGAATGGCAGCAACAAATTTTGTCGACAGGAGGCTTCAAGAAATGAGCATTCTCACATTAAGAAGTCGCTTTTTACTCATCGTTTCGTTGGCACTTACTGGTTGCATGTCAGGTCCGGCAGTAAAAGGCTCGAACGTATTGGTTACACCGGTAAATTACGTTTACAAAGTAGACATCAAGAACAACAAACTGACGCCCGCGAAACATGAACTTTACGCGTACTTAGAGAGCAACAAATACGCATTACAAGTGCATGGGGCCACCATTTATTGGCAGGGAAAAGAAGGTAAATCACTCGCAGTGTTGGCCCGAAACTGGCTACTGAAACAAGGCACGCCGTCACCAAAGGCACGTGTTTTACTCGAAGCTGATGGTAAGGGATCCTCTGTAAAGATATCGACCACTGTACATCAAGTTCAAACCCCTGATTGTGGATATACCATCATCGGCCAATATCATCACGAAAAAGATGGTTGTAGCCAAGATGCATTGCGTTGGCAATCAATGGTGTATCCCGAAAGAAAATTATCAGGCACGCAGCGCCTGTCATTCTCGGCGCTCAGCGCTCAATAAGTTGAGGAGTGAGAATGTTAGATTTCGGTGAACTACTCAGAAAAGATTCACAACACGTCCAGTCCACAGTCAGTGATGGTATTTCCTCAATCCAATGCTTTCGCAGCAACGACGTTAAAAATTTGGTAGAGGAAACATTTCGCTTTGACGGACATCCACCTCCTATCGCACTGCCATACAAATTCAAGGACGTTGCAAACCAAATTGAAGAGCATCATGCACAACTTGTCGTTATCGATTTGTGTGGCTGTCCTGACACGATAAAAGAATCTAAGCAGCTCTCGTCTCGCCTACCCACCTCCGTTTCCGTCGTTGTATTAGGCGATGTCGATTCGATATCTGTCGTACGAGAACTTAAAGCGCTTGGGTTCTATTACCTCTTGTGGCCCGTAGAAAAAATAGAACTGGCCGAGTTTGTACAATCTGTCGTTTCTCGACATATCGCGGCCTCCAACTTTAAAAATCGCCGTCGCGCCAAACGTGTTGGCATAGTTGGAATACGTGGTGGAATCGGTTGTTCACTGCTTACATCGGAGCTGGCTTGGTTTCTTTCACATGAAAAACAAACGTCGTGTTTAGTTGTAGATCATAACTATATGTCTAGTAGCTTAGATATATTGCTTGGGCTCAAAAACCGAGATAAAAGAACCATCAATGATTCGGAAGTGACAGGAGATATTGATGCCACTTCTGCAAAAACACTCGTCACCAAGGTAAGCAATCGTCTAGATTATCTTGCGCTAGGACTTCAAGAAGAACGCTCTATTGATCTTCACGATATTAACGACTTGGTTATTTCTCACCTATCAAATGAAACCAATTTTGTCATTGATGACTACTCAGCATCTGTTGGTTTCGATGTAAGCCCACACGTCATTAACGCCTCTCTTGATATCGCCGTAATCATGATGGAACCGACGATTTCTTGTTTGCGAGAAACGTCAGCAATGTTAGGTAAACTCAAAAAGTTGATGGAAGAACCGGATAAAACCAAATCTCTTCGTATCTTATTGGTGTTAAATCAACACCGCGCATCTCGCTTTAGCAGCGTCAACGTCAGCGAAATAGAAAAATATTTAGACCACAAAATAGATATTGAATTTCCTTATGAGATATCAATTGAAGAAAATTTGCTTAACGGTGTTCATTTAAGCACCGGTAAGAGCAAATTTGGCGATCAAGTGCGCAGACTTTGCGCGCTGATGATTGGAGAAGATCTGTCACAAACGTCAAAAAGATTGTTTTCGTTCTCAATGCTGGGGAGAAAATAATTGGCAATGTCAGCGTCTAAAGACCTTTATCGATCACTACGAGAACGTATTTTTGATGCTATTGATGCGGAGGCAATTTCATCGCTTAGCAAAGACGAATTGCTACGTCAGTTAACACAGGCAATAAACTTGCTGGCCGATCAAGACAGCATGCCACTACCAACGTCTTTGCGCGCCGAGTTTGTCAAAATGATGTATGACGAATTGCGCGGGCTTGGGCCTTTGCAAGCACTTATCGAAGACGACTCAATTTCGGACATTATGGTCAACGGACCTGATGCCATTTTCATCGAGCGAAATGGTTTAGTAGAAAAATCATCTATCACTTTTATCGACAGCGACCAACTGCAAAATATCGCAAAAAAAATTGCGGCAAAAGTTGGACGACGAGTTGATGATTCTATGCCCATGTGTGATGCACGATTGCTGGACGGAAGTCGAGTCAATATCGTCTTACCACCTATCGCTATCGATGGCGCATCAATATCTATTCGTAAATTCAAGAAGCAGAGTATCAAATTTGGCGATCTCATCGATTTTGGAGCAATGACACCAGAAGTGGCCAAGCTCATGGTTATTGCATCTCGCTGTCGTGTGAACATCATTATTTCGGGTGGTACGGGGTCTGGAAAGACCACCATGATGAACGCTTTGTCTCAATACATTTCTGAAGGCGAACGTATCGTCACCATTGAAGATGCAGCGGAGCTACGTCTTCAACAGCCTCATGTTGTTCGCCTTGAGACAAGGCCTGCAGGGATAGAAGGTACTGGTGAAATTGGACAAAGACAGTTAGTGATCAATGCACTTCGTATGCGTCCAGACCGTATTATTATTGGTGAATGTCGAGGTTCTGAGGCATTTGAAATGCTTCAAGCAATGAATACAGGGCATGACGGATCAATGACCACGCTTCACGCCAACACACCACGCGATGCCATCTCTCGAGTTGAAAGCATGGTCATGATGGCAACTGCCTCATTACCCCTTGAGGCCATTCGTCGAACCATTGTCAGTGCCATTGACATTATTATTCAAATCAGCCGTTTACATGATGGAAGCCGAAAGGTGATGAGTGTGAGCGAAGTCATTGGCATGGAAGGCTCAAATGTCGTCATAGAAGAAATATTTCGTTTTGAACACAAAGGGATATCAGATAGCGGGAAAGTAAAAGGTGACTTCACCACGTCAGGTTTGTTGCAACGCTCCATTCTTTATGAAAAAGCCCGCTTCTTTGGTCTAGATGGAGAACTGAACAGTATATTTAACAAGGTGACATCATGATTGCCAATGCGATCTACTGTATTTTTATTGCTTTCGGCATATACATATTTTTTACACAAAGCCGCTTAAAAAAACGTCGTGAAAGTATGCTTCGCGATAACAATGCGTTACCTGAAACTAAGTTTCTGGAAAACCGAGTTGTTGATATGGAAGCCCTTACCGAAACGACATTTTTACAGCGCGTCAAAAGAAACATTGACAATACCTTCGAAGATATCGGTTCGCTTGCGGTACTAAAAGTGACTGTATTTTATTTGGTCACGTCTGCTGCCGGCGTCTATATCTTACAAACACTCTTTCATTTCAATATTTTAACATCTCTACTCATCACAATTCCTGCTGCCACTTTTTTCGGTTTACGCTTTTTGCGCATACGTACACAGAAAGCATTTGAAACTAACTTTCCCGACGCACTCAACATGATCGCGAGTTCGGTCTCTGCAGGTGAGAGCCTACTCCATGCCATCGTGTTTGTTGGCGACTCACTGGACAACATTGTTGGGAAAGAGTTTAAGCGTATGGGTGAGCGCCTGAATATGGGAGAAAGCACGGACGCTGTTTTCCGAAAAGCGTGCTTACGATTCCCCACCCCAATGTTTCAATTCTTTGTCATCACTATGCGCGTTAACGTCAACCGTGGAGGCCAACTTCGAGAAGTGATCGCTCGGTTAAACCGCGTTTTATTCGATGCGCGCTCAATAGAAAAGAAAAAATTATCAATGACAGCAGAAGCGAGAATGTCGTCCTATATCGTTTGTGCTATTCCATTTATTTTTCTGTTTGGCGTGATGCAGTTTATCAGCCCAGAAAACTACGACTTTGTTATGAATCACCCTGACGGACGTCCACTACTGTATTACGTACTCATCAGTGAAGCTATTGGTATGACAATAATCATGCTGCTGATGCGGAGTGTAAAGTAATGAACAGCTCTAACTTTATGATTTTTGCAGTACTTGTCTCTATTGGCACAGCAGTAATTTTAACAATGCTTTTTTCCATATTCATTCGCCATAGAACACTCGCAAGAATGCTAGAAAAACCCAAGCAGAGGCCCAGCGCAGTCTCTCAATTTGTCACCTTTGCATCTAGCTTTTTCGCGGGAACAAACCATGAAATTGCAGAAAAACTCATCGGGGCTGGTTTCTACAACACAGGCGTAGCGCCTTATTACTTTATTTTGAAGTATACCAGCGCGGGTATAGGCATCTTAATTGTATTTTTTACCGGTGACACCTTGGGGATGAATTCGCTACAAAGCAAAATGCTGTCACTCAGTTTTTTGATGCTCTTTGTCGTTATCGTGCCCGACATGTATTTGGAGCTGCGACGACGCGCCTTGGCACTAAAACTCACGCGAAAATTACCCTATCTTCTCGACATGATGGGTGTTTGCGTTCAAACAGGCATGACTATTGAGTCAACGCTCTTTTACTTAACGACTGAGATGGCAGCATTTGATCGTGACATTGCGTTTATGCTTAAACGCCTTCGCGACCGCACACAAACCATTGGTCTAGAGAAAGCATTAAAGGAACTTCACGCCCGAATTCCTGCCCCTGAGATGCACAGTTTTGTGATGACACTTACGCAAAGCATGCAACACGGGACATCCATCTACGACGTTTTGTCTACGTTGGCAAAAGATATTCGCGAAATTCAGTTGCTTGCTCTCGAGGAGAAGGCTGGCAAACTTTCATCAAAAATGTCAGTGCCGCTCATCCTTTTTATCATGATCCCAATTGTGATTTTGATAACTGCACCAGGCATTATGAGGATTATGGGATAATGAAACGCCGCCTTATCTTACTTATTTCAACACTTCTTATTGTAGGTTGTGCAAACGACACGTCCAAAAGCGAATATGTTCGTGATAATGGCGAAAAACTACTGCTGTCGTCAGGCAACTACTCATCACTTATCGCTCGTTATAAAAAAGAACTCCAAAAGGAAGCTTCTGATGAATTGCGGTACAAACTCGCGAATGCCTACTATTTAGCTGGCGATGGCGAAGCGGCTATGTTTCAGCTATATCAGATATCTCCTAAAGGGCTAAAAACGTCAGAACTCGCTTTGTTACGTGCCAATATCTTGTACGACCAAGGCAGGTACCAAAAAGCAGAACAACACGTCAATACGGCACTTCGAAGAAACCCAGAATATGGCACAGCTTATAACTTAAAAGGGTTGATACTTGCCCACAGAGGTGACCTTTCTGAGGCAAAACAGGCGTTTGAAATGGCAAGAACCTATCACTATGACGACGCATCAGTAAAAAATAACCTTTCTATGATAGCCATTCTAAAAGGTGACTATAAAGAAGCGATAGAAATACTCACGCCATTAATACAAAGTGGCAGAGCGGACGACACAACCAGAGCAAACTTGCTGTTAGCCTATGCTAAGACAGGACAGACTCGCGCCTTTAGTCAAATGCTCGTCGGCAGTGAAAGCGACATAAATTTGGCAGAAAAATACAAAAGCTTACATTCTGTTGAACTTAATGCGTCTACCCGCAGAAAAGTAGGCATGCATAGCCTTCCTCTCTCTCCATTAAACTCGACTGTACTGGACACTCGTGGATCGGAGACGAATATATTACCAGCGAAAGCAGTCGAACAGTATGCTACACCAGCCCCCGACGAGGCACCACCACGCAACACCCCACCAAATAGTGTTGTGAAAACACAGGCACTTGCGCAGTCAAAGCAAGAGAACTTCTCACCGGTGCCGCCATCTATGTCAGGAAGTAGCGCTAAAGAGAAGAGCGAAAACGCACTGATAAAAATCAGAGCGCAGTTGCAAAAAGCCAAGCTCAACAAAGAGAAAATTGCCCTTAAAAATATAAAAGCGAGTGAGAAAGAAACTAAGAAAGCCCAATCAAAACGACACGTGACCGCATTGACCTATCGAACCACTGATAAAGGCATCGAGTACGTTGCCACATCAGATTTCGATCTTGGCAAAGTTCATACCCTGTTCTTGAAAAAAAAGGGGAAATGGGTTTTTGACATTCAAGGCGCCAAAGATTTCACAACCAAGCGTAAGCGCTTCTATAAAACAGGCCCGGCAAAGATAGTTGAATTGGGTGAACACAAAGACTTCGTGCGCATAGTATTAACGATGCGAAGCGGAGTAAAAGGCGAGCCTAAAATCGAAGTGAATGGTCATAAGCTTTATATTCGCTGGAGTGCATAATGAAAAGAAAAAAGTCGCAATATCCTAATAAGAAAATGCAGTCTGGCGTAGTTGCAATTGAGTTCGCCCTCGGCTCTGTTTTCTTATTTTATGCAATGTTTGTATGGGTTGAAACTTGCTTTATGGGATTCATTTCTTCAACACTAGATTACTCTATTTCTGAAGCATCTCGTACTGCTAGAACATCATCAAATGCCGATTATGAGTCAATTTTCCGTGCTGAACTAGAAAACAGAGCCAATATTTGGACCAACTTTATTGATCCTGACGATTTTACAGTTACCGTTAAATATTTTTCATCATTTGATGATGCATCAAATAAAGATATTACAGGTGTAGATGATCGAGATGAAAACCCTATAGCTCTTTATCGCTTGAGTTTTGAATATTCCCCAATATTTTCACGCCCATTCAACCTAGAAAATGTGACTATGTCACGTGAGGTTTTTTCTATCCAGGAGTATGAGCGTGACAAATTCAGCCAATAACTTCAGTAGAGAGAGAAAGAAAATTAGAAAATCAACGGTAGGCTTGACTGGCAATCAAAAAGGCGTTTTCTTTATTGAACTTTGTTTTGTTTTATTAATGCTCAGTGTAATCATTTTTTTAACCATAGATATCGTCGTAAAACAGTCAGTAAAAGGAAAACTAGACCGCCTATCATATTCTCTTGTTAGTGTATTGAGAGAGCGCTCTCAGCTATTTGATGGTGATGAAACCATGACATACGATGAAGCAACTAAGTCACTCGCACTAATACAGAATTCACTCCGTAGTACATTGGCGACTTACGAAGACTCACGCCTTGGTTTACTCATAGAGCAGCAACGCTTTGATGCTAATAAAAACGAAATTAGCCAAAATATCAACGAACATATTTTCGCAATGGGATCCTATCCCTGCAGTAACACAACACCATTATCTGAGCTTATAGATCTTTCTCCTGTTACTCAATTTGATAATAAGCTCACCCTATACCAGGTAACGCTCTGTTATGAAACGGAGAATTTGTTTGGTCGTCTATTCGGAGGAGAACTTGTATTTGTTCGTTCCACTGCTCTCTCTTTTGGTCGATAGAGGCTACTCATGAAAAATAAATCATCATATTATCAAAGAGGTGCCGCTGGTATTATCTACGTCACAATGATACCAGCCCTTTTTGGTATATTCGCGCTTGGCATTGAATCATCACGCTATTTGCAGACACATGCTCGCTTGGGTGATGCCATTGAGATTGCATCATTGGCCGTTGCCGCTAATGTTTCAAAGAATGAAAACGATAATAGGTTATTAGCGCAAGGGTTTGCGAACATCTATGTTCCCGATGGGGACATAGATTTATCTAAAATTAGTATTATCAGAAAAAGCTGCGATGATATTTATGGCAATGAGTGCGGCCAACCGGGCGTTTATGACGAAGATGGACTTATCTTTACTGAATACAAAGTCACGCTTGAATCAGATTTTGATTCTTGGTACCCGAAAGACGAATTTGCTCAAGGATATGATGACATCGTTAAGATGAAGGGTAATGCTGTTGCTCGTAAATACCAAGGTTATACGTTAGATGTAGCTTTTGTCGCTGATTTCTCCGGGTCGATGAAAGACCCATGGAATGGCCAAACGAAATATCGCGGCGTTATCAACGTTATTGAAGATATTACCAGAAAGCTTGAGTCATTTAATGAATCTACCGAGCAGGAGCTTGATGGTAAACGTCTGCTTAACAAAGCCGCTTTCATCGGTTACAACCTGTATACCAGCAACGGTTCTTCCTATTTCAGTAACGTTAACTACAACAACGCGTCCCTCTCTAAGAAATGGTGGACAAACACGCCAAATATTGCTTTCGATAGCACGATAGCCAACCCATTAACTACAACGAGAAAATCACTGAATGGTCGTGTCGACGGTGACAATTCTTCCTACTTCGAAACCGTCGACTTGACGGACGACTTCTCAAGTTTCCGTTCTACGATAAATATGTTCATCCCGAATCATGGTACCGCCTCTTATGAGGGAATAATTGCAGCCGCAAAGCTTTTGGAAGAGGGGGAAAATGTTCGTAAGCTCATCATCGTTTTGTCTGATGGTGAAGATTCTACGAATAGCCGAAACCCCGACGATAACAGATACCCAGGCTATGCCGCTCTGCAGCTCTACAATGGCGGTTTGTGCAGTAATATCATCGCAGATCTCGAAGCATTAGAAGTTGATGGCCGCTCCGTAGAAGCAAAAATTGCGGTAATTGGATTTGACTACAACATTGCTGAAAACCCGGGCTTACAAACGTGTGCGGGCGCTGAAAACGTACAATCTGCGAATTCCTACCAAGAAATCTACGACAACATTTTAGAGTTGATCAGTGAAGAAGTTGGTCACTTGTATTACAGAAACTACGAATAAACATGGGAGACATCATGAAACCAGCTTTTACCTTGCCAGCCTTATTTTTAGCGATGAGTGTGTCGTCGTTTTCAAGTGCAGCGGCTGAATTGTCTGCCACTGTGTTTGAGGAAATTTGCGCCGACAAAAACACGGAAGTAGCGTTTACTGTTTCATTGGGTCAATCCACCGAAGTGTTGTTCCATCGAGCTCAGTTTCTGCAATTAGAACGGCCAGTTGACGGCTTGCCTACTACACCGCTTTTCATTGAAGCCCTCGTTAACGCGGGGTTGGACAAGAAATGTGCGGAGTTTTTAACGCGGGAAACCCCGACAGTGAAATCACATCACAATCAATTGATTGCGATGGTGCATTTTGGCTTTGATAAGGCATCACTGACATCGACAGGCAAGAAGATCCTCGCGGGTATCATCGACAACATTAAGCGTTCTAACACCGGACTCTCTATTGAAGGGCACACAGACAGCATCGGCAGCCATGCATACAACCTCAAGCTTGGCTTAAACCGCGCTGAATCGGTCAAGCAGTATCTTGCTGCTAGCACAGGTAAAGGCGACACCATTGCGACCTCTTCTCGCGGTGAAACACAGCCGGTGGCAAGCAACAAGGATAAAGCAGGACAAACGCAAAACCGCCGTGTCGAAGTGCGTATTGCATCGACGCAAGGTGCTGAGGCCAACACGCCTATGGTTAAGCCAGTGTCGTCAGAAGCGCTTGTCATCACGCCATAACGTAGAGGTTTCATGGCCACGTCTTAACATGCCGCCGCACTGCTGCGGCATGTTCGTTTTTGGCGTAAATAAGTAGATACTCGTTGAAGCATCATCGTCGTTCAAAGGCGTTTACTTTCCTTGTCTCACGTCCGCGACTATCTTTAATGATTGAAAAGAATCTCTTTTATACTGTTCTACTCAATACAATCTACCGACGCACTGAGGCCACACTATGATTAATTGCAGTGACTACGACTATATTGAAGTCGCTTGTTTATTCCACTACCCCGTTAAGATCACGCTCAAATCTGGCGATGTGGTTGAAGGCATAGCAGAAGATACGACACACAACGAAGACAGAGATGAATGCTTGGTGCTTCGCCGTGATCGTCAAACTTCGGAAGTGGTTCTCACGCAGATTCATACCATAGACGTGCTGGTGAAAAATCCCCATTTCCAACAAATGACATTCGGCCAAGCTTAACGCTTTTAGCCATCCGCACGCGCTCTGCTCTGCTCTGCTCTGCTCTGCTCTGCAATGAAATGAAATGAAATGAAAATTCCATTTTCAAATCCATTTCGAAACATTACACTGAGTTGAGATGGTTTGAATCGGAATACTCTATGGCTACGGCTACGCACCTCGCTGAATTGCAACAACAAATACGTCATCGTTATCATGATTTAAGCAAACGCCTTCAACAGGTGGCTCATTATGTTATGGACAACCCCAATAGCATTGCCTTCGATACCGTGGCCGTTATCGCCACACATGCAAGCGTTCCCCCTTCAACACTGATTCGTTTCGCCAATGCCTTCGAATTCAGTGGCTTTAACGAAATGAAGCAGCTTTTTCGGAAGAACCTCGTTGAAGAAACCAGCAGCTACACTGAACGTGCTAAGTTGCTTCAACATCGCGAGGGAGAGCATCAATCACTCGACACCCCAGCGGATATGCTGATGCAATTCAGCCAAGCCAACGCGGTCGCCTTGCAAGAGATGCCATCAACAATTTCCTCAGAGCTACTCAACAACGCCGTGACCTTGCTAGAAAACGCAGAAACCATCTATGTGGTGGGTATGCGACGCTCATTTAGTATTGCTGCCTATTTCGCCTATGCCTTGCGCCATCTAGAGCGTCGAGTGGTATTGGTGGATGGGTTTGGTGGCATGGCTAATGAGCAAATGGCATTGGTGTCTGAACGCGATGTGGTCGTTTCAGCCAGCTTCCCAGCCTATTCGGAAGAAACGGTATTACTGTGTGAACGTGCAGCAGCATCAAATGCCAAGCAAATTGTATTTACAGATAGCCAAGTCAGCCCGCTCGCGGCCAATAGCGATGTGTGTTTTGTGGTCAAAGAAGCGGAAGTAGAATCTTTTCGTTCTCAAGCCGCGAGCATGTGTTTGGCACAAACCCTTGCGGTGTCGCTGGCATTTCGCTTGAGTAAATCTGGCTAAATAATTGCCAACAAACCATCGTATGAGAGCTTGGCGCCCGAAAGAAACAAGAACAAATAGCAGAGTTGATAGATGCGTGTTTGACTGACTCGGTGTAGTAGCCAAACACCCGTTGACACACCAAGGGGGGCGAGAGGCATCAACACCAACGCCGTCAGTACATTGGTTGAATCAAACTCACCGCTTAATGCATAAGGCACGAGTTTGGCAACGTTTAACAGCGCAAAAAACACCGCCATGGTGGCTATCAAGGTGACCTTTTCAAGTTTTAGTGGCAACAGATAAATACTGGCAGGCCCCCCACCCGCATGAATGGTGGTACTCGAAAAACCACTAACAGCACCCCACATCGTCGCGCCGACAGTGTTATTGGGTTTAGCGACCGATGTACGATTGGTCAACATTGACCCAATGTATTGGGCACAAAACCACAATGACAACACACCAATCGTCAGTTTCAAGCCCGCTTGCGGCACCACATTGATGTAAACTCCCGCAATCACCACACCCAGCAGCGCACCTGGCAACATCTTCTTTATCACCTTGTAGTCCGCATTTTTGTAGTGATAGCGCACCGCAAACACATCCATCACACACAAAATGGGTAACAAGATCGCTGCGGCCTGCAAAGGCGACACTGCAAACGCCATCAAAGGAACAGCGATGATCCCAAGTGCTCCTCCTAACCCGCCTTTGCCAATGCCGTAAATCAGCACCGCCGGTACAGACAGAAAATAGAAATTCGGGTCGGTAATGATCGCCAAGCATTCATCCTTAACAGCAGTTCATGAGCATGTCATCATCGCTCAACACGATGTTATTCTTCGCCTTGCTGATGAGAATGACGAAAAAAGACCCGCAATATGCGGGTCTTAGTGAGCGATGTGGGCAGATTTAGCAGTCCCAGTTCATGCCATATTCCTCGGCAGAGGCTTGCATCCAAAGCGCGATGTAGTCAGCGAAACTCCGGCGTACAATCATGTCGTAGCTGTTTTCACTGTTGTGCTTCATAAACACCTGCGCTTTGGCAAACGTGGTGCCGACACATTTCCCCACGGGGAAGTAACCGTCATCCACATCGTAAGGCACAGATTTCTTCAGTACATCTTTCGCGTGAGAGCCCGTCAAGGTGACCAGCGTTTGCCCACCAGTGACATCCGTGACCGAGTAATGGCCTTGCAGCTTATCGCGCAGCGCCGCTTCTGTTTCTGCCGCAGATTGCGATGCACTTAAGATCAACCACTCATCCGGCGCTAGCCACCACACTTGGCGTTCATCGGTTTCAGAAGACGTTGATGCCGAGATAGGCAGTGCTTGTCCCAGTGCCACTTCAGCGGCTGACGCAAATTCAGCCGTTGGCTCACCACGCAAAATCACATGGCTAACGTTTTTGCGCTCATGCAAATGAACACCTGGTGCATGAGTGCCCGCGTTGGAACCTAAATGATGTAACGCTGATTCAAAGCGCGCGCTGTTTTGTGGCACCATCAAGGTCGATGCAGGCGTTTCCGGTTCTGCGCCTGCTGCCTTTTCATTTTTCGGATCATAGAAAATCGAGCTACAGATTTCAGCCTTTAGCACTGTTCCATCCGCCAATGGGAAGTAAACGTGTTCGCCCATTCTATTCAAGCCATCTTTGATCAACCCAAAGGCAATGGAATAACCCAAGTTTGCACTGAAATACGATGAGCTAACATGGCCTACCATGGTCATTGGAATGGGCTCATCGGGATCATTCACCGCTTGTGCCCCTTCAGGGATCACCTTGTAAGGTTCAGTGCACTTCAAGCCCACCAGCTGTTTGCGGTCTGTACGGATTGTGTCTTCACGCGCCCAAGAGCGACGACCAATAAAGCTGTAGGTTTTCTGTTTACCCGTGATCCATCCCATGTTGAGATCTTGCGGCGTCACAGAGCCGTCCGTGTCTTGCCCAACAATGATGAAGCCCTTCTCTGCGCGCAGAATGTGCATGGTTTCAGTGCCATAAGGCGTAATGCCAAAGGGGTCTCCTGCTCGCATCACTTGCTCCCACACGTATAGACCGTGGTTCGCACTCACATTGATTTCGAATGAAAGCTCACCCGTAAAGCTGATACGGAATACGCGGGCATCAACGCCTGCCACTTTCATGGTTTTCCAACTCATGAATGGCATGGTGTCTTCCGAAATGTCTTCGTCGCCCACCAGTTGTTGTAGCACATTGCGGCTGTGGGGCCCCGAAATAGTCATTGTCGCCCAGTGATCTGTCACACTGGTGAAGAACACGTCCAGCTCAGGCCATTCGGTTTGATGCCAAAGCTCTAGCCAACGTAACACGCCTGCTGCACCGCCAGAGGTGGTGGTCATGATAAAGTGATCATCACTGATGCACGACGTTACCCCATCATCAAACACCATGCCGTCTTCGTGACACATAAAGCCATAACGACAGCGACCAGGAGCCAGTTTGTCCCAGCCATTGGTGTAAATACGATTGAGGAAAGTACGCGCATCTTTGCCCTGAATATCAATTTTGCCCAAGGTCGATGCATCAAGAATGCCCACACCTTCTCGCGTCGCTTTGCATTCACGCGCTAATGTCTGCTCCATGGTTTCATTCCCTTTCGGGAAATACCAAGGACGTTTCCATTGGCCAACATCCTCAAATTTTGCACCATGCTCTACGTGCCAAGCATGCATCGCCGTGTAGCGGCATGGATCGAACAAGTGCCCAGCATCTTGCCCTGCTAACGCGCCAAACGTGACAGGGGTGTACATCGGGCGGAAGATTGTCGTGCCTGTTTCTGCAATGGTTTTTCCCATCGCATTTGCGGCAATCGCCATGCCATTGATGTTGCCTGTCTTACCTTGATCCGTGCCAAAACCCATCGCGGTATAACGCTTAATGTGCTCGATGGATTCATAGCCTTCACGAACCGCAAGCTCAATACCTGCCGCCGTGACATCATTTTGGAAATCAACAAACTGCTTAGGCGCTCGGCTCACCGGCAATCGATGCGGCACTAAATACATCGCCATGGCTGGCGCAGTAAGAAAGTCCTCAACGACAGGTAGAGACGTATCTTCAAGGTGCACATTCAAACTTTCTGAAATGCGCATTGCCGCACCCGCACCACTTAAAATGGCATGAGACAAGGTACCATCACCGTCGACAGCGCCTGCGTACTCCATTCCTTTGACGTAATCTGATGGCACAAACGCCGCAATATCATCACGCCAGACAGGGCGGCCGCCAATGTGGCAGCTAAGGTGCAACGCAGGGCTCCATCCGCCGCTCGACGCCACGGTGTCGCAAGGAATGACTTCCATGACGCCTGTGACGGTTTTGCCTTCTTTGTCGATAGGCACCACTTCCGCCGCGGTGATTCCCGAACTGCCTTGAAGGTTCGCGATACCATGACCAAAAATCACTCTGATCCCGAGGGCTTTCGCCTGCGCAATACGATCGCCTTCGGCATACGCACGGGTATCTATGATCGCTGCTACGGTGCGTCCACTTTCATGCCAATCCAATGCGGCGTTATATCCCTCGTCGTTCGAGGTCATCACTAGCAAGGTATCGCCCGGCGCAACGCCATAACGACGCAAATAAATCGACACTGCAGAGGTCAGCATGCTGCCCGGTAGGTCGTTGTTACCAAACACCAGTGGACGTTCAATCGCCCCTGTTGCCAACAACACATGCTCTGCACGAATGTGGTGAATACGCTGACGAATACCGCCTTGTTGCTCGCCAAGGTGATCCGTTTTCCGCTCGATTACACCGACAAAATTATGGTCATAGTAACCAAACGCCGTGCTCCTTGATAACAGCATGCAATGGTGATCAGCCTTGAGTATCTCAAGGGTTTCATCAAGCCATTCTGTGGCAGGTTTGCCGTCAATAGTCTCGCGACAATGCAAAAGACTGCCGCCCATTTCCGACTGCTCATCCACCAAAATAACGCGCAAACCTTGACCCACCAGCCTGCGCGCCGCCATTAAGCCTGCGGCACCCGCACCGACGATCAACACTTCGCAGTGTTGCTGCATTTTGTCGTATTTGTCAGGGTCATTCCCACGTGGAATTTCACCTAAACCTGCCGCATTTCGAATGTGCTTTTCGTACGTTGGCCAGAGCGATTCGGGGTACATAAAGGTTTTATAATAGAAACCGGCAGGCATCATTGACCCCCCCAGTTTTCCTAGCATCGACAGCGCATCATTTTCCAAGCTCGGCCACGCATTCACTACCTTCGCATCGAGCCCATCATAAAGCTCAGTTTGGGTAGCGCGTTGGTTGGGTAATTCCGCGTCGGGCGTTGAACCAATCTGTAATATCGCATTCGGCTCTTCTGCACCCGCGCCTAAAATGCCGCGAGGTCGATGGTATTTAAAGCTACGCCCCACTACTTTGATGCCGTTTGCCAACATCGCAGAGGCCAAGGTGTCACCTTGATGACCTTGAAAGGTTTTGCCGTTAAAGGTAAACGTCAGCGACGTATTGCGATCAATCCGTCCGCCGTCAGAGAGGCGATTTTTCTGGCTCATACGCGTGCCTCCCCATTCGTTGTGTGTGTCTCGTTGTCATCGCTTGGCGGTTTTTCACCAATTTTGTACACAGCATCGATATCGTACGTCACTGTGTTGCGCTGCATGTTGAAGTACTTTCGACAGCCCGCTGTGTGCTGCCACATTTCACGGTGGCTGCCTTTGATATTCTTGCGGTGGAAAAGATAGCGACCCCATTCGTCGTCTGACAGGGCATCAGGATCTAACGGCCTGATGATGTGCGCTTCGCCGCTATACGTAAATTCTGGTTCTTCCCTGAGCTCTTCACAGTAAGGGCAATAAATCCTTAGCATGTCTTTTCCTTTCTCAACAAAGCGTCTTCATCAACACGCGTTTTATACAACTTTGATGTGTTCAACGCGGTGTGTATTGTTTGATCAAACTTGTGAGCACCAATCAGTGCGCCACGCCTGCCGCACCATGTTCATCAATTAAATGGCCGCTGATAAAACGATTGAGCTTGAACGGCGCGGCCAATGGGTGCGGGTTATCTTTCGCAATAGTGTGGGCAAATACATGGCCTGAACCCGGCGTCGCTTTAAAGCCACCCGTGCCCCAGCCACAGTTGAAATACAAACCTTCCACATCTGTCTTGCTAATGATCGGACACGCATCTGGCGTGGTATCCACGATGCCGCCCCAATGGCGATTCATGCGCACGCGACTGAGGAAGGGGAACATCTCAACAATGGCGGAAATCGTGTGTTCGATAATCGGAAAAGAACCACGCTGGCCGAAACCGTTATAGCTGTCGATACCCGCGCCGATCACCAAATCGCCTTTGTCAGATTGACTGATATACCCGTGTACTTGATTCGACATGATCACCGTATCAATACAGGGTTTAAGTGGCTCAGACACCATGGCCTGAAGAGGATGAGATTCAATCGGTAGCGTCATGTTTGCCATGCGTGCTAACTCGCCCGAGTTACCCGCAACAACACAACCCACCTTACCCGCGCCAATGAACCCATTCGGGGTTTCAACGCCTTTAATTTTGCCACCTTCGATGCGAAGACCAGTGACTTCCGTTTGTTGAAGCATGTCTACGCCAAGTTGATCAGCCGCGCGTGCAAAACCCCACGCAACCGCATCATGGCGGGCAACCCCCCCACGGGGTTGCCAACTCGCGCCCATCACGGGATAACGCGCACGCTCAGAACAATCGAGTAGCGGCACCAAATCTTGAACGCCCGCGGTGTCTAGCACTTCACTGTCAATGCCATTCAAACGGTTGGCACTGACGCGGCGCTCAATATCGCGCATGTCTTGCAATGTGTGCCCAAGGTTTAGCACGCCACGTTGGCTAAACATCAGGTTAAAATTGAGTTCCTGTGAGAGCCCTTCCCACAGTTTGAGTGAGTGTTCGTACAATTGTGCAGCTTCATCCCACAGATAATTGGAACGCACAATTGTGGTGTTTCGCGCCGTGTTCCCACCGCCGAGCCACCCTTTTTCAACCACGGCGACGTTCTTTACGCCACACTCTTTGGCCAAGTAATACGCCGTCGCCAGCCCATGTCCGCCGCCACCAATAATGATCACGTCGTAATACGGTTTTGGCTTAGGGTTACGCCATGCGCGCTGCCAGTTTTCGTGAAACGTGAGCGCATGTTTAAACAACCCAAACCCTGAATAATTTGTCATTCCATTGTCCTGAATCGCTGATGAATCAAACGCGTTCCCGATGCATGCGGGTTGCCTAAAAAAGTGTAGCTATTTCATTGCTCTCACGCGCAAAAACGCTGACTTTATCTCAAACATGGTAATGCGCGACCTGTGGGGTAAAGTGCGGTTTTGCGCCTGAGTTTGACGTTATTGCGACACTGCGTGAGCTCGCTTTTTAGTACCAATAAAAGGCATGGCATTCTGCCAAACGCTATTATGGGAAAAAGGGAACGTATGAAATGCTCGTCAGGAAGAGAACATCACGATATGCAGAAGAAAAAAGCGTTCAGAGAAATCCCCCAACTAGAGAGTGATACTGCCCTCGCGCCGCACTCGTTGCACCACTACATCAGCAGCCAAGACGCTTCGACCTGCTTTTCCACTTTACCGACCGAAACGCCGCTGGCAATTAGCTTCAATGGCGTCAGCCATGCGGTGATGA
Source organism: Enterovibrio norvegicus DSM 15893 (assembly GCF_900115495.1). GTDB lineage: Bacteria > Pseudomonadota > Gammaproteobacteria > Enterobacterales > Vibrionaceae > Enterovibrio > Enterovibrio norvegicus. Next base: position 20,392 of record NZ_FOWR01000004.1, on the reverse strand, counting down.
TGACGACGCCACAAGATATTGACGACTTCATCTACGGTTTCTCACTGACCGAGCGCATCATCAATGATTGCAGCGAGATCCATGAGATCAGCCTCGATCAGGAAAACGACGCCATTATTGCTGATGTTCAACTCGCTAATCGTGCTAATGCGCGTTTAACGCAAGCAAAACGACACTTAGCAGGACGAACCGGGTGCGGCATTTGTGGTGCGGAGTCTCTCAGCCAAGCCATCCCTGATTTATCGCCAATGAACGGCGAAAAACCGCTCGATGACGACAAGATCTTGGCGCTACGAGAAACCCTTCGTCAATGGCAATCACTTGGGCACATAAGCGGAGCGATCCACGCTGCAATGCTTATTGATCATCAGGGAGAGATTTTATTGTGTCGTGAAGATATCGGCAGACACAACGCCGTTGATAAAGCATTGGGTGCCGCGATGCGAAACAGAGTGTTGCAACCAACACACACCTTGTTGGTTACGAGCCGTTGCAGTATTGAATTGGTGCAAAAAGCCGTGATGGCAGGGGTCAGTTCGTTGATCACACTCGGCACACCCACATCACTTGCTGTGAACGCAGCAATCGCCGCAAATCTCAACCTTGTACACCTACCCCGCCAAGATGCGCCACGATTTTATAATCGCTTGACGACTTAGCAGTTCACGCCCCAAAAAGCACCAGACTTCTTGCAAGTCTCGCTGGCCTTGTGCCTATGCTCCGTATTGATAGGCGTTATATTTTTCATCATTGAAGACACATTCGGGTTTGAAGTACCAAGCGCCGGCGTTATTTCTACAGCACTGCCCGCCATTCTGACCGGTATCTATTTTGGTAATAAGACTGAAACCTTGATGTCTGCAAAAACACGCTGGCTCGCGATTTTAATCTGGACAAGCGCAAGTTATTTTTATGCGCTAGCCGCCTTTCAATATCATGGATTGTCTTTGTCAGATCTTTTCGAGGAGTTTGGCAGCTTTGGATGGGTATTTGCGGGTTTCTCTGCGTTGATGGCTTTACTGAGTTACTTCGTGATCAAATCAGGCGAAAAGACGGGCATAAAGAACAAGGCAAAAGTACGAGAGAAGCAAGCCAAAGGGGTTTGATGAGTTTGGGAACACAAACAAAAAGCCAGTCAGTCTTTCAGGCACTGGCTTTTTTGTGTCTTGCGTTCAGCAATCAGTCTTTCGCGATTTTCACACGAATAGCGTTGCCCGCCACACTGCTCATGTTCAAGCTTGAGATCGCTTTTTTCGCTTCATCATCATTTGCCATTTCTACAAATGCGAAGCCTTTAGACAGGCCAGTTTCTTGGTCTAATACCAGCGAGCACTGACCAACAGAGCCGTGAGCAGAAAACAGAACACGAATTTCATGTTCAGTGGTAGTGCGAGCAAGGTTACGAACGAGAAGTTTCATAGGAGACCATTCAGGTATAAGGAAATCGGCCGGATTGTCTCAGGTTATGCGACCTATACCAAGGAATTAATGCTACCCTCCACGCATCAGCAATGGATAGGGTCTTTAAAACAAGCTTCACAGGATACGAGAGCAACATCAGAGTGTCGGTGAACAATAAGAAATTTAGTACTTACTCAAGACTAAATCGGTCGCAATTTTCCTCCTCTTAATGCCAAATCGCCCCCCTCATGATTACCCTGCTCTTTTGCCAAAGAATAAGGACATTCTTAGCGATGCGTAGCGAAGACAAATTTCACACATGGAAACACCACCGAAAACAGGGCATGTTCGTGTACGTCCTGCACCTTTTTTTACTGATCACATGCCCTATCCTGATTGGCGTATTCATCGGCCTTTTCCATTACGCAGAGCCAAGCTTCGTTCAAACTTTCTTCCTTGATCTGCCACTATACTTACTCACACTCTTTTTCACCGTCATGACCTACAGTGTGCTCGTTTGGTATGTCAAAGAGACACGCTTTAAACGTCGATTGAGACAACGAATCGCACCATCTTGCAACCTTTGAGATCACCAAAATGATAAACATCGTCGCCATTGATCATCTCGTGCTGAGAACCACCCAGCTTGAAAACATGCTCGCATTTTATGTGAATATTCTGGGTTGCTCGATTGAGCGTCAAACCCCAGAACAAACAGGCCTTACCCAGTTGCGTGCTGGCAATGCATTGATCGATATTGTTACTGTTGGCAGTAAATTGGGGGCAGTAGGTGGAGGAGCACCGACGATGTCAGACAATAATCTTGATCACTTCTGCCTGCAAATAGCGCCTCAATCCGAAGACGACATTATTAAACACCTCAATCAGCACGGCATAGACACACCCGCATTTACAAGACGGTATGGCGCAGAGGGCTACGGAAACTCGCTGTACATCAAAGACCCTGAAGGCAACACCGTCGAGCTTCGCTGCACGCTCTCCTAAAAATACGAGTTATCGCGTGAAATGTGACTTAATCGCGTATTAGTACGACGCAATGACTCATCATTGATTCGTATATCAACATCCACCAAGTGCAACTATGCGCGCAACATCTTGAATGAATAGATATCCCTCACCCGAAGTATTGTTTTCAGTACACATTTCTCACTAACCGCAGATGTACAGTAAACCTGCACTTTTTTAGGTTCCTGTGGCTGCTCATTAAAGACAGAAACAAACTCTCAAAAAAGCGCGACAAATCAGGGTTAGTAAAAAATACAATAAAAAGGAATGTGTAATGAATAAATGTCAGTGGTTGATTTGCCTATCTCTCGCCGCAGCACCAGCAGCAGCGAACGCGGTAAATCAGGACATCTATCTCGCTGCCAGCATTGGTGCGCATGAGTTCGCGGACGAAGCAGGTGGAAAATTCGGTATCCATTTGGGTGGGAAAAACATCTTCGAAAGAGGCTTTATGCTCGGGGGCGAGTTGGAGTTTTCAAAAATCACCAACGACGACTTTGAAAAGCGATACTCGGGAGATAAAGAGGATTACTCTCTTGCCGCCAACGTGCCTATCGGGAAACGTTTTGAGCTTGGTGGTGAAAATGCGATTGATGCGTATGGTCTTATCGGGTACTCGTCACTTCGCGTCTATTCTGATACCGCCAGTGAGCGTCTTGACGGCGTTCGTTGGGGAGCGGGTGTGGATGGAAACTTCTCGAACTTCCTTGTCGGTCTTCGCTACACACAAGGTAAGTTAGACAGTGATCTTGTAGGCGACTATACAGAGAAGAACCTTAGCTTGCAGCTTGGCTATCGTTTTCAGCTCTAGAATGACAACATCGTGATGAAACAATCCCAAACGGCGCTCACGATGAGCGCCGTTTTCCATTCCAAGCTTAGGTATCACTTTGCTTTGCTGACTAGCAGAGTAAGGCGATACATACCGGATTGCCCGTCGCGAATTCATACCCAGACGGTGACAGCAAGCCTGTTGTTTTATCAACGCGGTAACTCACGAGGTTGCTGGTATTTTGGTTGGCAACCACCAGCCAGTCGCCATCACGAGAAAGGTTGAAGTCTCTCGGGTTAATCCCATTCGTGCTTACTGTTTGTTGTAAGGCTAACGTATTGCTGTTTTCTATTTTAAGCACGCAAATGACATTTTGCTGACGTCCTGAGACATACAAATATTCTTCGTCATTAGAAAGACGAATTGCAGCCGCAGCGCCGCCTTCATTGTGTTTATCAAAGGGCGAAAACGCCTGAACGATCGTCCAAACACCATCATCTTTTCTCTCCAGCACGGTCACTTCTTCGGATAATTCACACAGCACGTAAGCGAGTGATTCTTGCTGGTTAAACACGAGATGACGCGGGCCACTGCCGGGAGGGAAAATCACATGTTGCGCATTATCTCGGTCAAGCTGCGTATCAGAGAAAGGGTAAAAACTCACACGATCGGTTCCCAGATCAACGGTAACTAAGGTATTCGAGGTTGCCAGAAACTGTGCGAAGTGGGCGTGTGGTGCTTCTTGTCGATCGCGGTTTGCCCCTACGCCCTTATGCTGCACAGTATCGAAGTGCGTCAGAGATCCTTGTTCAAGGCGATACACGCTAAAACTGCCAGAACCGTAGTTTGATGCCACCACCAGATTCTGTGCTGCATTCACTGCAACGTGGCACGGATAATCGCCTTCAATCGCGACCGATGACACTTCATTGATATTGCCATCGCGATGTGTCAACAAACCGATGCTTGCGCCTTCTTGCCGCGCGAATTCAGTCACCGCGAATACATGTTCGCCAGCAACGGTTACATAGGAGGGGTTCTCACAGCGCGACACGAGATTCGGGGCAGAAAACGCGCCTGTTTGGGCATCAAGGTCAACAGCAAGAATACCTTCACCCTCACCATCAATGGCGCCCATCGGTTGGGTGTAACTACCAATCAATAATCTGTGTGTCACTGTCATCTGCTTGTGCCTTTCCATATCACTTTTAGAAGACATTGATACTAACAGAGACCACCGTTAAGTCAGCAAGCTAAAGTCTTGAAATACGATGAATAACAGCTTACTTTCAATGTTGTAATTCATTGCTTCTCTCCAATCACGTAGAAGCGAACGCATGTTATCCATTCCCCAATCAAAAGATGCATTAGAACAAGCGATCCGTGATGCCCACGCCGAATTGATGTTGGATTACCGCGCCGTTCCAGAACATATGACGCCAATGAAAAATGTACGAACAAAAATACGACGCTTTAAAACGGGAAAGGGAATACGGTAAAGTGTCATTGAGCACAAAAACGCCGCGATAGCCATCCAGCTTCGCGGCGTTTTATTTTAATTTGTCGGAGCAATGACTACGGCGTCAGTTCCTGCAAAATTTGCTTTAACGTTTCGACGGGTTGAGCACCAGACACTGCGCTTTCTCGATTGAAAACAAAAGTGGGTACAGAAGAAACACCAAGCTCTTTCCAATACGCATTTTCCGCGTCAAAGGCTTGCTGTGCCTCTTGGTCATCGAGTTGTGCCATGGCTTTTTCGGCGTCAATGCCTACCTCAACGAGTAAGCCTGAAAGCACAGTGCGGTCGGAAATGTCCTGCTGCTCTTTAAAATACGCATCAAATAAGCGTGTTTTCAGGGCAGTTTGCTTTTCTACCGACTTCGCAAACGCAAGAAGGATGTGCGCATCCCGTGTGTTCAATGTTTTCATTTCTTCAAAGAAATTGAACGCATAGCCAGATTGCAAACCAAGCTTAATAAGTTGTTGACGGTTGCGATCGCTATCCATCTTCAACATGCCATATTTTTTCATCAAATGCTGATGAAGGTTCACCCCTTCTTTTGGTACATTCGGGTTCAACTGGAATGGCTGCCACTCAATCTCAATGTTATCTGAGATGCCGAGTTCATCGATTGCCGCTTGAAGGCGCTGATACCCAAGAATGCACCACGGGCATACCACATCAGAGACAATATCGATTTTGATTTTTTCGGCCATGTTGTCGCTTCCTTTCCTCATTTATTCGTTTGTATTGTGACCACAACGTCATCGTGGTCAATCCATTACGTATTCACTATCAACTCTTAGTGCGTTGTTACGCCTAAGTTTTTTGGTATAACGAGGTTCGTTGGTAGAACTCGATGCATTGGTATAGCTAGATGCATCGGTATAGCTAGGTGCATTGGCAGAACTAGGTACGCTGATATAACTAGGATAGTTCGCCAACACCACTCGCCGCTATTATCGGAGAGAGAGACAACTCAAACATTTGTTCAGTCACACAATGTCCCCATTGTTTTCCCTCTCATTTCATCTGACACAATGAACCAACGAAGGTGAGCCACACCCTCTTTCTCATTCGAGTGATCAATGGTGACGGAACCTTCAACGCGCCCATGCTTAGAGACCGTCAACGTGAGATCTTTATTTGGGTCTTAGCATTCAAAAAACGCCGATATCTCCGTCGCCACCTTTGCTTCAAATACCACACCAAATACCCAGTGCTCAGTGCTCAGTGCTCAGTGCTCAGCATAAAAATAGGCATGAGGCTCTGCCACTCGCCCTATCACACCTGGAACATAACCTCTTGTAATCGTGCCGGTATCCTTTACCACGGAATCGTTCCTTTTTGTATCACGCTGCTTTTTAGGTTATCGATTTATGGTTGAAAAATCTGTGTAGTATTTGAGTATGGCTTTGATAAGTTGACCAAATAAAACGATCGTTGAAATGCCCGGGCCAACTGTCGGGTCTTTGTGTATATCGGAGAATTGACGATGTGGATGTAGGTACGACGAATGAAAAAGTTAATGCTAATGGCGGCGGCCATTCCTTTCGCGAGTGTCGGTCAAACGTGGGTCAATGCCGACGCACCCGCTACCGTTGTTGAGCTCTACACCTCTGAAGGGTGCAGCAGTTGCCCTCCTGCAGAAGCTACCCTCAATGCCCTCGAACGTAGCGCTGACTTATGGAACAAAGTCATCCCCCTCGCCTTTCATGTCGATTACTGGAACTACATTGGTTGGGACGACACATTTGCTGATGCCGCTTATAGTCAGCGTCAAAGAGACAAGGTCAATCAGGGGCAATCCAGTGGCGTGTACACTCCCGGATGGTTCATTAATGACCAAGAATGGCGAGGGTTTTTCGCTCGACAGGCCATTCCTTATGCCAATGGCCCAAGAGCACCAACATTGACCGCAACGCTGGCAGACAAAACGCTTCGACTCGACTACGAAGGTACACAGACCTTGGTCGCAAACATTGCGCTTGTGGCAATGAATCAAACAACTGAGGTCAAACGTGGCGAAAATCGAGGAAGAACGCTAGATCATGACTTCATCGTGGTGGATTTTGCTAAGAAAGCAGGGAAAAACCATTGGGAATATACGCTGCCAAGCTCGCTCGACATCTCCGCCGATGCAATTGCAATTTGGCTAACACCACCCCAAGGCGGTGATCCGGTTCAAACCGTTGCTGGTTGGCTAGATAACCCTTACCCGAATTAAGAGAAGAGAGCCTCACTGCCTCATTGTTTGGGGAAGTGAGACAAGCGAAAGGGTGTATAGGTACGTCGTCGCTACATCGAATAATCCTCAGATTTCCCATTGGTGACTTCACTGGTATCTGGGACCACAATTTCTTTGTTTTCCTCAAGGAATGCTTTAAAGCCTTCAAGGGGGAGTGGTCGACTTAAATAATAGCCCTGCGCCAAATCGCAGCCTTTCGATTTCAGCATTTCAAATTGCTCGGCAGTTTCAACGCCTTCTGCCACCGTTTTAATTCGTAGCCCTTTCGCCATTGCAATCACGGCAGTCGCAAGCGTTTCATTTAGCTCCACATCCGTAATACCATCGACAAACGAGCGGTCGATTTTCAGCGCATCGAACGGGAATTGCAGCAAATAACTTAACGAAGAGTACCCGGTTCCAAAGTCATCCATCGACAGCATCACGCCCATGTCGTGCAACTGTGAAATCATTTCTTTGACTTGGCATTGCTTGGTCAGCAGCAAGCCCTCTGTCACTTCCAACTCTAACCGGCAAGGGTCAAAACCATCGTGATCTAAATGCTTTTCAAGGTCGGCGATAAAATTGGGTTGGCGGATTTGCTGCGGTGAAATGTTGACCGCCAAATGCAGTAATTCACCCGATGAGTTTTTCAAACTGGCAAAGTCTCTAATGGTCGTTCTGAGTACAAAATTGCCGATTTCGTAAATCAGATTAGATTGCTCTGCGATCGCAATGAACTTATCGGGCGGCACAGAGCCTAGCTCTTCATTGTTCCAACGCAGTAAGGCTTCCGCCGCCACCACTTTGTTGGTTTGCATATCTATCAAAGGTTGATAGACCAACGAGAACTCATTTTTCGATAGCGCCCACACAAGGTGGTATTCCATACGCACGCGCTCATGCACACTGTCATTCATTTCTGAGGTGAATAGGCGATAGCAGTCTTTTCCACCACTTTTAGCTTGCTGTTTGGCAACATCAGCATTGGCAAATAATCGTTTAAAATCATCGGAATCCAACGGCGAAATCGAAATACCGATACTGGCGGTAACATGCACTTCACCATCACCGTTAATTGAAATGGGTTTATTGATGGTCTTCCTAAGTTTGCTGGCAATTTGGCAGGCATTTTCGGTTGTGTGCAAACCAGGAAGCACAATCAGGAACTCATCGCTGCTCACTCGCCCCACGGTGTCAATTTCTCGCACAACCTTGGTGATGCGCTTTGAAAGCTCCACCAACACTTGATCACCCACATCATGGCTTAAGGTGTCATTAATCAGCTTGAAACCATCGATGTCGACGAGCATCACGCCGGTAAGTTGCCCTCGGCGTAAATCATGTGTGATGGCATAGCGCAAACGATCGAGTGTCAGGTTGCGGTTTGCCAACCCTGTCAGGGAATCATAAAGTGCGCGCTGCAATATTAACTCTTCATTACGACGCAGTCGGAGCTGATTATATATACGCAGTTTCACTTCTGCTGGCGAAACAGGCTTGCTGATGTAATCAGCACAACCGATTTTCATGCCCATTTCTCGCCCTTCATCTTCTTGAGGTTCAGTGATCAAGATGAGAGGGATGTCGCGTGTGCTGATGTCATTTTTAAATTTCTGGCAAAGCTCAAAACCGTCAATATCAGGCAGATCCGCGTCCATCAGGATCAAGCGGGGTTTTTCAGATTTCGCTAACACACTGGCGGTTTTGCCCGTGGTTGAAAAGATGACGCGGTATTCTTCTCCCAAAATGGCATTGAGTATGCGAATGCTATTCGGAGAGGGGTCGATCAGCAGTATGGTGTCTTTATCAAATGCATCCTGACTAACGTTTATCATTCGCACCTCCCACCATTTCAACCTGCGGTTTTCCGTTCATTTCTTCATCCAAATAGGCGTTTAAAGCCACCATGGCTTCGGTATATTCCAGGTTAATCAGCTTGTCACCGATGGGTTTGAGCTTGGGGGCAACGTCGCAGTAATCCACCAACAACTGGTAATAGGTATCGATGGCCATTAAATCTTGTGCCATTACCTGATTTTTGAAATGCATCATCCTGTTCAAAAATGCATTCGCTTCGCTGTTATCCATCGTCCCTGTATTGTTTTGTGTCGCCTCGCCTTGGCGTTTAGAATCATTGGCTGTGCCACCGCGTTTTAGCAAAATCTGGCCGATTTCTTTGATGGCATTATCAACGTCGCGCTTGAACTGGCTTAACGCGGCATCATGATCACCTAACGCCATAAGGACATTTTGTAACTGCTTCGCCGATTTTCTGAGCGCAATCACCGACAAATTACCTGCGCTACCGGCAATGGTATGGGCATGTTCAGCCGCTTGCTTTAACTGCCCAGATTCGATGTGTTGATACAGCATGTTTTCTTGCACGCGTGCCTGATGCACAAAATCACTGAGCAATTTGAAGTAGAGAGTGTCGTTGCCCATTACGCGCTTAATGCCTTCTTCGGTATCGACATAGTCATACTCGTCTTCCTCGTCTTCCGCCTCAGACACCAACAAATCTGTGGTCGTTACCGCAAGCCCAAGGTGAACAGCCAATTTCTGTAGCAAAGATTCTGCTTCAATGGGTTTCGCCACATGGTCATTCATACCTGCATCACTACAACGCTGTCGATCACGTTCCATGGTATGCGCAGTCACGGCCAGAATCGGTAAGTGTTCTGAGTCTGCGGTTTCCCGAATAATGCGCGTGGCTTCTAAGCCATTCATTTCCGGCATTTCCAAGTCCATTAAAATCGCGTCATACAGTTCAGGCGCTGGACACACTTTCATTACCGCTTCTTTGCCTGTCTGCGCGATATCGACTTGGAAGTCATTACTGATCAGGATTTCCTGCGCGATTTGTTGATTGATAGGCATGTCATCTACCACCAAAATGCGTCTACCTGCCCCATTAACAGACACGCCCGATAATCGGTTCTGCGCATCTAACACGCGGCGATGCGTTTTCGGTAAGTTTTGTCCCATGACATCCATGATGGTGTCGAACATGACAGAGGCGGAAATCGGTTTGTGCAGGTAGCCATTGATTTTCCCTTTGCCTTTTTCTTTTTCAATGTGTGCTTTGTCAAAGGCGCTGATCACGATCACCAGGGGAATTTTGTCTTTCGGCATGTCTGCCTGAAGCTTGTCGAGCAAGTGGTAACCTTTTTTACCCGGCATGTGCCAATCAAGCAGCACCAGATCAAACGGTTCGCCTTCTAAATCAAGGTGGCCTTCTTCTATCGCGCTAAAGGCTTCATCCACGCTGCTCACCGCTTCGCAGTCAAATCCCAATGATGTAATGATCGCGGAATGCACAGCAATCGACGAAGGGTTGTCATCCACCACTAAGATGCGGAGTTCTCGCAAATCGACAGGCACTGCAAAGCTCTTGTCTGACGCAACAGAAGAGACTTGCATATCGAGGCTAAAATGGATCCCCGTAGTGCTCTCTTCGTCGTCTATCAAGACGCATCCACCCATCGAATCGATCAGGTAGCTGGCGATGAGTAGGTGAATAGATTCATCCACTTCAGACATCGCCATCATGGTACGCTCAGCAAGCTCTTCGAGGTGATCAGATGGCTCGTCGTGCTCAGCGATATTCTCTTGAATCGATACGCGCAACGTCACTGAATGTTCAGAAAGGTTGTCGGCGTTAATGCTCAACACAATCGGGCACCCTTCACCAATCAAAATTGCTTCAGAAATCAGATTGAGAAGAATACGACGCATTCTGTCGGGATCACCGACCAAGGAGCGTGGTACATCAAGTGGGACATTGAACAACAACTCAACTTCTCGGCTTTCGGCTTCGCCCAGTAAATAGTCACGTAAGCTTTCAAGCAATTGGTCGAGGTCAAAAGGCGTGTTCTCTAACGTCAGAAACTGGGTTGAAAGCTCTTCAAAATCTTGAAGGTTGTCGCTCAATACCGTGGCACGCTTCATGGCACGATGTAGGCTATCCACATACACCGCTTGTTTGTTACTGAGCGATGTTTTCTTCAACATTTGTGCGCAACTCGCCGCCGTCGCCAATAAGGGGTACAAGGACATATTGGTTTCGGCTAACACATTAAAACTGCGGCTCAGTGCACTCGGAATGCCTTTGCGCGCCCCAGCAATTAAATGCATCCCCATTTTCAGAAACAATTCATCTGGCGCGATGGGGTAAACCAGGTAATCACTGGCACCTGTGCGATACGCCAGTTGTTTTTGTTCGGCAGAGAATTGGTTGGTCGTGAGAAGAATGCGGGTGTCTGTGCACGTTGGAATTTGGCGGATTTTGCGGATCTCTTGTTGCAGCGACTCTCCATCGGCGAAATGAAAGTCCATGTTCAACACAAGAATATTAACGGGGTGCTGTTCGAGAATGGTGTTAAGTTTTTGAGGTGTGGCAACAGAACGGAGCCAAAAGCCATTTTCGCTGAGCACTTGTTGATAGAAATCGATGTGAGAAAGATCTTCATCAGCAAGCACGATGACGGGCTCATTTTTCACCAAACCTTTCATTAGACATTCCTTTCGATGTTGTTCGCTAAGAGCAGTCGCTTAACATCCCACAAAGGCAAAGTAAGAGAAACGCTGTAAGTAAAACGGACAATCAATGACAAAAAGCTCCAGTCATTCCGCGTAATTAACGCACTTGTGGCGCACATACCCTTCTCTCTGTCGCACTTTAGATGCATGTATTTATCTAATAAAACTAGTGGCTTTTTTGCCTACCTGCCAATTCCACTTGCCCACTGTTCATCAATTACTTAGTTTCACTGATACGCGCTGTTTGCTATGCAATATTAAAAGCATGCCTTCTTTACTTTCATTTAATATCTTATTTTCTAGGCAATTTAACTAAAAACATCCTCATTAAATGCCACAAGTCTCATATATGAAACACATATTAATCATTATCTTGGAGATGGCTTGATCGTTTTCTCAGCTTCGATTGTTGTGTACTAAGTTTATACAGCGAGTTGATTGTGAGACACACATTCCATAATTAAAACGGAAGCGTTCGGGAGAAGGATATGGCCGTCAATTTAGTGCTTAGCCAGGTAGTGGGTCAGGCGTTTGTGGTTGATAAAAATGGGGAAGTAAGCCCTGCTCAACCAAACATGCAGCTGAACACTGGCGATGTAATTTCTGTGCCAAAGGGAAAAAATGCTTGGCTTGTTACAGAAGACCAAGAACAAATTGATGTTCTCGACGACGCATTATTGGTCGGCGAAGACGGTGTTGAAAGCCTAAATTTACCTTCAGATGTCATTGATATCATTGCCGCTATCGAAGAAGGGCAAGATCCGGGGCAAGTCGAGGATTCCGAAACCGCTGCTGGCGAAGTGGTCTCAGACTCAAGCTGGGGCGCGCAGGTTGTTATCGAAAGCCATCAATTTGATAGCAGTGAAGAGGCGGGCATACCACGCTTTATCAATGTCATGTTAACGGAAGCCGGTTTATCACCTTTACAAATCGATGCCATCAGTAATACCCGTTATGCCTTGCTCGCAAATCAAGAGACCGATACGTCAGACACTGATTCTGTCATCGACCGCCCTGCAACCGTTTCTGGCGATACACAAGCTCAACTGGAAGATAACGACGGCGATGGTCCAATTACCGTGTCCGGTTCCATTAACATTTCTGACCCCGACTCAAACAATCAAACAACCATTCCTAACTCCACTATCGATAGTGCTTATGGCACCTTGGTGCTGGTCGATGGCAATTGGGTGTATACCTTAGACCCAGATAAAGCGAAGCCGCTTGCCGAAGGCGAAGAAGCGACCGATGTCGTCACCCTCACCGCGACTGATGGCTCATCGCATCAAGTGACGATCACTGTTACTGGTAAAGACGATGCTGCAAAAGTGTCTGGTGATGTCACTGCAAGCATCACTGATAGTGAGTCCGTCACGTCGGCGTCGGGTTCTATCACTGTAACCGATCCTGACAATGGTGAAACAGCGACTATAGAAAACACGCAAATCGAAGGTGAATACGGCACCTTTGAGCTCGTCGATGGCGATTGGACCTATGTGCTCGACCCAGACAAAGCGCAATCGTTGGCAGAAGACGAAGAAGCCGTTGATTCCATCATATTAACGGCATCTGATGGCTCACAGCATTCCATCGATATTACGGTAACAGGCACCGATGATGCAGCAGTGGTTACTGGTGACACAACCGCAGTCGTTCAGGATTCTACCGACGGTGCAGCAACAGCGACAGGCTCTATTACTGTTACCGATCCCGACAGCGGCGAAACAGCCACGATTGACAACACCAGTATCGAAGGACAATACGGTACCTTTAACCTTGTGGATGGCAATTGGACCTACACCGTTGATCGTGAGAAAACCCAATCTCTCGCAGAGGGTGAAGAAGCCACTGACACCATCGCACTTTCCGCATCTGATGGCTCACAACACACTATCGAGATCGCAGTAACAGGCACTGACGATGCGGCTGTGGTAACAGGTGACACAACAGCGAGCGTTCAAGATTCAACTGAAGGTGCGACAACAGCGACAGGCTCTATTACTGTTACCGATCCCGACAGCGGCGAAACAGCCACGATTGACAACACCAGTATCGAAGGACAATACGGTACCTTTAACCTTGTGGATGGCAATTGGACCTACACCGTTGATCGTGAGAAAACCCAATCTCTCGCAGAGGGTGAAGAAGCCACTGACACCATCGCACTTTCCGCATCTGATGGCTCACAACACACTATCGAGATCGCAGTAACAGGCACTGACGATGCGGCTGTGGTAACAGGTGACACAACAGCGAGCGTTCAAGATTCAACAGAAGGTGCGACAACAGCGACAGGGTCGATCACCGTGACCGATCCTGATAACGGTAAAACAGCCACCATCGACAACACCAGTATCGACGGGCAATACGGCACCTTTGAGCTTGTTGATGGCAATTGGACCTACACGGTCGACCGCGAGAAAACTCAATCGCTTGGGGAAGGCGAAGAACGAGCAGATACCATCACACTTACCGCATCTGACGGCTCTCAGCATCAGATCACGATCAACGTAACAGGCACTGATGATGTTGCTGAAATCTCGGGCGACACCACTTCAGCCGTTCAAGACAACACAAACGGAAATGCAGTTGCAACAGGAAGCATTAGCGTCTCCGATCCAGATGCAAACGATAACACCACCATCGCCAACACATCCGTTCAGGGGAGTTACGGCACCCTAGTCTTGGTGAATGGGAACTGGACGTACACCGTCGATAAAGAGGCCGCCGCGCCACTTGCAGAAGGTGAACAAGCCGTTGACGTCATCACCTTGGTCGACAGCAACGGCGATGAACATCAAATCGTCATGAATATCACAGGAACCAACGACCCTGCAGAAGTGGCAGGTGAAGTGTCCAGTACCATTGTCGGCACAGAAGGTGGTTTGACCGCAACAGGACAGCTTTCTTCCTCGGATATAGACGGACAAAACAACGCCTTTGTTGCTGAAACCGTTTCTACCCTGCGCGGTGAACTCACCATCGACGCAGCAGGCAACTGGACATACGAATCTACCGACCCAACAGGTGTCATCAAATCCCTTGGTGAGGGCGATACCCTCACAGAAGTCGTGACGGTACGCGCCGCAGACGGTACAGAACAGCACATTGAAATCACCTTCCAAGGGGTGAACGACGAAGCTGTATTCTCAGCCATTAGCACAGGCACGATCACTGAAGGTCAAGACGGATTATCTGCAGCAGGCTCTATTAATGTGGTAGATGCAGATGCGGGTCAATCCTTCATGCAAGCCGGCGATCTTGATGGCCAATACGGCGTACTCACGATTGATGCGGCGGGTAACTGGAGTTATGCAACAAACGACAGTAGCTTGTCGACCATTAACTCGCTCACAGACGGCGAGCATATTACTGACACCATCACCGTTTACTCTCTTGATGGTTCCGAAACCCAAATTACTATCACCATCAATGGCTCAAATGATGATGCCGTGATTGATGGTGATGTCACCGCAACCGTCGTTGATAACGGCGGTACATTATCAACGTCTGGCGAACTCTCTTCACAGGATGTCGACGGCAATGACAATGTCTTCGTTGCAGAAACCGTATCCACACCACGCGGCGAATTCACCATCAATGCTGAAGGTGCATGGACATATACCTCCACCGATCCGACTGGCGCAATTGAACGCCTAGGTGAAGGCGATACTCTGACCGAAGTCGTGACGGTTCGTGCAGAAGACGGCACAGAGCAACAGATAGTGTTCACCCTTGAAGGTGTGAACGACGCGCCCGTTTTCTCCGGTATTTCAACCCGAGATGTTTACGAGACCAACGATGTAATTAGCGTATCCGGCTCAATCAACACGGTTGACCCAGATTACGGTGAATCTTTCATGTTGGCGGGCACCTATCTCAGTGATTTTGGTTCGGTCAGCATTGATCGCGCCGGTAACTGGACATACACGTCAGATCCAAACCAAAGCTCTGCGCTTGATGCACTTGCGGAAGGCGAAACCTTAGTCGAGTCGATCACTGTACGCTCAGTGGACGGAACCGAAACAGAACTGCTTGTCACCATTATCGGCACTAACGATCCCGCTGAAATTGCCGGTGACATTACCGGTACGGTCATTGAATCAGATGGCACCATGTCTACCACAGGTTCATTGACGTCTACCGATGTTGATGGCACTGATGGTGCGTTTACGGCGCAAACCATTGAAGGTCGCTGGGGTGAACTGACCATTGCCGAAGATGGTTCTTGGACATATAGCACCACAGATGAAAAAGGCGCAATTGATCGCCTAAGCGAAGGTGATCACCTTACCGACACCATCACAGTGCGCGCTGAAGATGGCACCATGCAAAGCATCACCATCACCATTGATGGCACAAACGATGCTGCTACGTTTGGTGGCAAGCAGTCTGCTACCATCAACGAAACAGACGGTCAGCTTTCCACCTCAGGCCGCGCAACGGTATCGGACGCGGATTACGGCGAATACTTCTTCAACGCGGGCAACTACACAGGTACGTACGGTGAAGTCACCATCGACAAAGCCGGTAACTGGACATACACCACAGATCCGTCTCACAACGACATGCTGAACGGCTTAGACGCGGGTGACCCGCTGGCAGACACCGTCACGGTGTATTCACTTGACGGCACGCCGATGGACATCGTTATCAACATTGTTGGTACGGATGATCTCCCCGTTGTTAGTGGGGAAGTGACAGGCGACCTCACAGACACAACGTCCGGCGAAACCCTGACTGTCAGCGGCGAAATCAGTATTTCAGACGTTGATAGTGACGACACACCAAGTTTTGATGACACACGCATCGAAGGCGAATACGGGGCGTTGGAGTTGGTAGATGGGGCATGGACGTACACCCTCTATAAAAACGCTGCCTCGGAAATTCCTGAGGGCGATACAGACACCGATACCATTACGCTGACAGCAACCGATGGTACAACGCAAAGCATTGTTATCACCATCACAGGCACGGACGATGCGCCAGAACTTCGCGGTCACACAACAGGCGATTTAGATGATGGGGGCGATCTGACGACCAGCGGCACGATTGAGATTGTCGACCCTGATTCAGATGATAACCCTACCCTGCCAGATGCCACGGTAGACGGCACGTTTGGTTCGCTAGACCTTGTTGATGGCGAGTGGACTTACACGCTCAATCCAGACAGCGTTGCGTCACTGAACGAAGGCGACATTACGACCGACACCATCACGATTGAAGCGTCTGACGGTTCAACCCATGACATCGTCATTACCATTACCGGCACTGATCAAGAGCCTGTATTGCAAGGCAGCACAACGGGCACCGTCGCTGAAGGTGGCCTACTCACCGCTACGGGTACAGTTGACCTCGTCGATCCAGATTCGAACGATAATCCAACCCTGCCAAACGGCACAATCCACGGCCAATACGGTTCGCTAGAAATGGTCGATGGCGCTTGGACATACACGCTAGACCCTGAGTTGGCGCAGTACCTTGATGAAGGTGAAACTGCCACAGACACCATCAGCATTACCGCATCTGATGGAACGGTTCACGACATTGAAGTTACGATCACGGGTAGCGAGAGTGCCGCTGAGTTAAGTGGCGATCTCGTTGGCAACGTGACGGACGATAATGCGTCTCTGGTCGCGAGCGGAAGCCTGTCTATTGACGACCCAGACACCAGTGACAACCCAACGCTACCTGATACCACACAAAGCGGCCAATATGGCACCTTCGACATGGTTGATGGCGATTGGACATATACCCTTGACCCTGAGCTTGCTGAGTCTCTCGACGGCGGTGTCACTGTTGCTGACACGATCACCATCACTGATTCTGAAGGCGGTGAACACACGCTTGTCATCAATGTAACGGGGACAGATGATGCTGCTGTCCTCACTGGTGAAACCACGGGTACCTTGACGGAAGGCTCAGGTGTCGTTGCACCAAGCGCGTCAGGCACCATTGAACTTGTCGACCCTGACACGGGCGATACGCCAACCATTGAAAACACCAAGGTGGACGGTGAATTCGGTAGCTTAACGCTCACTGATGGTGAATGGACATACACCCTCAATCCTGGTGCAGGTCAGTCCTTAGCTGAAGGAGAAAGCACCACAGACACCCTCACTCTGACTGACAGCGAAGGAAACACGCATGACATCGTGATTACCATCGCAGGTACTGACGATGCTGCTGTGGTGACGGGCGACACGTCTGGCAACACCACTGACCAAGGCACCACAGTATCGGGCTCTATCAGCATCAGTGATGTGGATAACGGTGAAAACCCAACCATCGATAACATCACGATTGAAGGGGAATACGGTAGCCTCACACTGACTGACGGCGAGTGGACGTACACGGTTAACGCCGAAAGCGCACAAACCCTGCCAGACGGCGAGTCGGCAAACGACACCTTCACCTTAACGGCGTCTGATGGATCAACCCACCAAATCACAGTAACGGTTGAAGGCACTGACGATGCCGCAGTCGTCACGGGCGACTTGAGCGCGTCTGTTGCTGAAGGCGGCGATGCGTCTGTCTCCGGCTCAATCAACATCAGTGACCCTGATGCGGCGGTACAACCGACCCTTGAAAACGGCACGATTGAAGGCGAATACGGTAGCCTGACACTGACGGACGGTGAGTGGACCTACACGGTCAACCCAGACAATGCACAGTCTTTAGGTGACGGGGATTCCGCCACCGACACCATTACAGTGACGGCCTCTGACGGCTCTGAGCACCAAATATCGGTCACGGTCACGGGCAGTGATGATGCTGCTGTGGTGAGTGGCGTGACCTCTGGCGGCATTGATTTAGGCGCTGATACCCCAGAAACCAGTGTCTCTGGCACGCTCTCGATCACTGACGTGGATGACGGTGACACACCGAGCTTCGACAATGTATCGATCGACGGCGATTACGGTACCTTCACGCTGACTGACGGTAACTGGACCTACACGGTTGATCCGTCCAAAGCCGATGCACTGAACGACAATCAAACCGAGCAAGAGGTGTTCACACTGACGGCATCGGATGGCACGGTGCAACAAATCACGGTGGATGTCACAGGCACCGACGATGCGGCAGTGGTCTCTGGTAATTTCACCGCGAGCATTACCGAAGATGCCGGCGCACAAACTGCCTCAGGCACCATCACCATTACCGATGCGGACACCGGTGACACACCCACTATTCCAAATGGCACCTTGGCGGGTGAATACGGTTCACTGACCTTGGTTGATGGCGCTTGGACTTATACCGCTGACAGCGCGTCGATCCAATCGCTGGCTGACGGTGATACCGCGACGGACACCATCACAGTCACGGCATCAGACGGCACCACGCAAGACATCGTGATTACCATCACTGGTACTGATGATGCTGCTGTGGTGACGGGCGACACGTCTGGCAACACCACTGACCAAGGCACCACAGTGTCTGGCTCTATCAGCATCAGTGATGTGGATAACGGTGAAAACCCAACCATCGATAACATCACGATTGAAGGGGAATACGGTAGCCTCACACTGACTGACGGCGAATGGACCTACACGGTTGACCCTGACAGTGCACAAACCCTGCCAGACGGCGAGTCGGCGAACGACACCTTCACCTTAACGGCGTCTGATGGATCCACCCATCAAATCACGGTCACTGTCGAAGGCACTGACGATGCAGCTGTCGTCACAGGCGACTTGAGCGCGTCTGTTGCTGAAGGCGGCGATGCCTCTGTCTCCGGCTCAATCAACATCAGCGACCCTGATGCGGCAGTACAACCGACCCTTGAAAACGGCACAGTCGAAGGTGAATACGGTAGCCTCACACTGACTGACGGCGAATGGACCTACACGGTCAACCCTGAAAATGCACAATCTATGGGTGACGGTGATTCAGCCACAGACACCATCACGGTCACTGCATCGGATGGCTCTGAGCACCAAATTACAGTGACGGTAACAGGCAGCGATGATGCCTCTGTTGTCACGGGTGTGACCTCGGGTGGCATTGATTTAGGCGCAGACACGCCTCAAACCAGTGTCTCTGGCACGCTCTCTATCACTGACGTGGATGACGGTGACACACCAAGCTTTGACAATGTCTCCATCGACGGTGATTACGGTACCTTCACGCTGACTGACGGCAACTGGACCTACACGGTCGATCCGGCCAAAGCAGCGTCATTAAACGATGACCAAACCGAGCAAGAAACCTTCACACTGACGGCGTCGGATGGCACGGTGCAGCAAATCACGGTGGATGTGACAGGCGCAGATGATGCGGCAGTTATCACCGGTGATAGCACCGCGAGCATCACTGAAGATACGGGTGCGCAAACAGCCTCTGGCACCATCACTATTACCGATGTTGATACCGGTGAAACGCCCACCATTCCAAATGGCACCTTGGCGGGTGAATACGGGTCATTGACCCTCGTCGATGGCGCATGGACGTACACCGCTGACAGCGCGTCGATCCAATCGCTGGCTGACGGTGATACCGCGACGGACACCATCACGGTCACCGCATCAGATGGCACCACCCAAGACATCGTCATTACCATCACGGGTACTGACGATGCCGCTGTCGTCACAGGCGACACGACGGGCAACACCACGGACCAAGGCACCACAGTGTCGGGCTCTATCAGCATCAGTGACGCGGATAACGGTGAAAACCCAACCATCAGTAACACCACGATTGAAGGTGAATACGGTAGCCTTACACTCACTGACGGCGAGTGGACGTACACGGTTAACGCCGAAAACGCGCAAACCCTGCCAGACGGCGAGTCGGCAAACGACACCTTCACCCTCACAGCGTCTGATGGCTCCACACATCAAATCACCGTGACCGTTGAAGGCACCGACGATGCCGCAGTCGTCACGGGCGACTTGAGCGCGTCTGTTGCTGAAGGCGGCGATGC
>NZ_FOWR01000008.1:140550-160379 GCF_900115495.1 Enterovibrio norvegicus DSM 15893 | reverse complement strand
TGTCTTCAAGCTGTTGCTCTAACTCTTTAATCCGCTGTTCGGGGGTTTGGGGCGTCGATGTATAAGGCATAGCATCACCTAGACGGGTTGGTGTGAGAGAACCTTTAGTCCAATTTAGATGACCATACTTGCGAAGCCAAGTTAATACAGTGGAACGACCTTGAATGCCGTAACGTAATTGGGCTTGTTTGTAGGTCATTTCGCCTTTTTCTACTTGGTCTACGACAGCCAATTTAAAGGCGAGGGAATAATCTCGTTGGGTGCGCTTGGTTGTTGATTTCATAACACTCTCCAATTTCGGGTTGGAAAAGTGTCAACCTTATTTAGGACGGGACATTCAAATAGAAAAAGCCGCTGATTTCAGCGGCTTTTTTATTGTGCGTTACTTTTACTGTTCAGTAGCAAAGTACGTCGATCACAGCACCATGGCAGCCAACCAACCAAAGCCAATCAATGGCAAGTTGTAGTGAATAAAGGTGGGCACAACCGTGTCCCAAATGTGCTCATGCTGACCATCAGCGTTCAAGCCAGACGTAGGGCCAAGGGTTGAGTCTGAGGCAGGGGAGCCCGCATCACCCAAGGCTGCGGCAGTACCCACCAGAGCGATTGTCGCCATCGGTGAGAAGCCAAATGCCAACGCCAGTGGTACGTAGATAGTGGCGATAATCGGGATGGTGGAAAATGAAGATCCGATGCCCATCGTGACCAACAGGCCAACAACCAACATCAAGAGCGCGGCTAGCGGCTTGTTGTCACCAATGCTTGATGCCAGTGACGCTACTAAGGTTTCAACACCGCCTGTCGCTTTCATTACTGCAGCAAAACCCGCAGCTGAAATCATAATGAAGCCAATCATGGCCATCATATGCACGCCGCGCGTGAATACATCGTTCGTGTCCTGCCACTTGATCACGCCGCCAATGGTGAACACCATAAAGCCTGCAAGCGCGCCGACGATCATTGAGCCAGTATAGAGTTGAGCACCTAAGGTGGTCGCAATCGCGACGATGGCCACAACGATGTTTTGCGGTTTAATTTCTGTTTTCTCAGGCTCAGCCGCGCGGATTTTTTCTTCTGAGTAGTGGCGAGGTTTACGGTAGCTAATGAACGCGGCAATCAACACACCAAATAGCATGCCTGCTGCGGGCAAAAGCATGGCTTGAGGCACTTGGCTTGCAACAACATCTAGCCCGTTATCGTGAAGGTTTTTCAGCAAAATGTTGTTAAGGAAAATACCGCCAAAACCAATAGGTAACACCATATAGGGTGTGATCAAACCGAAGGTCAGGACACATGCAACGAGACGTCGGTCTAGGTTCAATTTTGCGAACACATGCAAAAGTGGCGGAATAACAATAGGGATGAACGCAATGTGTACAGGAATGACGTTTTGAGATGACATTGCAAGCAACGCTAAGGCGACAAGTACCATGTATTTCAGGGCGCTAGATGCGTTTGCATTGTCTTTACCGTTTAGTTTACGAATGACGGATTGGGCTAATAGGTCAGTAATACCAGAACGACTGATAGCGACGGCAAAGGTACCCAGCATAGCGTAACTCAATGCGATGGTTGCACCGCCGCCAAGCCCGCCTTCAAACGCTGAAACTGTATCGGTTAGCGATAGACCACTAACCACACCGCCAAGAATGGCACTAAAGGTGAGCGCGACGACAACGTTAACCCTTAAAAGGGCCAACATTAGCATCACACAAACCGCGATAACGACCGGATTCATGAGTTTTTCCCTACTTCTCTGTGCCCAAAACGGGCAAAAAATTATCCCAAATGTGTATACCCAAACCACCTCGTCATCCTTGATGAGTCAAGAGGTAGCTTGGGTATCACCTTGCGAAGATCACAGTTTGCGTTTTTTTTTAATGTTGTCGAGGGGAATTTGTAGAGAAGGGAGAAATAAAGAAAAAGGCCAGCGAGAGCTGGCCTTTTGGGAGTGTTTAGTTGTGCTTACTCAAGCACGCTTGTATCCGCAACGGAGTAGTCTTCTGCCACACCACTCAAGAACTGAACCAGCTGAGATTGCATCTCAGTGGTATGGCCTAGATCTGCTAAGTTTGCATCTTGAGGCGCAATCACAGAGCTGTGCTGGCCAACATCACTGAACTTCGTAAAGTTTCGGCCATTGCTGGTGGCTTGTGAAGCGCTGTCTACAACAGCCAAGCCTAAGCTTGTGGCGAGCGGTATGGTGCCTGCAAAGGGTGCGTTTGTTACTGCATTAGGTACTGTGTCATCATCTTTTACCTGCTGCATGTAGATTGGGAGGCCATCTAAGACATTTGTACCCTGATAATCATTAAGTGCAACGAGGTTAAATGGATCAACCGCGTCAATCACCGTTTGCGCGGCATAAGCAAACTGATTAATTACGCTTTCTTGCTCTGCAGCTGGTACACCAGCCGTCACTTGCGATCGAACCAGTGGCCCAAACGATTCTGAACCTAATAGCAGATTTACGATTTGCCCACCCGTGTTTGCTGCCGCAACGCGAGAGAATGTAAACAAGTCATCCGCTGCGCTATTGTCTGTGGTAGCAGTGCTAAGCGTATTGTTAGCGGTGGCGACAGTGCTAAACCCGGTGATTCCTCCTAAAGAGTGACCAAACAATGCTGGGTGAGTAGTTGCAGTATTATCCAGCGTGGCAAGTGGTGTATTCGTAAATAAACCTGCCGCTTGCGAGAGTGTAACAGCTGCGCGTAGACCGACATTGTCTAAGGCACTTTGGCGTAAATTATCACGTCCTACAGGCAAGTAAGCCAAGTTGAGATAGTTGGTTGGGTCAACATTCGCCGAGCGAGTTGAATCCAAGCTACGTTCCCCGTGTATAGGTTGGTCAATCGCAAGTACTGCAATATCCTTACCTAACCCTTTCGCACCATTGATAATGTTAGCTGCAAACGCATACGCATTTTCTTTCGCTGACGTAATACCATGTTGATAGATCACTAACTCAACCGCACCAGAAGGGGTTGTCGGTGAGAATAGAACAAAAGGAACGTCATCCAACGATTTTACTTGAGGGATAGGGCTGAATCCGGTGATGATCCGCTCAGCATCCAATTGAGCGCCATTTGCACCTGTTAACGTTAAACCGACAAGCTTGAGTCGCTCTGTTACATCATCCGCCAGCTTCGCTGTATCAACACCTGCCGCAGCAAGTTGTTGAGCCACTGTGCTGGCGTTTTCATCACCGAGCGCGCTCAAAATGATAGCAAGGCTTGGCATCCCAGATTCGAAGGGGGTAGTGTTCCAATTAGCTGCTCCTTTTTCGAGGAAATAAGGCAGTTTAACGGTTCCCTTTGTGACGGTAACGGTATTGGCGGCGTACGTTCCCACGAGCAGTGGGGCTATCGTTCCATTAGGGTCGATATAAGTAGCAAAGTTTGTATCCGCTTGAATTGCGGTTGCATAGTCCTCACCGGATGCTGGGACAGACATTAGGTATGCTTGTGATAGATCAACGTTGTTTGGGTTGGCAGAACCTTTCCAGATCGCGTTGAAGTCACCAACACCGGATGCAATTGCCGCTTTTGTGGCATATAAGGTACTGCCCACGGATTGGGTCGTAAACCATGAGCTATACACAATATCCTGAGGTTGGATACCTACTGCAGAGAAAATGGTATTCACACCTTGCGTCAATGCACTTGCAGGTTTGAGTGAATCGACCAACGTTGGGTTTGAGTCTGAAATCAACGTCGCGTAAGAGCGGGTCATGCCCACGCCTTCACCATTTGCATCAGTGAACGCATTGGTGATTGCAAATGCGTATTCGGAAGAGGGTTCAAGTGCTTGGGTAAAAACAACAATGGCAGACTCAGCGCTCGTAATGACATTAAAGTCAGTACCAAGTTGAAGTACCTTTTCTACGGTAACAGCTGGGTCTGTTAAGCTCTCAGTTAATTTAACAATGCTAATCCCTGTGGTTGCAAAGCCATCGGCAAGGCCTGCGCCTTTAAACGACAAACTCATTGGCATTGAGACTGGCCATCCGTCCATCGTTCCCATTGCGGCGGCTGGATTTGATAGTGCATTGTCGCCACCTGTTGGAATATCTAGCGTGCCATCAGTCTGATTCATCAAAAGAAAACTTGGCCCCGGAATGCTCGCGTCAGCACCGGCCAATTGAAAATTAACTTGTGTTGGTGCGTTCAAGCTGTCCTGAATGTAGTCTTCGTAGCTACCATTTGCGCTTCCGCCGCTTAATTCTGATTCACCGCCACATGCCGTTAAACCCAGTGCTGATGCCAGAGCAAGTACAACTAATTTCTTGTTCATAGGTAATCCTTTATTCATCTTCAATACTCCCTGGATAGATGGCTAGAAGCTGTAGTTAGCTTGCATCGCACCGATATAAGCAGCCCCTTTTGCAGAGAACGCACGTTCTCCCGTCAGACTGGTTTCGGTGAAGGTTCCAGATTTACTGGCGATATAAGTAACACCAGCATCGAAGGTCAAGTTCGGGGAGTAGCGATAGGTTGCACCAGCAGAAAACCAGTAACGGTCAGAGTCTGGAATACTCAACGTAGATTTACCTGCTTTCTCATCAAAGGCAAAACCTGTACGGACAGTCCAGTCCTCAGAGATGTCATACGTTGTGCCCAAAGACCAACGGAACACACTTTCGTAATCTTCTTGTTTGTCGAAACAAACGCCCTTAACGCCATCAGAGGTACACTGCGCACTGGTTGCTTTAAGCTCTGTGAATGAACTCCACTGGCTCCACATCATGCTGTAGTGGACGGCAAGGGAAGGATTTAGTTGGTGAAAGCCAGACAATTCAGCAACAGCGGGCAATGGTACTGAAAGATCGCCAGTAACGACTTGGCCTTTCGTGCCAGTGATAGATCCTTGGTGATCAGTGAAATCCCCACTGAAATCAAGCTCGACTTCAGAACGGTAAGCGATACCAAAACGGTTATCTTTGTCTAGTTCAAACAATGCGCCCACGTTCCAGCCGAATCCCCACGTATCGCCTTCCATGCTGATGAGCTTCTCGGAAAAATTATCGCTTCCAAAAGTGGGAGCAAGTGTACCAATGTGGCGATTCAGTTCTGCGATGGCATAAACCACGTTGATGCCTGCGCCAAAGCTGACTTGCTCATTCAAACGGTATGCGATAGAGGGGTTAAGGTTCACACTCGCTAGCGAGGTGTCCCCTGCAACATCACCCGCTTCAAAGGCATCAGGGTAGTCTGTTGCAACGCCGTAGACGGTGTATAAGCCGACGCCCCATGCCCATTTATCATTGATCGGACTAACGTAATAGGTGGCGGGTACGAATTGCATGGGCGCAACGTCCGACGCTTTTTGATTGTTGCTGGTATCCGTGATGTCTATTTCTGGGTCAACAATGTGAAGAGCTGTAGAGAGTTGTGCTTCCTTAAACATGGTCATTTGTGCAGGGTTGCGACCTATGACTGATGCGTTATCAGCGATGGCGGCGTCACCGGCATACGCTCGGCCTAACCCGCTTGCAGAGTGTTCTGATACCTGAAACCCCGCACTCCATGCGGATGGCGCAGCTAATGCAACTGCGAGTGCAATTGCTGTTCTTGATAGTTTTTTTGACATACAGCCTCTCATTCCAATTGAGCAATGGGTTGCTTGGCAACCTAAACGCAATACATTCAATGGGTTGAAACAACAGAACGGCTTTTATACGTTATTTTTAAGCTGTTCGGACTTTCTCGAGCGTTAATATGTCACGGTATGAATAATTGTTAAATAGCTGTTAAATTGCCTGTAAGTGTCTTAATTTTCGGGATTTATTGTCCAGTTTCAAAACTGATGTTTGAAGTAATTGCACTAATTCAGGTTTTTACTCAGATAAGCCCTATTAATTAGGAGGTTGATCAATAATTTGACGCGGTGGTCATATGAACACGTGTTTAAAAATAGTGAGGAGAGAGGAAATACTGCATATCAATAGGTTACATCCACATTTCATTAATGTGACAGGCAACAAAAAAGCCGATTGCAAAGAATCGGCTTTTCTTATGATTGAAACAGATTATTAGAAGGTGTAGTTGGCGCTCAAAGCATAAATGTATGCGTCGCCGCCTGCGGTGAAGTCATAGCTAGCGACAGCTCCACCTGGAAGGTTTTCACTTTCGGTGCCATTAACATCGTCACCACTTAAGTACGCAAAGCCTGCATCGATGCTAAGGTTGTCTGTAGCAAAGTAAGTAGCACCGATGGAGTACCAATCTCGTTCGCTGTCTGGGATGCTAAGAGTTCTGTGTGAATCAGGCACTGGGCTTTCGTCTTTTGCATAGCCTGCACGTAACTCCCATTGATCATTCAAGAAATAAGTTGCGCCGACCGAATAGCGCCAGCTATCTTCCCATTTCTCATCTTTTTGAAGACAAACGCCTTGACCCGCTAAGCTCAAGCATTGAGAGCCTGTAGCTCGTAATTCTTCAAAACTACTCCACCCAGTGCGCATAACACTGTAGTGCATCGCCCATTTGGGGGCTAACTTGTGATAGCCAGAAAACTCGAAAATGTCAGGCAAGTTTAATTCAAGCTCGCCTGGAACAGTTCCTGTTGCAGATGAACCGCTGTAATCACCCTCAAGGGTTATATCAACTTCTGAGCGATACGCTACGCCGAGTCTATGATTCTCGTTAAACTGCCAAAGAGCACCGATGTTCCAACCAAATCCCCACCCGTCACCGGATAAGTTGGAGATTTCATCTGATGCGGATCCTCCCAGAACATTGCTGAGTATACCTTTTTGGCGTTTTAGCTCCGCGTCAGCATAGACAGCATTTAAGCCAGCTCCTAGGCTCACTTGATCATTAACTTCATAAGCAAAGTTTGCGTTAAAGTTCACTGTTAGCAGTTCAGTTTGTCCACCGATTGCGCCTGCAGCTGAGTCTGTCGGGTATTCCGTTGATAGACCAAAGTTTGAAAAAGACGAGAAACCTACTGCCATCTTTTCATTAAGAGGGTGAACATAATGAAAGTTTGGAACGACAGCATTTGGAGCGACGCTGTCATGCTCATCAACACCTAAGGTTGTACCATTTAGTGATGCGCTGGAAACAGTTGCATCCACATCAGGCTGGATAAACGAAATACCACCTGACACTTGTGCCGAATCAAACATGGTCATTGCAGCAGGGTTACGCGCCGCTACGGCTGCATTGTCTGCAATGGCGGCTTCACCCGCAAAAGCTCGGCCTAGGCCGCTCGCGGAATGTTCACTGATTTGGAAACCTGCACCGTGTGCTTGGAATGTCGCCACAGCAATCGCTGTCGATAGTAACGTACGTTTTGTTAGACGGTTCATCTAAATGCCTCTCTTTCACTGCTTTATTGTTTTTCCGCTATCCCTGCGGGTGTACCGAGACAGGTGGTGCGGTTCAGTTCTAAGAGAGTATAAACATGGAAATGAAAATGTAGGTTTTTTGTTATCAATAGTTTGCGCGAGATCTAACCTAATTTTTCGGCATAGATGAGAGTTATTTCATACTTTTGTTTAAAACGTGTGATTGGCAAGGCGGGAGAGTGGGCGGATCGTCTTATTTTTCATGCAGATCCGCCAGCTTATATCAAGGTGGGAGCGAGTTACTCTTCTGAGGTTTGTTCGGAATCATTTTCCACAGGAACGACAGGCCAGCCGCCCAATTTCTTCCATCTGTTAACAATCTCACAAAATAGCTCCGCAGTACGCTCCGTATCGTATAGCGCCGAATGCGCTTCGCGGTTGTCGAAGGCAATGCCCGCTGTTGCACATGCTTTTGCTAACACGGTTTGTCCCAATGCTAGGCCGCTTAATGCAGCGGTGTCGAATGTGGCAAAAGGGTGAAAGGGGTTACGCTTTAATGCGCTTCGCTCAGTCGCTGCCATAACAAAGCTATGATCAAAGTTGGCATTGTGCGCCACCATGATAGAGCGCTGGCAACCTTGTGCTTTTTGCTCTTTACGAATGAGCTTAAAGATTTCTTTGAGCGCATGTGACTCATCAACTGCGCCACGAAGTGGGCTGAAAGGGTCACGAATGCCGTTAAATTCCAAGGCTTCTTTCACTAAAACTGCGCCTTCAAAGGGGGCAACGTGAAAGTGCATTGTTTTGTCTGGCATTAACCAACCTTCTTCATCCATTTTCAGGGTGACGGCACAAATCTCCAGAAGCGCGTCTGTTTTTGCATTGAAACCCGCAGTTTCAACATCGACGACGACTGGGAAATATCCACGAAATCGTGCTTTTAGGGTATTTAGGTTGGTTTCTTGGCTCATGTCTACAAAGGTAAAAGTAAATCAGGCAGGCATTATGGCAGAAGCGACGCGGGTTCTAAAGGCATCTTCCGGTTAGTTATGTATATACTGTTCCCATTGTTATCGTGCGGATAATGTCGCAGTCTCAAATCTTGCCCATGTTTTCTGCGTTAGAGGGAATGTGCAGTCTAAAATAGGCCTAAAGAACTGGTCGTGTTTTCCGATACAATAGAGACTTATCCATTCACTTGAACAGGACATAGCCCTGCCATGACATTCGCCAAGCCTTTTACGCTGTTATCGCTTTGCATTGCTGCTAGCACCTTGCCTGTGACAGCGAATGCCACCAAGTTGTATGGTGCAAAGCCAACAGAGTCTGTTTGGCAAATGACGGTGGACTCTCCGATTGAGTGTCGCGTTGAGCATATGATCCCCAACTTTGGCAATGCCACCTTTACGTCACGCGCCAGTAAAAAAATCAACCTCGATTTTGAATTGCAAATGCGCCGCCCGATGGGCAAAACGGAGAATGTGGCGTTGTTGTCTATGCCGGCCGTATGGATGCCGGGTGACAGGGCGGAGTATATCGATCGTATTCGTTTCTATAAGCAGTTCGACGGATATGTAGATGGTCAGACGGCTTGGAGCATGTTAGCTGAGCTGGAAAATGGTCGCTTCCCGACCTTTAGCTTTAGAGAGTGGCAAAGCAAAGGAAAACGCGTTGATGTGTCATTATCGCCGGTCGCTTTTCAAACAAGTTATAACGAATTCAGCAGCTGTGTAGACAGATTACTGCCGTATTCATTTGAAGATATTGCGTTTACCACATTGCATTATGACGACAATGGGGACGAGCTAAACAAATCTTCCATGGCAAAGTTGGCTCAAATCGCTGAGTTTGTTCGCTACAGTCCTGACATTGATTTGGTGTTACTGGCGACGTATACAGACGGTCGTGGTGCGAAAGCTGCCAACCAAAAATTGTCCGAAAAACGCGCGAGAACCTTGGAAGGCTACTTTATGTCGCTAGGGTTACCGAAAGATCGTATCGGTATTGAAGCGTTCGGTGAGCGTAGACCCATTGCGGAAAATGACAGCCCAATTGGACGAAACAAAAACCGTCGTGTTGTGATATCACTGGGTCGCTCGATTATCTGATCATGCGATGGATGGCGTCGCGCTAGGTGTTGACAATGCGTGACGATGTGATCGATGAAAATCCCCGCTTTCGAAAGGAATGCGGGGATTTTTCGTTTTAGGCTTCGCTCACTGTTTTGGGCTGAGTTTTTTGTGCGGGTTTGATGATTGCCAGTAGCGCTGCTTCATCGACGTTATCGCGTTGAGATGCAGGCAAAAAAGCATCGGCATATTGAAGGTATACTTTCTGTTCAATGAAGATCTTATAAAGTTTCGGATCGATGTGCCTATCTTTGGCCATAAACGCGAGGATTTTGAGTGCTTCACTGAGCGTTTTAGCTTTCTTGTAAGGGCGATCGCTGGCGGTCAATGCTTCGAAAATATCGGCGACTGACATGATACGGGCATCGATGGATAAGTTACTTTCATCTAACCCGTAGGGATAACCTTTGCCATCAAGTTTTTCATGGTGCCCACCTGCGATCTCAGGCACCCGCTCTAGGTGTTTAGGGTAAGGCAGTTTTTCGAGCATGTTGATGGTTTGGATGATATGATCGTTGATGATAAAGCGCTCTTCTTCCGTTAACGTGCCACGTTGAATCGACAAGTTATACAATTCACCACGGTTATACTGAAGCTCTGGAATCGCGAGGCTAAATGCCCAGTTTTCAAACGTCTCTTTCTGCTGATCAAGCCAAGGAATGTGGTGATAGAGATCATCAGATAGTACCTGTTCTTTGCAGGGCAGTGCGCGTGATGGCATTTGTTTACGGCGGCTTTCTTCTTCCCATGAAAGGCCGAGCGTGTCGTCAATGGTGCGGTACCAAGTTCGTTGCGAAATGATGTTGAGACGCGTAACGCTTTGCTCATCCATAAACTCTGCGCCGACATTACTTTTTGCAATGAACGCAAAATCATCATCTAGTGCTTCAAGTTCTTTTTTCAACCAAACATCGAGTTCTTGTTGAGATTCACCCTCGGCACGTTTCTTCCAATACTGAATTTCTTTATCGCGCTTTAATACCTCAAAGCGGGTACGCACTTCGTGGATGCGGTTGTAAATGGTCTCCAATTTGGTGGCTTTATCAACGACGTATTCAGGCGTCGTCACCTTGCCACAGTCATGCAGCCATGCAGCAAAATACAGCGCCTCTCGTGATTGTTCATTGAGCGTAAAGTCAGGGAAGTACGTGGTGTCCTTGTTGACTGCATCGGCCAGCATAAAGGTAAGTTCAGGAACACGTTGGCAATGTCCGCCAGTGTACGGTGATTTGGTATCGATGGCCGATGCCATCATTTCAATGAAGGATTTGAAAAGATGTTTTTGAGCGACGACGCGGTCCCAATTTTCTTTGATGAGTGAGGCGAAACCCAAGAACTGACGAATGAAGGGCAGTTTCTCTTCCTGTTTTGCTGATACGGGTCGATTAAAGCCAACCATGACATAACCAATACAGTCACCGTCGCGATTGTTCAGTCTTAATAACCAAGCATGGTGAAGTGAGGAAGGTAAATTTCCGGTGCCTTGTTCTGCCATTGATGGCGTAAAACTGACGAAATTTTGGTTAGAGAGATCTGCCTGAACACGCGTTGACGCGGACAGCAATTTTTCTAAATGAATATTGCTGCCGCAAGTCGTGGACGGGTATTGGGCTGTCAGTTCAAGAATGTCGCGATCTTTCGCGGAGTTCGTCCACATCAAGACATAATCGGCATCTGTCGTTTGTTGGCAATGTAAAACGATATCGGTGAGAAGCGAATCAAAATTCGTACTGTGTGAAACGCGATGTAAGGTATCGAGGAAACCGCTGATGGTGTCGGACATCATGCTGATGGACTCAGACAACTCTTTCACTTCAACGACATTCGATTTCACCTTTGACACGGTAGAAAAATCGAATTGGCGAATCCTTTTTGTGGCTTCGCCCAGTTTTTTCAGGGGCGTAGCAATTCTTGCTGACGCCACTAAGACCATGGCTGTACCCAGAATCAAACCGAGAAAACTAATGAAGATCTGATTGTTTCTCGCTTCTATCGCGCTGCCTATCAATTGCCTCTCTGGAATGGCTTTTGCCAACCAAAGCCCTCGCTCTCCGCCAAATGTGATGCGTGCCAAACTCAGCATCCACGTTTCCCCTTTGTGTTCGACGTTGAGTGAGGTTTTTTGCCAATCGTCGGTTTTATAGAGATTGTTCAATGGAGACGCGGAAAGGGCTTGTAGGTGTTCTTTCTGTGAACGGCCAGACGATGCGTCTGGCAGAAAGCCAGTGTGTGCGAAGATCTTACGGCTATCGTCGAGCAACATGAGCTGAGTGTCTTCCGAGTCTATCAGACTATTGAGGAAACTCGACAGTGACGCGAGGGTGATGTCTGCAGCGATGACGCCATCGTTGTCGGGCAACTGGCGTGATAGCGTAATGCCCATTCGCTGTATGAAGAAGTAGAAATATGGGTCAGTAATGTGGATTTTACCGCTCTCTGGCGCAGCTTTATACCATGGTCGAGTGGTTGGTTTATAGTTGATGCTATCTGTGTCGACCGAGATGAAATTGAGCTTCTCGTCGTAATAAGAACGCACCTGAAGTCCATTGCTGTTATTGATGTCCACCATGAGGTGGCTATTGTCGGGCGTTGAAAACTGGTGCCGCATAAAGGTGGGCTTGGTGGAACGCACAAACGCTGATTCTTCTGACGGATAACCGACGTACACTGATAATACATCTGGGTTGTTTTCCATCACGGCATTAATGGTAGAGAGCCATTGTTTGTCATTAGAAGCATGTAACTGACGGCCATATTTTGAAACTGCTAAAGAATCAATGGCGGTAAGGACGGGCAAAGTGAGCTTTTGAAAAGCCAGCTTTACTTGCTCAGCATTTTGGCGAGTGCGTTCTTCTGCAAGTTCTTGATTGAGCGCTTTTGAGTTTTGGTAACTGAGCACGATTAAAATAATGGAAAGAACAGATACCACCGAAAAGAAAATGCCAGCAATGTGTATTTGAAGTGTGTAACGGCGGTTTAGCATCCTGGTTGTTGTCTTGTTAGTGAGACAGTGTGTAGAGACTATCAGATAAAAAGCTGCGTTTTATGGTTTCATTCAACTATCTGAATTAAATCACGAATATTTTTAATTGTTGATAGAACTCTCATTTGATGAGTGGGTGTTTTTTCTATCGCCATCGCGCTCAAAAGAAAGACGCGCAGCCCTTTTGATCAGGCCGCGTTTCATTTTTCTATGTGTTTCTGGAGCAGACTTTTATTGAGAGGCTGTCGTTGTGTCTTTTTTAGGAGGCGTGACAATCGCAAGCAGCGCTTGTTCATCCACGTCATCGTGCTGTTCTTTTGGTAGAAATGCATTGGCGTATTGCATGTAGATTTTTTGCTCGATGAAAAGCTGGAACAAATGAGGATCGACGTGACGATCCTTTGCCATAAACGCCAATATTTTTAGTGCTTCGCTAAGCTTCTTCGCTTTCTTATAAGGGCGGTCACTCGCTGTCAATGCCTCGAAAATATCAGCGACGGCCATGATGCGCGAATCAATCGGCAGATTGGCGTCAGACAGGCCATTGGGATAGCCTTTTCCGTCCAGTTTTTCATGGTGCCCGCCTGCAATTTCTGGAATGCGACGAAGATGTTCCGGGTAGGGTAGCTTGTTCAACATATTGATGGTTTGAATGATGTGGTCGTTAATGTTGAACCTTTCTTCGGCGGTTAAGGTGCCGCGCTGGATAGATAAGTTATAAAGCTCGCCACGATTAAATTGAAGTTCAGGTACGGTGAGTTTGAATGTCCAATTTTCAAAGGCTTTTTTCTGGCTTTGCGTCCAATGGATTTCTTGGTCTCTGGTGTCTGTTAGCAAATGCTCTTCGCACGGTAAGTCATGACCCCCCCGATGTTTGCGACGCTGTTCCTCTTCCCACGATAAACCCAAGGTATCGTCCATGGTTCGCATCCACGTTTGCTTAGAGATTCGCGCTAATATCTCAATGTTCTTTTCATCCATGAACTCGCCGCCAATGTTCGTTTTGGCCACAAAAGCAAAATCTTCATCGAGTTTGCGGTGCTTTTCTGTGAGTATCTGTTTGAGTGATGCTGAATCACCGCCTTGTGTTATCGCCTGCCAATACTCTATTTCGGCGTCGCGTTTTAATACTTCAAACCGCATCCGAATTTCATGTATGCGGTTATAGATGGTTTCCAGCTTAGTGGCTTTATCGACGACGTATTCGGGGGTGGTTACCTTGCCACAGTCATGCAGCCAAGCAGCAAAATATAAGGCCTCTCTGGATTGTTCATCCAATGTGAAATCAGGAAAAAGCTCGGTGTCTTTGTGGGCGGCTTCTGCGAGCATGAATGTGAGTTCAGGAACGCGCTGACAATGCCCGCCCGTGTAGGGCGATTTTGTGTCTATCGCCGATGCAAACATTTCGACAAAAGACTTAAACAGGTTCTTTTGTGCCGTAATGTGGTCCCAGTTTTCTTTTATCAGGGACGCGAAGCCCAGGAACTCTTGAATGAACGGGATCTTTTCTTCTTGTTCAGGCGTGACTGAGTGGTTGAACCCGATGAAAACAAACCCGACGCGTTCATCTTCACGGTTGTACAGTGGCAGTACCCATGCACGTTGTAGTGCGTCAGGAAGATGCCCTGTCACCTCCACACGATCTTGTGGCGTGAAGGTATAGAAACTGTGGTTATCCAGCGCAGCGGCCATGTCTGGTAGGTCTTCTAACAGCTGGACAAAATCTATTTGGGTCGCGCTGGTGGCTTCGGGTACATGTGCTGCTAAAGACAAGCAGCTTCTGTCTTCCATGTCTGCTGCCCATAATAAAACATAGTCGGCATCAGAGGTTTTCTTACAGTGTGTCACCATGTCCGTCAGTAGGGACTCAAAGTTGGAATTGTTAGAGACTCCGTGCAAGGTCTCGAGGAAGTCGGCAATGGTTTCTGACATCACGCCGATGGAAAGGGCGAGCTCTTTCACTTCAATAATGTTGGAATCGGGCGTTTGCACGGCCGCGAAGTCTAAATGTCGAATGCGCTCGGTGGTCTGATTTAACAATTTTAATGGGGTTGCAATGCGTGCAGCTGCCCACAATATGAGTAACGATCCGACACCGAGGACGATAAAGGCAATAATGATCTGATTATTTCTTGCTTCAAGTGCGCTGCCGATCAGCTTTATCTCGGGTACGGCTTTGGCCAGCCATAACCCTTTATCGTTGTTATTGGTTATTTGCACGAGAGAGAGTCGCCAAGGTTCGCCCTTATGGATAACGGTAGATGATGATTCTTCCCATTGGCCTTCGCTAAACAGGCTTTTCAATGGAGATTGCATTGCCTTGTTTTTATAGGTTTCTTGCAAGGTGTTTTCTGGGGCATTCTCCATGATGCCACTCTGGGCGAGGATAGTGTGGTTCTCATAGAGAAGTAGCATTTTTGAATCGTTTGAAAAGGGCAGAGATTTTAGGAAATCAGCGAGTGATGCGAGTGTGATATCGGCGGCCAGCACGCCACCACTTTCCTTCATACGTTTAGATATCGTGATCCCCATACGTTTGATGAAAATATAAAAATAGGGGTCTGTAATGTAGATACTGCCGTCAGCGGGTGTATCTCGGTACCAAGGTCTTGTAGTGGGTAGGTAATCAATAGTGTTTTTTGTTTCATCAATGAAAGCCAAATCACTGTCATAGTAGATACGCGATTGTGCGCCATCCGTTTGATTAATGTCGACCATGATGTGGCTATTTTCAGGTGTTGAAAACTGTTCTTTCATAAACGCCGGACGGGTAGAGCGGATGAATGCTGAGCTTTCGTCTGGGTAGCCGACATAGATGGAAAGCACGTCGGGATTGATGTCCATGATGGCGTCGACAGAGGCGAGCCAATATTTGTTGTTGGAGGCATCAAGATGATTACCAAAATCAGATTCTGCCAAGGTATCGAGCGCGGTCAGAACGGGAATGATTTTCTTGTCAAAAGCCAATTTTATCTGTTCGGCACTTTGGGCCATTCTTTCTTGCGCCAACTGCTCATTGAGCGCTTTCGAATTTTGATAGCTCAATACAATCAGCAGTACAGCCAAGATAGACATGACAATGAAGAAAATACTGGCGATATGAAGTTGTAATGTACTCTTAGTTCCGAACATATGGGTTTTGTATTATTTTTGAGACGATGTTTTAAGCCTATCAGACAAAATGCCTTTAGGCGGTTTTCATTCAAAAATTGAATGTGGAATAAAAAGATCAGCGTCAGCGTGAATGCATTGAGGGGGCGGTAATGAAGAGGGTGGAGAGCAAAAAGAGAAAAGCCATGCGGAATCGTTATCAGCATGGCTTTTAAATACGGAATGTTGAGCGTTTGGGAATGTGAAAACGTCGATTACTTCCCTAGACCTGCAGACGCGCTCTTGTTTTGAATAAGCTCGATCTTATAGCCATCAGGGTCTTCAACGAAAGCGATTTCGGTTGAGCCGCCTTTTACTGGGCCAGGCTCACGAGTGATGTTTGCGCCTGCTGCACGCAGGGTGTCACAGGTTGCGTAAATATCATCAACGCCGATTGCTATATGGCCGAATGCGGAACCGTGCTCGTACTCAGTGGTACCCCAGTTATAGGTAAGCTCAATCACTGCGCCTGTTGATTCATCACCGTAACCTACGAATGCGAGGGTGTATTCGTACTGTTCATTTTCGTTTTTACGCAGTAATTGCATGCCCATGACGTCGGTATAAAAGCCTATTGAACGATCCAAATCGCCAACGCGGATCATGGTATGCAGAATACGACCGTTGCTCATGTTGCTCTCCTTTATTGTTTTTTACCGACAGTCTACGCCCTCTTGGGCGTCGCTATCGATTAAGATTCATCCAGAATGCCTAAGGGGGACGTTTGCCCATTTTGATGACGTTGTGCTTACTCGTCTGGGTAGATTTTGTCTTTAAACTCACAAAGATCTTCAATCACGCAACTACCACAATGCGGTTTTCTGGCGACGCATGTATAGCGTCCATGCAGAATGAGCCAATGGTGCACGTCTACTTTGAATTCTTTTGGTACGACTTTCAGCAGTTTTTCTTCTACCTGATCGACATTCTTGCCCATCGCGAATTTAGTACGGTTAGATACGCGAAAGATATGCGTATCAACAGCGATGGTTGGCCAGCCGAATGCGGTGTTAAGTACCACATTTGCGGTTTTACGTCCGACACCGGGTAACGCTTCTAGCGCTTCTCGGTCTTCTGGTATTTCGCCACCGTGCTGCTCAACCAAGATACGGCATGTCTTGATGACGTTTTCGGCTTTTGAATTAAACAACCCAATGGTTTTGATATAGTCCTTAACCCCATCAACGCCCAAGTCCAAGATGCTTTGCGGTGTATTGGCAACCGGATAAAGCTTATCCGTCGCCTTGTTGACACTCACATCCGTAGCCTGTGCAGACAACAGTACTGCGATCAGCAGTTCAAACGGTGACGTCCAATTTAGCTCTGTTTCTGGGTGCGGGTTTTCAGCGCGAAGGCGCTCTAATATCTCAACACGTTTTTGGTTATTCATTCTTCATCCGTAAAGCGTTTTTTAATCTGCCGAGGTGATGCGCACACGTTCGATCACGGCTTTTTCTTTTGGCTGTTTCTTCGCTTGGCGTTCATCTAATACGTTCTTCGCTGCAATTAAGAAACCTACGGTTAAGAAAGCACCGGGTGGTAGCATTGCGAGTAAGAATGCACTGTCGAAGTGGAACACTTCAATACGCATGCCCGCCGCCCAATCGCCAAGAAGGCGGTCTGCGCCGTCAAACAAAGTACCGTTACCTAAAATTTCACGAATTGCGCCGAGCACGACAAGGGATGCGGTCATGCCCATGCCCATCCAAAAACCGTCGAGCACTGACGGTAATGGTGTGTTTTTCGAAGCAAACGCTTCTGCTCTGCCTATGATGATGCAGTTGGTCACGATCAGTGGGATGAAAATACCCAAAGATTGGTACAGGCCAAAGGCATAGGCGTTCATCAGCAGTTGCACACAGGTAACCAGTGATGCAATGATCATGACGAAGATCGGGATGCGCACCTCTTTCGGCACCCACTGGCGAACCAACGAAACGATAAGATTTGAGCCGACAAGGACCAACATGGTCGCAATACCCAATCCCAGCGCGTTAGTGACGGTGGCGGAAACCGCGAGCAGAGGACACAAGCCAAGAAGCTGCACCAATGCGGGGTTGTTATTCCACAACCCATTTTTCATCAATTCTTTGTTTTGACTCATGATGCATCTCCACAGTCACGAGGTTGGCGAATGATTTGTTCTTGATGCTGGCTGACATACCATGCCGCTTTTCGGGCTGCACTCACCACGGCTCTGGGTGTGATGGTTGCGCCTGTGAACTGGTCAAACTGGCCGCCATCTTTGAACACTGCCCAACGTTTGTCATCAGCACTTTCAAGCGTTTTTCCACTGAACGACAATACCCAATCAGACACGTTTAAATCAACTTTATCGCCGAGACCGGGTGTTTCGTTGTGTTGAAGTACGCGAACACCCAATACGGTGTTGTTGGTATCTACACCGACAAGCACTTTGATGGCTCCGTTGTAGCCATCTGGTGCGATGGCTTCAATCGCCATGGCTGTTGGCTCACCGTTTTTACTGGCGAGATACACTGGCATAGGTGCATCCGTGCCAAGGTCTTGGCTTGTGACTAACGTGCAGGTCTTCGCCAAAGGGTTGTCATGAATGTCAGTAGGAATCACTTGGTTCAATACCTCTAACAACTGTAAACGTTGCTGTTCGGCAATGGTGTCTTCCGTGAGTGAGTGTGTTATGGCTACTAACCCCGTAGAAAGCAGCGCAGCGATTGCCAGAATCGCACCGTTGTTTCTCATCGCGCGAATCATTTGCTTTCCTTCTTATGACCGTAGGTGGTTGGTTTGGTGTAGTAATCGATCAAAGGTACACACATGTTTGCTATCAGAACTGCAAATGCGACGCCATCTGGGAAACCACCAAACGTGCGAATGAGGTAGATCAGCATGCCAATCATGGCACCAAATACCAATCGGCCTTTGGTTGTGGTTGAAGCTGAAACCGGATCGGTTGCAATGAAAAAGGCGCCCAGCATGGTTGCACCTGAGAACAGGTGAATGAGTGGGGTCGCGACAGCGTCAGGGCTGATGGCATAACCAAAAACGCTAAAAATAAACAGGGTCACCAGCATGGCGACCGGGATCTGCCATTGAATAACGCGTTGTTTGAGAAGCACTAACCCACCCGCTAAGAAAGCAAGGTTAACCCATCCCCAGCCGAGCCCAACAAAGGTGCCGAATACTGGATCTTGAACGGCTTCAGAGGCCGTTTTACCTGCTAACAATGCCGTTTTTACGGTATCTAGCGGCGTCGCCATGGTGATGCCATCTACAGTATGACGTAATTGGTCAACGCTGAATCCATCGGTGCTTAAGCCTGTCAGAAGCGTCGATACGCTGTCCATAAAGCCTAATGGCTGCGCGATCAATGAAGAAGGCGGAAGCCATGTGGTCATTTGTACTGGAAATGAAATCAGCAAGACAACATACGCGACCATGGCAGGGTTGAAGAGATTCTGACCCAGTCCACCATAAAGATGCTTTGCAATCACAATCGCAAACAGTGCGCCGATTACCGCAATCCACCAAGGTGCGAATGGAGGCACAGCAATGCCAATCAGCAAGCCAGTGAGTAGTGCGGTGTTGTCTTGTAAGTAGCGTTTTACTGGACGTTTACGCATGGCTACGATCGCCGCTTCAGCCAACATGGCTGTGACAGAGGCAATTGTGATTTGGAGTAGCACTCCCCAGCCAAAGAAATAACAAAGCGCCGCAATGCCTGGAAGTGTACAAAGGATCACCATCATCATGATGTCGCTGGTACTTTTGCGGTTGTGGCTGTGCGGGCTACTGGCAATAAAAAAGGCCACGTTTATTTATCCTCGTCGTTTTTCTTTATCTGCGCTGCTTTGCGTGCTTTGGCACGTGCAATGGCAGCAGCGACAGCGGCTTTTTTCGGATCGATGTCTTCGCCTGCTGGTTCGACAGTGTCAGATTCAGAGGCGTCTGCATCTGTTTCCGGTGTTGCCTCGGCCTGTTGTGCCGCTTTGCGCGCTTTAGCACGGGCAACGGCAGCAGCGACAGCTGCTTTCTTCGGATCGATGCTTTCGGCGGCTGGTTCGACAGTGTCAGGTTTAGATGCGTCACCGTCTGTTTCCGGTGATGCCTCGGCCTGTTGTGCCGCTTTGCGTGCTTTAGCTCGAGCAACGGCAGCAGCAACAGCGGCTTTCTTCGGATCAATGTCTTCGGCTGCTGGTTCGACAGTGTCAGATTCAGGAGCGTCACCGTCTGTTTCCGGTGCTGCCTCGGCCTGTTGTGCCGCTTTGCGTGCTTTAGCACGGGCAACGGCAGCAGC
>NZ_FOWR01000008.1:136927-140400 GCF_900115495.1 Enterovibrio norvegicus DSM 15893 | reverse complement strand
ATGTCTTCGGCTGCTGGTTCGACAGTGTCAGATTCAGAGGCGTTACCGTCTGTTTCCGTTGATGCCTCGGCCTGTTGTGCCGCTTTGCGTGCTTTAGCTCGAGCAACGGCAGCAGCGACAGCGGCCTTTTTCGGGTCTGCGTCTGTGGCGCTTTCTTCTGCGGCTTGCGGCACATCAGCTTGCTGTGCGTCTTTGCGTGCTTTAGCACGCGCAATGGCAGCAGCGACAGCGGCCTTTTTCGGGTCAGTATCCGCAGCGCTTTTGTTTGAATTCGCATCGGATGCTTCGGTGTGAGCGGCTTGCTCAGCCTTACGTTCACGTGCTTGACGTTTACGCTCTTCGCGAAGCTTTTTCATCTCGCTATTATCAGGCTCGGCTTGGCCACTTTCTGCGGCTTCGGCTTGTTTCGCCTTTGCTTTAGCAATGGCAGCAGCCACGGCAGGTTTAACTGTGGTCGCAGCGCTACCTTGTTCTGATTTTGCTTTCACGCGGGCAATGGCTGCAGCGATGGCGTCACCGTCACTGGATTTTTCCATCGCCTTACGACGATTTTCTGCCGCCTCTTTATGGCGAGCTTCGCGTTTTTCTTTTTCGCGCTCCATGCGCGTTTTTTTCGCTTCGAAGCGTTCACGAGCGCGTTCTGCAGCCACCGCTTCTGCATTTAGATGGCGAATTTCTGCTTTTGCTTGGCGGTAATACTGCACCAAGGGAATTTCACTTGGGCAAACATACGCACAAGCGCCGCATTCTATGCAATCGAACAAGTTATATTCTTCACACTTGTCGAAGTCTTGGTCTTTGGCGTACCACTGAAGTTGCTGAGGCAATAAAGAAGCAGGGCATGCTTCTGCACAAGCGCTACAACGAATACAGGCCATTTCACCTTGGGATGGCGCGATTTCACGTCGGCTTGGCACTAACACACAGTTAGTCACTTTCGTGACGGGTACATCCGCATGTGGCACCGTAAAGCCCATCATTGGGCCACCAATGATTAAACGCTCAAGGCGTTTATCTTGCTTGTAGCCATGTTTTTCGAGCAGAAAGCGCACGGGTGTGCCAAGCAATACCCAACGATTACGTTGTTCTTCTAGCGTGGTACCCGTGAGTGTTACCACGCGCTGGATCAATGGCTCACCATCAATGACGGCGCGCTTAATAGCATGAACGGTACCGATGTTTTGCATCAGCACACCAATGGCAGCAGGGATCCCTTTCGCGGGGACTTCTTTACCCGTGATGAGCTTAATGAGCTGCTTTTCGCCGCCAGAAGGGTATTTCGTTGGCACCACTTGAACGATGATGTTTTTCTTATCACCAATCGCCAGCTTCAACGCAGCAATGGCTTCTGGCTTATTGTCTTCAAGTGCGAGCACTGCCAGTTTAGGCTGCACAATGTGTTGGAGGATTTCGACGCCTTGAATAATTTCATCAGCGTGTTCCTGCATCAAGCGATCATCAGCGGTAATGTAAGGCTCACATTCGGCGCCATTGATGATCAGTATTTCTGTGCGAGCAAGACCTG
Source organism: Enterovibrio norvegicus DSM 15893 (assembly GCF_900115495.1). Taxonomy (GTDB): domain Bacteria; phylum Pseudomonadota; class Gammaproteobacteria; order Enterobacterales; family Vibrionaceae; genus Enterovibrio; species Enterovibrio norvegicus. The sequence goes on along the minus strand of NZ_FOWR01000008.1, from coordinate 138,875 downwards.
TTTGTAGCTTACGGGCAGAAGGGAAGCCTGCGCCCCCCATGCCGGCGATGCCCATCATTCGGACATGATCGACCAGTGCATCTGCCGCGGTATCTTGGTAGTTTTCGATGGGAGACTTATCGCCCCATATCTCTTCGAAATCTGGACGAATCACCAAGCAGGTATCGCTTAACCCTGACGCGTGGGCAATGGTGCGAGACTCAATGGCAACAACTTCGCCTGATGTTGGCGCATGTACAGGACAAGATTGGAGCGTGTCTGATTTAGTGAGCGGCTGTCCTTTAAGCACGCGGTCGCCGATGTTCACCAGTACCTGACCCGCAGAACCAATGTGTTGTTTTAGTGGCAGAACAATTTCATTCGGAATATCGACAGGAATGATGGATTGCTCGCTAGACTGACGCTTGTTTTCCGGCGGGTGGATGCCGCCATGGAAATCCCACACCTGCCCATGTTTAATTTGTTCAAGTAACGCGATCATGCTTGTTTAACTCCTTTTGCGCTGTCGGCAGGGAGTTGAACAACAGGAATTTGATTGAGCTGCCATTTCCAATTTTCAGGGGTGGTTTGAACCGGGATCATTTCTATACAGTCAGTAGGGCACGGCGCGACACAAAGATCACAGCCGGTGCATTCATCTTTGATGATGGTGTGCATGGCTTTGGTGCTGCCAATGATGGCATCCACCGGACAGGCTTGAATGCATTTGGTGCAGCCAATGCAATCGTCTTCGTGAATAAACGCGACCGTCTTGATGCTGGTTTCTTCATCATGCGCAGATTCAGTGACTTCAACGCCCATAAGGTCAGCGAGTTTCACGATGGTCGCTTGACCACCGGGAGGGCATTTATTGATGTCATCACCGTTGGCAATGGCTTGCGCATAAGGGCGACAACCAGGATAGCCACATTGACCACATTGCGTTTGCGGCAAAATTGCGTCGATTTGCTCGACGATCGGGTCAGCTTCCACTTTGAAACGAATGGAGGCAAAACCAAGCAAAATACCAAATACGGCAGCCAGGACGGCGATAGCAAATACCGCAATCAAAATTCCGGTCATTACAATTTCACCAAACCAGTAAAGCCCATAAAGGCGAGAGACATAAGGCCTGCGGTGATCATAGCGATGGACGCACCTTTGAAAGGTTGAGGCACATCTGCTGCAGCGATACGTTCGCGCATTGCTGCAAACAGAATCAAAACAAGTGAGAAGCCAGCAGCTGCGCCAAAGCCATAGATAATGGATTCAATAAAGTTATGTCTTTCATTGATATTAAGCAGGGCTACACCGAGAACGGCACAGTTTGTCGTGATTAATGGCAAGAAGATGCCTAATAAGCGGTAAAGTGTTGGGCTTGTTTTGTGAACCACCATTTCCGTGAACTGCACGACAACGGCAATCACGAGGATGAAACTGAGTGTGCGCAAGTACTCGATACCTAAAGGCTCAAGTACGTATGTTTCTACAAGGTAGGCGCTTACAGACGCGAGTGTAAGCACAAAGGTCGTTGCGAGACCCATACCGATAGCGGTTTCTAGCTTCTTTGATACACCCATAAATGGGCATAAGCCAAGAAACTTAACCAGCACAAAATTGTTCACCAAGACGGTGCCGACAAGAAGCAACAAATACTCAGTCATGCCATTCTTCGAAAATTTTAAAGAGATCTTTATATTATCGGACTTTGGCGCGTCTATAACAACTGATAGGCGGAAGGGTTTTTCATGAAAATGACCATTATGGTCATTCTTTATGCGACTTAGTGCCGACTTTACACGGTATCAATAAGGCAGCAACAATTTCACGCAGGAAGAATTAAAGTGCAGATAACAAAAAACCCAGCTAAAAAGCTGGGTTTTTTGTTTGAAAGTGGCTCCCTCTGCAAGACTTAACGGGGCCGCCTAGGCTTGCGACATATCGCGGAGCGATACATTCAAACCCGTGA
>NZ_FOWR01000008.1:0-136272 GCF_900115495.1 Enterovibrio norvegicus DSM 15893 | reverse complement strand
CACGAAAAGTGGCTCCCCCTGCAAGACTTGAACTTGCGACATACGGATTAACAGTCCGCCGTTCTACCAACTGAACTAAGGGGGAATTTCTCAAAGCGGGGCGAATCTTAGCTATCACCCTGATGGCTGTCAACACTAGAAACAGCACATTTTGCTGTTTTTAAATCATCTGATTATTCGGCGATCAGAGTTGGCTGCTTTTTTGTTCTGTTGACGCAATATGAGGCAGATTTTCTTTTGGATCACTCGACATTAAAAGATTTCTTGGCGTATTGATGGTGCTCCATTTTTTGAAGAGACAGAAATAGCGATACCGGGCTTGGTGACATCTTTGTGGTTTGGGTGACTTCACATCAGCGATATTGATGTTGGGGAAATACTAAAAGACTTAGATTGGTCAAAAAACGAACGCGTGTGTTGGTGGTGATTTGTGAAAGTGACGCTTTTGGGGGGATTTGACTGACAATCGGCGAAAGAAAACTTTGTGATGTACCTCTCATTGCCTGTTTTGATGTGTGATCGCTCTATTTCAGCGACTTTGAATTAAAAATGGATTGACTTTGATGAGTGCTTTTAGTTTCTGGCTTGGCAAAGGTTACCCACAAATTCTGTGGATAACTATGTTAATCACGGGTTTTATCCCCTAATTCGTCAAGTTTGGTTTTGCGCCTTTCAGTCGGCTTTCTCTTCATTATTAAGAAAAGCGCCGATCACACAGCAGTTTGCAACACCCATGTAACCAATGGATCCTTTTCATTACAAAATGGAGTTGTACACATGGAAGCTCTCTTTTAAAGTGATGAAAGGATCGACAAAGAGGCGAAGTGCTTCTTTCTCTTCGCCGTATTTTCTTCATGATTACTCAACACTGTTCCATTTTTTTACGTGTTGATTTGCAGCACTTAACCAAGTGAGAGAAGCTAAGTGGGGTAAGCAAGGTGAAAGACGCCAAGCAACTATGCGTAAATGACAAACAAATACGCTTAAACAACAAGTAAATACAGGCAAAAAAAGGACATGATTGTGGAAGCCCTACCTAAATTAGCCCTCAAAGGGAAAGTCAGTGATGTTGAATGGCAGCAGCGTGTCGATTTGGCAGCATGTTACCGCCTTGTCGCAGACATGGGGTGGGGAGATCTTATCTATACACACCTCTCTCTCCGCATTCCTGATACCGACACTTACCTCGTTAATGCGTTTGGCGTTGCTTTTGATGAAGTGACGGCATCGAATCTTGTTAAAGTCGATCTAGACGGCAACATTCTTGATGACACGCCTTTTGATATTAATCCTGCGGGTTTCACGATTCACAGTGCGATCCACGAAGCACGTCCTGATGCCCATTGTGTGATTCACTTACACACCAATGAAACCATCGCAGTCGCTACGCAGAAAGACGGGTTAAAACCGCTTAGCCAATATTCTATGTTTTCTCTGCCTTCGCTGTCCTATCACTCCTATGAAGGCTTGGCGGTTAACGATGCCGAAAGAAAACGACTTCAACGTGATTTAGGTGACACCAACCATATGCTGTTAGTTAACCACGGTGGACTCACGCTAGGGCCTTCAGTGGGTGATGCCTTCATGCGTTTTTATGACATGCAGCGAGCGTGTGAAGTGCAATTGATGCTTCAAGCCGCAGGCCAAGAAGTGGTCGCTGTACCGCAATCCATTCAAGATAATATCTTTGCGCAGGCAAAGGTTGTGCATTCTGGGACGACAGGGGGGCAAAAAGCATGGCCTTCCTTACTGCGCAAAGCGTGGCGTCTCGACCCAAGTTTTATGGAATAAGACTCTATGCCCATCGTATTGTGTGAGTGTAGAAATTGATGAATTCAAGGAGAGAATAAATGAAAGTCACGTCAGTAGAAGTGTTTGATATTCATTGCCCAGAACGCCCACCGTGGAACCCGGTGTTTGTGCGTATACATACCGACGAAGGGATCAGTGGTGTGGGTGAAGCTGGCCTTGCTTACGATCTAGGCCACAGTGCTGCTGCACATATGATAAAAGAAATGGCTGAGGCCTTCTTGATTGGCCATGATCCTTTCCAAACCGAACAGCTTTGGGCGCGTATGTTGCGTGAAAGCTTTTGGGGATTAGGTGGTGGCCCAGTGGTTTATGCCGCAATGAGTGCCATTGATACCGCACTTTGGGACATCAAAGGTAAAGCACTGAATTTACCTGTCTACCAACTGTTGGGTGGTAAGGTAAATGACAAACTCCGTACCTATGCTTCCCAACTTCAGTTTGATTGGGACAAAGACTTCAAAGCACTTTCAAAGCCAGAAGAATACGCAGAAGCGGCATTAAAGGCCGTGGCAGAAGGCTATGACGCGGTGAAAGTCGATCCGATCATGTACGACAAAGATGGAAACACGTATTACGAACGTACAAAAATCATCTCACGCGCGGAAATGAAGCTTTATCGTTCTCGAATGAAAGCCATTCGTGATGCGGTTGGCGATGAAGTTGACATCATCTTTGAATGTCATAGCTTACCGGGTGCGACAACGGCGATTCAGTTGGGAGCGATTGCGGAAGAGTTCGACTGCATGTACTACGAAGAGCCAGTGAATTACCTCAATCACTCATTGCATGCGAAAGTCGCTGACAAAGTAAATGTGCCTATTGCGGGGGGCGAGCGCCTTTACAACCGCTGGCAGGTGCGTCCATATCTTGAAGACCAAAGTGTCGATGTGTTGCAGCCAGACATTGGTCTCTGTGGCGGTTTCACAGAAACCAAAAAAGTGTGTGATTACGCCGATATCTTTGATGTTCGCATTCAAGCTCACGTATGTGGTGGCCCTGTTGCCACGGCGGCGTCATTGCACCTTGAAACTGCGATTCCTAACTTTTTAATCCACGAGCACCACACCTATGCGATCAAATCGTGGAACCGTGAATTGTGTCTGCAAGATCCTCAGCCAAAGAATGGTTTCTTTGAAGTGTCTGAAGCGCCGGGTATTGGCATTGAGTTGAACGACGAGATTGTAATGCGATCGCCAAGATTGACGATTAAATAAATCAGATAGCACCAACCACTGAGTGCGACATATTAAAAGCCCCTGCCTATCTGGCGGGGGCTTTTTGTTTTATTTCCCGAAGACGGATAACGCAGAGAAAACACGATCTGAACTAAAAGCGATAAAACTGTTGAGCGTTAGAAAAGCAAAGCTTCGCCATGACTTCCTTCGTGAACGGCAAAGATGCATATTCCTGCCATACCTCTTGGTATGCCATACGCAGCTCGCTCAGTGGGAAATTACTTGCAAGCATGACTTTATCTTCACCAAACCAATTCATCAGTTCTGTGATGCGATTCGCCACAGCTTCTACGCCATAGGTGCGGTTCGTCATCTCCCAGCCAGAGGCTTTGATATACACGTTAGGTTGAATAGCGAGGCTTTGAAGATTCTTAGCCCATTGTTCATGATCGTTTTCAGGTGGGAAACCAGCATGGTTAAAGGCAGTACGTAGTTTGGGCGTTTCATTGCAAAGAGACAGGAAAGCATCCATGGCATTGCCATCTGCACCGTCAAACTGCGCTTCAAATATCAAGCCTGAATCCGCGATAACACGAAGGTTGCTTATCACCTGAGGGTCTCGGAGTAATTGTGCGGCATCTTCATCAAGGATATGGCGAACACCCGCCGCTGATTTGTGGCGCCTTAGCTTTGCGAGGTGCTGAGTGAATGCGTCTGAATCTAACGTCAGGTCAACACAACCGATGCTTCGAAAAGGCATGCGTACAGTGTCTTCCAGCCACGCAAGCTCTCGCCACGGCTCTTCATTGTCAAAGCCAGCTTCCACATGGAGAAAACCTTCGATCTTGTGATCGTCGTTCAAGACCAAATCAGTTTCCGCCCAATCACGACAGATCGTGACTTTGTCATCCCAGTTGGGTGGGTTTCCTGCCCTAAGCCAACCGTATTTACCGCGGTGTAAATCAATAAGATGGAGATGAGCGTCAATTATTCGCATTATTATTGTGCCGTATAGCCGCCGTCTGCGGCATGTAAACTGCCCGTAATAAAGCTGGCTTTATCACTGGCCAAGAACACAACCAAGTGGGCAATCTCTTCTGGTTGAGCAATTCGCCCTAATGGTTGAAGCCTGCCTTCTTCTTTATGTATTTCTTCTTTATCTGCACCAGACCGTGCGCAGTACGCATTTATTGCATTGTGGTAGAGCGGTGTTTCCGTTGTGCCAGCGCATACAGCATTGGCGCGAATGTTATATTTCGCATAATCAATCGCGGTTGTTTTCGCCATTGATGCAATTGCGTGCTTACTTAAGTTGTAGGCAAAAGAGTTAGGTTTCGCCACAGTGCATTGATCTGATCCAAGCAAAACAATGCTCCCTTTTTCAGCCACTTTCATGACAGGAAGGCAGGCGCGAATAGCGTGATATGCGCCTTTTACATTGATATCTAACACACGGTCCAAATCCGCTTCTTCGGTGTTTTCAATGGTTGAGCTGAAGTGAATGCCAGCATTGCATACGAGCGCATCCAGTTGCCCTTCGTTTTCCATCAGTGTCTCCACTGCGTGTTGCAACGCTGTCGCGTCCGTCACATCGCACGCCAGCCAGTGTCCTTTCGGGCCTTCTTGACGGTCAGCGTTATAAACGGCGTAGCCTTCTTCAATGAACCCCTCGACAATGGCAAGACCAATGCCTGCGGAACCGCCGGTCACGAGTGCGACTTTTTTCATTTTTATTTTCCTCAACACTGATGCGCTACGTGAGCGCGAGATGTTTTGATCATCCTTGGTAATGAAAATATGTCAATAAAGGAGAGAGAGCAGAGAAAATGGAAGTCACTGATGCACTTGCTGGCTTTGTCAGTTGACTTACCTCGACGAGGGCGCAAAATGGGAGGTTTGGTAATCATTGTCACGGACTCGTCATGGGCAAGAATTTCAAACTGCATTCCCCCTTTAAACCCTCAGGTGATCAGCCGACGGCGATTAACCAACTGCTTGAAGGCTTGGATTCGGGTCTCGCGCATCAAACGCTATTGGGCGTAACGGGTTCAGGTAAGACCTATACGATTGCGAATGTGATTGCGACGGCTGATAGGCCGACCATGATCATGGCGCCCAATAAAACCTTGGCCGCTCAGTTATACGGTGAAATGCGTGAGTTTTTCCCAGATAACGCGGTTGAGTATTTTGTGTCTTATTACGATTACTATCAACCAGAGGCGTATGTTGCGTCGACCGATACATTCATCGAGAAAGATGCGTCGATCAATGAATATGTCGAGCAAATGCGTCTGTCGGCGACGAAAGCACTGTTGGAAAGACGCGATGTGATCATTGTTGCATCCGTGTCTGCGATTTATGGTTTAGGTGATCCTGATTCTTACTTGAAGATGATGCTGCACTTACGCCGAGGGGATGTGATTGACCAGCGCAGCATACTGCGACGTTTGGCTGAGATTCAGTACACCCGAAATGACCAAGCTTTCACGCGAGGTACGTTTCGTGTTCGTGGCGAAGTGATTGATGTTTTCCCTGCCGAATCTGATCGTGATGCCGTGCGCATCGAGCTGTTTGATGATGAAGTGGAAAACATCAGCATTTTTGATCCACTGACGGGCTCCATTTCTGAGCGAAACTTACCGCGCTGTACGATTTATCCGAAAACACACTATGTCACACCCAGAGAGCGTATTTTGGAGGCGATCGAGCACATCAAAGAAGAGCTGGTTGATCGCAAGAAGGTACTGCTAGAAAACAACAAACTCATCGAAGAACAGCGCATTTCCCAACGTACCCAGTTTGATATCGAAATGATGACTGAGCTAGGTTATTGCTCTGGTATCGAAAACTACTCGCGCTATTTGAGTGGTCGTGCGAATGGCGAGCCGCCTCCGACCTTGTTTGACTACCTGCCCTCTGATGGTTTGCTGATCATCGACGAATCGCACGTCACCGTGCCTCAGATTGGCGCAATGTATAAAGGTGATCGATCGCGAAAGGAAACGTTGGTGGAGTATGGTTTTCGTCTTCCTTCTGCGCTCGACAATCGCCCAATGAAGTTCGATGAGTTTGAAGCACTCGCACCGCAGAGTATTTATGTTTCCGCTACGCCTGGTAAGTATGAAATAGAAAAATCAGACGGCGAGATTGCCGATCAGGTTGTGCGTCCAACAGGCTTGCTCGATCCTTTGATTGAAGTACGCCCAGTGGCAACACAAGTGGACGATTTGCTGTCAGAAATCCGAATTCGAGAGAAGATCAATGAACGTGTATTGGTCACGACACTGACTAAACGTATGGCGGAAGACCTGACCGAATACCTTGAAGAGCATGGTGTACGCGTACGTTATCTTCACTCTGACATTGATACCGTTGAACGTGTCGAAATTATTCGCGATTTACGTCTTGGTGAGTTTGATGTGTTGGTCGGCATCAACTTGCTTCGTGAAGGTTTGGACATGCCAGAAGTGTCGCTGGTGGCGATTCTGGATGCTGACAAAGAAGGTTTCTTGCGTTCTGAGCGTTCACTGATTCAGACGATTGGTCGTGCCGCAAGGAACTTAAATGGTCGCGCCATACTCTATGGTGACAAGATCACAGGCTCAATGGCCAGAGCCATTGACGAAACAGAGCGTCGTCGTGTCAAACAGGAAGCGTACAATGAAGCGCATGGTATTACGCCACAACGCTTGAACAAGAAAATCATGGATGTGATGGAAATGGGCGGCAAGCGCAAGTCGCACAAGCCAAAAGTCAGCACAAACTTGAAAGCCGTTGCAGAAGCGGATGCGGAATACAGTACCAAGTCGCCACAGCAGATTGACGCACAGATACAGTTACTAGAAAGCAAAATGTACGAAGCTGCACAAAATTTAGAGTTCGAAACGGCGGCATCACTGCGCGATGAGATTGCGGCGTTGAGGAATCTGTTTATTCAAAACAGCTAAAAAAAAAGCCAACCGGAAAGCATTCGGTTGGCTATCTTGTTTCAGTGAACGAAGTGCTCACAAACAACGTCAGTTGGCTAGGTGACCCCGAAGGGTCGATGTATATAAAGCACATACCGTGCCAGCTTTAATTATCGAAGAATCAGTCAATATATTGCGGATTTTGTTCATTTATTTGCAAAACCTTTTGCAATTTGCAATGCAAAACGCACCCAAAACAACGTTGTGAGAGAAAATCAGCGTTATACTTGGGCAGTATTTTAAATATTAGAAACAGTTTTTAGGGATCTAAGCCGAGGATCGAATGCAAGAATCTGGCGCTAAAAAGCGAATTTTGATGGTAGAAGATACTGCCTCTGTCGCCGCACTGTATAAGTCCTATTTGAATCCACTCGACGTCGATGTCGAGATAGCAAGCACAGGCCAACAAGCGATAGAGCATTTTGCAGCAGGGCATCAGTTCGCCTTGATACTGCTTGACCTTCGCCTGCCTGATATTTCTGGTTTTGAGGTATTGGCGGAAATCCGCAAACACCAACCAGACATTCCTGTGGTGATCATGACAGCCCATGGCTCTATTGATGCTGCGGTGGAAGCGCTACGCTATGGTGCGAGCGACTTTTTGATCAAACCTTGCGAAGCAGACTTGTTGCGTGTCACGGTCAACAAGGCGCTTAAACCGAAGAGCATTGTCGACGGTAATAAACCGGAGGGCGCTTACTACGGATTCATAGGCCGAAGTGTGCCTATGCAGGCCGTGTATCGCGTTATCGATTCTGCAGCGCCGAGTAAGGCGACCGTCTTTATTACGGGTGAGAGCGGTACAGGTAAGGAAGTGTGTGCCGAAGCGATTCATGCGGCCAGCACACGCGCGAAGCATCCGTTTGTCGCGATTAACTGTGCTGCCATTCCAAAAGACCTCATTGAGAGTGAGTTGTTTGGTCACGTGAAAGGTGCCTTTACTGGTGCGGCGGCAGAACGCGAAGGTGCGGCTGAAATGGCTGACGGCGGTACCTTGTTCCTTGATGAAATCTGTGAAATGGACTTGGATCTTCAATCCAAGTTATTACGCTTCATTCAGACAGGCACGTTCCAAAAAGTGGGTTCTTCCAAGGTAAAACAGGTCGACGTTCGCTTTATTTGCGCAACGAATCGCGACCCTTGGAAAGAAGTGGTAGCAGGAAACTTCCGCGAAGATCTTTACTATCGCCTCCACGTTATTCCACTGTCTTTGCTGCCACTGCGTGAGCGCGGGGCCGATGTTGTTGAGATTGCTCAATCCTTATTAGTTATGTTCGCGATGGAAGAGGGGAAGGACTTCCGCGAATTCAACGACGAAGTGACACAACGTCTGTTGACCTATGATTGGCCCGGTAATGTGCGCCAGCTTCAGAACGTGATCCGTAATACTGTTGTGCTTCATAATGCACGTGAAGTCACAGAAGAAATGCTGCCTCCACCGCTTTCTAACGTTTCTGGTGTCAAAATTGCATCTCCTTTCGTGAGAAGTAACGCCACATCGACGATTGCACCTGCTCATGATGAAAATGTCGCATTTAATTCGACCCTGCCAAAGCAAGGTTCCGTGACTAAAGCAGACATTGAGCCTCTATGGCTTACTGAGAAACGTGCAATCCAGATTGCGATAGATGCCTGTGATGGCAACATCCCGCAAGCCGCTGGTTTGTTGGAAGTCAGCCCATCCACCATTTACCGTAAGTTGCAGAGTTGGCAAGAATCACAAGAAAAAAGGAACTAGGTATGGCGACGACAGTGAATCATGAAACATTACGGCGATTGGCTGTTGAAGTTGGCGAAGAAACGGTATCAAGCCTTCTCGTTGTCTTTAGCGATGAGCTTAGCCGTTATTATGATCAACTCGCAGAAACGCCAAGTACGAACCAAGTTCGTGAAATCAGCCATGCAATTAAAAGCAGTGCTGCCAGCTTTGGCGCTGATGAATTGGCAGAGCTAGCCCGTGAATGTGAATCACGTGTAAAGCTTGGGCAGGAATCGTGGGTGCATGAACAGCTTCCTCGACTAACGTCAATGCTTCAAGGGACAGCCTCTGAATACAAAGCGTTAGCCGATCAGGAAAATTTGTTCAACTAACCATGATGTCTTTAATGGCCTGCGACAATCTGTCGCGGTCATGACGCCACTGGTGGTTTGCAGACGCTAATTCTGCATCCACCTGTTGGTAAACCTCGTCTAATGTGTCATCGGTGTTCGGACCGAGAACAACATCAATCTTTCTCCCTCCCATCGAACGTTCGCACCACGTTAGCATTGTGTCTAACGACATTTTCCCTGCTGGCCCTGCTTCTTTTCCTAAATTTCTAACGAACACTATCTTTGCCGTTGTGGTTTTGAGTGCGCGGTTTATTTCGGGCAAAAGAAGGGGAGGCATGATGCTTGTTAAAAAGCTACCTGGCCCTAAAATTACAATGTCTGCTTCTTGAATCGCGCAAACCGCTTCGCGCGTTGCTGGAACAACAGGCTCAAGCATCAAACGCGCTGGTGGCTCGTCCAAATCATCAACATCCGTTTCACCAGATATCATCAAGCCTGAATGGGTTTGTGCGGCGAGATCGGCCGGGTGTTCTGACATGGGAACGATTTGTGTGGAAACCTTGAGCATATCTCTAATCAGGTTGATCGCTTCAAGTGGGCGGATAGATAAATTGTCTAATGCTGTCAGCATCAAATTGCCAAGGTTATGGCCATCCAGTTCACCATTTCCTCTGAAACGGTATTCGAAAATCATTGAGCCAATCGAAGGTTCAGTGATGAGCTGATTGATGCAGTTGCGCGTGTCGCCCCAAGCAATGCCACCTTGGCAGGCACGAATGCGACCTGTTGAGCCACCATTATCTGTGGTGGTGACAATGCCAGTTACATTATCGCCAAATTCACTAAGTGCAGAAAGAATGCGGCCAAGCCCGTGTCCGCCGCCGATGGCGACGATTTTTTGTTGTTGGTTGTTATTGTTCATTGAGTGCCATTAACCGTAGAGCCTATTAAAAATAATAAGGTATAACTCGAAGAAACATGACAATCTTCTTCCTTTAGACTGCGTTTTTTGAACGGGTGGTCACGCGGAGAATAAAAAAAGACCAGCGAAAGGCTGATCTTTTTGGGTTTTTTAGCTGTGAGATTAACGTGTTGATATAAGCAAATTAATGCGGGTCTTTCATAAGGCTCAACAAGTATTCACAGGTATCGCTGCACGAGTTTGCCGCCATGAGCACTTGTTTTTCGCTGGCCGGAATGGGAAGTAATTCTAACCAGCGTTGGCACAACCAAGTGAGACTCTCAAAGTGCGGACGCTTGTGTAATGAACTCAATTCAGGGTAACGATCGAACATGATTTGTAAACGCTCAGCCAGTGGTGCAGCATCGTTGCTCACTTCACGCTCTGGCCATGTTGGTAAGGTCTGACAGACTGCAACAACAACGCCTTCTTCGTTTTCTTTGATACTGTCGATAACAAAACTTTCATGTCCACAAACGGTGATGGTTAATACACCATCTTCACCTGAGGTATTAAAGTCTTCAACAGTGACACGCGTACCGATTCCTGCACCAATCGGACTCGTTTCATCCATGCATACTCCAATATCCAATCCATGCTGCATTGCATATTTCACGGTATTGAGTTGCTCTCCCGGCACCACACGCAGTGGAAGTCGGCCAGAAGGGAGGATATGACGATTATTGAAAAGTATAGGTAGAGTAATGGTCATAGTGAGCTCCCAGTCAATTTTTGTCTGAGCGTGTGACTGCCGTGGCAATGGTCTTTGTGATTGCCCCTACACGCTTCCTTCGTTATTCATTTTTCATTCGGAACTGCTTGTGTACCCATTACTGCAAATTCGATGCCTATTTTTTTTAACGCAAAACGGCTGGTTTAACAGACGACGTTTGCATTTTGCATTTCGAAATTGCGATACCTTTGTCATTTGACACGCAAAGGCCATCTACCTTGTCTATCAATCATAGAGGCTTAAACCCGTGCGTGTATGAGTACAATCCGTTTTATTGTTTTGGTATGTCCTTAACGGCAATAAGAAACTGCCGCAATTCGATTGTGCTTTAAGGTTAATGGTCAGATCTGTATGTGTTTTGAGACGGTAACAAAATAGTTATTGTTGGATAATATAATGAGAAAAGCGTCACCAATTCTTGTTTGCTCACCCCAAGGTTTGCTAAATTGGCAAAGATTGCTGACGCTGTTTGACGTTGTTTGATTTTTTCAGCAGTCGTAACTCCGAAGCCTCTGTCCCTAAGTTCACCAGAATACGGGGCATTGGCCGTGACATAAGGTCACCAGGGCGGTCATAGAAATGTGCCCGTCTCCCGATATTGGAAAGGTGTTTCGTGACAGTACAATTTGAAGATTCCTACAGCCGTAAGTTTTATTACTTACGTTTGTCTATTACTGATGTTTGTAACTTCAGGTGCACCTATTGTTTGCCTGATGGTTACAAGCCTGCCCATAAGAACTCTGGCTTTCTGTCCATTGACGAACTGAAACGTGTTGTTTCAGCGTTCGCGCATTGTGGTACGTCAAAGGTACGTATTACTGGCGGTGAGCCATCACTTCGCAAAGATTTCACAGATATTCTTTCGATGATTTCTTCTCAAGAGGGCATTGAAAAGGTCGCCATGACCACCAATGGATATCGACTTGCAAAACATGCGCAATCTTGGCGTGACGCGGGACTGACGAACCTTAATGTCAGTGTTGATAGTCTAGACGCTCGCATGTTCCACCAAATCACCGGTGAGAATAAATTCCGCGAGGTGATGGCGGGCATTGATGCCGCATTCGATGCAGGTTTTGAACAAGTCAAAGTGAATGCGGTTCTGCTGAAAGATCTCAATAGCAGTGAATTGCCTGCTTTTCTCCGTTGGATCAAAGACAAACCTATCCAGCTTCGTTTCATCGAACTGATGCAAACGGGCGACATGAATTCGCTTTTTGAAAAACATCACCAATCGGGTGTTTCTATCCGGAACCATCTCATTGCGAATGGTTGGCTAATGAAAGTCCGAGAGCGCAGTGATGGACCTGCGGAAGTATTTTGCCACCCAGACTATGTGGGAGAGATCGGCCTGATCATGCCGTACAAAAAAGATTTCTGTGATTCTTGTAACCGTCTGCGCGTGTCGGCGCTTGGCAAACTGCACATGTGTTTGTTTGGTGATTACGGTGTTGAACTGCGCGATTTGTTGCAAGAAGACAAGCAAGAAGTGGAATTGATCGCGCGTATTCAAGGTCAACTTGCAGATAAGAAACAAAGTCATTTTCTCGACCAGGGACATACCGGCATGACGCCGCACCTGGCATCCATCGGCGGTTAATACCGTTAATAGACATTACTCGTTGAGGTTCACATTTTATGGGTCACGCTGTCACTGAATTTTCGCCAGCTAACATTGCCGTATTAACCGTTTCAGATACGCGCACAGAAGAGAATGACACGTCGGGTCAGTTCCTGGTGGATGCATTAAAAGAAGCCGGGCATACACTGGCAGACAAAAAAATTGTTATCGACGATATCTATCAACTCCGTGCGATTGTGTCGCAGTGGATTGCAGATCAAAATGTGCAAGCTATCTTGATCACTGGCGGCACAGGCTTTACGTCTCGTGATAGTACGCCAGAAGCGATCAAACCACTTTTCGACAAAGAAGTGGAAGGCTTTGGTGAATTATTCCGAGCTATCTCATTCCAAGAAATTGGCACATCTACTATTCAATCTCGCGCGATTGCGGGCTTTGCTAACCACACGGTTATCTTCGGTATGCCAGGTTCTACGGGTGCGTGCCGTACGGGTTGGAACGGCATCATCAAGCAACAGCTTGATGCGAGCCATCGCCCATGCAACTTTATGCCGCACTTAGGTCAATAACTCATGAGTAAGTTCACGCACATTAATGCTTCAGGTGAAGCCAACATGGTGGATGTGTCTGCAAAAGCAGAAACCGTCAGAGAAGCGCGCGCTGAAGCTTACATTGATATGGCACCAGAAACCCTTGAACTGATTGTTTCGGGCTCGCACCACAAAGGCGATGTGTTCGCGACCGCCCGTATTGCGGGTATTCAAGCAGCAAAACGCACGTGGGATTTGATCCCGCTTTGTCATCCACTGATGCTAACGAAAGTGGAAGTGCAGCTTGAAGCTTTGCCTGAAACGTCACAGGTGCGTATTGAGTCTGTGTGTAAGTTAAGCGGTAAAACCGGTGTTGAAATGGAAGCACTGACGGCTGCATCTGTCGCGGCATTGACCATTTATGACATGTGTAAAGCCGTGCAAAAAGACATGGTCATTGGCCAAGTACGTCTGCTTGAGAAAACAGGCGGTAAATCAGGACACTTTAAGGTAGAACAATGATACGAGTGCTTTTTTTTGCGCAAGTAAAAGAACTGGTCGGTATGGGCTCTCTGGAACTTGAAGGCACATTTTCTACCGCAGAAGAGATTCGCTCGCATCTTGCGACTCAAGGCGACAAATGGTCACTTGCGCTAGAGTCGGGCAAATTGCTGGTGGCCATTAACCAGACGATTTCTCCGCTAACAACCGCGGTTTCTGATGGTGATGAAGTGGCATTCTTCCCGCCAGTCACCGGAGGTTAACATGATTTCAGTGCAGCGTGACGACTTCTCTGTTGCAGAGGAATACCAATGGTTGAACGACAATGCCAGTGATGGTGCTGTTGTTACTTTTGTCGGCAAAGTGCGAGACATGAACCTTGGTGACAATGTGACAGGCTTGACCCTAGAGCATTACCCGGGCATGACCGAAAAGTCACTTGAAGAAATCTGCAACGACGCCAAAGCGCGCTGGCCGTTAGGTAAGGTGCGTGTGATTCACCGTGTGGGTGCGTTGAATCTGGGTGACCAGATTGTGTTTGTTGGTGTGAGCAGTGCTCATCGCAAAGCCGCGTTTGATGCGTGTGAGTTCATCATGGATTTTCTAAAAACCCGAGCACCGTTCTGGAAGAAAGAAAAATTGGTTGATGACGAGCGTTGGATCGAAGCGCGCGACAGCGACGATGAAGCCGCGAACCGTTGGTGATTCAACGAGCCTGAACTGAATCACGACGTAATAGACAATAAAAAGGGATGCAGTTGCATCCCTTTTGTTTTGTGGTTCTCTAGAGAAAGTTACCTGAGCAAGACGACGCTCTCTAGGTAACAGCCTTCAGTTCTAAGTACCATTATTGACAGTTAGCAGCACCTAACTCTTTCCAAACACCCCATTGACCGGTTGTGCCTGGCTCTTCGTTTTGCGTCCACCATTTCGCCGAGTACTCTTTGCCGTTGTGAGTCACGACATCACCAGAGTTATATACAACACCTTCTTTCCAAGCATTTGCACACACAGGGTCAGTGGTATTTTTCGCAACGGTAACTGTGATAGAGGCACTGTCGTCCAGTTTGCCATCAGACACGGTGACTGCGAAGGTGAAGTTCTTCGTTGTTGCGTAGCTATCTGCAACAAAAGTAAGAGACGCACCGTTAACCGTCGCATTTACGCCTTCTGGGATGTACCAGCTATACGTTAGGGTATCGTTTTCAGCATCGGTTGAAGCACTTGCATCAACAAGGACAACATCGCCAGCTTTTACTACGCCAGGGGCTGAAACCACAGCAACAGGTGCAGTGTTAACTGGATCAGTGCCACCTTGTTTCTTCGCGGTGACTGTCACAACGTCTGATGCTTTCGCACCTTCGTTGTCAGTCACGGTCAGCGTGAAAACAAACTGCGTATCAACGGTGACAGCAGGAATCTCCGCAGAAGCGACTGATGCGCTCGCATTGGTCAACGAAACACTTGGACCGGACGTTTGTGCCCAGCTGTATGAAACAACCTGACCGTCTGCATCCGAAGAGTTTGAACCATCCAGAGCAACAGCGCTTGCTGCATCGACGGCAACGTCAGCGCCAGCATTTGCTACAGGTTTCTTGTTCAATACTGGTGGTGTACCAGTCAAAGACTCTTGCATCGCGTTAAGAATATCGCCGTTATCCGCATCGATTTCCCATGCGAACAGACCAGCAAGACCCAATGAGCGCACGTAAGCACCTTTTGCCATGACAGAACGCTTATTGTCATAGGTGACTAGGTCACCGTTCGACGGATCCCATGCCCATGGTGCTTCAGCGATTTCGTCATAACCGACAACAACACCTGCTTTGTTCTCATAGTCTGAAACAATGTCTTTGTAATCGATGACGCCAGCTTCCCACGAACCTGCAATTTTGCCATTACCTACGCCCGTCATTGGGTTTGAAGGATCAGTCATGCTTGCTTCAGTTACACCCGTCCAGCCTCGGCCATACATCGCTGCACCAACAACAAGCTTGTCTGCAGGCACACCTTTTTCCATGAGTAAGTTGATGCCGTTAACGGTTGAGTAAGCAGGGCCTTTACGTGGTTTGCCTTCGTCGTCAAGACCAATGCCAGCACATTCGTCAGCACTGATGTGGCTACCACAGTTAAGGGCAGTCTGGTGACCTACCACGTTGTTCCAACCACCGTAGTAGTCGTAAGTCATTGCGAAGATGTAATCCATGTACGGTACAGCTTCCGCATAGTTGACGTCTTCAATCTTGTCGTAACCCACACCCACGGCAGAGGTTAGTTCGTACGTACGACCTGTATCGGCGGAAAGCTCATCCAACATGGCACGCAGTTCGCGCATCAGAATGGCATAGGTATCACCGTCTGACGGATCGCCAAGATTAGGGTTAGCGCCTTGGCCACCTGGATATTCCCAGTCAATGTCTACACCGTCATAGAATTTCCACGTTTGGAGGAAGTTCTTCACAGAGGCTACGAAAACATCGCGGTTCGCTTTTACGCCAAAATCATAGAAAGGGTCAGAAAGCGTCCAGCCACCGATAGAAGGGAGGATTTTTAGATCAGGGTAGCGTTGTTTAAGCGCCATGATCTGACCATAAGTTCCTTTGTAAGAAGAGGAATGGCTTTGACCTGATTGTGGGTGAGGCATTTGAACTGCTGCCCACGGGTCATGGATGACCACTTCATAGTCAGGCATGCCTGCACAAGCACGGTTCAATGCAGCAAGAGGGCCGTCTTCTAAAGAAGGGTTGTTGCCACAAATAGGCACAAAGCCATAAATGATGTGTGTAAGGTTTTGCGCTGGGATTTTATCAACAGGGAATTTTCTGCCATAAACACCCCATTCCACAAAGTACGCACCAACGACGGTATCAGCGGGTGTTACATAGCTGCCGTTGTTCGGATCGACGTTCATGGCGAGTGGTTCGAGGTGGCTACCATCAGTGTCTGCAACAAGAATTTGTTTTGGCGCACTTGGTGTACAAGCCTGTGCTGCGCCAGTGCCGCTACAAAGTTCGACAACCATGTCGTACTTGCCGCCTTTTGCAACTTGCAGAACAGTTGATTCTTTTTGGCTGGCGGATGGCGTCACGCTGGCTTCATGCGCAACGACGCCGTTCAATAATACACGCCACGTATCGCCAGGCTCGCCTGACCAACGGTCCCAAGTGACAGGCACTTCTGCAAAAGGTTTTACAGTAACAAGATCTTTGTATGCAGAGGCAGCGTCGTTCACTTCGATGATGGAGAAGTTCGATTCCATCCAAGAAATCTGAGGCGCACCAGGCGCAGCGATTGCGGGCAGCGATAAGGCGCTCGCAATTGATGCAGAGGCTAGTCCTCTAAGAAATACACGTTTGTTCATCCTTTTTATCCCTCAAAAATTTATATCGCGAAATATCTATTCATCGCGTAAATATGAGCTGTGTTTAATAAGCTCATCACAGATACTTGTTCTGAATGGGAAATATGGCAAAAAATCTCGACAAGGATTTAGAAGCAACAGAGATAAAGGGTTAACAATCTCGTTACATTGCGGTTATTTTTCGGACAGGATGTCACAAAAAAACAGGACTTATTCATCGGGAGAAATTAAGAGGCAGCACTTCAATGTTCGCATTTTAGTGAGGCGTTGGCATGTCAAACGTGCTTTGTTTAGCGGGTTTTATTGAGTTTAAAATGAAAAATAGCCTCTCAAAGAGAGGCTATCAGTGGATGTCTGGCTGCGTTTCAACGGCTACCTAGTTGCTTTTCTTCTTTTACCTGCTTCTTGGGAGCAGTAGGAATAAAGCCATGTCGGACGCGAGAGCACAGGGGTCTTGAGTTGGCACCAGCGGGTCTCATTTTATCGTTTCTCTTTCTCTAATCGTTAATATAGTTAGTTGTTTTTTTGCGAACAATGCACCTCTGTGCCGAAAAAGTGAGGCTTCATTACATCAGTACAGGCGCTATATTGCTCAAAAAAAAAGACTTTAACAATTGAAACAGAGTCACTTTTGTGTTGATCGTGAATATATTCTAACCAGTAAAATTTTTATTCCGTTTAGTTATTAAAAACTTACGGATTGGAGGGGGGTGGCGTTGTTGTGGTCGACCTCTCAATGTGTCAAATGTGGATCAATCATGATCCTAGGCTTTGCTACGCTTAATAAGCACTAGCAGTATTTGTGCCTGAGAGGACATTACAATCAGGAGGATCGCTATGGGACACAAACGCATTAGTAACAAACGTATGAAGCAAATGATGGATGACATCTTGCCGGAAGAGATGAAGCATCAAAAAGATGACTCGCTCGTAGAAGGGAAGAGTCAGAGCAAATCAGACGACAATGCGCTCGAACTTCAGGATCAGCAAAAATAGTTCTGTCGTCACATTCCGGAATGACATTCATAAAGAGCCAGTTAATCACTGGCTTTTCTTTTTATGCGCAGAATGAAATGTTACGAGTTGTGTGTATTTATTGTTAGTGCGCGCGGTATTAATTAATTGAGTAAAAAATCAATATCCCTCCTTTAAATGCGTGTTCTACGCTAAATCCCCTTAATAACTATGCGTAAAAAATGATTTATTAGACAGTTTTATTATCTTCCTGATATTGAGTTGTTAACGATTTTTGTTGTAAATTATTCATTGAATTGCAGTTTTTAATGCTTAATTAATGCGCCGATTAGGTTTTTTGTACGATTTTTCTCTTCGAATATGTGTTCGGTTGAAGTTTATGTTCACTTGTTGAGGCAGGATTGGAGTTATATGCTAATATTTCGTCTTGTGTTGGGTTTATGTGACTTTTATTGTTTATTATGTAGCAAATTAATTTGATGCTTGGTAATGTTTCAAACAATTCTCCGTACAGTGTGCGAATTAGGATCGGCTCATTTGCTTCATATCGGCCATTTTTATCACGCTGACAGAGAGTGTCATGGATGCAACTTAAGGATAGATTGGAGTATCTGCATGTATAAGAACAAAATCACTCAGGCGCTGCTGTTGGGCGCAGGTATGGCAGTCACCGCCACGTCATTCACCGCATCAGCAGATGTGCCTGCTGATGTGAAATTGGCTCCTCAACAAGAGCTCGTTCGCGGTAACGGTACCGAAGTCGCTTCACTTGACCCTCATAAAGTGGAAGGTGTGCCGGAGTCTCACGTTCTTCGTGACCTGATGGAAGGTCTTGTGATTCAAGATGCTTTGGGGAATACCATTCCGGGTACCGCTGAATCTTGGTCAACAGAAGATAACCAAACCTTTACCTTTAAAATTCGCAAAGACGCGAAATGGTCAAACGGTGATCCTGTCACTGCGCAAGATTTCGAATACAGTTTCAAACGTGCAGCTGATCCGGCAACGGCATCGCCATATGCTTGGTATATTGAATACACCAAGATGAAGAATGCGAAAGACGTGACATCTGGCAAAAAGCCTTCGAGTGAACTGGGTGTGAAAGCGATTGATGACCACACACTGGTGCTTGAAACAGATGTCCCATTGCCATACTTCGTGAAGATGATGGCGCACACCACCATGTACCCAGTGCACAAAGCGACCCTTGATAAGTTTGGCGATAGCTGGACGAAACCGGGTAACTTCGTCGGTAACGGCGCGTTTGTGATGAGCGATTGGGTGGTGAACGAAAAAATCGTTCTAGAGCGTAACGAAAACTATTGGGATAACGCAGATACCGTTATCGACAAAGTGACCTTCCTGCCGATCGAAAACCAGAATGCGGAAATGAACCGCTTCCTTTCTGGTGAAATCGATATCACTTATGAAGTGCCAAACGAACAATACCGTCGCCTTGCCAAGCAATACCCGGACAATATCGTCGTTTCGCCAAACCTGTGTACCTACTACTACGGTTTCAATACACAACGTGCGCCATTTGATGACGTTCGTGTTCGTAAAGCACTGTCTTACACCATTGATCGCGACATCGTTGCGAATGCCATCCTAGGACAAGGGCAGAAGCCTGCATACGCGTTGACACACAGCGGTATTACAGGGTTTAACCCTGAGAAACCTGAGTACGCGACAATGACGCAAAAAGAGCGTATCGCGAAAGCGAAAGAATTGTTGTCAGAAGCAGGTTTTGGTCCAGGTAAGCCACTTGATTTCACGCTGCTGTACAACACCAGTGAAAACCATAAGAAAATTGCTGTTGCAGCACAATCCATGTGGAAAAAATCGCTGGGTAACTTCGTTAGCGTAAACCTCGAAAACCAAGAGTGGAAAACCTACCTAGACAGCAGCAAGCAAGGCGACTTTGATGTACGTCGTGCAGGTTGGTGTGCGGATTACAACGAAGCCTCTACCTTCCTTGCCATTGCAATGACGGAAAATGGTTCGAACGATCAGAAGTACTCGAGCGCTGTCTTTGACAAAGCGATGAATGACGCGGTGAAAGTGGCGAAAACCGAAGAAGAACGCAACAAGTTCTATGCAATTGCCGAAGCGCAATTGGCGCAGGATATGCCGATTGCCCCTATCTACCAGTATGTTCAACCACGCTTGGTGAGCACGGCAGTAGGTGGCTACCCAGATCAAAACCCTCAGGACAATATCTACTCGAAAGATATGTACATTATCGCAGAATAATAGAGGGCTGTTCTCCATGCGCCTGTAGCCCAACTGCGGGCGCATGTTTTTTTGAGCATAGTGAGATGCTTTATGTTTAGATTGATTTTTACGCGAACTTTGGAAGCAATACCGACCTTGCTGGTATTGATCACCATCTCTTTTTTCCTCATGCGTTTTGCACCCGGTAACCCATTCTCTTCAGAAAAAACACTGCCGCCGGAAGTCATGCAAAACATCAATGCAAAATATGGCCTAGACAAGCCTTTGCATGAGCAATACACCACGTATTTAGGAAACATTCTTCAAGGCGACTTTGGGCCTTCCTTTAAATACAAAGATTACACCGTTAATGAGCTCGTCGTCTCTGCGCTGCCTGTGTCTGCCAAAGTGGGTTTCTATGCTTTTTTGCTTACAGTGGTGGCAGGCGTTGCCATCGGAACGTTTGCAGCGTTGCGGCAAAACAGTTGGGTGGACTATGTGGTGATGTCGACCTCCATGCTCGGGGTCGTGCTGCCTTCCTTTGTGTTGGCTCCCGTTCTTATCTACATCTTCTCGATTGGTCTGGGTTGGTTACCTGCCGGTGGATGGAACGGCGGCGCTATTGAATACATCATCTTGCCCGTGTTAGGCATGTCATTTCTGTACATCGCGACGTTTGCGCGTATTACCCGCGGAAGCATGATTGAAACCTTGAACAGTAACTTTATCCGCACCGCGAAAGCGAAAGGGTTAAGCATGCCTTACATCATCATGAAGCATGCGCTGCGCCCTGCAATGTTACCGGTTGTTTCTTATATGGGGCCTGCATTTGTCGGCATCATCACGGGCTCAGTGGTTATCGAAACTATCTTTGGTCTGCCAGGCATCGGTAAATTGTTTGTGAATGCCGCTTTCAACCGCGACTACTCGTTGGTGATGGGCATTACCATCCTGATTGGTGCGTTGTTCATCATCTTCAATGCCATCGTCGACATCTTGTTAGCGTGGCTAGATCCGAAGATTCGTTATTGAGGTTTTGAAATATGCTATTGAACAAAGAACAAAATAACGAAGCGATCGATAACTTCTCTGCTCAGCTGGAAGTCGAGGGCCGAAGCCTTTGGCAAGACGCTCGCCTGCGCTTTATGCGAAACAAAGCGGCAATGACGAGCTTGTTTATTCTTGCGGTCATTACCCTCTGGGTGATCGTAGGGCCATTGTTTGCCACCTATGCTTTTGATGATACGGATTGGTATGCCATGCATGCAGCGCCTTCGCTGGGCGCTGACGGACACATTTTTGGTACTGATGCACTTGGCCGTGACATCTATGTTCGTACCCTTGTGGGTGGCCAGATATCACTGATGGTGGGTTTGATGGGGGCTTTCGTGGCCGTCATTATTGGTACCGTTTATGGTGCGACGTCGGGCTATATCGGTGGCCGCACTGACCGTGTGATGATGCGTATTCTGGAAATTCTGAACGCCATTCCTTTCATGTTCTTGGTGATCGTATTAGTCACCTTCTTTGGCCGAAACATTGTTCTAATTTTCGTTGCCATCGGTGCCATTGCTTGGCTAGACATGGCGAGGATTGTGCGTGGTCAAACCTTGAGTTTACGTAATAAAGAATTTATCGAAGCGGCACACGTCAGTGGCGTGAGCACGCGAAACATCATTCTCCGACATATCGTGCCAAACGTGCTGGGTATTGTTGCGGTTTACTCAACGCTGCTGATTCCAAGCATGATCTTGATTGAGTCTTTTCTGAGCTTCCTTGGCTTGGGTGTGCAAGAGCCGATGACAAGTTGGGGTGCATTGCTGCAAGAAGGGTCGCAAACCATGGAGTTGGCCATTTGGCAGCTCATTTTCCCAACATTGTTCATGGTCACCACCTTGTTGTGCTTCAACTACGTGGGTGATGGTTTGCGTGACGCGCTGGATCCGAAGGATCGATAAGGAGGAAGTATGAGCCTATTAGATGTAAAAGATCTGCGCGTGGAATTTAAAACTCAAGATGGGTTTGTCACCGCAGTGAATGACTTGAACTTCTCCCTCGATCGCGGCGAAACGCTGGGTATTGTTGGTGAGTCTGGTTCAGGTAAGAGCCAAACCGTGTTTTCCATCATGGGTCTATTGGCGAAAAACGGCATTGTTAAAGGCAGTGCCAAGTTCGAAGGCAATGAGATTCTGAATTTGCCTGAGAAGGAACTGAATAAGATCCGCGCTGAGCAGATCGCGATGATTTTCCAAGACCCAATGACGTCATTGAACCCTTACATGAAAGTCAGTGACCAGTTAACCGAAGTGCTTATGTTGCACAAGGGAATGGGGAAAACGGAGGCATTTGAAGAATCCATTCGTATGCTTGAAGCGGTGAAAATCCCGGAAGCGCGAAAACGCATTCATATGTATCCTCATGAGTTCTCAGGCGGTATGCGCCAGCGAGTCATGATTGCGATGGCACTGTTGTGTCGACCAAAACTGTTGATCGCGGATGAACCCACCACCGCATTAGATGTCACGATACAAGCACAAATCATGCAGCTATTGAACGAGCTGAAATCTGAGTTCAATACCGCCATTATCATGATTACCCATGACTTGGGCGTTGTTGCCGGCTCGTGTGACAAAGTGTTGGTGATGTATGCTGGCCGAACGATGGAGTACGGCAGTGTAAACGAAATTTTCTACACGCCAAGCCACCCTTACACTGAGGGATTGTTGAAGGCGATTCCACGTTTGGACACGGAAGGTGAGGTGTTGCCAACCATTCCAGGGAATCCACCGAACTTACTGAAACTGCCACCGGGCTGTCCGTATCAAGATCGTTGTCACCGTGTGAATGATCACTGTAAGCAAGAATCTCCGATTCTGACACCGTTTGGTGATGGCCGCCTTCGTGCGTGTTTTTCTGATCAGGAGGCGTGGTAATGGGCGTGATGGACAAAAAACTCTTATTGGATATTGAAGACCTGAAAGTGCATTTCAATATCGCTTCCAAATCAATGTGGCCTTGGGCGAAACCTGCGGTGTTGAAAGCGGTTGATGGCGTCAATATTCGCCTTTATGAAGGGGAAACGCTCGGCGTTGTGGGCGAGTCGGGTTGTGGTAAATCCACCTTTGCGCGCGCAGTCATTGGGCTTGTAGAAGCCACTGACGGGCAAGTGGTTTGGCTAGGCAAAGACTTAACCAAGCTGCATGGCAACGAAATGCGTGAGAAACGCAAAGAAATCCAGATGATATTTCAGGATCCGTTGGCGTCGTTGAACCCACGAATGACCGTTGGGGACATCATTGCTGAGCCGCTGAAAACCTTCTACCCTGAGTTGTCTAAAGACGAGGTAAAAGCCCAAGTTCAAGCCATGATGACACGCGTCGGTTTATTGCCTAACGTGATAAACCGCTACCCGCATGAATTTTCAGGCGGTCAGTGTCAGCGCATCGGTATTGCCCGTGCTTTGATTTTAAAGCCAAAGCTGGTGATTTGTGATGAGCCAGTGTCGGCATTGGATGTGTCTATCCAAGCGCAGGTGGTAAACCTTCTGAAAGAACTGCAAAAAGAGATGGGCTTGAGCCTTATCTTTATTGCACACGACCTTTCGGTGGTGAAGCACATTTCTGATCGTGTACTTGTGATGTATTTGGGTAACTCGGTAGAGCTTGCTGAGAGCAAAGCGCTGTTTGATAACCCTCAACACCCATACACTAAAGCGTTGATGTCGGCGGTGCCGATTCCTGACCCTGACAAAGAACGAAACAAAGAGATTCAACTGCTAGAAGGTGAATTGCCCTCTCCGATGAATCCGCCGTCAGGTTGTGTTTTCCGAACACGTTGTCCGCAAGCGAATGACGCGTGTGCGCAAAGAAAGCCTGCATTGGAAGGGACAGATCACCACTCAGTGTCGTGTCTTCAAGTGACCTTGTAAGCGTCATTTTTCCACGCTAGGAAAACAAAAAAGCCTTCCATCTGGAAGGCTTTTTGCTGTTTATACCATTCGAGTATGTCACTCAATACAGTCTGTTAAGCCTGCGGATACCAATAACCTTGGTTGCAAAGTTCAAGCAACAATGCAAGCAATGCAGGGTTGTTGGCAATCGGGCCTAAATCTTCACCGGTAAAGGCTTCTTGGTCACACAACACACGCGCCGCAGCTTCACAACCTTCAGGCAGTTCGATCGATTCACCGTTCAGGAAAATCACCGACAGGTCGTCTTCGTGGTAAAGCGCTTTTAGGCCAGAGACTTTCTCCAGTACCAAGTTTTCTTCCATGAATTGGAAAAGCTCATCCGCTGCCCATGGCGGCTCTGCTGGCATGATGTCTAACTCATGGCGTGACTGGCTTAGTTGCTCGCCCATCCAGCGTGATTTCGCTTTCGGATCGTTCAACAACTTCATCAGCATGTTGTTCAGCGCGTCAAACTCAGCGGTTGGGATCATACCGTGTTCTTCACGGGTTTGCAGGTTGGGATCGTAGTAGTGAATGTCACCCAACTCATTCGTCAGCACGTAGTCTGCAAAGCCGCTCAGTAGTTCTAGCTTCTTCGGAGAACGGTAACCAATAGAGTAGCTCATCGACACATCGATGGTGTTCCCTTCATGCGGGAAACCTGGTGGGATATACAAAATATCGCCCGGCTCGAGTACTTCATCAATGATCGGATCAAAGCCTTCAATTTGACGCAAGCCCGTGTGGTGGTTAGCGTCTTTGTAATCGCCTTTGTCACCCACGCGCCAACGACGTTTACCCATCCCTTGAATGATAAACACATCGTATTGGTCGATATGTGGGCCTACGCCGCCATTTGGCATAGATAGGCAGATCATCACATCATCAAACAACCAATTTGGTAGAACACGGAAGGGTTCTGCCAATTCGCGTAACCCTGGGTGCCAGTGGTTTGCCGCTTGAATAACCAGTTGAGAGTGGGTGTCAGGGAAGTCGTCGAAATTTTCGAAAGGGCCATGCTGGGCTTGCCAGTTGCCATCCAGGTTCGTGACGAAGCGAGAATCAATTTCTTCTTCCATCGCCAATCCCGCCAATTCATCTGGCGTGATTGGATCATCAAATTCAACGAAGCCATTGCGAATGATGGTTGGCTTTCTATGCCAATGCGTAGAAAGGAAGCTGTTTAGGTCGAAATTTAATTGATACATAAGGGGGTGCAGTTTTCTAAGAATGGGCTCAAGTATATACCCAAACAACCTGAAGATGCAGGATTCAGCGAGGTTTACTGACGTTATGATCTAGGCGTCCCTTTGCCGATGTGGTGATCTCCATCAAAAAGAGATAACACCGAGCATGGCGTCAGTAAACTCGCCCGAAGGGAGGCCCTCTGAAATCGAGCATCTTCAGCTTGATTGGGTACATACCCAAGCATGGTGAATATGCAGAGACGCGAAAGAAATAAAAAGCCCGGCAGAACCGGGCTTCAATCATTCTGCACGAAGTGGCAGAAAGAACAATCGCTTACAGCTGATCGGTCAGCTTGATTGCGTCACCGATGTAGTTTGCTGGGGTCATTTGCTTCAGACGTACTTTCTCGTCTTCTGGCAGGTCCAGACCATCGATGAATGCACGCATGCCTTCGCCATCAACACGCTTGCCGCGCGTTAGCTCTTTCAGCTTCTCGTAGGGTTTCTCGATACCGTAGCGACGCATCACGGTTTGTACTGGCTCTGCCAATACTTCCCAGTTTCTGTCGAGTTCAGCTTCAAGCGCTGCTTGGTTCACTTCCAGCTTGCTGATGCCTTTTAGGGTCGAGGTGTATGCAATGATTGCGTAACCTACGCCAACGCCAAGGTTACGAAGCACCGTTGAGTCAGTCAGGTCGCGCTGCCAGCGAGAGATTGGCAGTTTTTGCGCCAAGTGGCCAAACACTGCGTTTGCTAGGCCCAAGTTACCTTCAGAGTTTTCGAAGTCGATTGGGTTCACTTTGTGCGGCATGGTTGAAGAACCGATTTCGCCAGCAATGGTTTTTTGCTTGAAGTGACCCAGTGCGATGTAACCCCATACATCACGATCGAAGTCGATCAAGATGGTGTTGAAACGCGCAATCGCATCGAACAACTCAGCAATGTAATCATGCGGTTCGATTTGCGTTGTGTAAGGGTTCCACGTTACACCAAGCGATTCAGTGATGAATTCTTCGCTGAAACCGTGCCAATCCACTTCAGGGTAAGCAGAGATGTGTGCGTTGTAGTTACCTACAGCACCGTTGATTTTCGCTAGGATTTCAACGTTTTTGATTTGCTTGTACTGACGTTCCATGCGGTATGCAACGTTAGCCATCTCTTTACCCATGGTAGAAGGAGACGCTGGTTGACCGTGTGTACGAGACAGAAGAGGCACTTCACGATATTCAACAGCCAGTGCTTTGATCGCATCAATAACGTTGCGAATTTCTGGCAGGATCACTTCATCACGTGCTTCTTTAAGCATCAATGCGTGTGAGGTGTTGTTGATGTCTTCTGAAGTACATGCAAAGTGGATGAACTCATTAACAGCGTTCAGCTCGGCATTGCCAGCGACTTTTTCTTTCAGGAAATACTCAACCGCTTTAACGTCGTGGTTGGTGGTGCGCTCGATGTCTTTGATGCGTTGTGCATCAGCTTCGCTAAACTCAGCTGCGATTTGGTCTAAAAGCGCGTTTGCTTCTGCGCTGAACGCAGGTACTTCCTTGATAGCATCTGTTGCTGCCAGTTTTTGCAACCAACGAACTTCAACGATCGTGCGGTACTTCAATAAGCCAAACTCACTGAAGATTGAACGCAACGCAATCGTTTTCGTTCCGTAACGGCCATCCACCGGTGAAACAGCTGTCAGTGCTGACAGTTCCATGGTCTCTCTCCTGAATTAAAATTACGAATTTCGGGCTAAGATGATTTTGGCCTGCTCGATCATTTGTTTGCGACCAAAGATAAGATGACGGCGTTTGCCGCCAACCTGACGCCAAAGCACGGCGCTTCGGATACCCGAAAGCAATAACGCACGTACTTTATGTTGTACGCCAGTTATTTGAAGCTGTGCTGGTGTGCCTGTCACTTGGATCCTTGGCCCCAGCGGGCTAATAGTATCCAAGTAAACACTGGCAAGGTTGCTTACCATTTGTTCATCAAGCAGGTCAAAGTGTTGAACCTGACGTTGGATGGTGTCTAAGCGATCACCAAGCTGTGCGAGGCTGTCGCGACGGCCTGCTAGCTTACGTTCCAAAGCCAGAATATTGATCAGATAACGAGTGAGTTCACTGCCACCAGGGCTGTTGTCTAACTCGTTAATGAGGGTAGTCAAACCAAGATTAAGGTTTTCTTCTTTGCCGAAAACCTCAATCGTCGAAGCAGGGTTGGTGACGATAATACTGTTTAAGCTTGCGCTGAGCGTATCGCGATCACAGGTGCCTGTGCGAGCGACCTCTTGAACAAGTTTGACAGATTGACAGATACTCGCGAAAGCGATGGTACGATCAAACAAAGTATTAGCCACTGACGATTGCTCCTTAAATACGCGCTTCGATGATGCCGCCGCCTAGACACACATCACCGGAATAAAATACGGCTGATTGACCAGGGGTAACCGCGGCTTGCGGTTCATCAAAGATGACTTTGATCTGGTCTCCATCAATTGGCTCGATGGTACATGATATGTCTGTTTGGCGGTATCGCGTTTTTACGGTGCACTTCAATGGTTCTGTCATTGTTGCGCGATCAACCCAATGAAGTTGAGCGGCGATCAAACCTTTTGAGAATAGACGTGGGTGATCATGGCCTTGAGCAACAATCAACACATTGCGTTCAACATCTTTATCAACCACATACCAAGCAGCTTCTAGGCCGCCACCGCCTTTTTGACCACCGATGTGTAGGCCTTTACGTTGACCCAGTGTGTGGTACATCAAGCCTTGGTGTTCGCCAATAGCGTCACCTTCGGTGGTTTCAATCACACCTGGTTGTGCTGGCAGGTATTTTGACAAGAAATCAGTGAATTTACGTTCACCGATGAAGCAAATGCCGGTCGAATCTTTCTTCTTCGCGGTGATCAGGTCTTGTTCTTCTGCGATACGGCGCACTTCTGGTTTTTCTAACTCACCCACAGGAAACAGGCTGCGGGCAACTTGCTCGTGGCTCAGGGTGTACAAGAAGTAGCTTTGGTCTTTGTTGTTATCCACGCCGCGCAGCATTTGCGCTTTTTCGCCTTCCTGAGTTGGGAAAGTACGACGTACATAGTGACCCATGGCGATGTAGTCAGCTTCAAGCACTTCATCAGCAAATTCTAAGAAAGCTTTAAACTTGATTTCTTTGTTACAAAGAATGTCTGGATTAGGCGTACGACCCGCTTTGTACTCTTTAAGAAAGTGTTCAAAGACGTTGTCCCAGTATTCAGCTGCAAAGTTAATGGTGTGCATCTCAATACCAAGCTTGTCGCAGACGGCCTGTGCATCGGCCAGATCTTCCGCTGCCGAACAGTACTCGTCGTTATCGTCTTCTTCCCAGTTTTTCATGAAAAGGCCTTCTACCTGATAGCCTTGCTGCTTCAGTAGATAAGCTGATACTGAGGAATCGACGCCGCCGGACATACCGACGATAACTTTTTTGCTGCTGTTATCTGACATGACGAAATTTCAAGCTCCAATTAAATCGGTGGCAGAGTTTACCAGAAACCTTTGCGCTGTTACAGATGAGAACTCAATCACATTTTCATTGTTTTTGAGGAAGAGAAACCTCTTTCCATTCGCCCGGCTGCATATCGTCGACCGTCCATTCTCCCATCCGATGACGAATCAGGCGCAGAGTAGGGTGGCCAACGGCTGCTGTCATTCTGCGTACTTGGCGGTTACGGCCCTCTTCCAAG
Source organism: Enterovibrio norvegicus DSM 15893 (assembly GCF_900115495.1). Lineage (GTDB taxonomy): Bacteria > Pseudomonadota > Gammaproteobacteria > Enterobacterales > Vibrionaceae > Enterovibrio > Enterovibrio norvegicus. Next base: position 107,560 of record NZ_FOWR01000008.1, on the reverse strand, counting down.
GTAATTGCGATCCAACTTGTGGGGATGGAAGGGCGGTGGCGGATCGGCGGATTGCGATCCCAAATGGTCGGTTCTTGCATGAGTTCGATGCTTGCTGGCAATGTCCACCCATCGTTTAACTCGACACCGTCGCGCAGGCGGTTGAGAGAATCCTCACTTGGGATACCTTCAACTTGTACCCAGTAGGTTTTTGGTGATTTAGACTTTGGCTGCGTTAATCGTGCTTGAAGAATGCCGTCATTGGTCAGCACTAAAAGCCCTTCGCTGTCTTTGTCGAGGCGACCGGCGGCATAGACATCCTTCACAGGAATAAAGTCGGCTAACGTCGAATCTCCCAGTTCACCTGTGAACTGCGTCAAGGTGTTGAACGGCTTGTTGAAAAGGATGATTTTCGTCGGACCTTTCGGGCGCGCAGGTTTATTGGAACGCAAGCGTGAAGTGCGTCGAGAATTTTGCATTGAAGCGGATGTTTTTGCGCTTCTTTTTGGGGTGGTTTTAAACGTCATTAAATACTGTCAATCAGGTCAGGTAACAAATGAGACCTCCGTATTATACATGGAATAATGTGATTGGCGTGTTGCATGATTTACAGTATTCTTTTGCCCGCATGTTATACCAAACAGAACAATTACCTGTTGCACCAATTTGGAACAAATGGACGTTTCCGGTGTGCCAGAAAATTGCTCTGTTTGGTGAGCAAAAGATAACAAATGGACGCTAGGAGAATTAAATGGAAAGTAAAGTAGTCGTGCCAGCTGATGGTCAGAAAATTGCAGTAGAAAACGGCAAGCTGGTCGTTCCTAATAACCCTGTCATTCCTTACATTGAAGGTGACGGTATTGGCGTTGATGTTAGCCCTGCGATGATCAAAGTTGTTGATGCTGCGGTTGAAAAGGCTTACGGCGGTGACCGTAAGATCTCCTGGATGGAAATCTATACCGGTGAGAAATCAACCCAGATCTACGGCGAAGATGAGTGGTTACCTACTGAAACCCTCGATTTTATCCGTGATTACAAAGTAGCAATTAAAGGTCCTCTAACGACGCCAGTAGGCGGCGGTATCCGTTCTTTGAACGTAGCCCTTCGTCAAGAGCTTGACCTGTATATCTGTGCTCGCCCTGTTCGTTATTTTGAGGGGGTTCCAAGCCCGCTAAAACAACCTGAACTGACTGACATGGTTATCTACCGTGAAAACTCAGAAGATATCTACGCAGGTGTTGAATTCAAAGCAGGCACTGCTGAAGCAGACAAAATCATCAAATTCCTAAAAGAAGAAATGGGCGCAACCAAAATCCGTTTCGACGAGGAATGTGGTATCGGTATCAAGCCTGTTTCTGAGCAAGGTACTAAGCGTCTTGTTCGCGCGGCAATCCAGTACACTATCGACAACGATCGTGACTCAATGACACTGGTTCACAAAGGCAACATCATGAAGTTCACCGAAGGTGCCTTCAAAGATTGGGGCTATGAAGTAGCAAAAGAAGAGTTCGGTGCTGAGTTGTTGGACGGTGGTCCATGGATGACGTTGAAAAACCCGAACACGGGCAAAGAAATCATCATCAAAGATGTCATTGCTGATGCATTCCTTCAGCAAATCCTTCTTCGTCCTGCTGAGTACGATGTGATTGCCACCATGAACCTTAACGGTGACTATGTGTCTGATGCACTTGCGGCACAGGTTGGTGGTATCGGTATCGCACCGGGTGCAAACATCGGTGACGGCATTGCACTGTTTGAAGCAACGCACGGTACTGCACCTAAGTATGCAGGTCAGGACAAGGTTAACCCTGGTTCACTGATCCTTTCTGCAGAAATGATGCTTCGTCACCTAGGTTGGACTGAAGCAGCAGACCTGATCATTTCTTCTATGGAAAAAGCGATCGCTAACAAGACAGTAACCTACGATTTCGAACGTCTCATGGACGGCGCAACGCTACGTAAGTGTTCTGAGTTTGCAGAAGACATGATTCAACAAATGTAATCCATAGGATTCACTTGTTTCTAAGCCCGGCAATCGCCGGGCTTTTTTATGCCTAGGGTTTCGCTGTCCTGACGCAGTTATCCAGCCCAATTAAACACTTTTTGGCCAGAGTAAAACCGTCAGTTCGACGTCAACAGCGTTGTTTAGTTTAGAGCGGTTGCAAGTTGATATCGACGGCTTCAATGCGCAAGCCATCAGGGTCGATGTCGTTATCGACGAGCCATGGCGCCATACACTGGCGATCTTTCACACATGGATCGCTCAAGGTGCGAAGAAAAGCGGCCAAGTCTTGAATATCTTCCTCATTGTAAGCGTGATTGTTGAGTTTACTGACACCAACAATTTGCTGAACAAACAAGATGTTTATTGCTTCTTGCGAATTGTTTTGCATATCACTTTGCTGAACAGAAGGCTGTGTGCCGTCATATTGATAACGTGCTATGGCTACCGTAGGGTTCATATGATGGCGTATGGTGTCCTCTAAGGTGCTATATGCACCTGCATGACCATAGGGGCCAGTGATCTCTACATTGAGCAGTGACGGCGTCCTGAAGGCGAATAAATCGTTAAAACGGTAGGTCTCTCGGTAACGTCCAAAATCATTTGTACGTGTATAGCTATCACCTTTACCTCGTCCTAGCTGTGGCATGGCGAGGTTATGAAAGCCTTCATCCGTCATCAGATTGCCGCTGTGGCAGTTTTGACAATTAAACCCGCCGACATTTTCACGAGAAAGAAATTTAAAAGCACCGCGTTTTTCCTGTGGCGTGAGCGCGAGGGTGTTGCCCTGAACGTAATCAAACCATGGGTTATCGACAAAGACCTGAGAGCGCATGTATGCCGCCAGCACTTCTCGGATGGCAGCAGGCGTGATCACTTCGTTGAGTGGGACGTCGGGAAGGTTAAACGTTTCACGAAAAAGCGCTGGCCATTGATTCAATGCCAAAGGCTCAAGTTCTCCCCGCATTCTCGCCGCAACCCGCTCCCGTGTTTCTTGATTTGATAACCCTTCTGCAAAGGTAAACCCTCGCATCTCTTCAAGCGTGATTTGTGGGAAGGCAGCTTGTGCGGTGCTGAGGTTGTTGCCGGCATCGGGATCTGGCAAGTCTTTGCCTGAATCCGGCGTACTTATGCCGCCAATGGCACCATGTTGGAAGGGAAGCGGCAACAAGGCTTCCACCCGCCCATCGTGAAAAATATGCTTATCCCAAAAGCCAAGGTTGAAACTGGTTGGGACATTTCGGGGCATTGTGGGGCCGCCATCGTAGAAAGGCGCGGTTGATCGGTGTTCGCGACCTGGACCGAGCAAGTTAGGGTTGAGGGTATCAACGCCTATGGCGATCGAGAGCGCATCGGCGCCGCCTAACATGGGATGATGGCAAGACACGCATGCCGTGTCGAAATTACCGCTTTGGATTTTACTGAAAAACAGCAGTTTCCCGAGTTGTGCTTTGGTGGTGTTGATGGAGGGGAGTGAGCGCGGCGATAGCGGGTCTCCTGTGAGGCTCAGTTGAGAAATTCGTTGTCGGAGCGCTGCATCCAGCTCGGCATCGGACGTGAAATTGAGGGTACTGGCGTTGGTTGGGATGGAAAAAAGGAATAGAAATCCCGCCAACCATAAGTCGGATATTTTCATCGAATAGCCCTTTGTCTAACAGATATGTAGTCCCGAACACTATGAAAAGGCTCGGGTATATGCCCAAACAATGAGATGGCCTTGCTTCGGTAGCGATTACGAACGATGAGAGCGGTGTGCTTTTGGCGAATAGTGCTGAGTGATGAGAGCACTGTCTGAAAGAGAGCCTTTGCGTATCGTTGTAAATCTCACGGAATCCTGCATCTTCAAACTGCTTGAGCGTTTGTCTGAGCGATGTGTATGAAAAATTGGTCTCGCCCTAAGGTGAAATTAGACTTTTACGTGAGGGTGCACGTTCTCAGTATTGATAATCCAGGATGTTTTTTTGTGGGGTTGAGGAGGCTGGACGCCTTTTAGAATCTGGGCTGGAGCGTATAAAACAAAAGAGCGAACAAAATGTTCGCTCTTTCAAACTTCGACCTTACGGCAGCAAAAAGATTTGTAACAACACTAATTATTTTAAGGCTTCGCTTTCTATTGGAACAATCTGGCTAGCATGGTAACCCTTAGGACCTTCCAGCACTTCATAATTCACGGTCTGTCCGGCTTTCAATGTCCGGTAACCATCCATTTGAATCGTAGAGTAATGAGCAAAAATATCGCCATCACCTTCATCAGGGCATATGAAGCCAAACCCTTTAGCGTTGTTAAACCATTTAACTGTACCACTTGCCATGCGAAACATCCCTCTTGCATTCAAATTGCATAACTATGAGTAAAACCAACATCTGCAATCACGTTACTCATTGGTAATTGATGCTGTATGTTTTTACTTCAATTCACACTCTAGTAGAAAGATTTAGGCAGTCAAGCCCCTTAGAAGCCATATAACAACATTTTAATAAAAATAACTGAAGATGTTCGCGAAGGATGATGTATGTACCATTATGTGTCATTTTGTTTCATAAATAAGTCAGTCGAATCAATATCAAAGGTCGGATGTGTTAAGTTGATTTTAAGGGTTCTTAAAAAATAGCTTCAAAGCTGTTAATCCCTGTTATCAAGGCTCCAATTGTAACATCATGATAATTAAGGTTTGAGAAGCCGTTTTTTTTTTACGCTTGTCAGTGTATTAATACACGTATTCCAAGGTATTTGATTGGTGAATAGTTAATGAATGAATATTAACGAAGAGAATTAAGTTTTTGTGCTGTTCAACAAAGTGAAAGTAAGATGATGGTTGTGGTAATCCAAACAAGTGTATGGATATTCTTACATTGTGGGTTCTGTCTGTAATACGCAGGGTGTTTTGACGGTCTGATTGATTGACAAAGTGATTTGAGATTGAAATGGCGAGGAAGGATTGGTGAACTATGGCACTATTTCTGCATCGTAAAGATCGCTCAACATAGCATTGTCACGGTTGCTGGAATACAATCTGTGAATTACGTTTTAAGTATCGGTAGCGTTTCTTGTGTATGATATCCCAATATACAAAACACCTAGATAAATAATTGTTTTGTAAGGAACACTTGAGCTACCTTAAAGATTGTAAGCAGTTATGAGCAAAATGTACGAATGGATAGTTCCGGATTCTGACGTTAAAGAAGCGGAAGAAACCAAAGTAAAACCGCCATCATTATACAAAGTGCTATTGAATAATGATGATTACACCCCCATGGAGTTTGTAGTGGAGGTGTTACAGCGATTCTTTTCCATGGATTTGGAAAAAGCGACACAGTTGATGCTAGCTGTTCACTATGAAGGAAAGGCTGTCTGTGGCATTTATTCCTCGGAAGTTGCCGAGATGAAAGTCGCACAGGTAATGATGTATGCAAAAGAACATCAGCACCCACTACTGTGCACAATGGAGAAAGCCTAAGCGATAGAAAAAGGATTTCTCCGGCACACCAGAATGTGGTTATTGAGGGAGGTGCCTTATGCTAAACAAAGAACTTGAAGCGAGCCTGAACGGGGCGTTCGCAAGAGCACGTGAGAAACGTCATGAGTTTATGACTGTGGAACACCTGCTACTCGCGTTGTTAGAAAACGTTGCCGCTCGAGAAGCGCTACTCGCTTGCCGCGCCGATCTTGATGCCTTGCGCAAAGAATTGGAAGCATTCATCGAACAAACAACGCCGTTGATTCCTGTTGATGATGACAATCGAGAAACCCAACCAACGCTGAGTTTTCAGCGAGTACTTCAACGTGCCGTCTTCCACGTCCAATCATCGGGTCGTAGTGAAGTAAGTGGCGCTAACGTGCTGGTGGCCATTTTTAGTGAGCAAGAATCCCACGCGGCTTACCTGCTTAAGAAAAATGATATTAGCCGTCTTGATGTCGTTAACTACATTTCACACGGTACAACCAAATCTGCAAGTAGCGATGAAGAACTGCCGGGTGCGGACCTTTCTTCTGAAGAAGCGGCCGTTGAAGGTGGTGAAGAGCGCTTAGAGAACTTCGCAACCAACCTTAACCAACTGGCTCGTGTTGGTGGTATTGACCCACTTATCGGCCGTGACAAAGAGCTTGAGCGTACAATCCAAGTGCTTTGTCGTCGTCGTAAGAACAACCCACTTTTGGTTGGCGAAGCTGGGGTCGGTAAAACAGCGATTGCAGAAGGCCTCGCGTGGCGCATCGTTGAAGGCCAAGTGCCAGAAATCATTCAAAACTGCGTGATTTACTCTCTCGATATTGGTTCGCTTCTTGCGGGAACCAAATACCGTGGTGATTTTGAGAAGCGCTTCAAGACCATTCTAAAGCAGCTTGAGAAAGAAGAGCATGCGGTTCTGTTCATTGATGAAATTCATACCATCATTGGTGCAGGTGCGGCATCAGGCGGCCAAGTAGACGCCGCTAACTTAATCAAACCGTTACTTTCGAGCGGCAAACTCCGCTGTATCGGTTCTACCACCTATCAGGAATACAGCAGCATCTTTGAAAAAGAGCGCGCGCTGGCGCGTCGCTTCCAAAAAATCGATGTTGTGGAGCCATCTATTGATGACACCACGAAGATCCTGATGGGGTTGAAACCTAAGTACGAAGCTCACCACGAAGTTCGCTATACCAATAAAGCCATCCGAGCTGCGGTTGAGCTTTCAGCCAAATACATTAATGACCGTCATCTACCAGATAAAGCCATTGATGTGATTGATGAAGCCGGTGCGCGCTGCCGCCTTGCGCCAGCAAACAAGCGTAAGAAAACCGTTGGTGTTGGTGATATTGAAGCCATGATTGCGAAGATGGCGCGTATCCCTGAGAAGTCAGTGTCGTCAACTGACCGCGAAGTGCTTCAGTCGCTTGAGCAGAAACTCAAGATGCTGGTCTTCGGACAAGACGATGCCATTGGTGCATTGTGTGAGGCGATTAAGCTTAGCCGCGCAGGCTTGGGCGCAGAGAATAAACCTGTAGGTTCGTTCTTGTTTGCAGGTCCAACGGGCGTGGGTAAAACCGAGGTCACCGTTCAACTTGCCCGTGCGATGGGTATCGAGCTGCAACGCTTCGATATGTCAGAGTACATGGAGCGCCATACCGTCAGCCGTTTGATTGGTGCGCCTCCTGGCTATGTGGGTTATGACCAAGGTGGTTTGCTGACGGATGCTGTGATTAAACATCCACACAGTGTGGTGCTGCTCGATGAAATCGAAAAAGCACACCCTGATGTCTTCAACCTGCTTCTTCAGGTAATGGATAACGGGACACTGACGGACAACAATGGTCGTAAGGCTGATTTCAGAAACGTGATCCTCGTGATGACAACCAACGCGGGCGTAACGGAAACCATTCGTAAATCGATCGGTTTGATCCAACAAGATCACAGCCACGATGCGATGGCTGAGATTAAGAAGGTATTTGCACCTGAGTTCCGAAACCGTCTTGATAACATCATTTGGTTTAACAACTTGGATAAAGACGTCATTCTTCAAGTTGTGGACAAGTTTGTTGTCGAGCTTCAAGCTCAATTGGATGCGCGTGGCGTTTCTCTTGAAGTCACAGACAAAGCGAAATTGTGGCTGGCAGAGAAAGGGTACGACAAATCAATGGGTGCACGCCCAATGGCGCGTGTCATGCAGGAGCATGTGAAGAAGAACTTGGCGAACGAGCTATTGTTCGGTTGTTTGGTGAATGGCGGTACAGTGAAAGTGGGTCTGAAAAACGACACGCTTACGTTTAGTTTTAGCGATGAGATGGAACCTGCTTGATCCATTAAAAAGCAGGAACCAAAAAAACCGGCGCATGCGCCGGGTTTTTTTTGTGTTCGCGAGACGTGAGGATTAACGCGCGCGGAAGATAATGCGACCTTTCGACAAATCGTAAGGTGTCATTTCAACAGTAACTTTGTCACCCGTTAGGATGCGGATATAGTTCTTACGCATCTTACCAGAGATGTGAGCAGTAACTACGTGGCCGTTCTCAAGTTCTACGCGAAACATAGTGTTTGGCAGGGTGTCCAATACGGTACCTTGCAGTTCAATTACGTCTTCTTTTGCCATTTAATCCTCTTAGGCTATCTCTCAGCCATTTTTTGACTGGCAGATAATGCCTTGATTGTTTGAGTCTGTAAAGTTCAGGGCCGAAATTTTACCCCTTTGTATTCACAGTGACCAGCAAAAATCCGCCAGAGGTCTAAGTTTGGCGTGATTCAGGCCAGAATTTATGGCGTATTGGCGAAATCAATGATGATAAATCAAGCGTATATAATATCTGATGCACAAAGGGTGGCTCAGATTGGAATGTGGTTATTTCTCTAAAGAAACCCATTCACCCGCAATGTAACGTTGGTTAGGTTTGAATTTTTCTTTGTAGCGCATTGCACTGCACGCATCGATTTGGAAGCCAAGATAGAGCCAAGGTTTCTGATTTTCGCTTGCCAATGTCAATTGGGCGAGCACACAAAGTGAACCCAACGACCATGAGTGGTCAGGGTCGAAGAAGCTGTAAATGGCACTGTAACCTGCGTCAATGTCATCTGTGACAGCGATGGCGATTAATTGGTTTTGGTCATAGACATGAAGGTAACGTACCCTGAGCCAGTCACTTTGCACGAACGACAGAAAGTCGTCTTTGCGTGCGGGGAACATAGAGCCATCACGATGGCGAGCAGAAATATATCGGTCATAGAGTTCAAACCAATTGTCATCGAGTGTGTCCTTCAGTTGAAGGTCGAGTCGTTTCAATTGATTGAGCTGTCTTTTCTGGCTCTTGGATGGTTGGAAGTGCTCCGCCGACACGCGCAGTGAATGGCACGCGGTGCAAGCACCACAATGCGGCCGATAAATGTTATTGCCACTGCGTCGAAAACCCGCTTGCACGAGAGCGTTATAGCCTTCGCTTGAGAGCACATCATCATCCATCACAATGGCAATGGATTCTTTCTCTGAGGGCAGGTAATTGCAAGGTGATGCCGCCATGACACCGAGTTTAATGGCATGTTTAATCATCCTGCACTCCTAGACATTGCGGTGTATACACGGATTCATCAAGCTTAACTTTCTTGAGTGCCTCTAATTCAGTCAAGAAGGCATCTCGTGATATGGCCTGAGCGCCCATAGACGCTAAATGCTCGGTCATCATCTGACAATCCACCCATAGACCGCCATGGCGGCGAAAATGCTCACAGAAGAACCACAGCGCCGTTTTAGAGGCATTGGGTTTGAGCGAAAACATCGACTCACCACAAAACATCGCACCGACACTGACCCCATAAAGCCCACCAACGAGTTCATCACCTTGCCATACCTCTACGCTGTGGGCACTACCTTGACGATGAAGTGCTTTGTAGGCGCTGCGCATTTCAGGGGTAATCCACACCATGTCTTCGCCTCGGATCAAGGCGCAATGTTGGATGACGTCATCAAAACGATGATTAATCGATACGCGATACCCATTTTTACGCACAAATTTTCGCAGGCTTTTCTGAGGTGAGAAACGTGTTGGGTGAATGACTGCTCGTTCAGAGGGAGACCACCACAAAATGGGTTCATCGACGCCAAACCATGGAAAGATCCCTTGGTGGTAAGCCGATGCTAATCGACGAGGAGAAAGATCGCCGCCTATTGCAAGTAATCCATCAGGATCATCGAGCGCTGATGAAATGGGCGGAAAATGCTCAGGCTTGTTGTCATCTAATGGCGGTAAATAAATGGTCATTCAATGATCCGATGTTCCGAGGTGAAAAATGAGACAGAGAAGCGGCGAAGACGCCAACAAAAAGGGAGCCGAAGCTCCCTTAAGTATACAATCTGAAACGCATTACTGAATACGTTGCAACAAACTTGTGTAACGTCCGCCAGCAGCTTTCAAATCACAGTGTGAACCTTGCTCGATAATGCCACCTTCGTCCATCAGACAAATGGTATCCATGTCTTTTAGGCCAACCAGTCTGTGTGTAATGAACAACACGGTTTTACCTTCGCTGTGTTCAAGCAGTAAAGATAAGATCTGTTGTTCGGTTTTCACGTCTAGCCCTTCGGTAGGTTCATCCAGCAACAAAATTGGCGCATCACGCAACAACGCACGCGCAATGCCAAGACGACGTCGCTCACCACCTGAAAGCTGACGACCACCATCTCCCAACCAGGTATTCAGCCCTGGCCCCTCAAGCAAGGCTGATAGGCCTACTTTATGGATGACGTCGAGCAGTTCTTCGTCAGTAGCCGCAGGCTTTGCCATGGCGAGGTTGCTGCGCAACGCACCATTAAAAAGATCCACGCGTTGACTGACGACAGCCACGGACGAACGCAGCGCAGATTCTCGCCACGTTGAAAGTGGCACGTTATCGACGCGTATTTCACCTTCAGATGGATCCCAAGCGCGGGTAATCAATTGCAGTAGGGTTGATTTACCACAGCCTGTTCGCCCAAGCAGCGCGACTTTCTCACCGGCTTTGATGTGAAGAGAGACGTTTTCAACGGCGGTTTGGTCTGCACCGTGATAGCGATACGTCACCGATTCAAACGTGATGTCGCCCTTTGCGGTGTTGTTATAGCCCAACGGGTCAAACGGTGTTTCGGGTGTCGCTTCAATGATTTCATTCAAGCGTTTGGCTGATGTCACTGTCTGGCTTAGGTACTGGAAGGCACCCGCGACAGGCATCATTAACTCAAAGCTTGCCATGGTGGCAAAGGCAACCATAGCGACCATTGGGTTGGGATAATCCCCTCCGACCCCATCAGCGGCTAGCCAAAGCATTAGCACCAGTGTTAAGCCATTTGCCGCTAAGAGCACTCCGTTCGCGAGGCCTGTTATCCCGGCCATTTGGCGTTGTGCGTTGAGCAAACACTTCTCATCGCTATGCGCTTGTTGGCGGTAACGTTCTGCGGCACCAAAAATCTGCAGCTCGGCATGGCCTTGAAGCCAATCAAGCAAGGAGGTACGCAAACGCGATTTTGCCTGGGTCATTTCAGCGCCGTGTGGACGACCAAGAACGAAGAACACCACAGGCAAGATAAACATCAGTGCAAAAAGTATGCTGCCGAGTGTTAAACCGATAGCAGGGTCGAACCAATACAGAAAACCACTGATGCTGAGAATGCCTAACACGCCCACAATCATCGGGCTGACGAGACGCAAGTAAACGTGGTCCATGGCATCAACATCGGCCACTAATCGGTTGAGGATATCGGCATCACGTAGGTTGCCGACTTTTCCTGGGATCAACGGTGTGAGTTTCTCAAAGAAGAAAATACGGAGATCAGCAAGCAACTTGAATGTTGCGTTGTGACTCACCACGCGCTCACCCCAACGTCCAGCAGTTCGCGCAATGGAGAAACCACGAACACCTGCGGCAGGAAGCATGTAATTGAAGTTTTGTGTTGCAGCAAGACCTGCAACAGCCGACGCAGCAATGAACCAGCCTGACAGGGTCAGCAAACCAATTGCGGCGGCGAGGGTAGCGAATGACAACAACATGCCCAAAGACAGGCCGAACCAATGCTTTTTATAGAGTTTTAGAAAAGGAATGAGATCACGCATCTAAGTCACTCCTGTCTACGGCATGGATCATTTCTGCAAATACGCCGACATCTTTGAGCGTATCGAAGGTGCCTTGTTGAACCAGTTTACCCTTGTCCATCACGAGGATTTGATCGCTCTCTCCCAGTTGGTCAATGCGATGAGTGATCAACAAGGTTGTTGCGTCTTTTGTTGCTTGGCTCAAGCTCGCCATCACCAATTTTTCGCTAGCAGCGTCAAGGCTCGCTGTCGGTTCATCAAGTACCCAGAATTTGCCGTTCTGCAGCAATGCGCGTGCAACGGCGATGCGCTGTGCCTGACCAACGGAAAGACCTGCGGCGCGATCGCCTACATGGTGGTCGTAGCCGTTTTCAAGCTTAGAAATAAATTCGTCAGCGTAGGCGGCTTTCGCCATTGTGTGCATGTCAGCGTCTGAGGTGAGCGTTGATGATAAGCAGATATTGTCTCGAATGGTCCCGTGGAACAGTTGTGGGTTTTGCCCAACCCAACTGACCTGCTTGCGCCAATGTGAAAGATCGGCAGAGTTTAGCTCAATATCATTCATTTTAAGACTGCCCCGGTAAGGCAGGAAACCAAGTAGGGCATTGATTAAGCTGGTTTTTCCTGCACCGCTTTGTCCAACGAGAGCCACTTTTTGTCCGGCTTGAATTGAGAAGCTAAGAGGGCCGGCTAGCACGGCACCATCGGGGCTCAGTACTTCGAGGTCTGTTGCTTCAAGCGTGATGACGTCAGACGCAATCTTTGCATCTCCCGAAGACTGATGTTCAGGCGTTGAGTCTAAGAAGTTTACGATGGATTCTGCCGCACCAATGGCTTGGGCTTTTGCGTGGTAATAGGTGCCCAGATCCCGCAGTGGTTGATAGAACTCAGGAGCAAGCACCAAGACAAACACACCAATAAAGAGCGTGATGCCGATACCATAATGGCCGAAGTTTAGTTCACCAATGTAACTAAAACCGAAGTACACGGCGGTCACCGCAATCGACAACGCTGTGAAGAATTCAAGCACCGCGGACGACAAGAATGCGAGGCGCAACACTTCCATAGTGCGTTTGCGAAAATCTTCAGAGGCTACGCGAAGGTGTTTGCTTTCTGCTTCCGCTTGGTCAAATAAACGGATGGTTGATAAGCCGCGAAGGCGATCGTAGAAATGCCCAGACAGGCGTTGTAACGCTTTAAAGTTACGGCGGTTTGCATCTGCTGCACCCATGCCGACCAGTGCCATAAAGAAGGGCACCAGAGGGGCCGTAACAAGGAAGATCAATCCTGCCGCCCAGTTAAGCGGGAACACGACGATAAGAATCACAAACGGAATAAGAACGGCAATGGCCATTTGAGGCAGATAGCGAGCAAAGAAATCCTGCATCTCCTCAACTTGTTCAAGCACTAGACTTGCCCACGTACCGGCGGGTTTTCCTTGGATTGTCGCAGGACCTAGGGTTTCTAACTTATCCATAATGAGATGACGGATGTGCAAGCGAACTGCTTCACCCGCACGGTAGCCGGCTTGTTCTTTGCCCCAGCTACAAACGGCGCGAAGGCAAACGATAACGGCGAGACCGACGAAAGAGAGCCAAAGATCGGCTTTGTCGGTATGTTCAATAATAAGTTCATGCAGAATATTGGCTAGCAGAGCCGCTTGTGCGACTAAAAACAAACCTGACAAAAATGCCAAGCCGATTGCTGTCATGAGCCATGTTTTGCCTAGCTTGCTCTGCCCCTTAAGCCATTGGGCGAGAGAGCGCTGTTTCTTTTTATCCATAAAACTTCATTGGTATAGGTATGGGAAGGCGGGTATGGCAAAGCAAAGGCCTGCAAGTGAGCAGGCCTAGAAGTCGTGTTTTACTTGGTTTTTTCTTTTGCATCAAGGAAGCGCTCAGCATCAAGTGCTGCCATACAACCTGTGCCCGCAGACGTGATAGCCTGACGGTAGATGTGATCCATGACGTCACCCGCCGCGAAGACACCTTCAATGCTGGTTTGTGTCGCGTTACCTTCAAGGCCTGACTGCACTTTAATGTAACCATTGTGCATGTCGAGTTGGCCTTCAAAAATGCCAGTATTTGGTTTGTGACCAATCGCCACGAACAGACCCATTACGTCGACTTCTTCTGTCGCATCAGATTGCGTGTCTTTAATACGAACGCCTGTCACGCCCATGTCGTCACCCAGCACTTCATCAAGAACACGATCTGTGTGCAGAACGATGTTGCCGTTCTCTACTTTGTCCATTAGACGGCTGATCAAAATTTTCTCAGCACGGAATGTGTCACGACGGTGGATAAGGTGAACTTCAGAGGCAATGTTTGCAAGGTACAATGCTTCTTCTACTGCGGTGTTACCACCACCGATAACCGCCACTTTTTGGTTGCGGTAGAAGAAACCATCACATGTCGCACACGCTGATACGCCGCGACCTTTGAAGTTTTCTTCTGATTCCATACCTAAGTATTGTGCAGACGCGCCAGTAGCAATGATCAATGCATCACATGTGTATTCGCCGTTATCACCTTTCAAACGAAAAGGACGTTGCGTCAGGTCGGTTTCGTTGATGTGGTCGAACAGGATTTCTGTGTCGAACTTCTCTGCATGTTCTTTCATGCGATCCATCAATGCAGGGCCTGTTAGTCCTTCTGCATCACCCGGCCAGTTCTCAACATCAGTCGTGGTCGTTAGCTGACCGCCCTGTTGAATACCCGTTACCATTACCGGGTTAAGGTTTGCCCGCGCAGCATAAACTGCGGCGGTGTAACCAGCAGGACCAGAACCTAAGATAAGAAGGCTTGCATGCTTTACGTTGCTCATTATTTCTCCGGGTGGATTTTGTATTTATATTGAAGCTGATTGTAGGGAAAATAAGAAGCTAAAGAAAGGGCACCGTGCGGTGCCCTTAATCTAAAAATGTTATCACTTATTACTTATCTACTACGCAAGCGCCGCTCGCGGATCAACAAATTCTAAGTCGAAAGATTCTGCGACCTCTTTAATGGTCACTTTCCCATCGATGACGTTCAAGCCATTTAGCAGGTTATCGTCAGTTAATAATGCCTCGCGGTAGCCTTGGTTTGCCAGCTTAACGATATAAGGAAGTGTCGCGTTATTGAGGGCAAAAGTAGACGTTCGTGCTACAGCGCCAGGCATGTTTGCGACACAGTAGTGAACAACATCATCAACGATGTAGGTTGGATCGGCGTGGGTGGTAGCGTGAGACGTTTCGAAACAACCGCCTTGATCAATGGCGACATCCACCACGGCTGCGCCCGGTTTCATACGCTTGATATGACCAGCGTTTACCAATTTTGGTGCTGCCGCACCAGGGATGAGTACTGCTCCGATGACCAAATCTGCGGCGAGAACGTGCTTTTCGAGAATTTCTTCTGTTGAGTAGAGCACTTTAGCGCGTCCTTGGAACTCTTCATCGAGGGCACGCAGTGTATCAATGTTGCGATCTAAGATGGTTACATCAGCACGCATGCCAACGGCCATTCTTGCAGCATTTGAACCAACTACACCACCACCCAACACGACGATTTTCGCGGGTTCAACGCCAGGAACGCCGCCTAGCAGCATTCCTGCACCGCCACGGGATTTTTCAAGTGCCTGCGCACCTGCTTGGATCGACATTCGACCAGCAACTTCGGACATAGGGGCAAGGAGTGGCAATCTACCCTTAGAATCTGTTACGGTTTCATAGGCTATACAGACAGCTTTGCTCTTGATAAGGTCTTGTGTCTGTGGAAAATCTGGTGCAAGGTGCAAATAAGTAAACAAAATTTGCCCTTCGCGAAGCATGGCACGTTCAACAGCCTGCGGCTCTTTAACTTTTACAATCATTTCGGCGATCGCGAAGACGTCTTCAGCCGTGGGCAATATTGTTGCGCCTGCTTGAACATAGTCATCGTCGCTGAAGCCGATCCCCATGCCTGCCTGTGACTGGACGTTAACTGAGTGGCCACGGGAAGTGAGTTCTCGAACGCTAGCAGGGACCATGCCTACACGGTACTCGTGGTTTTTGATTTCTTTAGGTACACCAATGATCATCCTGATTCCTCGATTCTTTGTAGAGTTATTAGCTAGTGTTTTGTGTTATTGTTGTATTTAGAGCTAGTATAGTTCGCAAAAAGCCAGATTTGATGCTAAATATTAAAGTTATGTTAGGAAAAATGGCATTTAACATTGCAAGGACGTAAGAAGGTGGAATAAAAAATGGTTGACGCCAAAAAGAAACCCTCCAAGGAATTGGACCGTATAGATAGAAATATTCTTAATGAGCTACAAAAGGATGGGCGTGTATCTAACGTCGAGTTGTCGAAGCGTGTAGGCCTGTCGCCAACACCGTGTCTAGAGCGTGTTAGACGTCTAGAGAGACAAGGTTACATCAGCGGGTATACCGCGTTACTTAACCCTCAGTTCCTTGACGCTTCTCTGTTAGTTTTCGTTGAAATTACGCTTAACCGTGGTGCGCCGGATGTTTTCGAGCAATTCAACAAAGCCGTTCAGCAGTTAGAAGACATTCAGGAGTGTCACCTTGTATCCGGTGACTTCGATTACCTTTTGAAAACCCGCGTTTCTGATATGTCTGCATACCGTAAGTTGTTAGGCGAAACATTGCTTCGTCTTCCAGGTGTTAATGACACCCGTACCTACGTGGTGATGGAAGAGGTTAAGCAGACCAATCATTTGGTCATTAAAACGCGTTAGTAACCTCACACCGCTCGGACACATTGGGCTTAGAAGAGTGTTATATTCTACAAACCGAGTAGCTTGCTGCTCGGTTTGTTTTTTTGTTTGGTGTACACTTTTGCAAAAGGCTGATGTGTTGAGTGATTTATGCTTTGTAACTCAACAATTCACCAACATAAACAATCGTAACCCTTCACCGATGGTATGGGATGGCAAAAACGTAGAATAACGAAGCCAACATACGCAGATCGGAATAAGATTAAATAGATAGGTGATAATGGAGTTTTCCTTGCGTCAGGAGCACAAACAGACAGAGACCCCGCGTCGATTAAACGGAAGGCAGCGCTTGAAAGAAACCGCGCTCATTCTCGCTTTGCTGTCAGCCGTGTTTATCCTAGTTTCTCTCCTCAGTTATGACTCAGCAGATCCATCTTGGTCTCAAACCGCGTGGGATGGGCCTGTTCAGAACGCCGCAGGCACATTTGGTGCTTGGGTGGCAGATACCTTCTTTTTCTCTCTTGGCACGTTAGCGTACCCACTTCCGCTGTTGCTTGTTCTCGGTGGATGGGTGTTCTTCCGCCGTCGTGGAGAGTCTGAACCTTTAAACTATACCATCCTCGCCACACGCATCCTCGGTGTGGTGCTGTTGTTCTTGACCAGTTGTGGCCTTGCCGATCTGAATTTCGATGATTTTTGGTATTTCTCATCCGGTGGGGTAGTGGGGGATGTGCTGTCAGGCATCGCGCTGCCTCTGTTTAATATTCTGGGAACAACGCTCGTGTTTCTGTTCTTATGGGCAGCGGGTTTCACGCTGTTCACGGGTATTTCATGGTTGACCATTGTGGATACCTTGGGCGAAAAGACGTTATTTGCGGCGACTTGGGTTGTTAACCGCGTGCGTGGCGATAAACCGCAGATGCTTGGCTCAACGGTTGATACCTCAGAAAGCGTTGAACTGTCGGATGCCGATAAAGACGATCCATTGTTCGTGCAACAAACCAAAACGGATGGCCGTGAACTCGCCGATCTGACGGCACTGAACAAGGTGCAACGCGTTGAACCGCAAGAGGGCGCGCCTGCGCCTATTATCCATGCTACTTCGACAACGTCGCTTAGCCCCGAGCGCCCGATACCTGTAACAGCAGCCATTGCCGCCACCGTTTCTGGTGCAGCATTGGCGGGTGAATCCGCTGAACGAAAAGAACCGACTATCAGCTTTGACGATGCCCAGGTTGAGGATGATTTCTTGCTGTCACCGTCTTCGTCGGTGGTTGAACAAGGACCAGTCTCGGACGACAGTGTGCTAGGTGATACCGCAGCATCATTTGAAATGAATGATCGCGATGAACCGCCGTTCGCTATTGATGAAAACGAAGGCTTCACACCGAATTTAGCACCAAGTGTTGATGCCGTGCCGCAAAGCGTTTCTCAGAACGCAGCGTTGAACGATACACTTGAGCAAGACGACGATGATGTTCGTACGACAAAAGAGAGTGCAAACAACGAGTCGGTCGACGCGCAAGCAGAATGGGACGTCGTTGAAGAGTCACAAAGTGAAGCTGAAGCGAGAGAGATTGCGATTGGTAATACCGATGGGTTATCCGAGCTTGATCGTGCCCAAGCACAATCTGTGATCCCTGATGAGGAAGACCCTTTCCTCGAAACCATTCGTGAAGCACAAAAAAATGCCGCAGGTGCAACACACCCATTTTTGATTAAAGACGAGCCAAACCTACCAAAACCGGCTGAGCCTCTACCTACGTTGGATTTGCTCGATCCGGCGCGCAAAACAGCGACACGTGCTTCTGACGAAGAGTTGCAATACCAAGCGAGGCTGATTGAAACGCGTCTTGAAGATTACAAAATCAAGGTCACCGTAAAAGGTATCTTCCCTGGTCCCGTCATTACACGCTTCGAGCTAGAGCTTGCGCCTGGAGTGAAAGTAAGCCGCATCATGGGCTTGTCGAAAGACATCGCACGTTCGCTGTCTACCAGTGCGGTGCGCGTTGTAGACGTGATCCCTGGTAAGCCTTACATCGGTCTTGAGCTTCCAAACACGAGCCGTGAAACCGTCTTTATGTCAGAAGTCGTCGCGAGTGAACGCTTCCAAACCTCTAAGTCGCCGCTTTCTGTGGTGCTGGGTAAAGACATCGCCGGTGAAGCGGTTGTGACAGACCTAGCGAAAGCCCCGCACATGCTGGTGGCAGGTACGACAGGTTCGGGTAAATCCGTGGGCGTAAACGTCATGATTGTCAGCATGCTGTACAAAGCGGGCCCAGAAGATGTTCGCTTCATCATGATTGACCCGAAAATGTTGGAATTGTCGGTTTATGAAGGTATTCCACACCTTCTTACCGAAGTGGTGACCGACATGAAAGATGCCGGTAACGCGCTACGTTGGTGTGTGGCCGAAATGGAACGTCGTTATAAACTGATGTCAGCCCTTGGTGTACGTAACATCGCAGGCTTTAATGACAAGGTTAAAGAAGCCAATGACGCGAACCATCCTATTCCTGATCCGCTCTGGAAACCGGGCGACAGCATGGATGAAACAGCCCCTGTTTTAGAAAAACTTCCCTACATTGTTGTCATTGTCGATGAATTTGCTGACTTAATGATGGTCGTAGGTAAGAAGGTCGAAGAATTGATTGCTCGCTTGGCGCAAAAAGCGCGTGCGGCAGGTATTCACCTTGTACTGGCAACACAACGCCCATCGGTTGATGTAATTACTGGTTTGATCAAAGCGAACATCCCAACCCGAATGGCGTTCACGGTATCCACCAAAACCGACTCCCGCACCATTCTTGACCAAGGTGGCGCAGAGTCGCTGCTGGGTATGGGTGATATGTTGTTCATGCCGAATGGCTCTAACCATCCTGCACGTGTGCATGGTGCGTTTGTAAACGATGACGAAGTTCACCGCGTAGTCAGTAACTGGAAAGCGCGTGGTAAGCCGCAGTACATCACCGACATTACGAATGGCGACCAAGGCTCTGAAGGTCTGTTACCGGGCGAAGCCGCCGAAGGTGCAGATGGTGATGAGCTGGATCAGCTGTTTGATCAGGTCGTTGAATTTGTGACTGAATCGCGCAGAGCGTCAGTCTCCGGCGTACAGCGCCGATTTAAAATTGGTTATAACCGCGCTGCACGAATTGTTGAACAACTCGAAGTGCAGGGCATAGTGAGTCCACCCGGGCATAACTCAAATCGCGAAGTGTTGGCACCGCCACCTCCTTCGAGAGATTGATTGGAATGATACGAATGAAGAAGATGTTGTTGTCTCTGCTGCTGATTGCACCTGCTGTGTTTGCGTCTCCTCAGCAAGAGTTGAATACGCGTCTTGATAAGCTGAACAGCTTTACCGCTGCGTTCAACCAAACGGTAACCAGCCCTGAGGGCGAGGTGATCAGTGAAGGTGAAGGCACCCTCGCAATGAAGCGTCCAAACTTGTTTAACTGGGAAACGGTAACGCCTGATGAGAACCTACTGATCTCAGACGGTAAAACCTTGTGGTATTACAGTCCGTTTATTGAGCAAGTCACCGCGATGTGGTTAGACGATGCAACGTCTCAGACCCCGTTTGTGTTGCTAACGCGTAATGACCCTGCGGATTGGCAGAACTACAATGTGAGCCAAGACGGTGACAAGTTTGTGTTGTCGCCAAAGCAAGCGTCTAACTTGGGTGAGTTCGTTGTGACTGTTCGTCCTGATGGCCGCATTTCTGATTTTGCAGTGGTTGAACAAGATGGCCAAATGAGCCGTTTTGCCCTCGACAATGTCAAAAATGCGTCGCCAAGCGCATCACTTTTCAGCTTTACTGTTCCTGAAGGCGTAGAGCTGGACGACCAACGACAGTAAAACGAGTATTTCCTCTTGAGCAATTTAAGTCTCGATTTCGCCGATGACTTTCGTCCATTGGCCGCGCGTATGCGGCCAACGAACTTGGCCGAATACATCGGACAAAAACACCTGTTGAGTGAAGGCAAACCGCTTCGACGCGCGTTAGAAAGTGGCCAACTGCATTCCATGATTTTATGGGGGCCACCGGGAACAGGGAAAACCACGTTAGCGGAAGTCGCTGCGGGTTATTCGAACGCGGAAATTGAACGCGTGTCTGCGGTTACCTCAGGGGTGAAAGACATTCGTCTTGCCATTGAAAAAGCGCGAGAGAACCAGCTGGTAGGACGCCGTACTATCCTGTTTGTGGATGAGGTGCATCGCTTCAACAAAAGCCAGCAAGACGCGTTCTTGCCGCATATCGAAGATGGCACCATCACGTTTATCGGTGCGACGACAGAAAACCCTTCCTTTGAATTAAACAACGCACTGTTGTCTCGAGCGCGTGTTTACAAGCTGACATCGCTAGACAAAGACGACATCCTTGACGTTATCGAGCAAGCGCTGACGGATGAAACTCGAGGTCTTGGCGCGGAGAAGCTCCATTTCCTTGAGGGTGTCAAAGAACAACTGGCGAACTTCACGTCTGGTGATGCACGCATGACGTTGAACTATCTTGAGCTACTGTCAGACATGGCAGAACCAGATAGCAAAGGCCAGAAGAACATTTCACTCGAATTGTTGGCGGAAGTCGCGGGTGAAAAAATCGCGCGCTTCGATAACAAGGGCGATCTTTGGTACGACTTGATTTCTGCCTTCCATAAATCAGTGCGTGGTTCAGACCCTGATGCTGCCCTTTATTGGTATGCACGCATTATCACCGCAGGTGGTGATCCACTTTATGTGGCAAGACGATTATTAGCCATTGCCTCCGAAGATATTGGGAATGCCGATCCCCGTGCGATGGAAATCGCGATCAACGCGTGGGATTGCTTTACACGTGTTGGCCCTTCTGAAGGCGAACGCGCCATCGCACAGGCAACGGTTTACCTCGCGTGTGCTCCCAAAAGCAACGCTGTTTATACCGCATGGAAACAAGCCTTACGTGATGCTCAGATGCACCCTGATTTTGACGTGCCGAACCATCTTCGTAACGCCCCGACCACATTGATGAAAGAAATGGGGTACGGTGATGGGTATCGCTATGCCCATGACGAACCAAACGCTTATGCGGCAGGAGAAAGCTATTTCCCAGCTGAAATGAAAGGAACGCGGTATTACGAACCCGTAAATCGTGGACTGGAAATTAAAATCGCTGAGAAGTTGGCATTTCTTGAACAATTGGACGCAAATAGCCCTCAAAAACGCTAGGAAAAAAGGGGTATTTTGGGTATTGTTTAAACCCATAAATACCCACTGTCTGCGATACAAATATCTCTCGATTTAGCGGGTACAGATCCTTTCATATTGGCGCTGTCATATTAGTGCGTGGCAGCGTTAAGTCTTTTTCAGGCACTGTTAGATAACGATTCACAGGATTAACATGCTGGATTCTAAACTACTTCGTACCGAGCTGGACGCAACAGCTGAAAAACTGGCGCGTCGTGGCTTTAAGCTTGACGTCGATACACTTCGCGACCTTGAAGAAAAACGCAAATCGCTACAAGTTTGCACAGAAGAGCTGCAAGCAGAGCGTAACTCTCGTTCCAAGTCCATCGGTCAAGCGAAAGCGAAAGGCGAAGACATCCAGCCACTGCTGGCAGAAGTTGAAAACCTTGGCGACGAGCTGAACAAAGCAAAAGCAGAATTGGCTGATCTTCAAAACGAATTGAACGCCATTGTTCAATCTGTGCCAAACGTCGCTGATGATGCAGTGCCGGTTGGTAAAGACGAATCTGAAAACGTTGAAATCTCTGTTTGGGGTGAACCTAAATCTTACGATTTCGACGTGAAAGACCACGTTGATCTTGGCGAGCTTTCTGGCGGCCTGGATTTCGCAAGCGCCGTTAAATTGTCTGGTTCACGTTTCATCGTGATGAAAGGCCAAATGGCGCGTCTGCACCGTGCAATTGCACAGTTCATGCTAGATCTTCACACCACTGAGCACGGCTACACAGAAATGTATGTGCCTTACTTGGTGAACGCTGACAGCTTGTTTGGTACAGGTCAATTGCCGAAGTTCGGTGAGGATTTGTTCCACACGCAACCAGCGACGGAAGAAGGCGTTGGCATGTCGTTGATCCCAACGGCTGAAGTACCGTTGACCAACATGGTTCGCGATACCATCGTCGATGAAGCTGATCTGCCAATTCGCATGACTGCTCATACACCATGCTTCCGCTCAGAAGCGGGTTCTTACGGTCGTGATACACGCGGTCTTATCCGTATGCACCAGTTCGATAAAGTTGAATTGGTTCAAATCGTGAAGCCAGAAGATTCAATGGCAGCACTGGAAGAATTGACGGGCCATGCTGAGAAAGTTCTGCAACTGCTGAACCTGCCATACCGTAAAGTGATCCTGTGTACCGGTGACATGGGCTTCGGCGCAGCGAAAACGTATGACCTAGAAGTATGGGTTCCAGCGCAAGCGACGTATCGCGAGATTTCTTCATGTTCGAACATGACAGACTTCCAAGCGCGTCGTATGCAAGCTCGCTTCCGTCGTAAATCAGAGAAGAAGCCTGAGCTTCTTCATACGCTGAACGGCTCTGGTTTGGCTGTTGGCCGTACTATGGTAGCAATCCTAGAAAACTACCAGCTTGAAGATGGACGTATTGAAGTGCCTGAAGTACTTCGTCCGTACATGGGTGGCCTTGCTCACATCGGCTAAGCATGTAAGACACGATATTGAAAACCGGCCCTCATTGGCCGGTTTTTTTATGTCTTTTATCTGTAAAACGTCAAATCTACGTCACACGTTAAACCTCAGAGATTGCAGAAAATCTGATGCTTTTGCCGCCGTCCTCTTAGCGAGCTGTATCGATGCGGCAATGCACAACTGATAAAGTTATTGACAGCTATTCTATTGAATAAAAAGGAAAATCTCATTTTTAGCACGTAAGTGATTAATTAATCAGAACCTTGCTCTTACAGATGAAATATTTCGTCTAGTATTAATTACAAGAAATATGTCTCACTAAACAAAGGGTAGTGCCGTATGCGAGTCAATAATCCTGTAACGGACAAGGAAATCCGATTTCCGGTCGATTACAACTTACTATCCACGACGGATACACGCGGGATCATCAAATACGTGAGTGATGAATTCTGCGAAGTAGCAGGTTACACGCGCGACGAATTGATTGGACAGCCACATAACATGGTCCGTCACCCGTCTATGCCGCCAGCCGCATTCCAGAATATGTGGGACTTCATAAAGTCCGGCAAGTCGTGGATGGGCATGGTTAAAAACCGTTCCCAAAATGGTGATCACTACTGGGTAAATGCGTTTGCATCACCGATTAAATCGAACGGACAGATTGTTGAGTATCAATCAGTGCGTATGGTTCCTGACAGGAAAGCGGTAGACCGCGCAGAAAAATTGTATCCGCAGCTTTTAGCCGGCAAGACACCATCAGCTTTGAAAATGCCAAGAAGTCGACTGTGGCAGCGTGCGTCAATGTGGTTTGTTCTTTCTGCTGTACTTGCTGGCGGTGCAGGGTTCTTCGGTGGTTTTATCGCCTCTGTCGCCGTACAGCTTGTCGTTTCAATTGTTGCGATATACATGCTGACGCGTCGTCTTGAGCGAGTGACGTCGAGAGCAAGAAGTGCTTATGACAACCCGTTAATGGAATTCATCTACAACGGCGCAATTGATGATGTGTCTGAAATCGAGTTGGCGCTGAAAATGCGTGAAGCTGAATTGAATGCTGTTGTTGGTCGTATCATGGATGGCAGTGATCAGGTGCTTGCAGCTGCAAACCTTGCGAAAGAGAACGGTCAACGTACATCGTCGAACCTAGACCGACAAAATGCAGAAACCGATCAAATTGCAGCAGCGATTAATCAAATGTCTGCAACTGCCAATGATATGTCAGGGAACACACAGAGTGCCTCTGACGCGGCGATGGAAGCCCAAGAAGCGACCCTTGCAGGGATGGAAACCGTCGGTAAAACGGTTGATGCCATTCAACACCTTGCTAAACAATTGGATACGGCATCGAGTGTTATTTCTGAACTAGAAGAACACGGTAAGCGCATTGGTGCTGTGTCTGATGTCATCCAAGGTATTGCTGAGCAAACTAACTTGCTGGCGTTGAACGCCGCGATTGAGGCTGCACGAGCCGGTGAACAAGGGCGTGGTTTTGCGGTGGTTGCTGATGAAGTTCGGGCTCTGGCTCAACGAACTCAAGAATCAACCTCTGAAATCCAAGACGTTATCTCGCAGATCCAGAACGGCACTAAGCAAGCGGTTGAATCTATGGAACGCGGCACGGCATTGTCTGTTGATTGTGTATCAAGCGCTGAGCAAGCCGGTGAGGTGTTGAGACGTTCTCAAGAGTTGGTGACAGACATCAATGATAGAAATCACCAAATCGCGACAGCTGTTCAAGAGCAAGCCGCGGTGTCTAATGAAATGAACGGCAATATCCAGTCTGTTTCTGAGGTATCTCAAGAAACGATCAACATTGCCCGTGAGTCAGTCGATGAAGCGGAAACACTCTATCAAGCCCTTCAAGAGCAAAAACGCTTGGTTAAGCAGTTCCGTCGAACTGGCTAGTGCCCTTGTGTTTGGAATACATTGTTTGAGACAAAAAAACCGCCGTCACTGGCGGTTTTTCTTTTTCTATTTGGTGTTCAACGTGATGCATTCTCTCTATGCATTGTGAGGCTTAGGCCATCCTATTGAGAAGCCAAAGCAACCCTGGTCACTTTGTATTCGTTGGTTGCGGCGGTGCGTATTGATAGCTCTTGGTCGAAGAGGTGAAGCAATACTACGCTCAGGTCTGTGCTGATCTTTGTCAGAGATTCGGCGGGAATTTGTCCATCTTCTGCGTGAATGATGGAATCAAAGCGACTGTCGATGCGCTCAAACGCCATTGATGCTTCTGAAGATGTCATCAACGAAAGCTGGTGCATACGTTTTTGCAGTATGCGGCTTTGAAGGTTCACCGATTGCCATGCTGTCGTCTTCCCTTCTGAAAAACGCATGGTGGCTTGTTCAAAGCGCAGTTGCGCTTCTTTGGTATCAATCCAAATCTGCCAGAACGCCTGATACTCCTCGTAAGATGTGTCCGCCATGTTTTCGCTGAAATATGCACGGGTCACTTCATCAATAATATAAACGAGATGATCGGATGCACGCGCATGAATCGCATACCATGCGGCTTTTGATTGGTTAGGCAAGGCTGCGAGTGCGTCCTCCATTCGGCTGTTGAGCACGCGAAAAAGCGGGCGTTGAGGCGCGGCGCATTCACGTTGCATTTTTAGGCAATGTTTATAGATGTCTGAACGCGCCTCTGATGCTTTTGGCGACTGAGGTGCAAGTACAAAGCGTGAGTTGTGTTCATGCAGCATCCAGAGTAGCGTGCGCAGTGAAGAGATCTGAGAGCGGTAGTGCTCCTGCCTTAAATCACGTGAGCGCGTAAAGCTTTTAGCGAACTGACGAAACCAGTTTGGCGTGATGGACGTTAGCATTGTCATAACATTTTCCTCGATAAGAGAGCCTGTATAACAATTGCAGGGGTTGTGCCAATTTTTATAGACGACATTTCAATGGTTTACAAAATTCATATGCAACCAGTGATGCGTGTTGATGCAAACATGACCTAACGTGGTGCAAGTTAGGGGGCTGTTAAGCAGAAATGACGAGAAATAGGCGAGAGAAAAACAAGCAATAAAAAAGAGAGCCGGAGCTCTCTTTTCAATGGTGTTAGCGCGATAAGGCTATGTATTGGCGAGTGCCAAATTACATGACACGCATGCCCGCTTGTGCGCCTTCATGTGGCTCAAGTAACCAAAGGTCTTTACCACCAGGGCCAGCCGCTAGGATCATGCCTTCAGACATGCCGAACTTCATTTTGCGTGGCTTCAAGTTAGCAACAACAACGGTGTACTTACCAACAAGGTCTTCCGCTTTGTAAGCGGATTTAATGCCAGAGAACACTTGGCGTGTTTCGCCGCCGATGTCCAACTGGAACTTAAGTAACTTGTTAGCTTTTGGCACTTCTTCACATGAAATGATTTTCGCGATACGAAGATCAACTTTTGCAAAGTCGTCGAATTCGATTTCTGCGGCGATTGGCTCTGCAGCCAATGGACTCGTGTTTGCGTTCGCTTTATCCGCCAGCGCTTTTTCAGCGGCTGCATCTTCTTTCGATGATTCAACCATTGCTTCAACGTGTTTAGGATCAATACGGCTGAACAAGGCTTTGAACGGGCTAACTGTGTGATCGGTCAGCGGCTGCGCGATGCCTTCCCACGTTAGGGTTTCATTCAAGAACGCTTCTGTGCGTTTTGCTAGTTCTGGCATTACTGGTTTTAGGTAAGCCATTAACACTCGGAACAGGTTGATGCCCATTGAACAGATCGATTGAAGTTCAGCATCTTTGCCTTCTTCTTTTGCAACAACCCATGGGGCTTTTTCGTCAACGTATTGGTTGGCTTTGTCTGCCAGCGCCATGATTTCACGAATCGCACGGCTAAACTCGCGCTTCTCGAACATGTTACCAATGCGATCTGCTGCGTCAGCAAATTCTGCATACAGTGCAGGCTCTGCACATTCAGCAGACAGTTTTCCTTCGAAACGCTTCGCAATGAAACCTGCGTTACGTGATGCAAGGTTAACCACCTTGTTCACGATGTCAGAGTTTACACGCTGAACGAAATCTTCAAGATTCAAATCCAGATCGTCGATGCGGTTGTTGAGCTTCGCCGCGTAGTAATAACGCAGGCATTCAGGGTCTAGGTGTTTCAGGTAAGTGCTTGCTTTAACGAAAGTGCCTTTTGATTTCGACATTTTCGCACCGTTAACGGTCACATAACCATGAACGAACACATTGGTAGGTTTGCGGAAACCTGATCCTTCAAGCATTGCAGGCCAGAACAGACTGTGGAAATACACGATGTCTTTACCGATGAAGTGGTAAAGCTCGGTCGTTGAATCTTTTTTCCAGTATTCGTCAAAATCAACGTGGCTGTTTTTGTCACAGAAGTTCTTGAATGAACCCATGTAGCCAATCGGTGCATCTAGCCATACGTAGAAGTACTTGCCTGGCTCACCTGGGATTTCGAAACCAAAGTAAGGGGCATCGCGAGAAATATCCCACTGTTGCAGACCTGTTTCGAACCACTCTGCCATTTTGTTTGCGGTTTCTTCTTGAAGCGCACCAGAGGTGGTCCAGTCTTTCAACATGCCCGCGAATTGTGGCAAGTCAAAGAAGAAGTGGACGGAGTCTTTCATGACTGGCGTCGCACCGCTTACCGCTGATTTAGGGTTGATCAGTTCGGTAGGGCTGTAGGTTGCGCCACAGTTATCACAGTTGTCGCCGTATTGGTCTTCAGACTTACAGTTCGGGCAAGTGCCTTTCACGAAACGGTCTGGCAAGAACATTTCTTTTTCTGGGTCAAACAGTTGAGAAATGCTGCGGCTGTTGATGAAACCATTGTTTTTTAGTTGCGTATAGATGTGCGACGCAAGTTCACGGTTCTCATCACTGTGGGTGCTGTGGTAGTTGTCAAAACTGATATCGAAGCCTGCGAAATCTGTTTCATGCTCTTTTTGCATTTCCGCAATCATGGCTTCCGGTTCAATACCCAACTGCTGAGCTTTCAGCATGATCGGCGTACCGTGCGCATCGTCTGCACAGATGAAGTTAACCGTGTTGCCACGCAGGCGCTGATAACGCACCCACACGTCTGCCTGAATATGCTCGAGCATATGACCCAAATGAATAGAACCATTTGCGTAAGGCAGGGCACAGGTAACCAGAATTTTTCGTTGGTTTGCAGCCATAATCTAGATCGTTCGCTTTTGACAGAATGAATCGGAAGAATGCCGCAAATCTTACCTGATAGACGCTGGATTGCCTAGCATGTGGTGTGAATCACTCACTTTCATGGATTCTCGTTACTTGGTTATTCAAAGCGTGTAAAAACCGTGTGAATTGGTGTCATTTTCATTAGGCTAAGTAAAACAGCAATAGTATTCGCACGAGGAGACGGTGCTCACCATGATATTTGGTCGTAGTAAAAATAAGGATGCGGATTTATCTGCCGCGATAGCCTTCTTGAATCAATTTGAACATCCTGCACTTATTGGTGACTGGGCGAGTCAACATGGCCTGGTGGCGCAATCTGGCGATAAGGCGTTTACCGTGACGTTTCCGTTTGCGGCCAGTGAACTGGCGTCTGAGCTTGATGCGTGGATTGAAGTGCAGATTGAACGAGACATTTCGCTCCCTCGTTTCAAAGTAACGCAAAGCGTTGTGCCGTTAAAAGCGGGCGACAAAG
Source organism: Enterovibrio norvegicus DSM 15893 (assembly GCF_900115495.1). Taxonomy (GTDB): domain Bacteria; phylum Pseudomonadota; class Gammaproteobacteria; order Enterobacterales; family Vibrionaceae; genus Enterovibrio; species Enterovibrio norvegicus. The sequence goes on along the minus strand of NZ_FOWR01000008.1, from coordinate 79,058 downwards.
CGTTATTGAAAGGCGTGAAGAATCTGATTGTCGTGAGTTCTGCAAAAGGGGGCGTGGGCAAATCGACCACGTCGGTAAACCTTGCGCTGGCATTGCGAGCACAAGGTGCGAAAGTGGGCGTGCTTGATGCCGACATCTACGGGCCTTCGTTACCACTCATGTTAGGAACCAAAGGCAAGCAGCCGCATTCACTCGATGGCAAAACCATGGAACCGATTGAAGCCCATGGGCTGTTCAGTAACTCGATCGGGTATCTCGTGCCTGATGAAAATGCGATGGTGTGGCGAGGGCCAATGGCATCCAAAGCGTTCGCGCAATTAGTGAATGAAACGCGCTGGCCTGACTTGGATTATTTGGTGGTGGACATGCCACCGGGCACAGGTGACATTCAGCTGAGCTTGGCGCAGCAATTTCCCGTGACGGCAGCGATCGTTGTGACAACACCGCAAGATCTTGCGCTCGCTGATGCCATAAAAGGTGTCGCTATGTTTGAGAAAGTCGCGGTTCCTGTGCTCGGTGTGGTGGAGAACATGAGCTACCATATTTGTAGCCAATGCGGACACCAAGAAGCCATTTTTGGTGAAGGTGGCGCACAAAAAATGGCTGCGCAATATGGATTGTCTTTACTAGGTCAAGTGCCGCTTCATATTCGCATTCGTGAAGACATTGATGCCGGCGCACCGACGGTGGCGAGTCAACCCGATAGCGAGCATTCGGTGATTTATCGCCAGATGGCGTTGGGTGTGGCGAGTAAATTGTTCTGGAATGGTGAGGCTGCACCTGCTCAAATTTCCATTACAACAGTAGGGTGATCTACGTCACAAGCCTGAAGCGCAGAGAAAAAGCGGATAAAGTAACGTCACATTGATGAAGCTTTGTCCGCTTTGCGTTTCAAATGGGCGCTTTTCCTAATTTTAGTTGGCACCTGAGAGCTCAACTCCCTATAATCAGGCGGTTTATTTCTCGCCAAATTTCCGGGTATTCATTTATGAGTGACAACAACCAATGTGTCATTATCGGTATCGCAGGCGCATCTGCATCCGGTAAAAGTCTGATCGCCAGTACGATTTATCAGGAACTAAAAGAGAAAGTTGGCGATCACCAGATCGGTGTTATCACGGAAGACCGCTACTATCGCGATCAAGGTCACCTCAGCATGGATGAGCGTGTCAAAACGAACTATGACCACCCGCAGGCGCTAGACCACGATTTACTTTGCCAACATCTTCAAGCGCTAACGGAAGGTAAGGCAGTAGATGTGCCTCAGTACAGCTACGCCGAACATACCCGCATGACGGAAACCACCAAGTTGACACCGAAGAAGGTGATCATCCTTGAAGGTATTTTGTTGCTTACCGACCCGCGTCTACGTGACTTGATGCACGCGAGTATCTTTATGGATACGCCACTAGATATCTGTTTGCTTCGTCGTGTTAAACGCGATGTAGCAGAGCGTGGCCGTACAATGGAATCTGTGCTTCAACAGTACCAAAACACGGTTCGCCCAATGTTCATGCAGTTCATTGAACCATCCAAACAGTATGCAGACATCATTGTCCCTCGCGGCGGTAAAAACCGCATCGCGATTGATGTTCTCAAGGCGCATATCGCCAAACTACTGAAAGATTAATAAAAAGCCGGCTGAGTCCGGCTTTTTTTCTATCTGTCCTTCGATAAAATACCCAGCACCTGAGGTTTCGCTCGGGCGAGTGCGTGTGTACGTCCAACGGCTTTAATATGAGGGTTGGAAACCTCGAAGAAGGGTGTTTGGGCTAAGAATTGCAAAGACAGAGAACACGTCACACCATTGAATAGCTTGCTAAAGGGAATGCGCGATGAGATTGAGCGATAAACACATCATCGATTATTTGGATGAAGGCAAGATAGTGATCGACCCGCGTCCAAGCGATGAAGATATTTCTGGGGTGACAGCAGATGTGACCTTGGGGAACAAATTTAGAGTCTTCAGTGATCACGGTGCACCGTATATTGATTTGTCAGGGCCAAAAGACGAAGTCTCGTCTCAAGTCGATAAAATCATGAGTGAAGAAATCCACATTGCAGATGGTGAAGCGTTTTACCTTCACCCTGGGCAATTGGCGCTAGCTGTTACGCAGGAAATCGTGACGCTGCCGGATGACATCGTAGGTTGGCTCGATGGCCGTTCATCATTGGCGAGATTGGGGCTGATGGTGCATGTCACCGCACATCGTATCGATCCTGGCTGGAAAGGCCGTATCGTATTAGAGTTTTTCAACAGTGGGCGTTTACCCCTTGCGTTAAGGCCAGGTATGCCTATTGGTGCGCTGAGTTTTGAAACAATGAGCGGGCCTGCTGATCGCCCTTATAACAAGCGCGAAAATGCCAAATACAAAAACCAACAAGGTGCAGTGGCATCACGCATCGAAGATGACGGTGTGTAACCACACAACGACAAAGATACAACGGTAACGACACAATATTAACCATGAATGGCGCTAGCGGACGAAAGTGATTTTCCGTCAACGTTCAGCAGGAAGGTTGGAATTATGCTGAATCTGCATTGTCTACTAGAGCAATTGCAGAGAGATTTCGCTAGGCTTCCACACATCTCGTTATACCGCCTCATATGCGCTATGCCTTTGAGACGTTCATGTCATTGAGAACATGGCACTCATCGAAGGTGAAGAGGCAAGCTCTAAAAAAGGGACGACACATTATTATGAAAAAAATCCTCTACATACTTCTTGGCTTGGTACTGCTCGTTGTGGTTGCCATCGGTGTGCTTGTCACCGTCATCAACCCGAATGACTTTAAGCCCCTGATCACTGAAGAAGTGAAGAAAACGACGGGTCGTGAATTGGTCATCGACGGTGATATCAGTTGGCGATTCTGGCCAAGTCTTGGCTTGTCTGTCGAAAAGCTTCAATTTAAAAACCCGGAAGGTTTTGCGGAACCGAATCTGGTGAGTTTGGATAAAGCGGAAATGTCTGTTTCCGTGATGCCATTGCTGTCAGACACTCTGGATATCGGTCTTGTTAGCCTTTATGGCGCGCACGTGTTTATCCAAACACTGCCAAACGGCACCACAAACCTTGATGGTCTAACGGGTGGCGAAGAAGCTGCCGCGCCAGCAGATGCCGCAGGCACAACAGCGCCAGTATCAGAAACACCGCAAGAAGGCACAACGCCTGCTGATCCAGCAACAGCATGGACTATCGCGATTGGCGGGTTGGATCTCGTGGATGCAAGCGCAACGGTTCGTGATGACAAAGCTGGCACAGTGAGTGAAATCAGTACATTGAACCTGAATGTAGGTAAATTGGAAACGGGCCTTTGGGTGCCGATTGAATTCAATGTGCAAGGTAAGCAAAACGCGATGGCATTTACTGCCCGTGGCACAACGGAAGCGATGCTGGCAAAAGACGCCATTAAATCTCAGCTTCGTAAACTGTCAGTGTCTGCCACTTTGAACGATCCGCAACTGACGCTTGAAAGTGTCAGTGTGACCGCTGACCAAGCGGGTATTGCGATTCCTGCAAACATTGGCTTTTCGGTTAAAGGCAAAGCGAATGACTTGGCGTTTGATACGTCGGGTACCGCAGAATTGTTGGTTGATGACACCATGCAGCAAATTGCGGTAAAAGGCATTGATGTGGCAACCGCATTGGTGGGATCAGCGCTTCCTCGTCCGAAAATGAACGTCGGCTTTAAAGGCGATGTTGACTATAACGGCGCAGTGCAGAAGGTGTCGTTAGCGAACCTTGTTGCAAACGTGGATGAGCTTGTGGTTGATGGCAATGCATCTGTTGTATTGGCGGATATTCCTGCGGTGCGTTTTGACCTTCACAGCAAAAAGATTAACGTTGATGCGTTCCTTGGCGGAAAAGAAGGGTCAGCCCCTGCCTCTGATGACAATGCATCACAAGGCGAAGCACCTAAACCGTCTGTACCTGCGAAGAAAGCCCCATTGAGCGATGTTGAACCTGATCTGTCGGCCCTGAAAGGGTTAGACATTGCAGGTAAAATCCTGATTGAAGAATTCATCGCGAATAACGTTGAAGTGACTGACGTGACAACGGCATTTGCGGTAAACCGAGGCAAAGCGACGCTCAAGCAATTTGATGCGAAGTTGTATGACGGTACCATCGCTGCGACAGGTTCGTTGAATGCGACCACATCACCTGCCCGTTATCAAGTGAAGAAAGTGATTAAGAACGTCAATGTTCAGCCTTTGCTTAAAGCGGCGGCGAACGAAGACATGCTTTCTGGTAAAGGTAACATTGACGCTAACCTAAGCGGTGTTGGCCTGTCTGAGAAGCGCTTGCGCGCAGGCATCACGGGAACGATCGCGATTAACTTTGCAGACGGTTCTGTGGATGGCATTAACATTCCAGAAATGATCCGCGAAGCCAAAGCGACGCTCAAAGGCAAGCGTGCAGAGTATGTTGAAGAGACCAAGAAAACGGACTTTAGCGCGCTTACGGCGACCTTTAACCTGGGCGGTGGCAATGCATCAACGCGTAACTTGAAACTCGAAGCGCCTGCGATTCGCGTTCGTGGTGAAGGTTCAACAAACCTGATTGCTGAAACGATCGACTTTGATATCGTCACATCGGTTGTGGGCACCAGTAAAGGACAGGGCGGTAAAGACATTGACGAGCTGAACGACGTGTCGATTCCTGTCGCATTGGGCGGAACATGGCAAGCACCGACGTACGAGTTGGATGTCAAAGCGCTGCTTTCAAACAATAAAGTATTGGAAGAGAAAGCACGTAAAGAAGCGGAGCGTGGTTTGAAGAAACTGCTTGGTGATAAAGCCGATGACGACAACGTAAAACAAGTGGCAGACAAATTGCTCAAAGGCTTGTTTAACTAAGCTTGCGCAGTGAGTTACTCACTTATGAAAAAGCCGCTGAATGCGGCTTTTTCTTTATGTATTGAACGGGATGGTTACGCGCGCTGTTTCTTCTGGCTCTTCTCTTTGTTCAATAAGTCTTGCAACGCACCGAGCAAATCCACCGCGGACAAAATGCCCACAAGGGTATCTGTTTTATCAAGCACAGGCATTGCGCCAACATTGGCGCTTAAAAGGGCCTTGTTTGCTTTGGAAAGGGTTTCATAGGTTCGGCAAGTAACGACGCTTCGCTCCATCACATCACCCACGGTGAGATCGTCGGACAGTAAATAGGGGTGTTCGATGTCAGGGGATTCGTCAGCCCAATTGGGTCTGCGGAGTTGGCGGTCGCTGATAATGCCGACGAGTGCATCGCCATCCATCACCGGTAAGTGGCGAATTTCCTCATCACGCATGGTGAAGTAGGCCTCTCTGACACCGATTTGTGGGGCAACAGTAATGAGTTTTTGCGTCATGTAATCTGAAACTTTTCCTGGCATCTTTACGATCCCTCCTCTTCGTCATCATGTCTCCCTATAAACCTACAGAAAATAGGGACTAATGCTGAGAGGTATGCCTAGGAATTTTGTGGCGCTTTCAGAAAAATTCTGTAATAAAACGGGGAATTACTTTCACAATTGATGTTGATCGATAGAATCGAGTCTTTTGTCAGCGAGTGTCTTTCTATAGGCTGACACGGCAAAGATACAATAGAGATGCAATAAGGAACGCGTTAATGGATTCAATTTCTCAAGCTGCTTTAGGTGCAGCGGTAGCAGGTGCTGTCGCAGGCAGACGCTGTACACCAAAAGTATTGCTTGCTGGGGCGGCACTTGGCACCTTGCCTGACCTCGATGTTCTGTTGGACTACGGTGACCCCATCTCAAACATGGTTAAGCATCGCGGTTTTAGTCACTCTTTGTTTGTATTGCTGCCATTTGCAGCAGTGCTTGCCGTGCTTTGGAAACGTGTTGTCGCGAAAGATTGGCCGCTTTGGCAGTTAATGGCATTGATTGGGCTGTCGCTGATTACGCACCCACTGTTGGACTCTTTTACCAGCTACGGCACTCAACTGTTCTGGCCTTTTGCCGTGCCACCTGTCGCCATTTCCAGCATGTTCATTATTGATCCTGCTTACACCATACCGCTTTTAGTGCCTGTTCTTGCTGCGTTTATTTGGCGTAGCCGAGCCGCCAAATTGTGTGCGGCGGGTTTAACGATCTCGAGTTTGTATCTGGTTTGGTCCTTGGTCGCCCTTGGCATGATGAAAGATCGTGTTGAAGAAAACGTGGCGGGAACGCATTTAGAAGGCCAGCCCGTATTTATGGCGCCATCACCACTAAATACCGTGCTGTGGCGCATTGTTATCTTAGACGGAGACAAATACTGGGAAGGGCTCGCCTCCTTGATGGATGAAGACCCTGCGATTGATTGGATGCCGATGGTGAGAGGGGAGTGGCCGTTTCCATCACCGCCGCCATTGCTGATCGATTTGGAACGATTCACCAAGGGGTTCGTGAGCTTTGAGCAGCAAAATGATGACTTGGTTGTCACTGACTTACGCCTAGGCATGGCGACCTATCACCCGTTTAGCTTCGTTATGGCGATGCAATCAGAAAATGGTGTTTGGGCACTTACTGAGCCAACTCAGCTTGACCCAGGCCCTGTTCTTCCTCGCACCATTCCCGCACTTTGGCTGCGATTGCTTGGCGCTCAGCACATTGACGCCATGCTGTGTAATGAAAATGATTGTTTTCGTGACGAGCCATAACACGGCAAAGACGAGAAAAAAAAACACCCCGCAAAAAAGCGGGGCGTTTTTTTATCGAATGGATCTGCGGGAGCAATTACCAGTCGATGCCTTTACGCACTTTCACGCCTGATTCAAAGGCATGCTTAACATTGCGCACTTCCGACACGGTATCGGCCATGTCAGTCAGCGTGCGGTGTGCTGCGCGCCCTGTAATGACAACAGATTGCTCACTGGGGCGATTTTCAAGCGCAGTGACAACCTCATCCAGCGCAATGTAGCCATAGGTCACCATGTAGGTCATTTCGTCCAGTAACACCACGTCATAGCTTGGGTCTGCCAGCATGCGTTTACATTCTTGCCATACCTCTTGTGCGGCTTGTGTATCACCGGTTTTGTCCTGCGTGTCCCACGTGAAACCGGTCGCCATGACATGAAATTCAACACCGCATTTTTCCAGCAGATTGCGCTCACCACACGCCCACGTGCCTTTAATAAACTGAGCAACGCCACATTTCTGGTCGTGGCCCGTCGCGCGAGTAATGACGCCAAACCCTGCGGTGGACTTTCCTTTCCCATTGCCGGTAATGACCAGCAATAATCCTTTTTCGACCTGTGCGGCAGCGACGCGTTCATCCACTTGTTCTTTTACTTTTTGTTGTCGTGCTTTGTAGCGTTCGTCGCTCATGTCAGATCCTTTTCAGTGCCAATGCGTATATTTCAGTCGGGAGGGTATGGTGAGCCTCGAAGATTGGATCACAACATACCAAAACTCTCTCTATTTGGAAGCATTCATCGCGCATCGTCTTTTATGTAAAGCTACGTAAAGCCATGGGAATACCATGCAAGCTTCTCTATTGAGTAACTACACTTCAAGGCTTGCTAAAGCAAAAACGGACACGATGAACATCGACAAGCAAACGAGGGAAAGAACATGAAACGATTAGGATTAGCGCTTCTTGGGTTGTCATTTAATGCATTTGCAGGGCAAGTCGTGGATTACAGTGCAGATGGCATGGAATTGGAAGGCTACTACGCAAAGGCACAAGGCACACCAAAAGGCTCAGTGATCTTAATTCATGATTGGGATGGTCTGACTGGCTATGAGCAAAAGCGCGTGAGCATGCTGTCGGAAATGGGATACAACACGTTTGCAGTCGATTTATACGGTAAGGGCAACCGCCCAACAGACACTAACGCCAAAAAAGCGGAAGTGGGCAAACTGTATAAAGACAGAGAAAAGATGCGCAGCTTGATCCTCGCCGGTTTAGACAAAGCCAGAGAAATGGGGATGGATGACGTGGTCGTTGCCGGTTACTGTTTTGGCGGTGCAGCCACACTGGAACTTGCCCGCTCTGGCAAAGGGGACGGTGTGTTGGGCTATGCAACGTTTCACGGTGGTTTGAAAACACCTAACGCACAGTCTTACCCTGAAGATACCGCGCCGATTTTTATCGCCCATGGCGGAGCAGACACCAGTATTCCCATGGGTGACGTTGCCATGCTGTCTGAGCAGCTTGAAGGATCGAAAGTGCCTTATCTGATTGAGGTCTACTCTGGTGCACCTCATGCGTTCACCGTGTTTGAATCGCCACGCTACCGTGAGATCGCAGACACGCGCTCTTGGGAAACCTTCGGCACGTTCTTGAATGATAACTTCAGCAAGTAGCGGTTGAGAATGAGCACATAGCCGACTTCGCATGGCACTGAGTGTTGTGTTAAGTCGGCAATTTAAAGGATGTTTTTTGCGCAAAAGTGCGTGTTTCGTTAGAGTGTGGACTCACTGTATCGCTGCATGGAAAGCCAATGTCCTTTCAATCCCAATCTGCTGTACACAACACGCCTCGCATCCTCGTTGTTTGTATGGGCAACATTTGTCGCTCACCCACAGGTGAAGCTATCTTGCGGGCAAAAGCCGCTGAAAGGGGCATAGACGTAGAGATTGATTCGGCTGGCACCATTGGCTATCACACGGGAAGCAAGCCTGATCCTCGCAGTCAGCAAGCTGGTGAGGCCAGAGGGTATAGCTTCGCGGGTATTCGCTCCCGACAAGTGGCTGTCGAAGACTTTGAGACGTTTGATCTCGTGCTCGCGGCTGATAAAGCTAACCTTGCCGATTTGATTGATATTTGCCCCCCTGAATACCGACACAAAGTGTCTCTGTTCCTCAGTCATGGCGATGTCGCCCTTAATGAGATCCCTGATCCTTACTTTGGCGGAAGCCGTGGATTTGAGCGTGTGTTGGATTTGATTGAAGAAGCCAGCGACAGCATTCTCGATGTGTTCGACAAAGCCTGATCGCCTATTCTTAAGCCAAGCCAAGCCAAGCTTCGCGATGCGTTGACGCGCGAATAGACATAAACGCCGATTGCCACACATCTAAGGTGATCGCACGTTGGATTTTTTGTCTGTCTCAAGCCTTATTGACAGGGCATGGCGATGTAAGCAAAGACACGGCCAACCACTTTCGCTATTGCTCGCTTATTCAATAATTGCATCCTTTCAGTCATTTTCACGCACTTATACTTGTCTAAAGCGGAATGCTCTTATAAATTCAGGATCTATAGCTGTATTCTATGTGTGAGGTAAGGGATTGAAACTTCAACAGCTCAAATACCTAAAAGCGATAAAGGACAACAATCTTAATGTGTCCGCGGCTTCGCAATCGCTTTTTACAACGCAACCGGGCGTCAGCAAGCAAGTGGGTTTGCTGGAAAAAGAATTAGGCGTTCGGATTTTTGAGCGACGCGGTAAGAACCTCAGTGGCGTTACGCCAATTGGGGAACGTATCCTTGAGCAGGTAGAGCGCATGTTGGCGCTTGAACAGAAAATCAAAGCGCTGGCCAACGAGCATTTAGACCCAAGTGTAGGGACGCTCAATATTTACACCACCCACACGATCGCGCGCTATTTGCTGCCAAACAGTGTGTCTTATTTCACGCAGAAATATCCTAATATCAATTTCCATCTTCAGCCGACGTTACCACTCCAAACCAAAGGAGTGATCAGCAAAGGGCATTCAGATTTCTCTATTGTTGCGCATGATATTGGTGCAGACAACGACTTGATCGTATTGCCTGCATACCTCTGGACATTGGGCCTTGTTGTGCCTGATTCTCATCCATTGGCCGACGTGAAAATGCCGACACTCAAGCAATTGGCAGAATACCCAATCCTGAGTTATGAGCCGGGTTCAACGGGCCGACAAACGCAAGATGAAGCGTTCGCGCGTGTTGGTATTTCGCCGAACTACTTCATGACCGTGATGGATGCTGATGTGATTAAGCGTTACGTTCAATTGGGCTTCGGCATTGGCATTATTTCGACGCTTGCGGCGCGAGATATTGAAAACAGCGGCCTGACGTACATCAATCTTGATCATCTGTTTGCACCATCTAACGCCTGGATTTGTTTCTCAAAAGACATCCTGCTGCAGAATTACATGTATGACTTCCTCACGTCGTTTTCGCCGCATTTGACGAAAACCTTGATGGAAAATGTGTTGATGCAAAACAGCAGTGATAAAGTCGATAAGCTGTTTGATGGCTTAGAACTGCCTGTCTACTGACGCACAAAACATGTAGTGACCAAACACAAACGCCAGCTTTCCTGCTGGCGTTTTTTATGCGGACGTCCCCGTTTCAAGGGGTTGAGTCGCTCTCTACCTTGGTATCGTTCACACTGACTGGGGTTCTGACCTTACGGCCCTGATTGTTATTGAGTTCAGGGTGATCCACCAGTAAGTGTTTCCTGATTTCAGGTTCGACAGATGTGTTTTCTGGGTGATGATGATGAAATATTGGCGTGCGAGGCCGATAAACATGGGGAGGGCGATCGCCCTTTTTGACCGTTTCAGGGATTCGCTTACCAATAATGATCTCGATAGCCGTCATGGGATTTGATTCGCTGACATTTTCAACCTCAACGACCTCATTGATTTCCATCTCTTCCGACGTAAATGCAGGCGTGCTGATGGCGAGCACCAACACACTCGCGCCGACAGAGACACAACGAAAGACCAACCTATCAAGTGCTGCATGGTTGCACATGTTGTCCTCCTAGGCGGTAGCGCCATTGTTGTTGTCTCGTGCGGCGACAAAACCATAGAAAATGTAGCCAATGAAGGTCACGATTGCGCCGTAGAAAACGGCAGACTGCCCGCAGGCGTAAACGCCATAAATACTGTAAGCCACCGCGAATGTGCCGATCACCGCGCTGGTTTCGTACTCTTTCTTACCCACATTCTTCTTGCGCAGAATCACTTCGAGGCCAGTGAGGGATAGGATGTAAGGCACCATATTGATGAACACCGCAAGGTTAAGCAGCACGTTGAATTGATTCACCAGATTTGGCGAAATGGTCATCAGTGCCAACCCGAGTTCCAAGGCAAGCATGATCATCATGCCTTTGATGGGGGCATTGGATTTATTCACATCACCAAAGACTTTCGGAAACAGGCGAATGTCTGCTGCAGCTTTAGACACTTGCGCATTGGTGAACTGCCAACCTAGAAGTGAACCAATACAGGCGATAACCGCCAGCGCCGTAATCACTTGCCCGACGGTTTCATTGAACATATAGGTGTAAACAAGGCCAAAAGGTGCATCAGATTTGGCCAGCTCCGCATTGGGTATGATCCCTTGAATCACAGACGTTGAGGTGATGTACACAACCGCCGTAAAGCTGGTGGCGAGCATACAGGCCAAGGGAACGTTCTTTTCGGGGTTCTCAACAGCCCCCGAGTTTGCCCCCGCCGATTCAATGCCGAGGAAAGCCCAAAGCGTTAAGGCAATCCCTGAAGAAATGGCCGTGACCGTGGTGTCTTGATGGGGGTTCCACGCCTCTGAAAACAACTCTGGTTGAAACCAAAACCAGCCACCAACCGACAGACCGACCACCGGAATAATGATCCCCCAGACAGTAATGGCAGAAATTTGTCCTGTGATTTTTGGCCCCCAAAAGTTGGCGACCATGGTGACGACGAGAATGCCGACCACCGCGATAAAGGTATGTATCGGTGTGGTCTTAATCCAAGGGAAAAAGGGAACCAGATAACCTGCAGCCGACACCGCAATGGCAACGGCACTGATCACCAAACACACGTAGTAGGTATAAGAGGCGATAAAAAACGAGGATTTACCGTGTGCTTCTGCGGCATACGCTGACATGCCGCCATCTCTATTGCAGTACATCCCACATTTTGCGAAGGCATAGGCGATACACATTGCCCCAAGCGCCGTCAGGATCCATGACAACAGAGAAATTGCCCCTGTTTGCGCCAAACTGGCCGGCAGCATAATGATACCTGACCCCATCATGTTGACCGTCACTATGGTCGTGAGGCCAACCAATCCCATTTTGTTTTGTTCTGAAGCCATGCTAATTCTCCACCTCATTTATCCTGGTGTCATGTCAGTAGGTTTCGCTTCGCTTGGCCTTTTCCTGCTTAAACGGCAACACATCGTTTTGCATGCTTTTTAGTACATGCACCATGCCGAAATAAAAACGCCAAAACCTAAGTGAAAACAGACTTACCCCCCAAGGCACTCACTCTATAAGTGGAGAGCGTACAAGGGCTGATAAATCGAAAAAGTATCGTGTCGTCGAATTGAACTTAGATGTTGCGCTTAAGGGGAAATGGTTCTTTTCCAAGACATGCGCACTTTAAAGTGAGTGTTGCGAAAGGATGTGGAAATGAAATTGAGTGCTATAAAAAATAATGCATTTCTGATGTCTGGTTTTTGAGACTTTTACTATCTATTTTTTTCACGATGTTTTTCTTCGTTTATGTCTTTTTTGCGACTTTTTCTGTCTGAGTGCTCTTCTATGGTGAATATACCCAGCAGCCTGAAAATGCAGGACTCAGAGCGCTTTTTCTTGTTCACAATAACCGTGCCGGAGCAGGGCTATGAAAAAATATGGAAAGAAATACAACGTCTTAATTTTAGAGGAAGCCCACCGACAGGGTATTGTCGGTAACGCGATTGAACGACTCATATCAGAGCTTGAAGCGAGTGGTGCAAACGTGACGGTAGCGACCAGTTTTGATGATTGCTATTCGATCATTTTCACGAATACTGCTATCGATTGTTTAATGCTGACATCCGCCATGAGTGGCTCGCAATCGGAGGAAAACGACCGCTTCTATGTGTTGATTGATAAGCTGAATCGACGCCAAGAAAATGTCCCTGTTTTCCTATTGGCAGAGCGCAAAAAGATCACCCTTCATGTCACCCGTGAGATGATGGAGAAAGTCGATGAGTTCGCGTGGATAATGGAAGACACCCCTGACTTTATCGCAGGGCGTGCCGTTGCAGCGATGACACGCTATCGTTCGAAATTGCTTCCTCCGTTGATGGCAGCATTGATGCGATATGATGATATCCATGAATATTCATGGGCTGCACCCGGACACCAAGGCGGCGTGGGCTTCACTAAAACGCCAGCGGGACAGCGCTTCTACAACTACTACGGTGAAGGTATTTTCCGCACCGACATGGGGATTGAGCGTGGTTCGCTAGGCTCACTGCTCGACCATACAGGGGCGTTTGGTGAAAGTGAGAAATATGCCGCCAAAGTCTTTGGGGCGCATCAATCTTACTCATTGGTCACAGGCACCTCAGGCTCTAACCGCACCATCATGTCTGCCTGTATGAACGAAGATGACATTGTGATTTGTGACCGCAATTGCCACAAATCCATCGAACAAGGGCTCATGTTGTCTGGTGCACGACCGGTTTACCTGCTGCCGACACGTAATCGCTACGGCATCATTGGCCCGATTTATCCTGATCAACTCGCCAAACCTGTTCTGCAAAAACGTGCAGAAGACACAGCATTAACCAAAGATCATGCCCACAAGCGTGCGGTTTACTCGGTACTGACGAACTGTACCTATGACGGCTTGTGTTACAACGCGAAGCAGGCGCAAGACATTTTGGCAGAGAGCAGCGACCGCATTCATTTTGATGAAGCATGGTACGGTTACGCACGCTTTAACCCCATTTACGAAAATCATTACGCCATGCGCGGTGAACCTGTGGAAGACCCTGATGGCCCGACGGTATTCGCCACCCATTCCACGCACAAGCTACTTAACGCATTGTCACAAGCGTCATTCCTTCATGTAAGAAACGGAAAAGGGGCGATCAGCTTCGAACGTTTTAATCAGGCGTACATGATGCACGCGACAACGTCACCTTTGTACGCAATTTGTGCATCGAACGACATTGCTGCGTCGATGATGGATGGCAACCGAGGTCATTCGCTAACACTTGAAGTGATCCGCGAAGCGGTGGATTTCCGTCAAGCGATGGGACGCTTAAACCGAGAGTTCAATGATGCAGGAGATTGGTTCTTCAAACCGTGGAATGCAGAATCAGTCAAAGACCCAGAAACAGGCCAGTCTTACGCATTTGAAGATGCGCCGGCAGACCTGCTTTGTGAAAGCCAAGATGCATGGGTAATGCACCCAAACGATGATTGGCATGGCTTCAAAGATATGCCTGCTGACTGGTGTATGCTTGATCCAATCAAGGTCAGTATTCTTGCACCGGGCATGGGGGATGATGGCAACCTATTAGACACAGGTGTGCCAGCAGCACTCGTGACTTTGTACCTTGGGCGCTTCGGTATTGTGCCAACACGTACCACGGATTTCCAAGTCATGTTCCTCTTCTCAATGGGTGTAACAAAAGGGAAGTGGGCAACCTTGGTGAACACCTTAATGGGTTTCAAGCGTCATTATGATGCCAATACGCCATTGTCTGAGTCACTCCCTGATTTGGTGGCGGATTTCCCTGAGGTGTATGGCGACCTAGGTATGAAAGACTTAGGCGATAAGATCTTCAAATACCTGCAAAAACACAACCCGGGCGAGTTGCTTAATGCAGCGTATGAAAACCTGCCTGAAGCCATCATCACGCCGAGAGCAGCGTTCCAAGCCATCGTTGCTGACAATGTTGAAATGGTGCCCTCGCATCAACTTGAAGGGCGTGTAGCGGCGAATGCTGTCATTCCTTACCCACCGGGTATTCCAATGCTGATGTCAGGCGAAAGCTTTGGTGACGAAACCAGTGCGCAGATTAAATACCTGAAAGGGCTCGAAGTGTGGGATGAGGAATTCCCAGGCTTTGAGAAAGAAACAGAAGGCACTGAGCTGCATGACGGCGTGTATCACGTCATGTGTGTGAAGTCGGTTTAAAGAAAAAGAAAGGGGAGCGAATCGCTCCCCCTATCTTGTCTTGTTCAATCGAGGTTATTTGACGGTAAATTGTCCCATCATTCCCATATCCTCATGCTCCAGAATATGGCAGTGGTACATGTATGGCCATTGTTCGGGAGCCTCATAGTCGAACTTCAGCAGAATTTCCGCGGTACCATTTGGATAAATGGTGTCTTTCCAGCCTTGGTCTTCGGGGGCTGGTGGGTTTCCATTCATCGACAGAATCAGAAAAGACGTGCCATGCATGTGGAAGGGGTGTCTGCCTGAATCAATGGTCCATTTTTCCAGTTGCCCTAGTTTGGATTCATGATTAATGACCTTCATGTTCATTTGTTGACCATTAATCGACATGTCATCCAGCTCAAAAACGCGTTCAACCTCAACATCCTTTTCAAGATAAGGTGTGATGGTATTGAGTTGTGTAGGCAGCTCGGATGCAAGTGCTTCAAGAGAGCCATCAGCCCTTAGCTCAAGAACAGGTTGGCTTTCAGAGAATGGAATGAGAGCAGCGTTGAACCCGTTGTAGCTCATCGGCAGGAACCTTGCTAACACCTTTTGGTTTTCGATGACTGACATGTCAACGACGATGTCATTACGTTCTCCTGGCGCCATTTTCAGCGTTGTTATCTCCACTGGCGACGGGAGTAATCCGCCTTCCGTCGCTATTTTATAGAAAGGTTGTTCGCCTTCGAGATAGAACTCATATGAGCGGGCGTTGGAGCCGTTGAGTAAGCGTAATCTGACAAAAGATTTGGGTACCATCGTATAGGGGTTGATGGTGCCATTGACCACAAGCGTATCTTCTCTTAAGTCTTCCGGCATGTTACCAGCGGGGTATGGCGTCATTTTTCCATCAACAAAGTTTCTGTCCTGAATCACCAATGGAATATCATCAATGCCATAGGTGTTTGGCAAACCTAAAGACAATGAATGACCATCTTCAATCAGATAAAAACCCGCCAGTCCAGAATGAACCTGCTTGGCAGTGGAGCCTTTAAGGTGAGGGTGGTACCAGTTGGTCGATGCCTGTTGCGAGACCGGAATGGTCACGTTCCATGTTTCTCCGGGTAGGATTTTGTTTTGAGGCCCGCCATCAATTTTTCCTACAACGTGTAAGCCATGACCGTGAATGTTCGTTGGTTCATCAAGATGGTTGGTGAATGAAATATCTGTGCTTTCGCCTTTGTACATTTTTATTGTTGGGCCGAGATATCCACCATTGTAGCCACTGGTTTTACTCTTAACCCCAGGGTAAAACGCGTGCTCGCCTTCTTTAATATCGATGACTATCGGGCCATTTTGCGTTCTGCTGTCAATGAGTGTCGGCACATTCAAGGGTGTCACTGCTGCTGAAGTGGGTGGAGAAGCGCGCAGCGCAGTGCTGGCGGCAATGGCGGTAATAAGAAGTGCGGAGACCAAAAGCATGACGAAGGCCACACGTCGGCGGGCAAAACCCTTCTGGCGCTTAAATACACCTTTCTTATGTCTGAAGTAGGTCATCCTTTTTCCCTAATTTACTTAAATATGTTTTGGTGGCGGATTATTTAATATCAGACTGTGTTCGTCCATTTAGAGCCTAGCTCAAAAGTGATACAAACAAGAAAAGACGATGGATTGTCCAGATTCCCATGTCTTCAGGTATAAGAAATTGTTGAGAATAGGAAAAGGCCAGAGCGAAAAGCGTCTGGCCTTTGGTGTTTATACCCAAACTTGCTGAATCCAGCCTCTTCAGGTTGTTTGGTTTTTTAGGGAAACAATCTTCAGTGGCAAGCGATACGAATGAAGATCTGTGCGCCGATCAGCAGGAAGTCGTCATCCACGTAGTAAGGACTTGAGTGCAGGTAGTTACAAATGTCCGCCTCTTTGTTGCCACTACCAAGGAAGAACATCGCGCCCTTTTTGTTTTGTGCCGCGTTCACCATCAAGCTGAAATCCTCAGAACCCGTCATTGGGTTACCGTTTGGATCGAGGCGATCGGCTGGCACGGTTTCACGTGCTGCATCTACCACGCGTTGGTACGCGTCTGGGTGGTTGATGACCGCAGGGTAACCTTCGCATTCCATGGTGGTCTTGAAGCCACGGATTTCACTTTCCTTCACGAACATGCTGAAGCTGTCTTTCAGGATCTGATCCGTTTCTGCGTCCATCGCACGAATGGTACCGCGCGCCTGCACATAATCAGGGATCGCGTTTGGAATGGTGCCGCCATTGAACATGCCACAGCCAAACACCGCTGGGCTGAATGGGTTGGTGCGTTTAGCAACAACGTAGTCCATGTCCATGATGATACGGCTGGCTTCGCGAATCGCATCGAGGCCTTTCTGTGGCGTAGAGCCGTGCGCTGAAACACCGTGCACGTCAAGCGTCCATGCTGAACCGTAAGACGACATGATGCCGTTGTTGATCTTCACCATGCCGTATTCCAGCGCCGCGTCGTTATGCAGTGCATACACTTCTGCCACACCTTCCATACAACCCAGCTCAACCATTTTATTGGCACCAGGTACGCGCATGTCTTCTTCGGCCATTTGGAATGCGAAACGCACGTTGTGTTTCAGTTCGCCTTGGTTTTCAGCCAAGTATTTTGCCGTGGTCAGCATGATTGCCATGTGGGTGTCATGACCGCAGTTGTGTGAACACCCCGCGTGTTGAGAGCGGTAGTCGTTCTCTGTCATGTCTTCCATTTCCAGTGCGTCCATGTCCGCACGGAACGCCACGCGATCCCAACTGTCGTTGATGGTGAGATCAGCAATAAAACCGGTGTAACCCTCGTAGGTCGTCAGGGTGTAACCCATCTCAGTCATCAATGCCTGACAGTAGGCCGTGGTTTTCAGTTCTACGCCCGATGCTTCTGGGATCTGGTGTAAATCACGGCGTGTTTTGATGCTGAATTGGTGCATCGCCAGCAGTTTGCCGTCTAGGTTGAAGCGGCTGTATTTGTCAGACATTTAGATAATCCCTTTCATTTGGAAACCGATTTGCGCAATCATGGACGCGCCGAAGAAACAGCTTGTTGCCACAATCAGGAAGATGACAATCACTTTCCAAGACATCTTCTTCAGTTCTTCCATTTGGCCGCCCACAGACAAACCTGCGAATGCGAGCAATGGTACACACACGGATAAGAACTGGATTTTACCCACAGAGTCTAGGAAGTAGGTGCGAACCGCTGTTTCAGGCAGACAAATCAAAATACCGATGATGGTCGCGTACGCAAAGGTTGGCAGAGAAGACGGAAGGAACTTCTTCGCAACCAGTGACAAGAAAACGATAACCGACATTGCGATAAAGCTGTCGACCATCTCCAGCGGCGCGGTGCCATTGGTCAAAAATTGGGTGAAACCTGCCAGTACAATCGCAAGCGAGACCAGCTTCATATCCGTAAGAATGGCTTTCATGGCTTATTTACCTTTGTTGCACAGTTTGTAAGTGAGTTCAGCAAGTGGCAGACCTAGGAAGGTCAGTGACAATGCGCCAAGTACAGATGAAAGCAGGTTGGATGCCGCTGCAATGCTCAGTACCTGTTTTGCCATTTCTGGCTCAAGACCGGATACCAGTGCGCCTGATGCCGCACTTAGCATTGAACCACTGCCCACGCCAGAACCGGCAGCCAGTGCCAATGGGTGAAGGCCCGTCAACGGCGCGATACTGCCCAGTACGCTGAACCACAAGGTACCGATAACAGAACCACACAGGTAAATCGCCAGCACGCCAACATACTCAGGGCTACCCGTACCGAATTTACCTTGGATAACCGCAATGGAAGGTTCACGGCTGATAGAAGAACATGCGCCGATGGCTTTACGACCGAATTGGAATTTCACTGCCAGCGGAACGGCAATCAAAATTGGAAGCAGGTTACCCAACTCTTGGAAAAGAAGCGGAATACCGGCGTCGATAATCATTTCTAGGTTAGGAATGATCATGCCCGCATATTGGGTGCCCAGAACAAGTAGGCAGTAGCCCACCATCTTGCCGCAGAAACCTTCTTCTTTTTCTGTGAAGGTTTTGCCCCATACTTTGATTTTTGACTTGGTCCAGTTGACAGAAAGTGCCATACCGAACATCACCGCGAATAACATTGGAAGGATAGAGATGGTCGCGAAGCCAAGATCAATTTTTTGGGTGCCGATCAGGGCCTGAGAAACAAAAATCAGTGCAGCAACGGCAAGTACGCTCGTGATGACGACGCGCGCTTGGCCTGCTTTGTTTTCTTCTGTGTTCATACTTCTTCATCGAGTAAGGAGGGAATTCGCGGCGATTATAGGGCGTTGTGAAAAGCGAAACGTGAATGAGATCAACACTTGTATGCAGTGACTAGATGAAAACTAACTATCATATTCCCATATGGAATTAGTGGTTATTAAGGTGTGAATGGAGGGGGATTTTCGTGCGTCATCTGTTGTGGGAAAGAGGCAAAACGTAACAATTTGCGGTGGAAGTTGTAGGTGAATCTCAACGCGCACTTTTTGATGTTCGGTGCGCTTGATGGGTGTTGAATGTGTATCGATGCTTGGCAAAAAAGAAAGCCCGGCGTGAGAGCCGGGCTTAGACGTTTTTTGGGTAAAGGCTAATGTGTTATTGCATCAAGGGTGAGCAATTGCACAAGGCACTGCTTGATGCAGATTTCTTGCTGTCTTTTTGAGGCTGGTACCAGCTTTCTAAACCACTTTGTAGTTGGTTCACGGCTTGTGTGGGTGTCATGGAACCACCCATCACGGACGTGGTGGTATCCCATACTTCCATTTCAAGGTCTGGCTTGCCGCGGGTTAGCACTTGTGCAGTAGAGCGAATGGTGGAGTCGCATTTATCACGCCATGACATCATTTCCTGCGCGATAGGGTTTTTCACGTCAAAGAAATGGTTTGAGAGTGAGAAGAAACCGGAGATCTCGTTGGTCAACAACTCTGCAAATTCTGCGGTCGTCATCCATTTCAGAAAGGCTTCTGCTGCTTCTGGGTGCTTTGAATTGGCATTGATGCCCATGCCGAGATCGGTATGGTCACTGAAATAACAAGCGTCCCCCTTTTTCTCGACCGGTGGTGGGAAAACCCCCATGTTCACCTTGCCGTTGAAACTCATGATGTCCCATGATCCTGCGGGATAGACCGCAGCTTTACCATTTGCAAAAAGACTGATGGCATCGTTATAGCCGCGCTGGTCGAAATCGTCACCCATGTACTTTGCCCACTTTTCCAATTGGCGGAATGTGTCGCGGTAAGGTTTGCTGTCCATGCGCTCTTCGCCGTTAAGCAGAGCGCCACGGCCATCTTCGCCTTTCCAATAGGTTGGGCCTATGTTTTGAAAGCCCATGGTGGCCGCTTCCCACTTGTCTTTGGTGCCCATGGCGAGGGGCAGGTAACCGCTGCGCTTGGCTTTTTCTAGCACCCAATAGAAATCTGCATTTGTCACCGGCTCATTCACGCCCAGTTCTTTGAAGATATCTTTGTTGTAGAAAAAGCCATGGATCACGGACGCCATCGGCAAACAGAACGTTTGTGCGCCTGAGTCGGTTTGCCAAGGTGCTTGCGCAAAGCTTGGGAAGTTTTCCATGCCTTCCATTTCGGTGACTTCTTTAAAGATGCCACGTTTGAATAGCGCTAATGACCCATCAAACGGACGGCACGCAATCAAATCGCCGGCGGTTTGGCTCTTAAAGCGGGCTTCCATGTCGCTGTTCCATTTAGACGCATCTAAATCTGGCGGAGAGCGGTATTCCACTTTGATGTTTGGGTAATGCTTGTTGAACGCGGGAATGATTTTCTCATTCCAAACCGCGTCGTCGCTACGCCATGAATCAATCACGAGCGTGGTTTGTGCGCTAGCGAAAGCAGAAGTGGCTAGCATTGCCGCCGCGAATGGCATAAGTATCGATTTTTTCATGTTCATGTCCTCACACGCGGAAGTTGGCAATCAGGTTTTGCTGGTCTTGCGCCAAGTCAGCCAGAGATTCGCTGCTCGCCGCTGAAGCACGCGCTTCTTTCTCCGCTTCATACGCAACGTGCGCAATGCCGTTGATGTGTTCAGCCACGTCGATACTGACCTTGATTTGTTCTTCCGTCGCTTGTGCAACATGTACTGCCATTTCTTGAATGGCTTCCATGCGTGACACGATGTCTTGCAAGGTTTCATCTGTCAGGCGGGTTTGCGTTAAACACTCTTCCATCTGTTTCTGGCTCACGTTCATGGTTTCTGCCATGCGCGATGCGTTCCCTTGCAGGTTATTGATCATCTGCTGAATTTCTTCTGTCGAGCTCTGCGTGCGGTTCGCGAGGGCACGCACTTCATCAGCAACCACGGCGAAACCTCGACCATGTGAGCCTGCACGTGCCGCTTCAATCGCTGCGTTCAGGGCAAGCAAGTTGGTTTGCTCCGCGATTTCCTGGATCACGTGCAGAATTGAACCAATGTTACTGGAGTAATGGTTCAACTGCTGGGTGTTCGATACCGCTTCACTGATATTGCTGGAAAGCTGCTCGGTGAGCGTGCGGTTGCGAGAAACCTGCGAACGGCCGCTGTTGGCAGCTTGGTTGGTGTTTTCCACTTCCACCACGGTAAGCTCTGTTGAACGGGCTATTTCTTTCGCGCTGACTTCCATTTCAGAAATCGCAGCTGCAACCTGATCGGTGCGCGATTTTTGGTCTTCTACGCGAGACATCGCGCTGTCACTCACCGATGCGGCACGGCTGGCTTCGTCGAGCAGATGAGAAGCACCATCACCGAATTTCGAGAGGGTTTGTGACATGGTGTCTGCCAGCATGTCGATTGAGCGGCTGAGGTCGCCAAATTCATCGTTCGCAACATAGTTAGCGCGGGTACGCATATCGCCGCTGGTCATTTTCTCAAGCACATTAGTGATCACTGCCAATGGCTTCTGGATGCTACGCGTGATACTAAAACCAACCACGAGGCTGATCACTGCGGCGATAGAGGTCATCACAATGATGTAGAAAAGCGCCTCACGAACGGCATTTTCAGCATCAACACGACTTGTTGCAGCAAGTTGTTGGGCGTATTTGGCGTGGTCTTCTAACAATGATTGAATGTTGTCTGTTTGTTCTGTTGTTTTCTCACGTTCGAACTGCAGTTGACTGTTCACGGATTGTTGTTGTGCAAGGACATCCAGCAAGCCATTTTTATCCAAAGTGAGTACTTCAACTTTCTTCAAATTGCGTGCATAGCGTGCTTTCACATCGTCTTCAACAGAGATGAGCTCTAGACGTTTAAATGCGATTTCGATGTCTTTAGACAGGGCTTTGCGAAGCGCAACCAGATCGGTGCTTTGATCGGCACGGCGAACCAGTTTCAAGTCTCGCGCGATACCGCTGGTGATCAACTCTGCGCGATTATGCAATGAGCGCTTTACTGACGCTTTCTGCAGCAAAAGGTTTGCCGCCCATTGGTAGGTATCTTCAAGACGCAAGAACTTAAGATCAAGCGTTTCGCGTTCTTCTACCAAACGGTCGGATTGTTTTTGCAAATCAATCAGGACGGAAGCCTGTTCGAAGTAGCGCGACGACGCCGAAGAAATCTGGCGGATCTGCTGGCGTTCCTCATTAAGGTTCGCATTGAGCTGTGCATTGTTCAGCGTGTCGAAGAAGCGTTGCTTCTGGCGGTCGAATCGCTCATCAATGTTTGCAGCAATGGCTGGGTTATCTTGGAATGTGCTCACGAGAAGGTTCGTGTGCATCAACTGGGTAATAAGGTTGCCAGAGGTGACAACCATTGGCGTGGTTTGGTCGGTGATTTGCTCAACTTTGCTTTGAAGGGTATTTGCGTTGAATAAACTGACACTGCTTAGCAATGCAATCAACACAAACATTAAGGCAAAGCCCGCTATCGTTCTTTGTACGACGGACAACTTCATTGCTCTCTCACTCTACAATAGCCTGTGATGGGAAGATAAGTGCCAAAGCTTGGCAAAAATTCGCGCTTCTAAAAAATGGTACTTAAGCGTGAAAAATTGGTGGTGGATTGTGACATTAAACGTACCTATCGGCACGAGAGTTGATTGTCTTTAGCTTTTTTTTGTTATCAAACGCACAAATAATTCGCGACAGAAAATAAATGGAAGCAAGATCGGATTTACACTAGGAGGGATAAAGGTAGGGGGCATAAAAAAAGCCCCTTGCGGGGCTTTCTTGGAAATCGACAAACGCGAGGAGATTACCATTTCTTTTTAGGCGCAAAAAGCTCATCGAGCTCTTTGTTATCATTGTCTTTTGGTTTGGCAATTTCGTGACTTTTATTCAATGACTGCGTGATTTCTTCAAGCATGGCATTGAGCGATTCCTTTGCTGATTGGCAGTATGGATCGCTTTTTGAACTGACCACGTCGATTGCTTTCTTCAAAAGCTGTTGAGCTGTGCCCATTTGGCCTTTGATTTTGGCATCGTTAACACGCTTGAGCACGTTCTCGATGTTGATTTTCATCTGCATCTGTTCGAGGCGTGTGTTTTCAGCCACAAACTGTTGTGTTGGCATACGACCTTTGGTGTGCTCCGCTTTGATCACAGCACGTAGGCGCTTCACCAACTTCAACATGGAAATTGCTTCTCTGTCGCTGTCAGGAACGCGAAAAGAGGTTGAATCTTTGTTTTGGTATGTCTGCTTGATTTGATTAATTTGCCCTTGAACATCGGCAATTCGATTCTGCAAGGAGCGATCGGACTTGTCGAATTCATGCATTGTCTTCAACGCATCAAGGATTTTGTTGTTTAAACAAACAAGCAAAGACCCACTGTAGGGTAAGTTATGTGCATTACCGATCAGCTCTTCAGTGGCATCAATAACTGCAATATATTTTGCCATTTCTTGGCGCTTTGTTGACTCAACGCGTTGTTTCTGCTGAGCAATGATGTTGTAACCAACAATCAGGCCAAGCAAGATGACACATAAGCCAGCAATGAGGGCGATATTCATAAGCGAGCGTCGATATTCCCGGTTAAAACTAAGACGGCATAAGATACACGATCTGCTACTATGGTCATAGTTTGTTAATGCTATTTTCGATCTTAGCTAATATCTGGCGCTTCGTAATGTATTTCTGGCACTTAGTGCGTAATGACGCACGTTTATCGCCATTACTTTCATTACTTTATCTACGTTTAAAAAATTTCATCATCACACTAAAGAAAGCTTTAACAATTTCTGAGCGCTATGTGGCGGTTATCGGCACGAAAGCTACTTTCTTTGAACGGAAGGCGATATAAATTCACCTGTCCCTTTGTTTTTCTACGTTTTCTATGAAATTACAACAACTAAAATACATCGTTGAAGTCGTGAATAACGATCTAAATGTGTCTTCGACCGCAGAAAGTCTTTTTACGTCTCAGCCTGGTATCAGTAAGCAGATTCGTGCGCTGGAGGACGAGCTGGGCGTTAAAATTTTCGGCCGCAGTGGCAAACACCTCACCAAGCTAACCCCTGCAGGCGAACAGATTGTAGAGATTTCACGCGATATCTTATCTCGTGTAAACAGTATTAAGTCGGTCGCGCTTGAATACACCAACCCAGAAATGGGGCAACTGAATATCGCGACCACGCACACACAAGCACGCTATGCGCTGCCAACCGTGATTTCAGAATTTGTTCAGCGCTATCCGAAAGTGTCTTTGCACATGCACCAAGGCGCGCCAAGCCAAATCGCGGATTTCGTTTTAAAAGGGACGTCGGAATTTGCCATCGCCACGGAAGCCTCACACCTTTACGACGATCTGGTGATGCTGCCTTGTTATCATTGGACTCGCTCCCTGATTGTGCGTAAAGATCACCCTCTGGCAAACAGAACCACCCTTTCCATTCATGATATTGCGCGTTATTCGCTGGTGACGTATGTGTTTGGCTTTACGGGCAGATCGAGTCTCGACTCCGCGTTTGATCGCGCAAAACTCAAGCCAAAAATCGTGTTCACTGCCACCGATGCTGACGTGATCAAAACCTATGTTAGGTTAGGCGTCGGCATTGGTGTTATGGCAACCATGGCGTACGACAAAGAGCTTGATAATGATTTGGTGGCCATCGATGCCAGTCATATCTTTGATGCGAGCACGACGCGTATCGGCTTCCGTCGAGGCACAGCGCTGCGAAGCTATATGTATGACTTTATCGAGAGCTTTGCGCCGCATTTGACCCGTGAGAGGGTCGATTTCGCCATGACGCTCAAAGATGGTCATGACATTGAAAAGCTGTTTGCGGATATCGAACTCCCCGTAAGATAAAAAGTCCCGATAGTCAGCGTAGAATGCACGCTTAGGTATATACTGGTCGCCAACTGACGTGGTTCTTCCCGCATTTTTGTTGGCGATTGGAGTTAGCTTTGCCTCATCCCTGTTTTTCTCTTGCAGAACGTTTCCTCGCACTGGATGGTGCGTTGGCGCGACACCGTCCTTTTTGGCAAGGAATGCCGTTTGATTTTGCCGATTTGCCTTGGCGAAACACGTATCCTGAACTGTGTGATTGGTTGGATGACCAAACCTTAGCGTCTCTTTCGACACTTAAAGCGTCTCCAGAACAACTGACCGCCATGGTGAAGCAATGGCTACCAGAAGCCGAATCCTGGCTTACGTTATGTCACGTCAAAGAAAGTCACCATGCCGATCTGTATTGTGCTCCTCATTGGTCTGCAGGTATCCCGGGTCGCAAATGGTCTCAAATTGCGGCGTTCAATGCCGCTATGCCTAAAGCAAATGGACAACATTGGCTGGAATGGTGTGCAGGGAAAGGATATCTGGGGCGGGTTTTGTCGGTTTCTCGTCAATCCAATGTCACTAGCTTGGAATGGCAAGAGACGCTATGTCGTGATGGTCAGCAATACGCAGAAAAACACGAGTTAACCATGCACTTTGTTCAAGGTGACGCGTTTGCTCCTGAAAGCCAAAGGCTGGTTGACGCTTGTGACCATGCTGTCGCGTTGCACGCATGTGGTGACCTCCATGTCACCTTGCTGAAACACAGCGTGGCCGCAGAGAAGCAATCAGGTCCATCAACGGTCACTGTATCACCGTGTTGCTATCACCTTATTCAAGATAAGTGTTACCAGCCGCTTTCAACCCTGGCGAAAAATTCGACGTTGTCTCTTAGCAAGCATGATTTAAAACTGCCGCTGCAAGAGACAGTAACGGCGGGCCAAACGGTACAAAATAAACGCTATGTCGAAGTGACGTTCCGGTTGGGTTTTGATGCCTTGCAGCGTGCAATTACCGGTAGCGCGGCCTATTTGCCCGTTCCGAATGTGCAAAAATCACTGTTGAATGAGGGGTTTGAAGCGTTTTGTTACTGGGCTGCGGAACAAAAAGGGATTGTCATCCCCTCAGACACCGACTTTGCGGAGTACCACACACTGGGTGAAGCGCGCTTTCTACTGGTAGAAAAAATGGAAACGGTGCGCACCTTGTTCCGTCGTCCTTTGGAAATGTGGTTGGTATTAGATCGCGCACTGTATCTCACCGACAACGGCTTTGATGTGGATGTTTCAACGTTTTGTGAACGCGCACTAACACCAAGAAATTTACTCATACACGCGACGCGAATCCAACGATAGGGGAGCGGCGTTAAGTGTCCTTTTTAATTGAGATGATGACTGTGATGGAAAGAAATCACTGATGGAAATGACTGTCGAACAAACCCTGCTTGTCATGCTCGCGTTGGGTGCAGGTGCATTTGTGCAAAGCTTGATTGGTTTTGGGTTGGCCATCGTTGCTGCGCCTATCGTGATGATGATTGAGCCGACGCTTGTGCCGAGTGCAGTCACTATGGTGACCTTGTGTCTTGCCAGCATTAATACGTGGCAATATCGCCGACAAATTTCATTGAAGGGATTGGGTTGGGCGTTTATTGGGCGTATTCCGGGTACGTTTGTCGCCGGCGTGATGCTGATTTACTTATCACTGAATGTGCTTGAAATAGCAATGGGTGTGGCGGTGCTATTCGCTGTCGTGGCAAGCGTGTTTAAGTTTTCTGTCGAACCCAATAACAAAAACATGTTTTGGGCAGGTTTCACTGCGGCGGTAATGGGTACCACCACCAGTATTGGCGGGCCGCCAATGGCATTGGTCTTGCAAAAAATGGACGTGGCGATGATGCGTGCAAACCTTGCAGGCTACTTCGTGTTTAGCTGTGTGATTTCGTTGGTGGTTCTCGCCATGACAGGGTATTTCAACCTTTGGCATGTGAAGGTCAGTTTGATGTCGTTGCCGATCGTGTTTGTCTCGTCTTGGGTCGCGTTTCGCATCGCCCCGCACATTCGTGCGGAATGGGTAAGATATGGACTCTTAGTGCTTTGTTCGTTCGCGGGTATCACGACGCTGATTCGTGGTATTTCAGCGTAAGCAGTTAAACCCCATTTATCTTCTCTTCCTATGAGATACAACAAGATCAAAAAAGCCGACATCGTGTCGGCTTTTTCATTGTTCAGCAAACTACTTTGGTAACACGTTGAATTAGAACTTCAGGCTAACCTGCATACCGATGAACTGATGGTCATACGGTGCGCCAGCATCCAGAGCAAACTGAGCAGCGTCTTGGTTATCAAACCAAGGGTTGTAGTTCATGTTCACTTCCGTATCACCTTGCCACATGTCCGTGATCCAGTGGTGAATATGTCCTACTGGGTTCAGGAAGAACAAGCTCACCCCGCCCAGCGTATCTGAACCAAGCACTTCGCCGCCATCTGCAACGATGTCTTGCTCAGTGAGGTACATCCATTCACCCACCGCCGCACCAAATAGAGGTGTCACAATAATGTCTTGGATAGACGGTACTTCTGCGAATGACTCTACACCGTATTCCCAGAAAAACGTGGACATGGTGAAGGAGTAAACGAAGGATTCCCACTCGTTAAAGCCTGAGTGACGTGCTGCGGTGTAGTAAACACCACCAAAGTACGGATGCATCACATAGTTTAGGTAGTGATCATCTTTATCCCATACAGGGCCTTCAGAGACGTTGTCCCACCATTTGCTTGCCAAGTTACTGAAATCGCGGTCTTCCGCTGTCCAGTTAGTCACGCTTTCCGGCAGCAGAGTCATCATACCGACAGTGGCAACGCTCAAACCCAGGATTGTATAGGTTTGACCCATCAAGTAGTCCCAGTCTTTTTCAGGTGCTGTTGATAGGTATTTTGGCAAAGCGTGTCTTGGTTGATCGTGGAAGCCTAGTGTATTCGAAGACTCCAAAGGTTTATCGCTCAGCGATGCGGGTGCAAAGCCATAGCTGTTAGCGTAAACGCTAGCCTGCTGTTCAAAATTGATGGTCGTTGAGTCAAAAGCAAAAGCAGATTGAGCACAAAGTAAAGCGGCCGCAGCCACGGTTGAGCAATAGCGCACGTAGGATCTCCCACACAACAAAATGCCAAACCTAATGGCCTCTCGAAGAGGGATAGGCTTGGCAGCGAAAATTTAGGTCATGAAAGCGTTAACTAAGCGAGTGCTACGCGAAACATCCTTGCTCAAGACACCGCTAGGGGGCGTTTTCTCTCAATTGATACTAAGTGCCAATTGTGATGCAACCACAGTAAAGCCGCCAATCATAGCAAGTGATAGGCCAATATTTCCACCAAAAACTTGATACTTGTCGCGGTTTAATTTTGCCTGACGGACCTTACGTGCCATTAAAACGGGAAGTACGACAGCAAGCAGGACAAGCGCGATGGCAGCATACCCTAAAGCTGCAACGAACCCTTGCGGATAGAACAATGCAATGAGCATAGGTGGAACGAAGGTCATTAAACCTGTTTGTAAACGACCACTTACGGTGTTATTTCGCTTTAACGCATCAGACAGAAAATCAAACAAACCGAGACTGACACCTAAAAACGATGTGGCGAGTGCAAGATCTGCAAACAACGAAATGACTGAGGTAATGTAGGGAGAAGTCACTACTTGGCTCATTGCGTTAATAAATTCAGGCAGTTGGTCGTTGTTGAGTAACGAGTTTTGGCTTAGCACGCCAAAGCTTACGCCTTGCCACAACAAATAAATGATGAGCGGAAGCGAAGAACCAAACAGCATGACTTTTCGCAAGGTACGAATGTTTAACCCTGTGTAAGCCACCACTGAAGGAATACTGCCGTGAAAGCCAAACGACGTGAACATCACGGGAATGGCGGCGATGGCAAGACCTTGGTCGATAGGAAGCTCTGTGAGATGCAGCATAGAGATGTGTGGGGTGAGAAGGCCGAGTGACACGCAGAGCAGTGCAATTTTGAGCAGAAACAGGCATCGGTTAATGAAATCTACCTTGTGTGTGCCAAGCATCACCGCGCCTGCAATGATGAAGGTAAACAAGAAGGTACCCATCGAATCTGGTAACGCGCTGTTAGAGAAAGCAATAAGTTTGGCGTTCAATTGGCTGCCGCCACCTGCAATGTAAGCGGCACAAAGCGCATACAAGAGAAACAAGGTTGCAAAGGTCGCGAGGATTTGGCCCTTACGACCCAGAAATTGACGCGCCAGACTGTTGAGGGTGGCACCTTCGTGTGCGTGCTGGTGGATTTCTAACATAAGTAGTGCTGTGTAACTCATGAGTAGCCACATAGCGACCATAATGAAAGAGGATTGAACGAATCCTAACCCTGCTGATGCAAGGGGGAGAGCGAGCATGCCAGCACCTATGGTCGTGCCAGCGATAATGAGGGTACTTCCGACTAATTTACTGCGCATAATGTCGACTTTAATAAGTGTAAATTAATATTCACATGATGGATTTCGTTTGGGTGGGCATGAATGAGGCCAGCCAAAGACTATGCTTAATAAATCTGGCCTGTGGTGTTGGGTCAGATTTTGAATGAGTGTAACAGATGTAAAACATGTGGTGTAACTAAAAGTGTACAATTATGCAAGTTGCGGTGTGGGTCGGCTTCTGGGCATAATGAAATAAGTTGAACGCACACAAGGAGATAGCGGTGGGTCAGAGTAAACTTCGGGTTGCCATGTTAAGTACGGGAGAAGAAGTACTGCATGGAGATATCACTGATACCAATGCTGCATGGCTTTCAAGACGTTGCTTTGAAGAAGGCTTTGCCATGCATCGACGCGTGACGGTGGGAGATTCCTTAGATGAACTTGCGATTGAATTGGTGCGTTGTAGCCAGGTTTCAGACATCGTGATCGTGAACGGTGGGCTTGGTCCCACCACTGACGATCTCACCACAGAAGCCATGGCGATGGCGATGAATGTGGATGTTGAGCTCAATGCGCATTGGCTTTCTGAAATGAAAGCACGCTTTGAGAAAAACGGGAAAACTATGCCCAAGAGCAACATCAAACAAGCGATGCTGCCCGAAGGTGCGGAGCTCATCGATAACCCCGTTGGCAGTGCGTGTGGATTTGTGGCCACGTTAAATGATTGCTTATTCTTCTTTACGCCCGGTGTGCCTAGCGAATTCAAGCAAATGTTCGACAACGAAATTCTGCCGCAACTGCAAACGCAATTTCCTAATAACCTTAAGCTAGAAATTCAGCGTCTTTACACGTTTGGACTTTCTGAGTCTTTGTTGAATGACAGGCTGGAGCCGCTAGAACTGCCTGATCTGTTTGAGATTGGCTATCGTTCGGCGTTGCCGTTCATTGAGGTAAAACTCTTTTCTCCTCGTCAGCACTCTGACATTTCGTTAATCACGGATGCGATACGTAAGATTTTAGCGGATCACATGGTCGGTGATGGCGTGCCTATGTTGGAGTCTGTTGGCGGATTACTGGCTCAGAGCGGTCAAACCGTGGCGGTGGCAGAAAAATTCACAGGTGGGTATCTAGCAAATTGGTTCAATCAATCTGCCATGACGAAAGACGCCTTGGTGCAAGGTTGGGTGTTGAACGAAAATGCGTTGAATACTGATGGCGACTATAACCCGCTTGCAGCGGTGTTAGCGATGGCGACCGCCTCTCGAGAAAATGCGGGTGCCCACCTTGGTCTTGCTTGTGGGAATGCGGCTAACGGCGAAGTGGCGCTTGGATTGTCGACCGTCGAAGGGGATTGGGGGATGATCGTTAAAACCCGCCGTTCACTCACCCATGAAGATTTTCGCTGTTATGCCTCTACCATGCTGATGGATATGTTACGCCGTTACTTGCAAGGTAAAGAGGTGTTTGGCGAGATTAGCTCTCTGATAACACTTGAATCGCTATTTATTCCCGTCGAAGACGAGCCCATTGATGCTCAATAATGGGTGCGCATAACAAAAGATAAGCAGAGTAACGGATACGCATAAAAAGTGAGGCACTCAGCCTCACTTTTTCGTTTGTTGGGAGGGTGGCGCTAAATCATTATCCCAATGAAAATAGGAAGTTAAGCCGCGTAAATATTGAGATCCAGTGCCTTTGCTACTTCTGCAATCATGCGTTGGGCGCGGACACTGTTCCCCGACTCATCGAGAGGTGGCGAAAAGGCGGCAATGCCAAGTTTGCCCGGACACACGGCGAGTAAGCCACCGCCCACACCACTTTTCCCCGGTAACCCGACTTCAAATGCCCAGTCTCCCGAATAGTCGTAAAGCCCCTCCATGGTCATCTCTGCCAGAATATGTGGGACATTTTCCGGGGTAAGCACCTGCTCACCAGAAAGCGGGTTTTTGCCGTGGTTGGCCAGTGTTGCGCTCATTGCGGCGAGATCTTTGCAGGTCACCAATGTAGAGCATTGTCGGGTGTAGACCTCACACGCCTCCATAGGATCGCAGAAACAATTTCCTGCCGCATATAAAAGCCATGCGATGCCGCGATTATGGAAATTCGTGGTTTGTTCGGATTCATTAATGGCATCGGAAAGCACCACGTTGCCTGCTGTCATTCGCCGTTGGATATCAAGGATGCGTGCCCAACGTTCTTCACCAGATGATGCATTCAATAAGCTTACACTGGCCATTGCTCCGGCGTTCACGAGTGGAGAGAGAGGTTTGTCTTGGTGCTCGCACAACGCAAGTACTGAGTTGAAAGGTAAGCCTGTGGGCTCAGCGCCGATTTTCTCTCTGACCGTTTCTGGGCCGACGTCTTCCATCAATAAAGACAGGGTCGCGACTTTCGAAATGGATTCGATCGCAAAGCCATAGTCACTGTCTCCCGCTTTATAGATTTCACCCTTTGCCGTGACGATAACGAGAGCAGCAAGCCGAGATGGCACTGAGTCCAAATAGGGAATATAGCTCGCGTTCTCACCACCAGGTAAGGAGTGATAGAGAGAGAAGGTTTTATCCACGAGTGCTTGAAGCTCTGTGGCGGAAAGAGGCACGCTCATTATTGTGCTCCTTGGTTTTCTTTGTGGTTCGCAGTCACTGACTCTGTGTGTAAGTCTGAATGATTTTGCACTCCTGGATGCACCCCTTCAATTTGCCAAGTGAAGGGCGCAAAGTCGGAATTTTCTTCACGCCAATGGGGTTTTCGAATGGCATAAATCACCAGAGGAATCGTGATGAACACGGCACTCAAGCCAACAAGAATCGAAATGAACACTGTCGGGCTACCAACTGCAATTTGGCTCGGGGGGATAAAGCTGAACGCGAAAGCCGTCAAAGATGCGGTGAAACCCACGCCGGCAATTATATAGAGGCCAGTTTTACCGCCCGGCACATTGTAGGGACGTGGACGATTTGGCTGGCTGAATCTGAGGTAAATCGCAGAGGAGAACATCAACATATACAGGATGAGGTAAATCACCGCGGCGAGTTGGCTTAAAATTTGGTACGCCGCTTCCACTGAGGGCAACACCACAAAGGTGACCGCAAGGAAACTCACTATGATGCCTTGCACCAAAAGAATGTGTGTCGCCATGCCATTCTTGTTGGTGTGTTGCCAAAAGCGCGGCATGTACCCCGCCTTTGCTACTTCAAGTAACCCCGTTGAAGGCCCAGCAACCCACGTCACGATGCCCGCGAGAACACCAATGGCTAAGCAAATTGCCATCACGGGCGCGAGGAAGCCCAAGCCTGCCCAATGGAACATATCGAAGTACGCCACCAACAAACTTTGTGTGAGGTTGATTTCAGTGCTTGGGATAACAAACGCAATGGCGAGCGTACCCATGATGAATATCACCACTGTGCCCAATGCTGCCATACCGATGGCGAGCGGGTATGAGCGAGTAGGGTTATCAAGATCCTTCACGTGGATGGCGTTCATTTCCATGCCAGCATAGAACAGGAAAATACTGGCGGCGAGCACCACATTGTTGAAGTTAGAGAAGTCAGGGATCAGTTCTGACCACGAGAGATCGATTTGGATCTTCGCGCCACTAAAGTAAAACGCAAAACCCAAAATGATCAGAATGATGGCAGGAATAATCGTTCCAATGATACCACCCCATTTTGAAAGCAAGGTGAACGCCGACACGCCTTTGAATGCAACAAAGGTCGCGAACCAATAGATGGCCAACACGATAGCGAGGACGAAGAACTTATTCTGGGACAAGGCGGCATCAAAGGTTTGATCTGGCCCAATGAACGCGAGAGAGACTGCGCCAAACGTGAGGGCGGTGGGGAACCACACGCACACCTGCACAAAAAGTAAAAACATCGCCATAAATGCCAAACGAGGACCAAAGGCTTCGCCAACCCATCGGAAGATACCGCCTTTTTCGGGCCAGCCTGTGGCGAGTTCAGCCGCCACCAAAGAGACGGGCACCAAGAAGAATGCAGCCGCAAATACGTAGTAGAAAACTGAACTCAGGCCATACTCTGCTTCTGCTGGTAAACCACGAAGACTCACGACAGCCACGATGTTCATGATGGCGAAGGTGAAAACGCTAATTTTTCCTGCTTGTTTTAAATTCGCAGTGGAGGGGGCTTTCTTATTCATACGAGTCGTCCTTCAATCATTCTGACCATCTTGGTGATGGTCAGGCGTGATCAAATAAGAGTGTGTTGTTAACGGTTACCCGTTGTTGAACTTAGTTAGCTATGTCAGTCAGGTCTGCGCGCGCGTTTTCATTAAGGCGTTCATCCATGATGGAATGTGGAGGTTGCGCCAGAGTGAACTTGCGGATATTGCTCGAAGTATTCGACACAACGCTTGAGATCTTCGAGCATGAGCGATGCCATATCGAGGCTAACACCGTGTCGGATCATGATGCGTTGAATCACGGTATCCTGTCGGTTACCGGGGAGTGGATAGGAAGCAATCTGCCAACCCCGCATGCGCATGCGGTCTGAAAGGTCATAGAGCGTAAACCCCCAATCGCCTTCTTTTAGGCTGTAGCTAAGCGCGGGCAGTCCGCCCCGACCATCGTAGAAAAGATCGAAAGGTCCGATTTTGGCGATTTCATCTGCCAGCCATTGTGCGGTGCTGAGGCAGGCCTCTTGAATGCCTTTATAGCCGTCAAAGCCAAGGCGCAGAAAGTTATAGTATTGTGCGACGATTTGTCCGCCAGGGCGTGAGAAATTGAGGGCGAAAGTTGGCATATGGCCCCCTAAATAATCCACATCAAAGACGAGTTCATCAGGAAGGTGTGCGGCGTCACGCCAAACCACCCAGCCCACACCTAGCGGGGCGAGACCGTATTTGTGCCCTGAGCTATTGATAGAGACAACACGAGGTAGCCTAAAATCCCACTTCAACTCGGGGTTTACGAATGGGGCAATGAACCCGCCCGATGCGCCATCAACATGAATGGGCACATCAATGCCTTTCTCGGCGTGCAGTTCATCGAGTTTTTGCGAGATCACTTCAACGGGTTCAAACACACAGGTGTAAGTCACGCCAAGTGTCGGCACAACGCCAATGGTATTTTCATCGACATACTCTGTGAGCTTGTCGGGGTTAATGCAGACTTCGTCACCATCGAGTGGGATCTCGCGCATCTCAACATCAAAGTAGCGGGCAAATTTGTGCCAGCAAATCTGAACCGGTCCACACACAATGTTGGGCTTATCGGTCGTGAGCCCTTGTGCTTCTCGTTTTTTTCTCCAACGCCATTTCATCGCAAGGCCACCCAACATGGCCGCTTCTGACGAGCCTGTGGTTGAACATCCCACCGTGGTTTCGCTTTCTTGGCTATTCCAAAGCTTGGCAAGAATGTGTACGCAACGTGATTCAATTTCGGCGGTTTGAGGATACTCGTCTTTATCGATCATGTTTTTATCGATGCAAACATCCATGATTTCGTGAACACTGGGCTCCATCCATGTCGAGCAAAACGTCGCGAGATTTTGGCGCGCATTGCCATCCATTAGAAGCTCATCTTTCAATAGTTGTGCAACGAGATCAGCGGGCTGGCTTTCTTGGGGTAGTGAGAATTTGGGTAGTTGTTTTCGAGAGAGGACTTCTTCGTAGAGGTCATCGCAGTTCTCGCCTTTTTCTTTCCCGTAGTGCAATCCCATCAGTGTTGCTCCTCAATGTGCTCTTTATGTCGGTGTCTTGGTCACCCCTTTTTAGAGATGCCTCTGCTTTTTAGAGATGCCGTTGTATAAGGGGATACAAGCGGTAATAAACACAGATAGGTATAGTCAAAAAATGCTGCGACGGATGTCCTTTGTGTAAGCGATAACCCTCA
The DNA here is from genome assembly GCF_900115495.1 of Enterovibrio norvegicus DSM 15893. Lineage (GTDB taxonomy): Bacteria > Pseudomonadota > Gammaproteobacteria > Enterobacterales > Vibrionaceae > Enterovibrio > Enterovibrio norvegicus. The sequence goes on along the minus strand of NZ_FOWR01000008.1, from coordinate 43,733 downwards.
TTTGGTGAGAAAGATGGAGGCGTGTGAATTTTTTATCTTTGCTTTCAATCGGTTTGGGCAATGTGGAGAGATCCCCCTTCCTTTAAGAAAATGAGGGCTTGATTCAAGAAAAAAGCGCGCCTGTGGAAGGCGCGCTTTGCTGATTTTATCGGATGACTTAAAGAGGTTAGGTAAGAACATTACCAAACCTTCTAAGTAGGTCAAAATCATTAGAACGGTGAACAGAGCGTCGAGCAAAGGAACCGCCTCGCGGACAACGTCGACCATCCTTACCTTCAATATCGAACAGACGGTAAATATCATGGAACCGAATGGCGGTGTCACCCCTTATCGCGAATGCTCGCGAGTGTTGGCTGTTGGCTGTTGGCTGTTGGCGGATGGAGGATGGCGGATGCGAGCAAGTGGGAGCGGTTTGCTTCAGTCAAAGTCGCGTCGCTTTCGCGCTTTTCTCGTATTTTTACCAACAAGACTGGGCTGACTGCTGAGTTGCTCGTAAGCATGGTGGAATCAGATCCATAGCATCTACGTCAACAATCTCATGAAGCATAAAGCTGAATAAAGAGAGGCTGAAAAAAGAGCGCCGCAAGACCGAGTCAGAGGTTCGCGGCTTTTTTTGCTACAAAGGAAAGCTGGTAGTCGAATTCCAACTCAACATTGCCAGAAGGCACGGAAGCGCAGGTCAGAATTTCGCCTGCGGCGACATACGCCATCGTATCTTGTTTTGATACGGTGCCTTTGTCGAGTTTGCAGCGGCAAGCGCCGCACACGCCGTTACGGCATTGGAACTCAGGCTGAAGTCCTGATTGTTCAAGTTGCTCAAGCAGAGGCTGGTGGGTATTCCCCACCAGCATTTCGCCATTCACTTTGATAGTGATTTGACTCATAGTTCGAAGTCACCCAAATCATCGATGTTCATGTCGTTATCAATTTGGCCAACAAGGTATGAACTGATTTCTGCTTCTTGTGGCGCAACCTGAACGTTGTCAGAAGACAACCACGCGTTAATCCAAGGAATCGGGTTTTGAGAGGCGTTAGCGTACGCAGGTTTTAGGCCAACTGCAGACATGCGTAGGTTGGAAATGTATTCCACATACTGACAAAGAATGTCTTTGTTCAAGCCAATCATTGAGCCGTCTTTGAACAGGTATTCTGCCCATTCTTTCTCTTGCTCAGCCGCCGCTTTGAACAGTTCAAAACACTCTTGCTCGCACTCTTTTGCGATGTCAGCCATTTCTGGATCGTCTTCGCCGCTGCGCAGAATGTTTAGCATGTGCTGTGTACTGGTTAGGTGCAATGATTCATCACGTGCAATCAGTTTGATGATTTTCGCGTTACCTTCCATCAATTCACGTTCTGCGAACGCAAATGAACACGCAAAGCTGACATAAAAACGAATGGCCTCTAGCGCATTGACCGACATCAGACACACATACAATTTCTTCTTCAATTCACGCAGAGAAACCACGACGGTTTCGCCGTTGATGGTGTGCTCACCTTCACCTAAACGGTGATAGTCGCTGGTGGCTTGAATCAAGTCATCGTAGTACTTAGCGATATCGCCAGCACGCTTGATGATGTGCTCATTATCAACGATGTCATCAAATACCACGGCAGGGTTATTAACGATGTTTCGGATAATGTGCGTGTAAGAACGTGAGTGGATCGTTTCAGAAAACGACCACGTTTCAATCCATGTTTCCAACTCTGGAATAGACACCAATGGAAGCAAGGCAACGTTCGGGCTGCGACCTTGGATTGAATCCAATAGCGTTTGATACTTCAAGTTGCTGATGAAGATATGCTTCTCGTGCTCAGGCAGCTTGTTGTAATCGATACGGTCGCCAGACACATCCACTTCTTCTGGACGCCAAAAGAAACTCAGTTGCTTCTCAATCAAGCGTTCGAAGATTTCGTACTTTTGTTGATCGTAGCGAGCAACGTTAACTGGCTGGCCAAAAAACATCGGTTCTTTGAGCGCATTATTGTTTTCTTTAGAAAAAGTACTGTATGCCATTACCGTAAATATACCGTTTCGAATTAAACCTTGAAGAGGGAGCTATTGCTCCCTCCCGAATGTAGCTTTAGATTTTACAAGCGCCGCCCGCACAATCATCATCTTGTGCTGCCAAATCTTGTTGTGCATCGTCTGCACCATCACGCGTGTTGTGATAATACAGGGTTTTCACACCCAGTTTGTACGCCGTCAGCAAATCTTTTAGCAGCAGCTTCATCGGTGTTTTACCGCCTGCTTGTTTGCTTGGGTCGTAGTTGGTGTTGGCAGAGATCGCTTGGTCGATAAATTTCTGCATGATGCCGACCAACTGCAAGTAGCCGTCGTTCGATTCGATGTTCCAAAGCAACTCGTAGTTTTCTTTGTACTTGTCATAGTCAGGCACCACTTGCTTCAAGATACCGTCTTTCGATGCTTTGACAGAAACGAAACCACGAGGAGGCTCAATGCCGTTTGTCGCGTTCGAAATCTGTGACGATGTTTCTGATGGCATCAATGCAGATAGGGTTGAGTTACGCAGACCGTGTTCAACGATTTCTCCGCGCAATGTTTCCCAATCGTAGTGAAGAGGTTCTTCACATACGTTATCCAAATCGCGCTTATAGCTGTCGATTGGAAGAATGCCTTTCGAGTACGTTGTTTCGTTGAACAACGGACACGCACCTTTTTCTTTCGCCAAACCGACAGAGGCTTTCAATAGGTAGTATTGAATCGCTTCAAACGTACGGTGCGTTAGGCCATTCGCGCTGCCGTCGGAGTAGCGCACGCCATTTTTCGCAAGGTAGTAGGCGTAGTTAATCACACCAACACCCAGGGTACGACGGTTCATGGTCGCTTTGTAAGCGGCTGGCAATGGGTAGTCTTGGTAATCAAGCAGTGAATCCAACGCGCGGATTGTCAGGTCTGCCAGATCTTCTAATTCATCAAGGTTATTCAATGCGCCAAGGTTGAACGCTGACAGCGTACACAATGCGATTTCGCCTTGGTCATCTTCCACGTTGGTCAACGGCTTGGTTGGCAATGCGATTTCAAGACACAAGTTAGATTGGCGAATCGGTGCAACAGCAGGGTCAAACGGGCTGTGCGTATTACAGTGGTCAACGTTTTGAATGTAGATACGGCCTGTAGAAGCACGTTCTTGCATCATCAGAGAGAAAAGCTCAACCGCTTTCACGGTTTCACGTTGCACTGAGCTGTCTTGCTCATATTGTGTGTACAGACGTTCGAATTCTTCTTGGTTCGCGAAGAAGGCGTCGTACAGTCCTGGAACATCTGACGGTGAGAACAATGAAATGTTCTCGCCTTTGATAAGACGGGTGTACATCAGTTTGTTGATTTGAACGCCGTAGTCCATGTGACGAACACGGTTTTCCTCCACACCACGGTTATTTTTCAATACCAACAGGTTTTGAACTTCACGGTGCCACATAGGGTAGAACAGTGTCGCTGCACCACCACGTACGCCGCCTTGAGAACAACACTTAACGGCTGTTTGGAAGTATTTGTAGAACGGGATACAACCGGTGTGGAATGCTTCGCCGCCGCGGATTGGGCTACCCAATGCACGGATTCGACCTGCATTGATACCGATACCTGCACGCTGGCTTACGTAGCGCACAATCGCACTTGCGGTCGCGTTGATTGAATCAAGGCTGTCATCACATTCGATCAGTACACATGAGCTGAACTGACGGGTTGGTGTGCGAACGCCGGACATGATTGGCGTTGGCAATGAAATCTTGAATTTAGACACCGCATCGTAAAAACGACGGATGTAATCGAGGCGTGTTTCTTTCGGGTAGTTTGCAAATAGACATGCTGCAACCATCATGTACAAAAACTGTGCGCTTTCGTAGATTTCGCCCGTAACACGGTTCTGTACTAAGTATTTACCTTCAAGCTGTTTCACTGCGGCATAGGAAAAGTTCATGTCACGCCAGTGATCAATGTAGCTATCGAGGATGTTCAGTTCTTCGGTCGAATAGTCTTCGGTGATGTGCTTGTCGTACTTGCCCATGTCGATCATTTTGTTGACATGGTCGGCCAGTGTCGGTGGCTCAAACTGGCCGTAAGCCTTTTTGCGCAAGTGGAAAACCGCAAGACGCGCAGCCAGATATTGGTAGTCTGGGGTTTGTTCAGAGATCAGATCTGCAGCAGCTTTGATGATGGTCTCATGAATGTCTTCAGTTTTGATACCGTCGTAAAATTGGATGTGAGAACGGAGTTCGACTTGTGAAACAGAGACGTTGTCGAGGCCCTCAGCTGCCCAGTCGATAACGCGGTGGATTTTGTCTAGATCGATGTTTTCCTTCACGCCACTGCGCTTTTGAACGGTAATTTGTTGGTTCATTTATCTTGTTCCTGGTGTATCCATGCCTGAAGACGTGTTTTTCGCAATTCTCAATGTTCACGCAAATTTTTTGTGACCAATGTTAAACTAATGAAGTAGATGCTCAAACACTACATATAGGGCTGCTGCCTGACTTGAGTAACAAGATAGTGTTGAAGGGAGGATATTGCAAGTTGGCCGAAATGGGCGTTCTGTGGATATCTTGGGGATGAGAAATACATTGTTAGTGGTCACTCACCCCTTTATCCCAATAACGGCAACAGCATAGAGAAAATCAATCATTTTTCTGTCATCGATTCGAAATAAAAAAAGATTTTTATCTTGCCTCCACGCACAAACAGTGAAACGAGATAACCCTATGTTATTAGGTTAAATTGTGTTCAAAGTGGGTGTGATAAGGATCAGAATAATGACAGAATCTCTTCAGGTTTGTTAAAAACCAGATCTGAATCCCACTCGAGTGGTTTGTGCTCGCTGCCGATATAACCCCATGCTGCAACAGCGGAAATCATATTCGCGGCATTGGCCGCAATGATGTCTCCTTCAATGTCCCCTATATATAGACAAGCTTGATTGTCGATACCGAGTTCCATGGCTGCATGAAGAAGTGGCTCAGGATGAGGCTTGGCTTTGCTGAGGGTATCCGCGCACACCAAGGTGCCGGTTGAAAGAAGGCGAGGGAAGTAAGGAAGTAGCATTTCAGTGAGAAAGCCCGGCTTGTTTGTCACAATGCCCCACGGCACTTTCATAGCCTCTAAGCCATCAAGCAAGGTAACGACACCCGCGTAGAGTTGTGTCGTGGTACATATATTGTTGGCGTAATGATGCAGGAATGACTGTCTCAACGCGTCAAGGTCTTTGCCTTCGATTTGGTTTCCAAAGCCTGCACGTAACAACCCGCGTGCCCCATAACTGGTGTTGGCTTTAATTTGGCGTTCGTTAAGGGGAGAGAGTCCATAATCAGCCATCACACAGTTGGCGGCATTTGCCATGTCGGGTGCGGTGTCTAAAAGAGTGCCATCCAAATCAAACAGTACCGCTTTTACGTTAACGTCCATGTACTTTCTCTACTCAGCTGTGGGTTGGGTTTAGCTATTACAGTGTCATCAGTGATTATTATCAGGCAAAAAAATACCCGGGTTAAGCCGGGTATTGAGTATGTACGATGTAATTCACGTCTACATTCTTCGGAGACAACCAATACTGCTCTGTCAGCGGGTTGTAATGAAGACCTGTCATTGCGCGTTCTTGCAAAGGTGTGGCATCCACCATGCGCAGTAACTCAGACGGACGAATGAACTTGTTGTGATCGTGCGTGCCCTTTGGCACGACTTTCATGATGTGTTCAGCACCGACAATCGCAAATAGCCACGATTTGGTATTTCGGTTTAACGTTGAAAAGAAAACATGACCGCCTGGTTTTACCATGCGCGCGCACGATGCAATGACAGATGCAGGGTCGGGGACATGCTCAAGCATCTCCATACATGTCACGATGTCATACTGTGCTTCATTGCTCGCCGCGTGTTCTTCAGCCGTTGATTGGATGTACTTTACTTTGGTGTCCGTTTCGAGGGCATGTAGACGAGCAACGGTAAGCGGTTCTTTGCCCATATCTAGGCCCGTCACGTCTGCGCCTTCTCTCGCCATACTCTCGGCTAAGATGCCGCCGCCACATCCTACATCAAGGATTTTTTTGCCGAAGACGCCATTGCTACGTTCAATCACGTAATCCAAACGAAGAGGGTTGATCTGGTGAAGGGGTTTAAACTCGCCTTCAAGATCCCACCATCGAGACGCCATGTCTTCGAATTTCTTAATTTCTGCCGGATCGACATTGGCCTGATTTGTCATCGAATGTTTGTCCCTAACTCTTTCTTATAGTGTCTGGGTACAAATATATGGGAAATGCAGATCATTGAGAAGCATGAAGATCTGATTCGCTGCTTGTATCTGAGAGATGCATTGTGGCGAACGAAGTCATATAAAAGGTGATACAGGTGGCTTTACCAAAGCAACAAGGTTCGGCAAAGCCGATGGTAAGGTATGTGGTGAATGGTCAGTGAAACTTATGTGGCATTGGTGATGGTCACTGCCGCCAACAGCCCAAGTAAAATGTCTTTACCGACAAGAATCGCCACCCCAACAGCGTTGATTGCTTGAGAAATCATAGTGCCCCCTTATGAACACAACAGTGTGTCATGCGTCATTTGACCTTATTTAAAATGTGGTTATTGAGGCCTGTTTCTAACTGTATTTGTCCATCCTCTATTACATGCTGAACCGTGAACTGGGCAGGCTTCATACCCGGGAGGCAAAAATTGACTCAGTGCCTCTGTAAGCAATGATCATGAAAATATCAACCTACACCTTGAACTTGAGCATTTTTTCGCCCTGTTGAGCCTTAGAGCGCCAAAATAAGAGTAATCCGTGATTTATCTCTGGTTTAGACTGTGACTCTTTGGCTGCTTTTATGATATTATTTACGGTCTTGCACGTAGTCATCTTTGACATACTTACCTGAGGGATATTGGCTCCATGAGCGATCTTGCTAAAGAGATCACGCCCGTCAACATTGAAGAGGAGCTGAAAAGCTCTTATCTCGACTATGCGATGTCAGTTATCGTTGGTCGTGCTCTTCCAGACGTTCGTGATGGTCTGAAGCCAGTACACCGCCGCGTTTTATTCGCGATGAATGTACTAGGCAATGACTGGAACAAAGCATACAAAAAATCTGCCCGTGTTGTTGGCGATGTGATCGGTAAATACCACCCACACGGTGACAGCGCTGTTTATGACACCATCGTCCGTATGGCGCAGCCTTTCTCGCTGCGCTATATGCTGGTTGATGGACAAGGCAACTTCGGTTCAATTGACGGCGACTCTGCGGCGGCAATGCGTTACACCGAAGTTCGCATGTCAAAAATTGCCCACGAACTATTGGCGGATCTCGACAAAGACACAGTCGATTACGTACCTAACTATGACGGTACTGAACAGATCCCAGAAGTCATGCCGACCCGTCTCCCTAACCTTTTGGTTAATGGTGCATCGGGTATTGCTGTGGGTATGGCAACCAATATTCCTCCGCATAACCTGACAGAAGTTATTAGCGGTTGTTTGGCATACATTGAGAATGAAGACATCACTATCGAAGAGTTGATGACGCACATTCCAGGTCCAGACTTCCCAACAGCTGCAATGATCAATGGCCGTAAGGGCATTGAAGATGCTTATCGTACTGGTCGCGGCAAGATTTACCTGCGCTCTCGCGCGGAAATCGAAGTCGAGAAGAACGGTAAAGAAACGATCGTTGTTACTGAAATCCCTTATCAAGTAAACAAAGCACGTTTGATCGAGAAGATCGCCGAGCTGGTGAAAGATAAGAAGATTGAAGGCATCAGCGCACTGCGTGACGAGTCTGATAAAGACGGTATGCGTATTGTTGTTGAATGTAAGCGTGATGCAGTCGGTGAGGTTATCCTCAACAACCTATACTCGCAAACGCAACTTCAGACGTCTTTCGGTATCAACATGGTTGCGCTGGACAATAACCAGCCACGCTTGTTCGGCCTAAAAGACATGCTGAAGTGCTTCGTGAACCACCGCCGTGAAGTGGTGACACGTCGTACAATCTACGAATTGCGCAAAGCGCGTGATCGTGCCCATATCTTGGAAGGTTTGGCGATTGCATTGGCGAACATCGATGAAATCATCGAAATGATTCGTAATGCGCAAACCCCTGCGATTGCACGTGAGCAATTACAACAACGTGGTTGGGATCTTGGTACTGTTGCTGCAATGCTTGAAGCAACAGGTGTTGATGCTGCGCGTCCAGAATGGCTAGAAGATGAGTATGGTGTTCGTGATGGAAAATACTTCCTGACTGAGCAACAAGCACAAGCTATCTTGGACTTGCGTCTACACAAACTTACCGGTCTTGAGCACGAGAAGATCCTCGATGAATACAAAGAGCTGCTGCAACTTATCGGCGAATTGATGTTCATCCTGTCTAACCCTGAGCGCCTCATGGAAGTTATCCGTGAAGAGCTTGAAGCTGTGCGTGATGGCTATGGCGACGAACGTCGTACTGAAATCACCGCGGCTAGTCATGACATCGATATCGAAGATCTGATCAACCAAGAAGACGTGGTTGTTACATTGTCTCACGAAGGCTATGTGAAATATCAACCGCTGAACGACTACGAAGCACAACGCCGTGGTGGTAAAGGCAAATCTGCAACGCGTATGAAGCAAGAAGACTTCATTGAGCGTTTGTTGGTTGCTAACACGCACGACACCATTTTGTGTTTCTCAAGCCGTGGCCGCATGTACTGGATGAAGGTATATCAATTACCTCTCGCATCTCGTACTGCACGTGGTAAACCGATTGTTAACTTGCTTCCTCTTGAGCCAAACGAACGCATCACTGCGATCCTTCCGGTGAAAGAATATGCAGACGACAAGTTTGTCTTCATGGCGACCGCTGATGGTACCGTGAAGAAAACACCATTGACTGATTTCAGCCGTCCACGTAGCGCGGGCATCATTGCCGTGAACCTACGCGAAGGCGATTCGTTGATTGGTGTTGATATTACCGATGGCACGCGTGACATCATGTTGTTCTCTTCATTCGGCAAGGTTGTTCGTTTCTACGAAAGCCCAGTGTTTGATGAAGAAGGCAACGCGAAAGGTGGTGTTCGTGGTATGGGTCGTACTGCTGCTGGTGTACGCGGTATCAAGTTGGCGCCAAACGATAAAGTGGTGTCACTGATTGTTCCGCACACTGATGGCGATATTCTTACAGTAACGGTTAACGGTTACGGTAAGCGTACGTCACTTGCAGAATACCCAGCGAAGAGCCGTGCGACACAAGGTGTTGTGTCTATCAAGGTGTCTGAGCGTAATGGCCCAGTGGTTGGTGCGGTTCAAGTGAGCGAAGGTGACGAGTTCATGATGATCACCAACGCAGGTACGCTTGTACGTACGCGTGCTTCTGAAGTGAGTCAGGTTGGTCGTAACACCCAAGGTGTTACACTTATCCGCACAAGCAAAGACGAAGCGGTTGTCGGTCTGCAACGTATCGAAGAGCCGGATGAAGATGAACTACTGAACAGCATCGAAGACGGTGAAGTATCAGAAGGTTCAGAAGGTTCAGAAGCACCAGCCGATGCGCCAACAGCAGAATCTGCACCAGAAGCGCCGGAAGGTGAAGACAACGCCGAAAGCGAGTCTGACGAAGAGTAATCTTCACGTCCTTTCTAGACGCCTTATAAAAACGCAGCATTCGCTGCGTTTTTTTATGCCTGTAATCATGTCATGTCCCGCTTTTCTCGTTTCAATTACGGTGGTAAGGTGATGAAACATATTTATTCTAGTCTTTCCGAACACCGCGCAGTGCGCGCGATTTGGGTTCAGGGATAATCCAATCGTATTTGGAAACGCTACAGTCTCGCGATGTAACGCAGGAGCATTCAATAATCATGGAAAAGGTATACAACTTCTCAGCTGGCCCCGCGATGTTGCCACAAGAAGTCTTAGCAAACGTTCAATCTGAGTTAACCAATTGGAATGGCATTGGCTCTTCCGTCATGGAAATCTCCCACCGTAGCAAAGAGTTTTTGGCGGTAGTGGCAGATGCAGAGAAAAACCTCCGTGAATTGCTTTCTATCCCAGAGAACTACCACATTCTGTATTGTCAGGGTGGGGCGCGTGCACAGTTTGCCGCTGTGCCAATGAACTTGCTGGGCAGCAATACCATTGCTGATTACATTGATGCGGGCTTCTGGGCAAACAGTGCTGTTAAAGAAGCAAAGAAGTATTGCACCCCACACGTGGTGAATGTACTGACAACGATTGACGGTAAGCGCGCCGTATTGCCTGCGAAAGATTGGAAATTGAGTTCAGATGCCGCGTATGTGCATTTTTGTCCGAACGAAACGATCGATGGCGTTGAAATTCGTGACTTGCCAGAAACGAACAAGCCTATCGTTGCTGACATGTCTTCTACTATTTTGTCCCGTCCAATCGATGTATCAAAATACGGCGTGATTTACGCGGGCGCACAGAAGAACATTGGCCCTGCCGGCATTACCTTGGTGATCGTGCGTGATGATCTGCTGGGCAAAGCGAAAGAGTTCCTACCAAACATTCTGAATTACACCACGCTGGTGGACAAAGAATCGATGTTCAACACGCCACCAACCTTTGGCTGGTATCTTGCTGGTGAAGTCTACAAATGGCTTCTCGCACAAGGCGGTGTTGAAGCAATGCGAGTGAAGAACGAAGAAAAAGCTGCGCTACTTTACGGCTGCATTGATGCATCGAATTTCTACGTGAATAACATCCATGAAGGTAACCGTTCGTTAATGAACGTACCTTTCCAGCTTACTAACCCTGAGCTTGATGCCGCTTTCTTAGAAGAAGCAGCAGCGCTAGGTTTAGTCGCATTGAAAGGTCACCGTGAAGTAGGTGGTATGCGCGCTTCTATCTACAACGCGATGTCGTTGGAAGGTGTTCAAGCGCTGGTTGCATTCATGAAAGCATTTGAAGCAAAACATGCTTAAGCGATAATGGGTAGCCAACCTATTGAAGAGCCGTCGAAAGACGGCTTTTTTGTGCCAGTACGCTTGCCTCACACCCAAAATTACCACCTTTCCACTACAAGATTTTAACGATTGATTAAGCCGTGAACACTTACGCGGCTCGGCTTGCGCAAACGTTTGCTATTTTGTTTTCTGACTATAGAATGACGCGAAATTTCCCTTACATCAGATGTTTATCCTTTCAGGTGTTCTGAGTAACAGCAATCACAGATCAAGATGCCTGCAGGGCCTATTACCCATTCAGCGTAATAGTGAACGTTCCACCTTCAAAGGTAGAGTAGTATGAGTGTTTCCCATTCTTCGAATGCGCCCGTTAGAAATTCTGAACTTGTTTATCGCCTTGATGACAAGCCACCGCTACCACAAACACTTTTCGCCGCCGTTCAGCACTTGCTTGCGATGTTCGTTGCCGTTGTTACGCCGTCTCTTATTATCTGCCAAGCACTAGGATTGCCAGCCTCAGATACCAACACCATTGTTAGCATGTCTCTTTTTGCTTCTGGTTTGGCTTCCTTTATCCAAATCCGGACCATTGGTCCACTAGGCTCAGGTCTGCTTTCTATCCAAGGGACGAGCTTTAACTTCCTTGGGCCAATCATTGGTACGGGCTTAGCCATGAAGGCGGGCGGTGCGAGTGCAGAAACCATGATGGCTGCCATTTTCGGTACCATCATGGTTGCATCCATGGCAGAGGTGATGCTTTCGCGTGTTCTTGAACATGCACAGCGTGTGATCACACCATTGGTGTCAGGCATTGTGGTGACTTTGATTGGTTTGACGCTTATCCAAGTCGGTTTAACGTCGATGGGTGGTGGCTATGCGGCGATTGAAAACGGCACGTTCGGCAGTTTTGAGAACCTGACCCTTGCGGGCACAGTGCTGGGTGTGATTGTTTTGCTTAACCGCATTGATAACCCATATCTGCGCGTGTCTTCTATCGTGATTGCTATGGCATCAGGCACCTTGGTGGCTTTCTTCTTTGGGATGGTAAACACAACACCGGCAGAAACGGTGGAATGGATTGCGATTCCTCAACCAATGCAATATGGCTTGTCGTTTGATTGGGGCTTACTGATCCCACTCGTTATTGTTTTCTTGGTGACATCGTTAGAAGCGATTGGCGATATTACCGCGACATCGGAAACCTCCGAGCAACCCGTTTCCGGCCCAATCTACATGAAGCGCATTAAAGGCGGCGTACTGGCTGATGGTGTTAACTCCGCGTTGGCAGCCATATTGAACAGCTTCCCGAACTCTACGTTTAGCCAGAATAACGGCATCATCCAATTGACGGGTGTAGCGAGTCGCCACATTGGTTACTTCATTGCAGGTATGTTGGTGCTGCTGGGCCTTCTGCCGGGCGTGGCAACCTTGGTTCAGTTGATCCCTGAACCTGTTCTGGGCGGCGCGACCATTGTGATGTTTGGTACCATTGCGGCGTCAGGTATCCGTATTATTTCCCGCTGTGAATTGAACCGTCGTGCGATTCTTATCATGGCATTGTCTTTCTCAATGGGACTAGGGATCGCTCAAAAACCTGAAATTCTTCAATTTATGCCTGAATGGATCCGCAACATTCTTTCATCGGGCATGGCTGCTGGCGGTATCACGGCCATCATTTTGAATCTTGTGCTGCCACAAGAACAAAAAGACGACTAGACCGCAGGACAAACAAATAAACACAAGTAACTTGACGTTCTGATGGCCTCTGACATCGAGCATCTTCAGGTCTCTTGGGGATAGAAGGCGACGCACTCTGTATAGAGTTTGTTGAAGGCGTTAACTGGCTGCTTTAACGCGTCGCCTTTTTTATATGCATACAATGGCGTTGATATATCTCAATTCCCACCTCTTGTTTCTATACTGAGAAAGTTGGAGGTGCAGTTATGTCAAACCGTTCTGAAGCTGCTCAAGAAAAAGGAGCAGCCATTGTGTCAGATTCTACATCGAGTAAAACGCAAGATTCCCTCGAAAGTCCGGGCGCTATCTCCTCGGACAGTGTGCCGTTGAACATCAGTGAACATCCAGAACCTCATCACCACACATGCCAATATCTCGATCCTGATGGTAAGACCCATGCCTGTTCTGGAGCTGCTGGAGAATCGGGCTTTTGTTTTTGGCATGATGAAAATCAGCCAAAAGACCAAGAGGATATCAAAGAGCAGCTTGAAGCTTATGCGAAACAAGGCGGGCAGCTGCGAGGCATCATAGTTAAACGTGCTGACTTGAAAGACGTGAATTTAGTCCGTCACGGACCAGGCGGTGGCTATGATCTTAGCTATGCCAATTTCTACCGCTCGAACATGACAAATGCACACCTCTTTAATGCAAAGTTTGATAACGGTAGCCTAATGAAGGCAGACCTTCATGATGCGAATATCCACTGTGCCAGTTTTATTAACTGCAACCTTTTGGGTGTAAAACTCACCGATACTAAAATCGACAACATTAAAATTGGCACCTTACTCCAACAAGAATCTGAAGGCAGGGTTGCTGAACGGAAAGGAGATTTAGAGAAAGCCCTCGATCTCTATGAACAATCAGAAGAAATCTATCGTGACTTGCGTAAAGCATCGGAAGCGCAGGGCATCTTTACAATGGCGGGATACTTCTTGCAAAAAGAACTCACCATGCGCCGCTTCCAAATGCCGATGTTTTCTACGCAACGCGCCATGTCAAAAACCGTTGATTTGTTTTGTGGTTATGGTGAAAGTCCAATCCGCGTCATCTTCTTTTCGTTAGCACTGATTTTGTGGTGTGCGATTATTTACTTCTATATGGGCATACAATTCGCGGGTGAAACCGTTGCGTACTCCGCGCAGCAAACGTTCGCAGATAATTTTTGGGCGTTTTCAGATTGCCTCTATTACAGCGTGGTCACTTTTACGACCTTGGGGTATGGGGATTTTATTCCCATAGGCATGTCGAGATTGATAGCGGCTACTGAAGCATTTACGGGCAGCTTTACCATTGCGCTCTTCGTGGTGGTGTTCGTTAAGAAAATGACGCGCTAGCTGCAAATCATTCTGAAAAACAGTAAAACGAAACATCCGATCAGCTGGGGGTAGCCCCTCGGCTGCTTTTTCGTTACTCTCAGGGTACGAAAAATAAAGGATCTCAGAAGTTCAGATGGAGCAATTGACGTTACAACCCATTTCAAAGATTAGCGGCACCGTTAATCTTCCTGGTTCAAAAAGCGTGTCTAACCGCGCACTGCTATTGGCAGCACTTGCCAACGGAACCACCCGCCTAACCAATCTTCTCGATAGCGATGATATTCGCCACATGCTAACAGCATTGGCAAAACTGGGTGTCACCTACCGTTTGTCAGATGACAAAACAGAGTGTGAAGTTGTCGGTTTAGGTGGTGCATTTAATACGTCTGAATCGATGGAGCTGTTCCTTGGCAATGCGGGAACGGCGATGCGCCCCCTTGCTGCAGCGCTGTGTCTGGGTAAAGGTGAATACGTCTTGACGGGCGAGCCTCGGATGAAAGAACGTCCTATTGGTCACTTGGTTGATGCTTTAAAAACCGTCGGTGCAGACGTAACTTACCTAGAAAATGAAAACTACCCACCATTGAAAATTGTTGGTCGTGAGATCGCAGGTGGACGTGTTGAAATTGATGGTTCTATCTCAAGCCAGTTTCTGACGGCCTTTTTGATGACAGCACCTTTGTTTAGTGGTGATACTGATATTCATATCAAAGGTGATTTGGTTTCAAAGCCTTACATTGATATTACATTGCATATCATGGCGCAATTTGGCGTGTCGGTTGAAAACGATAACTACCAAGTCTTCAAAGTGAAAGGCAACCAGTCCTATCAAGCGCCTGGTGATTTCTTGGTGGAAGGCGATGCATCATCAGCGTCTTACTTCCTCGCCGCGGCTGCCATTAAAGGCGGCGAAGTCAAAGTGACAGGCATTGGTAAAAAGAGCATTCAAGGTGATGTTCAATTTGCTGATGCACTTGCTGCCATGGGCGCAGAGATTGAATGGGGCGATGACTATGTGATCGCGCGTTGTGGCACTCTGAATGCGGTTGATTTGGATTTTAACCACATTCCTGATGCAGCCATGACCATTGCAACGACAGCGTTGTTTGCCACAGGTACGACGGCGATTCGCAATGTTTACAACTGGCGAGTGAAGGAAACAGACCGACTTGCGGCCATGGCGACAGAGTTACGCAAAGTGGGCGCGGAAGTGGAAGAGGGTGAAGATTACATCACCATCACACCAACGGATAACCTCAAACACGCAGCGATTGATACCTATGACGATCACCGCATGGCGATGTGTTTCTCTCTGGTTGCATTGAGTGATACCCCTGTGACGATTAACGATCCGAAGTGCACATCAAAAACCTTCCCTGACTACTTCGAGAAGCTCGAAGGGCTGGCGGAAAGATAACGCAACAGCGTGTAATAAAAATGAGAGCAGGCCAGTTTACAGCTGGCCTGTTTTTTTTGCCCTAACTTCCTTATAATACGCCCCCGATTCTTCGGAGTGGGTATTGCCGTACTGCATCTGATGATGCTCTGCTAACCTATTCTGAACGTAAATGATTTGGAGAAAAGAATGTCTACCCAAGCGCCTGTAATTACCGTTGATGGTCCAAGTGGAGCCGGAAAAGGAACTCTTTGTATGCTATTGGCGGAAAAGCTGGGCTGGCATCTGCTGGACTCTGGCGCGATTTATCGCGTGCTGGCGTTGGCGGCTATTCACCACGGTGTAGATCCTGAATCCGAAGATGCGCTAGTGCCTCTGGCTGCGCACCTTGATGTGCAATTCAAAGCAGAAGGAGAGCTTGTAAAAGTGATCCTTGAAGGCGAAGACGTCTCGAGCGAATTGCGCAAAGAAGAAACAGGCATGGCCGCATCAAAAGTGGCGGCATTGCCACGTGTGCGTGAAGCATTGCTGCGTCGTCAGCGTGCATTTGCAGAAGCGCCAGGATTGGTTGCTGATGGTCGCGATATGGGCACAGTGGTTTTTCCGAAAGCAGAAGTGAAAATCTTCCTTGATGCAAGTGCTGAAGAGCGCGCCACTCGCCGCATGAACCAGTTGCAACTAAAGGGGTTAGATGTTAACTTTGACCGCCTTTTGAACGAAATTCAGGAACGTGATGATCGAGATCGCAACCGCGCAGTCGCGCCATTACGTCCCGCGGACGATGCACTATTGCTAGATTCAACCTCTCTCAACATTGAGCAGGTGCTCGAGCAAGCTTTGTCCTATATTGAAAGTAAATTTACCGTTACTTCTTGAAGTAGCGGCAAAGCCGTTGGTCGCAAGGATGATGACCGACATTAATATCAACCCCACGCGGTAGGATACCCGTGGACGTTTAAACTAATTGAAGATCAAATTAATGACTGAATCTTTTGCTTCACTCTTTGAAGAATCGCTAAAAACGATTGAAACTCGCCCAGGTGCCATCGTTAAAGGTACTGTTGTAGCTATCGCGAACGGTTACGTTCTTGTTGATGCTGGCCTGAAATCAGAGTCTTCTATCCCTGCAGAGCAATTCAAAAACGCTGCTGGCGAACTAGAAATCGAAGTTGGCGCTGAAGTTGACGTTGCACTTGACGCTATCGAAGATGGCTTCGGTGAAACTCAACTGTCTCGTGAAAAAGCAAAACGTCACGAAGCTTGGATCCAACTTGAGAAAGCTTACGAAGAAGCTGAAACTGTTATCGGTGTTATCAACGGTAAAGTTAAAGGCGGTTTCACTGTTGAGCTGAACGGCATCCGTGCGTTCCTACCTGGTTCACTGGTTGACGTTCGTCCAGTACGTGACACTGCTCACCTGGAAGGCAAAGAGCTGGAGTTCAAAGTTATCAAGCTAGACCAGAAGCGCAACAACGTTGTTGTTTCTCGTCGTGCTGTTATCGAATCTGAAAACAGCGTTGAGCGTGATGAACTGCTTGCTTCTCTGCAAGAAGGTATGGAAGTTAAAGGTATCGTTAAGAACCTAACTGACTACGGTGCATTCGTAGATCTAGGCGGTGTTGACGGCCTGCTTCACATCACTGACATGGCTTGGAAACGTGTTAAGCACCCATCAGAAATCGTTAACGTTGGTGACGAAATTCTGGTTAAAGTTCTTAAGTTCGACCGTGACCGTACTCGCGTATCACTAGGTCTTAAGCAACTTGGCGAAGATCCATGGGTAGCAATCGCTAACCGTTACCCAGAAGGCCACAAGCTGACTGGTCGTGTAACTAACCTAACTGATTACGGCTGCTTCGTAGAAATCGAAGAAGGCGTTGAAGGTCTAGTACACGTTTCTGAAATGGACTGGACTAACAAAAACATTCACCCATCTAAAGTTGTTAATGTGGGTGACGAAGTTGAAGTTATGGTTCTGGACATCGACGAAGAGCGTCGTCGCATCAGCCTAGGTCTGAAGCAATGTAAAGCGAACCCTTGGAACTCGTTTGCAGACATGCAAAACAAGGGCGACCGTGTAACTGGTAAGATCAAGTCTATCACTGACTTCGGTATCTTCATCGGTCTAGACGGTGGCATCGACGGTCTTGTTCACCTGTCTGACATTTCTTGGAATGTTGCAGGCGAAGAAGCAGTTCGTGACTTCAAGAAAGGCGACGAGATCTCTGCAGTAGTTCTTCAGGTTGATGCTGAGCGTGAGCGTATCTCACTAGGTATCAAGCAAATGGAAGAAGACCCGTTCAACAACTATGTTGCTGACAACAAAAAAGGCACCATCGTAACGGGTAAAGTGACTGCTGTTGACGCTAAAGGCGCAACTGTTGAGCTAATCGAAGGCGTTGAAGGTTACCTACGTGCTTCTGAAGCATCACGTGACCGCGTTGAAGATGCAACTCTTGTTCTAGCTGTTGGCGACGAAGTTGAAGCGAAGTTCACCGGTGTTGACCGTAAGAACCGCGTAATCAACCTTTCTGTACGCGCGAAAGACGAAGCAGACGAGCAAGAAGCTATGGCTACTCTGAACAAAGCAGACGATGCTGCGTTCGGTAATGCAATGGCAGATGCTTTCAAAGCTGCGAAAAGCGAATAATTTAGTGCAATGAGGGGGAAATATTCCCCCTCTATGTTTATACTGTTGAGAAACTTACTAAAAGCGGGGTATTCATGACCAAGTCTGAGTTAATCGAAAGACTGTGTAGTCAGCAAACCCATCTTTCTGCCAAACAGGTAGAAGATGCCATCAAGGAAATCCTTGAGCACATGGCCACTACGCTCGAAGAGGGAGACCGAATTGAGATCCGTGGTTTCGGCAGTTTCTCATTGCACTATCGCGCTCCTCGCGTTGGACGCAATCCAAAAACTGGCGATAAAGTTGAGTTGGACGGTAAATACGTTCCTCACTTCAAACCTGGCAAGGAGCTTCGTGATCGCGTCAACCTTGGTTGATTCGCTTTCGAACAAAAAAACGGCATGCTATACGTATGCCGTTTTTTTTATGTCTAATGCAATGGTCTGACAAGCCAAATTACTGCATAATCACACATAAATAGCTCGGCGAATAATATTGGCTTATTCTCGGTTTTCGCTGATGGCTGAATTTTAAGAGGGAGTGACTGTGAAGATTATTGGTATCGTAATACTCGTTCTGTGTTTCCTAATCACACTCGCCTTAGGCGCGCAAAACCAAGAAGTGGTTAACTTCAATTATTTGGTCGCGCAGGGAGAGTTCAGATTATCATTGCTTCTGGGTGTAGTGTTCGGCACTGGATTTGCACTTGGTTGGCTGATTTGCGGCATGCTCTACCTTCGAGCTCGTATGTCTACAGCGGTATTGAGAAAACAAGTTAACAAGCAACGCCAAGAGCTAGACAAACTGCGTACGGACCCTGTTAAGGAATAATCGTAAATGCTTGAGCTGTTGTTTCTATTGCTGCCAATTGCCGCCGGTTACGGTTGGTACATGGGTAATAGGAATGCTCGTCATCGTCGTCAGGATCAGTCTCATCACCTATCACGTCAATATGTAGCGGGTTTAAACCTTCTCTTATCTGATCAGTCTGATAAGGCGGTTGACCTCTTCATTGAGCTGCTCCAAGTCGATAACGAGACGATTGATACCCATTTAGCGCTCGGGAACTTATTTCGTTCTCGCGGGGAAGTCGATCGTGCGATTCGCATCCACCAAAACCTTATAGCTAGACCCAATCTAACGCTCGACCAACGCAACCTTGCTTTGCAGCAACTCGCGAAAGATTACATGGTCGCAGGTTTCTTTGACCGCGCAGAAAAAATCTTCCATCAACTCATTGATGAACCCGATTATCGTGAGTTTGCATTGCAACAATTACTCGCCATTTATCAGCAAACCCGAGAGTGGGAAAAAGCCATCGACATAGCCAGTCGTTTGGTGAAAGGCGGCAAGAGCAAGCTCAAGCGAGACATCTCGCACTTCTATTGTGAACTTGCCATGCAATCGAAGGCAGACAGCGACGAAAAGGCCGTAAGGCAATTGCTACGAAAAGCATTATCGATTGATAAAACCTGTGTACGTGCGTCTTTGATGCTGGCTAGCATCGACATTGATAACGACGACTACAAAAGTGCGGCGAAATCCCTGGAGTCTGTCCTCGACCAAGACCCTGATTTTGTCAGCGAAGCACTTCCTATGCTTGAAGACTGCTATCAAGAAATGGACAAAGAAATGGCCTTTGTCCGTTTCCTCAAGCATTGCATCGAAAAGAACACCGGTGTGTCTGCTGAATTAATGATGTCTGATATCATTAACTCCCACGAAAGTGCCGCCATGGCGCAAACCTTCTTGACTCGACAACTCACGCGAAACCCAACAATGAAAGGCTTCCACAAATTGATGGAGCTTCATGTCGAGCAAGCCGAAGAAGGGCGCGCAAAAGCCAGCTTGAACACGTTAAAACACCTTGTAGAAGAACAACTAAAAATCAAACCGCATTACCGTTGTCGTAAATGTGGCTTTTCAACACACTCGTTATACTGGCACTGCCCTTCGTGCAAAGGGTGGGGCTCAATTAAGCCTATCAGAGGGCTAGACGGAGAATAAGCAAGAATGCAGGACCCTAAAGTAATAGTTGCATTGGATTACCCAAACATTGATCAAGCGTTAGCCTTTGTTGATCGCATCGAGCCGGGTAGTTGTCATCTGAAAGTGGGTAAAGAGATGTTTACCCTATATGGTCCTGACTATGTGCGTCAGTTACACGCGCGTGGCCATACAGTGTTTCTTGACCTTAAGTTTCATGATATTCCAAACACCTGTGCACGTGCTGTTGCAGCAGCGGCAGAACTTGGCGTATGGATGGTGAACGTTCACGCAACAGGCGGCGAACGCATGATGGTTGCGGCGCGTGAAGCACTGGAACCTTATGGTAAAGACAAACCTCTACTCATCGGTGTTACCGTGCTGACTAGCATGGAACAAAGTGACCTCGAAGGCGTGGGCATTGCCCGTGCACCGCAAGATCATGTGATGTCTTTGGCAACCCTTACCCGTAACAGCGGGCTGGATGGCGTTGTATGCTCAGCTCACGAGTCGAGCATGTTAAAAACGTCACTGGGGAGTGATTTCAAACTTGTTACTCCAGGTATTCGCCCTGCAGGCAGTGACGCTGGTGACCAACGCCGCATCATGACCCCGGTTGAAGCCGTGGCAGCGGGTTCAGATTACCTTGTGATTGGTCGTCCAATTACACAAGCGGCCGACCCTATGGCTGTTCTGACTGAAATTAACGCCTCACTGGCGTAAGCAAACCCCAGGCGTTTGTTCTAAGGCCGCTCAATGAGCGGCTTTTTTGTTTCCGAAATTCAAAGGCATTCATCGTTTGAACACGCAGTGCCATTGTGTGGATGCTAAGAAGAGCCAAACCACATCTTTGATGTGAATTCTCTCGCAACATATTGAATGCTCGGTGGGTGTTAATGGTCGGTGCTCGTTTGTGTTCGGGATGTGAATTACTATCAATCCTTATTTTACGAGGAGGTAGTGATGAGGTTATTGGTTACGCTTGCTACTCTGTTTCTCCTGATGGGGTGTCAAAGTACGTCGAACAGCAAGCTCGACGCAGACCCTGAATGGGTAACAGGGAAACTAGAAAATGGTCTGACTTACCATATCTAC
This sequence comes from Enterovibrio norvegicus DSM 15893, assembly GCF_900115495.1. GTDB lineage: Bacteria > Pseudomonadota > Gammaproteobacteria > Enterobacterales > Vibrionaceae > Enterovibrio > Enterovibrio norvegicus. The sequence continues at coordinate 22,665 of NZ_FOWR01000008.1, read as the reverse complement.
GCGTCAGACAAACACACACCTGTCTCTCTCCGATTTATATTTGAAGCGGGTAGCCTTCAAGAAACAGACACTCAGCTAGGCTATGCGCATTTTGTCGAGCATATGGCGTTCAACGGGTCTGAACACTTCGAACAGAATGGCATCCTCGATTACATGCGGAGCATTGGCGCCACCTTTGGTCCCGATGTTAACGCCTACACGAGCGAAAAGAACACGGTATATGTCCTCGACCTACCCAATAATGCGCACCTCGATAAGGCCTTTAATTGGTTCAACGACATTGCAAATGGATTGAACCTTGACGCCAACGAAGTTGAGAAAGAAAAAGGGGTCATTGTTGGTGAATGGCGCGACTCCCGCAGAGAGAACAAATCGGCTTACATGTACATGTACGAGAAGGCGATCGCGCAATCCCAACTTGCTGCCCGTGATCCTATTGGTACGGTTCCAAGCATAGAAAGCGCAACGGACGTCTCCCTTCGTCAATTTTACGAAACCTGGTATCAACCGCAGCTAGCGCACCTTGTTGTCGTGGGTGATGTATCTGTTGAAGAGATTAAAGCTCACATTCAGCGCGAACTTGGAAAATGGGAGCGTGGAAATACACCAGCCCCCGACACCTACGTCATCCCAACACCGCTTCCAGAAACCATTCTGCAGCCTGCACTGTCTGCGGAAGGCGCTTCAGCAAGTTTTGCCTATGATTTAGGACCGACGGCGACGGAAAACAAAGGGCAGCTCTTTAATCAGTGGACCAACGAAGGCACGGCGTATTTGATCCGTGAGCGCTTAGAGGATGAACTGCTAAGCATCACCGGCAAGCCGAACAGCGTCGAAGTGGGTATTACCAGCGCTGGCGAACGTGATTTCCTCATCATCCGCGGATTGTTCCCTGCTGAACGTCGTGAGGAAGCGCAAACCGTGATTGTGGAGACGCTCGCCAGCATGCGTGATCGTGGTGTCGATGAAAAAGCGGTGGGGAATATTCGCTGGTATCAGGATGCACGAAAATACTACCGGCAGTATGACGATAACTTGCTGCCCAAAGATCGAATCAGCAACTTCACGTGGGCGTTCATGCGTGGAGAGCCTTCCCTTGGCACCGAAGATCTCTTGTCATTGCGTCTTGCTTGGTCAAGAACACTTAACCGTTATGGTGTGAGTGATCACCTTGAAGCCATGCTGTCGAGTGAACCTGTGGTGTTTGGTTTTTGGTTAGACGATGAGCAAGAAGCGCAGGTTGAAGACTTGCTTGTTGATGCACATACACGCCTCATGGAGCAAGGAAAAAAACGAGGCTCTCGTGGCGGCAATACCTTGTTGGCGGCAGTCTCGCATAATGGGACAGTGATTGCTGAGCAGAAGAAAACCGAAACTTTGAATGTTTGGACGCTAAGCAATGGGGTTGAAGTTTGGTATCAACAAAACCCGAAAGCCAAAGAACAAGTGCGCATTGTTGTGGGTGATAAGGGCGGTCGTGCGCTGTTGCCCGAGCACTTGGTCTCAGCAAGTTTCTTGATGCCCGATGCATTGTTCCTGTCTGGTTTAGCAGGGCAGGATGCTCAAGGTATTTCACGCTATCTCAACGAGCGCAGCACTGCGATTTGGCCTGAAATCACACCGACTCGACACGCCCTGCACATTGATACTAACCGCTATTACATGGACGATGCGTTAGCGCTGACGCATCACCTCATTCAAAGCCCAGCATTTACAGAGGAAGGGCTGGCGCTGTCCAAGCAGAAGGTGAGCGAGGACTTTAAAAACTTCCATGCGTCTATCAATGGAAAGTATGACGATGCTGTCTTTAACAAGTTAAGAAACGACAATCCTGCTTACCGTTTATCGACAGTGGAAGACATTGATGCCACGTCACTTGCGGATATATCAGCCGTGCATGATGTGTATTTCAGTAAAGCGAGAAACACCAAGGTATACATCGTCGGTAACCTGTCCCCGAACCGCATAAAACGCGCCGTCGCGAAAAATCTAGGGGGAATCGTGTTTGCAGAACCGAGTGTGCCTGAGCTGAACATTCAATCTGACACTTGGTCGCCAGCATTGTCTGATGTGCTTGGCGTTTCTGAGGAAGAAAAGGGCAAGGGGCTCTCGGCACTGTATGTGTTGTCTGAGGTGGAAAATGATCAAAGTGCTGAGGTTGTGTTCATTGATGACATCCTTAGCCGTATTGCCACCCGAAAAGTACTGAACAGCGTGCGTGAACAAGCCTCTTTGTCGTATTCGCCAGGGTCGTTTGAGTTATCGATTGATAATGAGAAGTACACAGGGTGGGCGTTTGCTGCGTCAGTGAACCCGCATCAAGCCAAACAAGCGAACGACCTCTTTGAAGGCGTTGTCCAAGACATGGCTAAGGGCGTAAGCGACGATGAAGCAACCGTGGCATCGACACAATTAAGAGAGGCGCTTCAAGGCTTAGATGAAAATGCCCATCACCAAGCGAATATCTTTAGCCGTTATCTCTTCAATGGATGGGGCGTGGATGCACTGCTTGATGTGAATAAGACCATTGACGGTATTTCACCGGAAGAGATCTCAGATCGCGCGAAGCTCATCTTTGGCAAACAGAGTAAAGTTGTACGCGCCTACAACATGCCAGAAGGTGTTGAACTGCCAGAGTAAGGCATCGAACACTTAAAGTATTGGCCTGTTAGCTAGGCTGTTAAAGCGAAAAACGCCCCGCAATTTGCGGGGCGTTTTACCTTGAAGCTTTCATACTTTCATATTCAAGCTAACAGCTAACAGCTAACAGCTAACAGCTTAAACCGCGTTGTAACGCGAACGTCTATCCAGTGATGGCGCCGTGAAATGGCTTTCAATCAAGCGTTGCGTCAGTGCGTGTTTAGGGGCGGAGAAGACCTCTTCCGTTGCACCCACTTCAACCACTTCGCCGTTTTGCATCACCATGACCTTATCAGCCATGTGCTTTACCACACCCATGTGTTGAGACACATACACGTAAGACAGGCCCATCAACTCTTGAAGCTCAATCAGAAGGTTCAGAATCTGCGAACGCATGGACATGTCCAAGCCGTTCAAAGCTTCATCGGCAACCAACACACAGGGTTGAAGAATAATCGCACGTGCGAGTGATACACGCTGCTTTTGCCCCGTCGCAAGCATCTGCGGATAGAAATACGCATGCTCGGGCAGCAAACCCACTTGGCGAAGCGTGTCTGATACGCGTCGCTCTCGCTCTTGCGGTGTCATGTTCGTGTTTCGTTTTAACGGGCTTTCTAAGATCTGGCCGATCTGATTACGTGGGTTGAGTGAGGTGTTTGGATCTTGGAAAATCATGCGGATCAACTTACAACGCGTTTTGTAGTCGTTGGGTTGCATGATTTCGCCATTCACACGGATTTCACCACCCGAGGGATCAACAACGCCCGCGAGCATTTTTGCCAGCGTCGATTTTCCTGAGCCATTTTCGCCAATGATTGCCAATGTCTGACCCGCATCCAACGAAAAAGACACGGGTTTTACCGCCTCAATCACGCGTTTGGTAAACAGGCCTGTGCGGTACTGATAGTTCTTACACAAGCCATCAACTTCAAGCAGTGCGGTCATGCTTTTTGACTTCCATATTGAGAGGGAAATGGCAGGCAAATTTGTGGTTCTTCACTTTTCGCGTGCGTGGTACTTCAACACATTTACGTTGCGCATACGGGCAACGCGGCCCTAAACGGCAACCAATCGGTAAGTTTTGAAGCGGTGGAATTGCGCCAGGTAGCGCTTCCAGTTTGCTCTTGTGAGGGATGTCTTTACTGAAATCAGGCATCGCGCGTAACAAAGCATCGGTATACGGGTGGTGTGGCGATTGAAGAATCTGTTTTCGACTGGCTGATTCTACCGATTGCCCACAATACATGACGGTAATACGGTCAGCCCATTGGGTGACAGTGGTTAAGTCATGGCTGATCAGCAAAATCGTGGTGTTTGAAAGCTGATTGGTTCGGCTCAACAAACGGAAAATCTGGGCCTGCGTAATGGGGTCCAAATCGTTGGTGGGTTCATCGGCGATCAAAAGGCGAGGGCGGTTAGCAATCGCCATGGCAATCATGACCTTTTGACACTCTCCGTCGGTTAGCTCATACGGATAGCTGTTCATGATGCGCTTGTGGTCTTTGATACCCACTTTGTGGAGCAAGGCAATGGATTGCTGCTTACGCCAATTCAAACGCTGCCACCAACTGCCACTGAATGAGCTCGGTGGAATGGCTTCTTCAAGCTGATAACCCACGGCCTCTGAAGGGTCGAGACAGGTCGATGGTTCTTGGAAGATCATCGCAATGTCTTTACCAACCACATGTCGGCGATCGCGCGCAGGCAGAGAGAGCAAATCGATGTTACCCAGACGCAAACGGTCAGCACTGATGCGCCAATTATCTTTGGTCACGCCACAAATGGCTTTTGCCACCAAACTCTTGCCGGAACCGGACTCACCCACAAGGCCACGAATTTCACCATCGTTGATCGTCAAACTCATACGATCGACGGCTTTAACTGGCCCTTGAGGCGTGTCGATTTCAATGGTCAGGTGTCGAATATCTAACAACGGCATTATTCAGTCCCCGAGTTAATCGCTTGGGTCAGCCCATCGCCGACGAGGTTAACAACTAATACACTCATCATGATTGCCAATCCCGGTAAGGTCACGGTCCACGGTGCGGTGAAGACGAGTTCAATGGAATCGCCCAACATGGTGCCCCATTCAGGTGACGGTGCTTGCGCGCCCAACCCCAAAAAGCCGAGAGCAGCGATATCCAAAATAGCCACTGAAATCGCACGTGTCAGCTCAGTGCTGAGCGTGACGAAAATGTTCGGTAGCACCGAGTGATATAGCAAGTAGAAACTGTTAGCCCCATCGAGACGGGACGACAAGATGTATTCTTTTTCCATCTCCGCGTGAACAGCGGTATACACCGAGCGGATAAAACGTGGGATCAACGCCAACCAAACCGCCAACAGAATGCTCGTTTCACCGGGGCCGTAAAACGCCACCATGATAATGGCGAGTAGCAAAGACGGAATGGACAGCACAGTATCAAGTAAGTGGTTTAGGAGGCTGGATTTCAAGCCCGATGTCATCCCTGCCAAAATACCAATAAATACCCCAATGATACCTGCAGCTAAGGCAACAGAGATGGCGTAGCCAAAGGTTAATCGCGAACCTGCAATCAAGCGAGACAACATGTCTCGGGTCAGGTCATCAGTACCAAGGAAGTAGTCGACCGAACCCAAATTATCCCAAGACGGCGGCAGCAAAAGCTGAGCCGTTTGGTATTGAGGGCCGTAAGGCGAAATCCAAGGGGCGAAAATCGTAATAAGGATAAGCAAACATAAACACCACAAACCAAATACGGCGAGGGTATTTTCACGAAACGCATACCAACAGCGTTCAAACTGATTGGGAATGTGCTGCTCTAGGTAAACACTATTTGAGGGCATACCATTCCTTCCTTGCCAGTGGGCTGATCGCAGCGCCGGCTAAATCGGAGAAAATATTGGCAAGCAATACGATGCTACCTACGGTGAGCACGCCAGCTTGAACGGCGACGTAATCTTGGAAACTCAATGCATCAAGCAGCCAAGTGCCAATGCCTGGCCAGTTAAAGATGGATTCCGTGATAATGGCGAATGTCATCATGGTGGAAATCTGAATACCAAATTTAGGGATGATGGGGGGCAGGGCATTTTTCAACACATGGCGCATCACGATTTCTGATTTAGACAAGCCTTTCGTTGCTGCCGCCTTGATGTAGTTTTGCCCCATCACGTCAGACACTGAATCACGCAACAAGGTGATGATTTCCGTGGTAGGCGCAACCGCGAGCACCAAGGTTGGCATAATCAAGTGACGAATAATGTCTTCAAGTGCCTGCGAACGTTGAGGGTGGTTCGACATCAACACATCCACCAAGGCAAACCCGGTGACTTGAGGGATTTCGAAGAGCAGGTTGTAACGACCGGACACCGGCAGCCAACCCAAGTAAAGCGAAAATACCATGATCATCAAAATCGCCATCCAGAAAATAGGGATGGAGAACGTCAATAAGGTGATTGATGAAATGGCGATGTCAGCAGGTGAACCACGGCGAATGCCTGCAAGAGTCCCTAATGGAATGCCAATGATCAGCGCTAACAGGAACGCAAAAAAGCACAACTCCAACGTCGCTGGGAATACCCGCGCCAGTGACTCAGTGATCGGTGTGCCATTCGCTGCAACCCCCAAATCACCTTGTAAAAGCTGTTTCAGATAATGCATCCAGCCGACCCAGAATTCTTGCTGGTTAAAAATGGAAGAGGGGTCGAGTCGTAAAATGTTGTAGCCAATCAAGGTGAGGATCAGCAACGTGATGATGAATAGATTGAGCCGACGCAAAGCATAGATCAACATAGATCAGCGGCTCCTAGACACGTTTGCAAAAGATTTATCTCCGAAAGGACTAAGCGTAATACCCTGCAGTGTGGCGTTTCTCGCTTGATAATGAACACCGTGGGCAAGAGGGATAATTGGCATGCGTTCGCGCAAAATCCCTTGCGCTTGCAGATAAAGATCGCGACGGTCGGCGCGCACATCAGTCGCAATGGCAGCGTCGAGGAAACGGTCAAAATAGCGGTTACACCAGTTCGATAAATTCCATCCGGTAAATTTAGCGTTGCATGTAAGTAGTGGACGCAGAAAGTTATCAGGGTCGCCATTATCGGCAATCCAGCCCGTTAGCACCATATCTAAACTGTCTAAATCTTCCCTTAATTGCTTACGGTTGACGTCTTCTTGAGCAATCAGCTTCACCGTGATGCCAATTGCCTTTAAATTCGATTGAATCAACTCAGCGGTTTTACGCGGACTTGGGTTGTAAGGTTTTGGGGTAAGCGGCACAAGAAGGTTCACACTAAAGCCATGGCGATACCCTGCTTTTGCCATTAAACCAATGGCGAGTTGAGGGTCGAAATAGGTTTGTGTTTTCTCGTTATACGCCCAAGACATAGGTGGCAACATGCCCGTTGCTGGCGTGCCTGTGCCGTAATACACGGATTGGATCAGCGCTTCACGATTGATTGCCAAGCTAATGGCTTGTCTGACTTCAAGCTCAGACAGCGCAGGGTGTCGCGTATTGAGCGACAGAAACGCCACGTTCATGCCGGTTTGTGAAGAGAGAATAAAATCAGGATCTTTTTCGATAACAGAAAGCTGGCTGGCGATGGGGGATGACAGCACATCACACTCACGTGTGACCAATTTTGCCAATGTACCCGTTCCGCGAATACTGACGTCATACACCACCTGCTCCATGGGGGCTGCGCCGTTCCAGTAACCCCAATGGCGTTTCAAGCGAATGATTTGCTGGGGCTTGTATTCATCAAGGTAGAAGGCACCAGAGCCAACGGGGTGTGTGTCGATGCGCGAAAGTGTATCTTCGCGGCGCAACTTTTCAGCGTATTCCGCAGAATGCACAACAGCGTAAGTGGTGGCTAGCGTAGAAAGGAACGACACATCAGGGCGAGAGAGGGTGAACTTAACAGTGTAATCATCGAGGGCTTCAACCCGTTCGACAAGGCCGGAAAAATCCATACTATCGAACCACGGGTATTCACCGCCAGACACCTCGTGGAACGGGTGATCCGAGTCAATCAAACGATTGAAACTGAACACCACGTCTTCTGCATTCACACCGCGATGGGGAATGAACCAGTCCGTGACTTGGAATTTCGCACTGCGACGTAGCGAGAAGGTGTATTCCTTGCCGTCAGGACTCACCGTCCAGCTTTGCGCAAGCATAGGCACAGGTTGATACGTTTTCGGATCAAGCTGCAGCAGACGGTCAAATATCTGACTTGAAAGCGCATCCGCTGTCAGCCCACCATCGGTCAACTGTGGGTTGAATGTGTTGGGTTGACCCGGACCACAGTAAATAAAGCCGCGGTTGCGAACTGAATTGTCTGAGAACGGATCTTCGCATCCTGCCAAAAGGAGAATGGTTACGCTTGCCAATAGCAAGCGGCTTAGTGCTCTCATAAGCCAATGAATACGTAATAAAGTTAAGTGAGACAATTTACCACTTTAGCGCGCTTGTCACCAAGTAGCCGTATGAATATCGGTTAAAAATCAGGACATATGGCGGCGATTCTATTCAGATTCCTCTTTTTCATCGCCAACCAGATTGTACTTTCGCAATAATCCCCTTACTTGATGGTAGCTTAACCCGAGTTGCTCTGCGGCGCGTCTTTGGTTGTACTTGGCTTGTGTCATCGCAAATTCAACAATTTCTTTTTCTTGCGCCTGCTGCCATTGGCGCAAATCCATTGGCAGCGAAAAGGCAGGTGAAGACGCTTCTTTCTCATCCGCAACAAGGGTCTGCCAAGGCGCGATGAAGGGGTCTAGGTGAATGGTATCAACCGGAGAATTTTCATCGTCATGGCGATAAATCGCCCGTTCGACCACGTTTTTTAGCTCACGCACGTTACCCGGCCAGTGGTAGGTGTTTAAGGTTTTTTCTGCTTCTTTGGTAAAGCCCGCAAAGTAGCCGTACCCCAGTTCACGGCACATTTTCAGCGCGTAATACTCCGCCAGCAGCAAAATATCACCATGGCGCTCACGCAAAGGCGGAAGGTGAATCACGTCAAACGCCAAGCGGTCGAGTAAGTCAGCGCGAAACTTTCCTTCTTCAGCTAAGCGTGGCAAATCTTCATTGGTGGCGCAGATCAGCCTGACATCGGCATTCAGAATATCGCTGCCGCCCACGCGCTCGTACTCGCCGTATTCGATCACGCGCAGTAATTTCTCTTGCACGCCAAGCGGAGAGGTGGCGAGCTCATCCAAAAACAAGGTGCCGCCTTCCGCACGCTCAAAGCGCCCTTTGTGACGGCCTTTTGCGCCACTGAACGATCCCGCTTCATGGCCGAACAATTCTGAATCGATCAATCCATCACTGAGCGCTGCACAATTTAAGCTCACCAAGGGGCCATCCCAACGACGTGACAAATAATGCAGGCGTTTCGCGATAAGCTCTTTCCCCGTGCCTCGTTCACCCAAAATCAAAAGCGGGCGGTTGAGAGGCGCAATGCGGGAGACGTGATCGAGCACAGAAAGGAAGTGGTCGGATTCACCAATCAGGTTGTCAGGCTTTTGCATGGTTAAATTTACCAACTGTTAGTTTATTTCATCATACGCGGATTGGCATAAAATGCACATAAGATGTTAACTGACTGATATTTAATGATTATAAAAGTTGGCACGCACTTTGATATAGGTAAGGCATATGAGGATTACCTCGTCACCTGATAGCGCACTCAGCGCGATTGTAAAAGGAGCATCACAATGGGTATTTTTTCTCGCTTTGCAGATATCGTGAATGCAAACGTAAATTCGCTGCTTGATAAAGCAGAAGATCCACAAAAAATGGTTCGCCTGATTATTCAGGAAATGGAAGACACCTTGGTTGAAGTGCGTACTTCATCAGCACGTGCTCTTGCTGACAAAAAAGAGTTAGCGCGTAAAGTCGATAGCATTGAACGTCAAATGCACGACTGGCAAGAGAAGGCGACACTGGCACTGCAAAAATCTCGTGAAGATTTGGCGCGCGCAGCACTGATTGAAAAGCAAAAAGTGCATGATATTTTGCTGACGCTAAAAGAAGAGTACAACTTGGTTGAAGAAACCATTGGAAAACTCGGAAACGAAGTCGCGGAACTCGAAACCAAACTGACAGAAACCCGTGCGCGTCAAAAAGCCTTGGTGATGCGTCGTGAAGCGGCGGGCAATCGTCTTGATGTTCGCCGTCAGTTGGACACTGGCCGTACTGATGAAGCAATGGCAAAATTCGAACAGTACGAGCGCCGCATTGATGAGCTTGAAGCAGAAGCCGACAGCCTCAGCATAGGTAAAGGCAAACGTTTGGAAGACGAGTTTGCGGATCTTCAAGCGCAAGACGACATCGAAAAAGAACTGGCTCGCATGAAAGCAGAGCTGAAAGACAAAGAATAATTATACCTGCTTAGGTAAGGAGAAAGCATGTCAATGGCGTTTCTATCAATCCCACTGGTGGTGTTTCTAGTATTCGTTGCACCCATCTGGTTATGGCTCCATTATCGCAGTAAGCGTCAGGTTGGTCAGGGTTTGAGTGGTGATGAATTCGCACAGTTACAAGCGTTGGCAGATCGCGCAGAGTCACTGCAAGACCGTATCCATTCCCTAGAGCGCATTCTTGATGAAGAAGCCCCAAACTGGAGACACAAATAATGAGCAAAACGCTGTATCGTGATCCCGTCAACGGGAAAATCGGTGGTGTTTGTGCAGGCGTCGCCGATTACTTTGGTGTTGAAATATGGTTAGTGAGGATACTCACCGTGACAGCATTTCTTATCGGCATGGGCTTCTTTGTGTTGGTGGCGTATCTCGCAGCAATGCTGATACTCGAAAAAATGCCACCGGAAGAAGTGCAGCAGACGCAACACATGCGTGATCACCAAGTGAAGCAAAAACCTTGGCAACAAGGTAAAACAGCGAACGATTTGTTGGTTGATATCGACAGCGAAATGAAAGAGATGGAGCAAGATGTGGCAAAAATGGAGGCGTACGTAACGTCTTCAGAGTTTGACTTAAACCGTAAGTTTAAACAGCTATAAGCACATTCCTCTCATTCCCCCGCATCATGCGGGGGACATACCCAAATTTCTTCTCATCATATTCTCGGTTTGGTTTCCTCTTTCGGCGTAAACTCTTCCGTGAGCCCTGTTGGGTCGAAGATGCTTTCACACAGAAGTGATTTGGGTATGTGTTTATTAGGAGTCATTGCTTTTAATGAAATCCGTTAAAAATCAGGTTAACAAATGGGTTAACCGTGGCTTAGATCGCCATGTTCGTCTTGCTGTTACTGGCCTTTCAAGGGCGGGTAAAACGGCGTTTATTACGTCGGTAATCAATCAGCTTCTTCATAGCGCGACGAACCCAAGAATGCCGCTTTTTCAGCCTGTCAGAGATGGGCAAGTCTTGGGTGCGCGTCGTGTTCAGCAAACTCAGCTTCATATTCCTGCGTTTGATTACGACATTGGCATTCAGTCATTGCGTTCACAGCCGCCAACCTGGCCGTCGCCGACGCGAGACGTGAGCGAAATTCGCCTCGCGATCCGTTATCGCCCCAAAAAAGGCGCGATGAAGCTGTTGCAAGAAACCGCCACCTTATACCTCGACGTGGTGGATTACCCCGGTGAGTGGTTGTTGGATTTGCCGTTGTTGAGCATGAGCTTTGATGAATGGTCGCGTAAGCAAGCCGCCATTTTGAAAGGGAAACGCAAAGAACTGGCTGATGATTGGCTTCAAGCGCTGGATGCGTTTGACCCATTGGCAGAAGCCGATGAGCAGCGCATTGCAGCGTTATCAGAAGGCTATACCTCGTACTTGCATGCCTGCAAAGATGAAGCGGGCTTACATTGGGTGCAACCGGGTCGGTTTGTGCTGCCGGGTGAATATGCCGGTGCGCCTGTGTTGCAGTTCTTCCCATTGGCAAACGGGCAATACAGCGAAAGCCAACTGGCGTCGGCATCGTCAAACAGCAACTATGCCATTTTGAAGCAGCGTTACGACTATTACTGCCAGCACATTGTGAAAGGCTTTTACAAAGACCATTTTTCGAAAGTGGATCGCCAAATCGTGCTGGTGGATACCTTGCAACCGCTGAATGCGGGGCCAGAGTCGTTTAACGATATGCGTTTGGCACTCGAACAATTGATGCAGAGCTTTCGTTACGGCAAAAGTGGTTTGCTCCGCCGCTTGTTCTTACCACGCATTGATAAGATTTTGTTTGCCGCGACCAAGGCTGACCACGTCACGCCGGAGCAGCACCCGAACTTGGTGTCCTTGTTACAACAATTGATTCATGAAGCGTGGCAGTCGGCGGCGTTTGAAGGCATTGATATGGAATGCGTAAGCCTCGCGTCTATTCAAGCCACCGAGCCTGGCATGGTTGATCACAAAGGCGAAACGATTTCAGCACTGCGAGGCACGCTGGAAAGCGGCGAGCCGATGTTGATGTACCCAGGCGATGTGCCTGCACGATTACCGGGGGATGCGTTTTGGCAAAACAACCATTTTGAGTTCCGCCAATTCCGCCCAATGCCCTCTGATGTGGATGAACCTTTGCCCCACATTCGTGTCGATAAAGCGCTGCAATATTTGCTGGGCGACAAGCTCAGATAAGGTAAGACATGACTGAATTTAAAAAAGCGATTGTGTTTGATGAGCCTAAAGACGACAGCGATGCATCGCCTGAATTAACGGCTCAGCAACAATTTGATCATGATGCGACGAATTTCGCCATCACAACCGTGAACGAAGACAGCGACGCTGAACAAGCACTTGAAGCCACGTTAGCGCCGCGTAAAAAGCGCTGGGGTTTGCGTGCATTAGCGGCTGCTGGCTTGGCGTTGGTGGGTTGGCAAACCGTTGATAACGTGGTTACCGCAGTCCAAACTGCCGATTGGCTTGCCGTCGGTTGGAGCGGCTTTGTTGCAGGCCTTGCCGTGCTGGGCGTGTCTGCACTTGGCAAAGAATTTCTTGCGCTTCGTCGCTTAAAAGGCCGCCAAGATGAGCGCGACACCGTTCAAGCGATCATCGATGCGGATGGCATTGGTAAAGCGAAAGCTGTTTGTGAAAAGCTGGCGCATCAAGGCCACGGTGAACTGACCGCAGGGTTTGATCGTTGGCAGAACTCCCTCGCCGCGACCCACAACGACAAAGAAGTCTTTGAGCTTTACGACAGCATGGTCGTGACAGAACAAGATATCGCCGCGAAAAAAATGGTCACCAAATACGCCAGCGAAGCCGCGGTGATGGTTGCCATGAGCCCGTTAGCGTTGGCTGACATGCTGCTGGTGGCGTGGCGTAATTTCCGTTTGTTAGAACAAGTGGCGACCATTTATGGCGTAGAGCTTGGCTATTGGTCTCGCATTCGCTTGCTGCGTTTGGTGCTTGCAAACATGGCCTTTGCGGGCGCGAGTGAAGCATTAACGGATGTTGGTGCAGATCTGCTTTCCGTCGATCTTGCGGGTCGATTGTCAGGGCGTGTGGCACAAGGCTTGGGTGTCGGCTTGCTCACTGCACGTTTGGGTTATAAAGCGATGGCACTGATGCGCCCGCTGCCTTACTTGAGTGCGCCAGCCCCTAAGCTGTCGGACATGCGTCGCCAATTGCTTGGCAAGCTGACACCGAAAGGCAGTTCATCAAACGGTTAACGTAAACAGCGAGTGCAAACAGCGAACGCAAACAGACAGGGCTTCGGCCCTCTTTGCTTTCCCGCTTTCCCTTCGTATTCTTTTCTCGCTTCTCGCTTCTCGCTTCTCGCTTCTCGCTTCTCGCTTCGTGCGCGCCAAAGCACGCTTTTTCGTCAGCGTTTGCAGCGAAAAAGGCATTCCTTCCCCTCATGTAAATTTCTTTCTCACGTTTTCTAGCACATCACTTGACTCATACAGTGTTCGGGCGCAAACTTCTGAAACTGTCAACATTTCCTGACACTTTTTACATGCGCTAATTTGCGCAAAAAATGTACGTGCCAGAAAGTGCGAGCTTCTTTCCTGATCAACATGTCGGAACGCAGAAGTAACACATACAGTGTGTTTCGACTTTCAAGTAGGACATCAACGTGAGATTACAGGTCTATTGTGAAGATCGACTTGGATTAACCCGCGAACTTCTCGACATTCTCGCAAGACGTAATATCGACCTCCGTGGTATTGAAATCGATCAAGTCGGCATTATTTACCTTAACTGCCCCGAGATAGAGTTCGATGAGTTCAGGCAACTTATGTCTGAAATTCGCCTGATTAGTGGCGTCACCGACGTTCGAAAAATCCAATTCCTACCCGCAGAGCGCGAGCATCGTGAGCTGCGTGCATTGCTAGAAACCCTGAGCGACCCCGTCTTTTCCCTGAACCTTACGGGGAAAGTGGACATGGCCAACAAATCTGCTTTTAGGCTGATGGGGTCGCACCATGAAAACCTCATTGGCGAATCGGCCAATGTGTTGTTCCCTGATTTCAACTTTGCACATTGGTTAGAGCGAGAAAAAGCCAGCCAAGTGTGTCGACAGGTGGTGTTAACAGGCATTGATTACTTGATGGAAGTGATGCCCGTTTATGTTACCGACAGTGAAGACAATGATGTGTTAGCCAGTGCCGTGGTGCAGCTAAAACAAGTGTCGATGAATCACCTGCCAACCACCTTGTACCGCACGCCGGGCGAGCACGGTTTTGAGCACCTTGTTGGTCAATCCAGCAAATTCCGCGCCTTGGTCAATCAAGCGAAAAAATTTGCACTGCTGGATGCGCCATTGCTGATCCAAGGTGAAACGGGCACGGGTAAAGAACTGCTCGCGAAAGCGTGTCATCAACGCTCGCACCGCGCAGAGCATCCGTTCTTGTTGGTGAACTGTGTGTCCATGCCTGACGATGCGGCAGAAACCGAATTGTTTGGCTGCGCGCCTGGCCCTGAACGCGAAGGCAAGAAAGGCCAGTTTGAACAAGCGGATGGCGGTACAGTATTCTTGTACGAAGTGGGTGAAATGAGCCCGCATCTGCAAATCAAATTACTGCGTTTCATGCAAGACGGCACCTTCCGTCGCGTGGGTGAAGAACACGAAGTTAAAGTGGATGTTCGCGTTATCTGCTCAACGCAGAAGAACTTGTCAGAGTTGGTCACAGCAGGGCAGTTCAGGGAAGATTTGTATTACCGTTTGAACGTGTTATCGCTGACGGTCCCGCCGCTGCGTGAGCGTCCATCAGATGTGCAACCGTTGGCCGAACTGTTCTTGAACCAATTCTCTGCCGAGTTAGGTCAAGAGCGCCCAGCATTGCAATCGGGTGTGCCAGATTTTCTGTCGCAATACTCATGGCCCGGTAACATTCGCCAATTGCGTAACGTGCTTTTCCGCGCGGTCACGCAAATTGAAGATGGCACGCTAACTAAAGAAGACATTCAACTGCCAGAAACCGAACAAAGCGCTTTCTTAACCGAAGAGTCTATGGACGGTTCGTTGGATGACATCATGAAGCGCTACGAGTCCGGCATTTTGAGCAACTTGTACCGCAGCTATCCGTCGACGCGTAAGCTGGCTAAACGTTTGAGTGTGTCGCATACCGCGATTGCCAACAAACTGCGTGAATACAGCATCGGCAAAAAGTAGTGTGGGTTCTGTTTATCTGAATGGGAGCGTGTAAGCGCTAAATCTGCTAAATCCGCTTAGGGCGAGCAAACCAATTTACCCTGAGCAACCCAAGTTACAGTAAGCAACCAAACGAAAAAAGGTGACAGAATTTCTGCCACCTTTTTTGATCAGCGCATATCTCTCTGATCGGTCTGTATCTTTGTGATCGGTCTATATCTTTATGATCGGTCTATACCTAAGCAGTCTGCACGTCAGGTTGCTTGGGTATAAATAAAGCGATAGGGACTAATCCGTTACAATCGGGCAACCTTCAATATCGAGCAGTTTTTGTTTGATCTCAAGGCCGTAACGGTAACCTGTTAATTCACCTTTGCTGCCAATCACGCGGTGGCAAGGAATGATGAAGGGAATAGGGTTAACGTTATTCGCCATGCCGACAGCGCGACAGGCCTGAGGATTTCCAATTTCGTTAGCGATTTGACCGTGAGTGCGGGTTTCGCCATAAGGAATGCTGCGAAGTTGCTGCCAAACCTTGTGTTGGAATTCGGTGCCTTCGGGGGCAAGGGGTAAATCAAACGATGTCCGCTCACCAGAGATAAACTCGATAAGCTGGGTGCGATACCCCGAAAGTTGCGCCGGAGAGTGATGCCAATCACGGCTATGCTCAAAAGGATGCCTTAAGCATAACGTCAATTGTCGAAGGCCAGTATCATCGGCCAGAAGGTGTACTTTTCCCAAATCTGTTTCAAAACTATCATAGAACATAGGCATGCTGCATTTAGACTGGAGGCAAGTTGACTGTCGAAATTATAAACCCTTTCCCGTGTTTGAGTGTGGATAATCTTGTCGTACGTGCAATACAGAAGGCAGATGTCGCTCGAATTGTTCGCTATTTCCAATTAAATCGCACTTATTTGACACCTTGGGAGCCACTTCGCCCCGAAGGATTCTTCACGTATGAAGGGTGGGAGCGACGTGTCATGCAATTGGTGGAGCTCCAACGTCATGGTCTGGCCTACTATTTTCTGATTTTCGAAAAAGACACCGATGAGATAGCGGGTGTGATCACCTACAACAACATCATGCAGTTTCCTTTTCACGCCTGTAATGTGGGTTACTCCCTCGCTGAAGATGCTCAAGGCAAAGGATTCATGCGACGTGCGCTCAACTTAACGAACCAATGGCTGTTCGATAACCTCAACATGCACCGCATCATGGCTTCTTACATGCCTAGAAACACCCGTAGCGAAGCCGTATTAAAAGCAGCGGGCTTTCAAGAAGAAGGGTACGCGAAAGACTATCTCTTGATCAACGGCAAGTGGGAAGACCACACGCTCACCTCGCTGATCAATCCAAATTGGGTGGCAGCTATCAATGAATAACGTGCCTGAGACGTCACTGTCTCGCTTAGAAAAACAGCTCGCGCTGCTGATTGAAATCGACAAACTCAAAGCCGTGCTGCGAAGAACGCGCATCAAATCCGACAATGCACGGTTAGAAAATTCCGCCGAGCACAGTTGGCAAGTCGCACTCATGGCGCTCTTGCTCGAAGAGCACGCGAACGAACCTGTCGATATCGCCAAAGTCGTGAAAATGCTCCTTATTCACGATGTGGTGGAAATTGATGCGGGTGATACCTTTGTTTACGACCTCGAGGCCGCAAAGTCTCAAGAAGAAAATGAAAAGAAAGCGGCAGCGCGTTTGTTCGGTATGTTGCCGAAAGAGCAAGGCGATGAATTGCTTGCGTTATGGCATGAATTTGAAGCCGCGCAATCGCCAGAAGCACAGTTCGGCAAAGCGTTAGATAGGCTTATGCCCATGCTATTGAACGTCAATACCAACGGACAAAGCTGGAGGGAACACGGTATCTCTTTAGAGCAAGCGCTCACCGTGAACAGCAAAATTGAAAAAGGCTCGACAACGCTGTGGGATTATACCCAAACCATGTTGAAAGACGCCGCAGACAAGGGCTGGTTAAAGTAGTCGTCGTTTGATGAAAAGTCGGCAGCGCTTTGACGCCAGAAATGAAACCAGAAACGAAAAAGGGAGCGTGATGTGATCATCACGCTCCCTTTCTATTATTTGTGGTTGAACGTCGCTTAACTGGAAGACACGGTTGTTTTGGGTGTTAGCGCAGGGCGATCAAACTGAACACCTTTCCAGCCCGATACCATAAAGTTGCGGATGTTCTGATGGTCATTCCCTGATGGATGACAAAGTACATCATCGCGGTAGTAACCCCCGAAACACGCAAGTACCGCGCTTTCTTCTAGCTCATGCAACTGACCAAACGACAATATTTTGCATGATCCTGAATTTTGCCCTGCTTTGTTAACGAGATCGCCATTGGTAAAGCGTGTAGGCGAGAAATCGTATTGCCCATCGATAACACTCATGGTGTCTTCAAATTCAATAAGCGCAGGGGTATTCGCCAGTTTTGCGAGAAAGTCGTTGAGTTGCATTCTGTTCCTGTTTCGATGTGTCGCGTCCATTTCTCCCCCTTGTATCAGGATGACGCGCCAAAGTGAAGCGCCAATCTTGAATCTCGTGGGGCTCTGCAAAGCTTTACTCAACCAACGCGATTTATTGCATCTCTTTTACCGTCTAGCAGGTTGTTCTTTGATTCACTGTCTACAATTAGCATAACAATTGGAAACGTTTACATTTTTCTCGTGTACTTTAGGTCACTGACGGTGATTTTATGACAACGCATTCTTGAGCAAGGGAGCGGCAGCTCACCTTGGGTATTCTCTCAGTAGTCGATTGATTTTATTGTCAAAGCAATCCATGACACCGTGGTGGCGCGTTAGGTACAGGGAGTGATTTTTGTTGAGGTGAAAATGACGGATCAACAGCGCAATCAACAACAGCGCCAGTTTGTACAATCGACGTTCGAGCACCATTTCGGTTTTGCTCCTACGCATTTATTCAGAGCGCCAGGTCGCGTCAATCTCATTGGAGAGCACACCGACTACAACGACGGCTTTGTGCTGCCTTGCGCCATCAACTACCAAACAATCATTGCAGGCCGAGCGCGTACGGACGGCATCGTGCGCGTTATCGCTGCCGACTACGACAACGCGGAAGACACCTTCTCCCTCAATGACGTCATCGCTCACAACCAAGAGGCACAGTGGACGAACTACGTGCGTGGTGTGGCGGTGCACTTAATCAAACATGGATTAACGCTGACCGGCGCAGACATTGTCATCACAGGTAACGTCCCGCAAGGGGCGGGGCTGAGTTCTTCAGCGTCGCTGGAAGTCGCCGTTGGGTTGGCGTTGTCGCACCTGAGCAAAGATGCCTCTTCCTCTATATCACTGCAAGACATCGCGCTGGTGGGGCAAGCGGCAGAGAACTATTTTGTCGGGTGTAATTGCGGGATCATGGATCAGCTGATTTCCGCGCTTGGTGAGCCGGGGCATGCATTGCTGATTGACTGCCGATCGTTAGAAACGAAGCCTGTCAGCTTAAACAGCGACATGGCAGTCATGATCATTAACTCGAACAAGCAACGTGGTTTAGTGGACAGTGAATACAATAGCCGCCGAGAACAATGCGAAGCCGCGGCAGATTTCTTCGGCGTGAAAGCGCTTCGAGACGTGTCTGTTGAAACGTTTGAAGCGCAGAAACATGAACTTAATACCGTCATCGCGAAGCGTGCCAAACATGTTGTCACCGAAAATGCCCGCACCTTGGCCGCAGCAGACGCGTTTGAACGTGGCGATTGGACAACCCTTTCCACCTTAATGGCGGAATCTCACCGATCGATGCGCGATGATTTTGAAATCACCGTGCCAGAGATCGATCTCATCGTCGATATCGTGTCTAGCGTGATCGGTGATGAAGGTGGCGTAAGAATGACGGGCGGAGGCTTTGGCGGCTGTGTCGTTGCACTGGTGCCTGTTGCTCACATTCAATCGGTGACCGATGCTATTGTGAAACAATACGATCTCACATCGGGCCTCGTGGCCGACATTTATGTATGTAGTGCTGAGAATGGCGCAG
Source organism: Enterovibrio norvegicus DSM 15893 (assembly GCF_900115495.1). GTDB lineage: Bacteria > Pseudomonadota > Gammaproteobacteria > Enterobacterales > Vibrionaceae > Enterovibrio > Enterovibrio norvegicus. Next base: position 3,478 of record NZ_FOWR01000008.1, on the reverse strand, counting down.
AAGTAATTGTGCTCAAGGAGGATGCACTATGACAACACACGAAAAAGAACCAATACAAGGCGTTCACTCCCACACCCCCTCGGATGGAGAGTCTCCGAATCTGTATGAACTGACCAATGCCAACGGCATGTCTATTGCCCTTATGGATATCGGCGCAACATGGGTAAGTTGTCTTGTCCCTGTCAATGCCACCAAGCGAGACGTGATACTAGGGTGCTCAAGCGCCGAAGATTACGCAAAACAAACCGCTTACTTTGGCGCGACGGTAGGGCGGTACGCAAACCGCATTTCCAAGGCGCAGTTCTCGCTTGATGGGGAAATCTATTCCCTTTCAAGCAACCAAGCCGGGAACACCATACACGGCGGAGAAGCCGGCTTTGATAAACGGCGCTGGCATGCAGAATCCCTCAGCCATAACTCCGTCACCTTTTCGCTCGTTTCCCCTGATGGCGACCAAGGCTTTCCTGGCACACTCAAATTGTCGGTGACTTACACGCTGAACGATGACAACGCCGTGGTTATTCGTTACCAAGGCGGCTGCGACAAAGCTAGCCCAGTGAACCTCACCAATCACGCCTATTTCAATCTTTCAGGTACCGATGAAAATTGCCTTTCACACCGGCTTCGACTCAATGCCGACCATTATGTTGATGTGGATGAAAACCTGATCCCCACAGGCACCTTGATTGCGGTGGATGGCGATGACATGGATTTTCGCGTGAGCAAAGTCATTGGCCGAGATCTCATGCAAAGCCCAACCCAGCGCATTGCAGAAGGGTATGATCATGCTTATCTACTGAATGACGAGACAGCAGACGCGAGAGAAGTGGCTGCATCACTCATTTCACCTGATTGTAAACTGATGATGGAAGTGTTCACCACCAAACCCGGTTTGCAGGTGTACACAGGCAATTTCTTGGCGGGTGAGCCTTCACGTTCAGGCGAATACAAAAAACACAGCGGCGTGGCACTCGAGACAGGTTACTTGCCAGATTCACCAAATCAGCCAAGTTTTCCCAATTCCGTACTGGCTAAGAACGCGCCTTACAACCATGAGACCACGTATAAATTTACGATCATGGGGTAGTGTTGATGTGATTATCACCAGATTGCTGAGAAAGTGCGCGAACGAACGAATTTAGGGAAAAAAGGGTTTACAGCCCCCCGAGAGGACTATAATATTCGCCGCAACCACGGAGAGATGGCTGAGTGGTTTAAAGCACCGGTCTTGAAAACCGGCGAGGGTTTATAGCCCTCCTAGGGTTCAAATCCCTATTTCTCCGCCAAATTAGAAAAGGCCGCTGTTCTTACAGCGGCCTTTTTGCATTTTTAAACCTCGAAAAAGATAGGGATGCAGGACCCTAGTCAGGGTTCAGCCGAGCGAAGCGAGACAACGTTGCCCCGACGCAGTCGGAAAAGGCAACGGCCCGAAGGGCAAGGGAACGAAGTGACCAAGTAAATCCCTATCTCTCCGCCAAATTAGATTAAGCCCGCTCACTGAGCGGGCTTTTTCGTATCTAGAATCTACCTCTATTCAGATAGGGATGCAGATGTCCACTTCCCCTTTAGCGAGACAATACATAGCTAGAGGTCTCCAATTTCCTCCGGTATTCGGCCGGAGGGATGTTTCCTAAGCTTTTGCGGCTACGTTCTTCGTTATAATCACACATCCACACCCATGCCATATCTCGAACCTGCTCTATGGATTCAAACAAATAAGCATTGATGAACTCACGACGGAACGAGCCATTAAAGCGCTCTACAAATCCGTTTTTTGAGGTTTGTCAGGCTGGATATATATAAGCTCGATATCATGAGCTTTACACCAATTAGTTAATTGTTCAGAGATAAGCTCGGGCCCGTTACCAAGCCTTTTTTGCGAACAGCTCCTTCATCGCATGGTTTCCAAACTGACGCAAACCACACCGACCTGACACCAGAGCAGGCGGGAGATGCTATCCGCCCCCATTGGGGTATTGAGTCGATGCATTGGATTTTGGATGTCAGTATGCGGGAAGATGCTTGCTAGATTTACCGAGAAAACGCTGCTGAAAACTTGGCGGGATTAAGGCACATGGCACTAAATATGTTAAGAGCAGAGCCATCCAAGATTAGTGTGCCGATGAAACAGAAACGCTGCATGATGCAACCAACCTTTTTGGAGCAAGTCCTTATGGCTGGATTGGCGTCAATGGTTAAATTCTAATCGTTCATGCGGACGCTCTGGCTTTTATGCCCAGATTTGTTGTCAAGAATTGTTAGTTTTTAATACTATTTATGATTATATTTTGATGAATTTTCTTTTTATTAAATTCTGTTTTTATTTTCCGTGATTTTTCACTTATATAGGTATTTCTAATTTAAAAACTAGTCCTAATGTAATTTAGATAGATACTTATTTTAATTTCCATATGATTCCCTTGAAAGATTAAAAAAATCATAAGTTGATGAAAGTGTTTGCCAAAAATAGTAAATATTTAGATATATTTAAAATGCATTAATGTGACCTTTATCCGTATAACAACACAAAAGTTAGTGTTTTAAGTACCAGAAAAGAACTAGTTAAGCATGACTTTATAGTTAGTTAAAATCTAATTGATAACATTATTAAATATGAAAAATTCTATAATTTGATAGAAAAATATCATCTCTATTCAAATTTGCATATTCATTCTCACCAATATATTCAATGTACTTGGTGTGTTTTTTTATTTCTCTTTGCCCGCTATTTCTGTACTCAATATTGCCTGCTAGGACGGGTGATGCTTTTTAAGGGTTAAAGGTTTTTGACCGAGGAAGTCATATAAGTCCGTTTGTATAACTTCCTTAATTCATACCAAATCTTCACACACTTAGTTCTCCAATTTGGTGCTTATAATAATTTGCCGGGAGCAAATGACATGCGTGGATTCAAGCTCAGAACCAAAATAGCAATATTAATTTCGGTTCTTCTGGTAGTTGGCTGTGACTCAGGCGATAACGCCTTTCGCGCAAATAGTCCTGATAATGGAGTTACAGATCCCGGCACAGACACTGGCACAACTGACGGTGGTTCGACAGACAGCGGTGTAACCGATAGCGGTTCGACAGATGGAAAAACAGATGGCTCGGGGGACGGTGGTTCAACCGATGGCGTAAACCCACCCGGTGGTGGCCCTGGCGTTACTACAGACGGTTCAACGTCGGGTGGTACTGACGGCACAATCACAGGTACGACTGATGGTTCGACCACCGGCGGCACCGACGGCTCAACCACGGGTACGACAGACGGTTCAACCACCGGCGGTACGGATGGCAGCACCACGGGTACCACCGATGGTTCAATGACCGGCGGTACAGACGGCAGCACTACAGGTACGACCGATGGTTCGACCACGGGCGGTACAGACGGCACAACCACAGGTACCACAGACGGTTCAACGACTGGCGGGACTGACGGCTCAACTACGGGTACTACCGACGGCTCAACCACAGGTAC